>NZ_CP069812.1:2401666-3002083 GCF_016894385.1 Cupriavidus oxalaticus
AGACGTGCCCGGGCAGGCCGCTGGCTTCGATGCGCGCCCACCAGCCGCCCTCGCCTTCCAGCTGCGCCAGGACCAGCAGGTCATCGTCGGTCGCGCCGACCAGCGGGCTCTTGAGCACGTGGGCGAGATCGAGGTCGGACTCCGGTGTCATCAGGAAGGCCAGCAAGGCCGACAGGTCCAGCGCTTCCAGCGTGGCCAGCAGGCCGCCGCGGCGCGGGCTCAGGCATGGGATGCCGGCCTCGCGCAGGGCACGCTCGTAGTCGGCGAGGTGGGTCTTGCGCCGCACCAGCAGGTGCATGTCGCTCCAGCGCGCGGGACGTGTGGCGCCGTTCTCGTGGACCGGCACGGTGTCGCGCACATGGCGCAGCCACGCGGCCACGCGCCGGCCTTCTTCCAGGCGCAGCGAATCGCCGGACTGGCGGCGCGGCTGCAGCAGCGTGTCGCGGTGTGTGGCGTCGTCCCCGGCCTGTGCTTCCGGTTCGTTGTCGCTGTCGCCTGCCTTGTCTTCTGCGGACTCCACCAGCGGCAGCAGCCACACCGGACCGCCACCTTCAGCAAGCGCCGAGGTCTGCGTCTCGTACAGCGGGTAGCGCCCCTCGACGCGCGCCGCGTCGAACACGGCATTGACCCAGTCCAGCACCTCGGCGCGATTGCGCCGCGTGCGGTTGGTGCGCAGCACCGTCGCCCCGAACGCATCGCGCAGCATCTCGCCGGCGGCGCCGAACAGGCGCGCGTCGGCGCGGCGGAAGCGGTAGATCGATTGCTTGGGGTCTCCCACCAGGAACACGGTCGGGCGCTCGCCCAGGCCCGCGTAACCGGCCAGCCAGCCCTGCAGGATGCGCCACTGCAGCGGGTTGGTGTCCTGGAATTCGTCGAGCAGCAGGTGGCGGTAGCGCGCATCGAGCCGCACCTGCAGGTAGGTCGCGGTCTCTTCATCGGACATCAGCTGTGCGGCCTGCCACTCCAGGTCGGCAAAGTCCATCGCGCGCTGTTCCTGCTTGTGCTGCTGGTAGCGCGTCAGCAACGCGTCGCCGATGCAGAACAGCGCCTGGTTGATGGCGAGCACCGCGGCCTCGCAGCAGCGGGCGCTGATCTCGTCGAGCATCGCGCAGATGGAAGCGTGCTGGTCGAGCAGCGTGTCGACCATGCCCTCGCCGCCCGCGGCCTTGACGAGGGCGTTGGTCCGGCGCAGCGAGCGCGGCTCGCCCGTGGTGGTGAAGAACGCCGCGCGCAGTTGCGCGAATACGCGTTCGGCGGCCTTGCCCGGCGCCGCGCCGGCTTCGCGCCAGGCGGTGATGGCCATCAGGGCGTCGGTGATGCGCGTGGCATGGGTCTGCTCGGTCTTGCCGCCGCCGCCCAGGCGCAGCGCCAGCGTCTCGCAGGCATCGCGCCAGCCTTCGTCGGCCAGCGCCTGCAGCAGCACGTCACCCTGGGCGTCTTCACCCAGGCAGTCGGACAGCGCCTGCAGCGGGCTGCCGCCCTCCTGCATCGCCCACCATTCGCTGCGGGCATGGAACATGGCGTCGAGCAGCGCGCGCGCCTGGAAGTCGCCCACGGTGTCGACCAGCGTTTCCCAGGCGGCGCGCAGGTCGGCGTACTGCGGCGTCGCCAGCGCGCGCCAGACCGGCGCCCACGCTTCGCGCTTCATGCGCAGCGCGTCTTCGCGCAGCGACGCGCCGGGCACGATGCCCGATGCCAGCGGTGCGCCGCGCAGCAGCGTGCCGAACCAGCCGTGGAAGGTATCGATCGCCATGCGTCCGGGCGCGGCCAGCACCTGCGCATGCAGGCGGCGCGCACGCGGCAGCGCCTCGCGCGCGGCTTCCGGGCTGAGGCCGCGCTGCACCAGCGCGGCGATGACGTCGTCGTCGGGATCGCGCGACAGTTGCGCCAGCGCTTCCAGCAGGCGGTCGCGCATCTCTTCGGCGGCCTTGCGCGTGAAGGTGATCGCAAGGATCTCGTGCGGCGCGGCGCCGGCCAGCAGCAGGCGCACCAGGCGCGCCACCAGCAGCCAGGTCTTGCCGCTGCCGGCGCAGGCCTCGACCACGACCGAGCGCGCAGGATCGCAGGCCGCACGCGTGAACTCGGCCTCCGACACGGGATGACCATCGCGCTGGTAGGGCTGGACCTGGGTATTGAGCGGATCGTGGACCATCATGTTTTCAGCACCGGCACGGCGGTGGATTCCCAGAAGCCCTTGCGGCACAGGCCGCGGGCGGTGCAATACACGCAGGCCGAGGCATCGCCGAACGCGGGCAGCCTGGCCCCCTGGCGCAGCCGCATCACGTCATGGCGCATCTGCCGCTCGAGCCAGGTGACGGCGGCCTGGAAGTCGGGCAGCCCGACCTCGCGTTGCGCCGCCGCCGAGGTGTCGCGCGCGCTTTCCTTCGCGCCTTCCAGCGACACCCAGCTGCCGTCCACCGCATCGGCGCGCAACAGCCCGTAGAACGGCAGCTGGCAATCCTCCTCGACCTCGGCCAGCTTGCGCTTGAGCCGCGTGGCACTCTGCGTCTTGTAGTCGAGCACGGCATGCGCGCCGTCCGGCCCCTGGTCGAGGCGGTCGATGCGTCCGGTCAGCCGCAAGGGCTGGCCGTCGGGCATGGGCAGGTCGATGCCGGCATCGAGCTCGCCGCCGCGCCAGAACCAGCCCTCGGCCTCGCGCGCCGACTGCCACGCGACATACGAGGGCAGCACCTCGCACCAGCGCCGGTAATAGGCAATGGCATTGCCGTCCTCGGCCATCAGCGCGCCGAACACATCGTCGGAGATCTCGCGCAGCCGCGCCAGGCGCTGGTCTTGCGACAGCGTCTCGCCGCGCTCGCGCCGTGCGTGCAGGTCCTTGTGGTAGCGCAGCAGCACGCGGTGCAGGTGCTCGCCGATCTCGCGCTTTTCCAGTTCGTCGCTGACGGTCTCCAGACCCGCCAGGCCGAGCATGCGGCCGGCGAAGAACTGGTACGGGCAGCGGCGCAGCATGTTGTAGGCCTGCGCGCTCCAGCGCTGCGGCACCAGCTCCGGCAACGCGGAGGGCGCGGGCATGCCTTGCGGTTCCGCGAAGGTTTCGTAGGCCTGCGGCACGGCGTTGCCGTCGATGATGACGCCGCTGCGCGCGCAGCACGCCGCCAGCCGCTCGATCCAGCCCGACACGTGGTGCGGTTCGCCGCGGCCGCCGTAGCGCTGCCAGGTCATCACCACATCGGCGTTGTTCAGCAGCACCTCCGCCAGGTCGCGTGCCTGCTGGGCGAAGCGCGCCTCGCGATCCTCCAGGTCCAGTTCGCGCCGCATCTGGTTGGAGAAGAACATCAGCTCCGCCGCGCTCGACGGCAATTGCGCATCGTCGCAACCCACGATCACCACGCCCTCGAAACGGCGCATGCGCGCGCCGTTCAGCGGCAGGATGGTGATGCGCGCCGGGCCGCTTGCCGAAGGCTCCTTGTATGCGACCGATTCGAGCAGCGCCGACAGCATGGCGCGGAATTCGCCCTGCGACAGCGTGGCATGGCCGCCGGTTTCGTCCTGAGGCAACTCCTGCAGCCGCGCCAGTGCATCGAGCAACTGGCTGCCCGCATCGTCGGCTGCCAGCGCGGCGCGCATGCCGAGGCCGTCGAGCATGCCGTCGAGGCGCTCCAGCCACGTCGCCAGCGGATGCTGCGCCAGGCCGCGCGGCCAGCGTGCCGCCTCGTCGGCCAGCAGCGCGACCAGCGCCCGGGCGGCGCGACGCGGCGCCTCGGCTGCCTCCTCCTCGTCGCTGCCAGGCTCGGGCGCGCTGGTCGGTGCGCTGCCGAACAATTGCCGCAGGCGCGGCCAGCCGCCGGTAATACCCTCGCGCCGCACCTGGCGCTCCAGCAGCGCGATGGCGGCGCCGCGCTCGGCGAAGCCGGGCAGGCAGAACGGGCTTTTCAGCAGGTCGAGCAGTGCCGCGGTATCGCCGTCGCGCACCAGCAGGTCGAACCAGCGCATCAGCGCCGCGGCCGCGCGCGTGGTCGACAGCTTCCAGCCGGTCTCGTCGCGCACCGGGGCACCGGCACGTGCCAGCAGCGCGCGCGCGCGCCGCGCCACCACGCGGTCATGGGCCACCAGCGCGACCTGGCGGCGGCCCTCGTTGAGCCATTGCACAAGCTGCGCCGCTGCGGCCGCGGCTTCGTCCTCGAAGCGCGCGCTGCCGATTACGCGGATGGCCGGGCGTTGCCCGGGCAGTGCCGGCATGGCGGGCGGTGGCGTAATGACATCGGCATTCTCGGCGATCCGTGCCTCGGGCCACAGCGACAGCAGCGTCTGGTACCAGTCGGCATCGGCTTCGCCCTGCCCTGCCCAGTCGTACCCGACCTGCAGCACCGGCACCAGTTCGGCGGCATCGCGCAGGAACGCGGCTTCGAGCGGCGCAGGGGGTGTCGGCGCGATCCACACCACCGGGCCGCGCAGTTGCTGCGACAGTTCGCGCAACGCGCGGCGCCGCGCCGGCAGCGGATCGTCGGGCCCGGACAGCGCCTGCCAGAATGCCAGCACGATGCGCGCCTCTTCACCGAGGAAGCGTTCGGACAGGTGCGAGTAGGTCCGTTCCAGCGCGCCCTGCAGCAGCGCGGCGCGGTCGTCGCCGTCGATGTCGTCGTCATCGCGGATGGCGGCGTCCTCGAGCCAGCGCGCATTCAGCTCGTCGCAAATCGCAAGCAGCGTCTGCGACAGGCCCCACGCCGCGGTCTCGTTCTGCGCGCCAAAGGCGCGGCGCAGCCAGTCTTGCCCGCGCACGGCCTGCTGCACCGCCAGCAAACGCGCCGCATGGCTGCGCACCGGGGTGCCGTCCGGCGGCAGGTCGAGCAGCCAGTGGCCCAGCGTCAGCACGCGCGGCAACAGGCGCGGCCGTCCGGCCGCACGGGCGGCGGCGTCGAGCGCCTCGCGCACGCCCGGAATCTGCGCCGCGGTCGGCACCACCACGTGCGCGCCGGCTTCGGGCGCGCCGCAGCGGTCCAGGAAAAACCAGGCAGCGGTGGCCGCCTGCTCGAGGAAATCAGGGCCGGGGCGGAAACTTAGCGACGTCATGGGCTCGTGGGCCGCAGCGCGGCATGGCTGCGGTAACTGCGTCGGTCGGGAAAGACGTCAGGGAACAAGGCAAAGAGAATACCGGACGCCGCCGGCCAGCACGGCGGGCGGCGATTCATGGAAGGGCCCGGTGCGCGGCGCGCGGAGCCGTTCGCGATCGGGCAGGCCGCTCAGTGCGTGCCGCCCTCCAGCCGGGCGCGGATCTCGCGCGCGGTTTCGAGCAGGCCCTCGTAGCCGGAGCGCGCATGCTCGGGGAGGTCCGGGTCGCCTACCAGGGTACCGAGCGTTTCGATGATGCTGTAGACCAGGCCCTTGGCGGCGCCGCTGGCAATGCTGTTGGTTTCGACCGCGCTGCTGAGATGGTCCAGCGCATCGCTCAGGTGGTCCACGTCCGGCGCCTGGCCGGACTCGGGCTGGGTAGGCTTGCGGGGATCGGTGTTCATATCGATGACCTTGTCGATGGCCTTCTCGGGAGAGCAGGGTTCATGAGGGTCGGCCGGCCGGTGCGCGGGCCGTGGACTCTCTTCTATTCTACGCGCACGCAACGCGGATCCGGCACTGCGCGGCGCCCGCATGTGCATGCCATGGCACCCACGCCGATTGCCTGAATCTCTTGGCGCGATTGAAAATAAGCATTTCTACTAATCACCCGATTGCAGCAGAATCATTACCGTTGCCGGCGACGTTTTCAGCCCCGTGTCAGTGCCGGTCTTGAAAATCGGCAAACTGGTAACATATCGCCAGCAACGGGCGCGGCTGCGGCCGCCAGAGCCAGCCGGCAGGCGGCAAAGGCGTCCCCGGCGGGTCCGCGCAATCTCGTGTAAGGTTACGGTTCTGCCCTACCCAGTTTCCCGGCCTTCAACATAAACAGAGCGAAACCAGAGGTTTTCCGCCATGAGCGAACAAATCAAGTATGTGAGCGACGCCTCCTTCGACGCCGACGTCCTCCAGTCCGACAAGCCCGTCCTGCTCGATTTCTGGGCGGAATGGTGCGGCCCCTGCAAGATGATCGCCCCGATCCTGGACGAAGTCGCCAAGGACTATGGCGACAAGCTGCAGGTCGCCAAGATCAACGTCGATGAAAACCAGCAGGTTCCGGCCAAGTTCGGCATCCGCGGCATCCCGACGCTGATCCTGTTCAAGAACGGCGCGGTCGCGGCCCAGAAGGTCGGCGCGCTGTCCAAGTCGCAACTGACGGCGTTCCTCGACGGCAACCTGTAAGCTGCGCGCCGGAGCGAAACCAACCGCTCCGGTTTTGTCACGATCCGACGTGCGTGCACCACACCCTGGCGCACCGGTCGGATTGTGCTAAGATGCCACCAACAACTCCCCGAGCGTTCGCTCATTTTTCCCCCTTCTCTTTCAGTCTCGCCCGTCCGGGCAAATCTGTACCCCTCGTCTATGCACCTGACAGAACTCAAATCGCTTCACGTGTCTGCGCTTCTCGAAATGGCGGCAACGCTCGAGATCGACAACGCACAGCGGATGCGCAAACAGGAACTGATGTTTGCGATCCTGAAGAAGCGCGCCAAGATGGGCGAAACCATCTTCGGAGACGGCACGCTGGAAGTTCTGCCCGACGGCTTCGGCTTCCTGCGCTCGCCGGAGACTTCGTACCTGGCCAGCACGGACGATATCTACATCAGCCCGTCGCAGATCCGCCGCTTCAACCTGCATACCGGCGACTCGATCGAAGGCGAAGTGCGCACGCCCAAGGACGGCGAGCGCTACTTTGCGCTGGTGAAGGTGGACAAGGTCAACGGGCAGCCTCCCGAAGCGGTCAAGAACCGCATCATGTTCGAGAACCTGACGCCGCTGCACCCGAACCGGCCGCTCACGCTCGAGCGCGACATCAAGGCGGAAGAGAACATCACCGGCCGCATCATCGACATGATCGCGCCGATCGGCCGCGGCCAGCGCGCGCTGCTGGTGGCCTCGCCCAAGTCCGGCAAGACCGTGATGCTGCAGCACATTGCACACGCGATCGCGAACAATCATCCGGAAGCCGACCTGTTCGTGCTGCTGATCGATGAGCGCCCGGAAGAAGTGACCGAGATGCAGCGTTCGGTCCGCGGCGAAGTGGTGGCGTCCACCTTCGACGAACCGGCCATCCGCCACGTGCAGGTCGCCGAAATGGTGATCGAGAAGGCCAAGCGCCTGGTCGAACTGAAGCGCGACGTGGTGATCCTGCTGGACTCGATCACGCGCCTGGCGCGCGCCTACAATACGGTGGTGCCGGCCTCGGGCAAGGTGCTGACCGGCGGTGTCGACGCCAATGCGCTGCAGCGTCCGAAGCGCTTCTTCGGCGCCGCGCGCAACCTGGAAGAAGGCGGTTCGCTGACCATCATCGCCACCGCGCTGATCGAAACCGGCAGCCGCATGGACGACGTGATCTATGAAGAGTTCAAGGGCACCGGCAACATGGAAGTGCACCTGGAACGCCGCCTGGCCGAGAAGCGCGTCTACCCGTCGATCAACCTGAACAAGTCCGGCACGCGCCGCGAAGAACTGCTGATCAAGCCGGAAATCCTGCAGAAGATCTGGGTGCTGCGCAAGTTCATCTCCGACATGGACGAAGTGCAGGCCATGGAGTTCATCATGGACAAGATGAAGGCCACGAAGAACAACGCAGAGTTTTTCGATATGATGCGCAGAGGCGGCTAAGCCTCGCTGCGGCGTACCGCTCAAGGACACGCCGCAAGACGAACAAAAGGGCGTGCCACGGCACGCCTTTTTGTTGTCCGATGGGTTTCCTATGCTCGGCAAACTGACTGCATTCCTGCGCACCCGCTCCAGGGCCCGCAAGCTGGAGCACTACGCGATCCCCGATGACCTGTGGGAGCGCAGCATCGCTACGCTGCCGTTCGTGCAGCGCTACAGCAGCGAAGACCTGGCCGCGCTGCGCGAGCTGGCCACGCTGTTCATCGCCGAGAAGGAATACTCGACCGCGCACGAGCTGCCGCTGGCCGACGACATGGTCGTCAGCGTCGCCGTGCAGGCATGCGTGCCGATCCTGAAGCTTGGGCTGGCGTGGTACCGCGGCTGGCACGGCATCGTGCTGTATCCCGGCGAATTCATCATCCGCCGGACCGTGCAGGACGAGATCGGCCTGGTGCACGGCGTGGTCGAGGAAGCCAGCGGCGAAGCCTGGGAACATGGCCCCGTGATCCTGTCCTGGCCGGACGTGCATACGCCGGGCGCCGGCATCGACAGCGAACACGAGTTGCCGGCCGACACCTACAACGTGGTCATCCACGAGTTCGCCCACAAGCTGGACATGCTCGACGGCGAGCCGGACGGCGTGCCGCCCTTCTCGCGCGTGCTGCATCCGGATATCGATGCGCAAGCGTGGGCGAAAACCTTCCTCGCCGAATACGACCGCTTTGCAGAGGCCTGGGAGGCACGCCACGAGTCGGACTGGGAGCATCCCGAACGGCTGCCCCCGGCGCTGCGCATCATTGACCCCTACGGGAGCGAGGCCCCCAGCGAGTTCTTCGCCGTGACGTCGGAAGCATTTTTTGTCGAACCCGGGGGACTGGCCCGCCATTGGCCGGCTGTCTACCAGTCGCTAGCGTCTTTTTACCGCCAGGATCCCGCTGCGAGGTGAATAAAATGGGAATAAAAAGGGCATAGCCAGCCACAGGGCAGGCGGTTCGCGGACATGACTTTCCCCTTCCCCAAGTTATTGTTTTTCTGCCATAATCCTTGTTTGCCCGTTACCGGCAAGTGGTTCGTTCGTCGACGCGTCGTGTTTTCAGCGGTGGATTCAGCTGCAAAGCGCAGCAGCAAAGCGCGGATCGCAACGGACTGGCTACCCAACCAGAAAGGACTCATCATGAAAGAAGGCATTCACCCGAATTACCGCGAAGTCGTGTTCCAGGACATGTCCAGCGACTTCAGCTTCATCACCCGCTCGACCATCCAGACCAAGGACACGGTCGTGAGGGACGGCAAGGAATACCCGCTGGCCAAGATCGAAGTCTCGTCGGAATCGCACCCGTTCTACACCGGCACCCAGAAGATCATGGACACGGCCGGCCGCGTCGAGAAGTTCCGCCAGAAGTTCGGCAGCAAGCTGGGCAAGGTCGCGAAGTAATCGCTTTCGGCGAACCCCGCTTCGCGCGGCCGGCGGACACATGCTCCGGGCCGGCGCGAACCAGCAAAGAGGCAGCATCGGCTGCCTCTTTTCTTTTGTGCCCGCCGTTTGCGTGCCATCGGCCGAGCGGCGCCGGCACTGTTGTATCCACCGGAATCCCTCACCCGCGTGAGGCTTCTACGGCATGTCACGGCCCTCGCGGCCGCCGCATGCGCGATACTGTGGCCTTCGCGCCATTGCGCCACGGCCCGACCTGAGCATCGATGCGTCAAGCCAATACCTCACCCGTCCAGTTGACCGCTGCCGCGACCGGCGCCCTGCCGCGCGCCCTGCTGCTGGCGATCTGCATCATCTACGGCCTGGTCGGCCTGTTCGGCCGCGATCCGTGGAAGAACGAGGACGCCGCCGGCTTCGGCGTGATGTGGCAACTGGCCACCGGCGGCCTGCATGACTGGCTGATGCCGAACATCGTCGGCCGGCCGTTCACGGAGGACGGCCCGCTGGTGTTCTGGATCGGCGCGCTGATGATCCGCGGCTTCGGCGGCTGGCTGGGACCCACCGACGCCGCGCGCCTGGCCACCGCCCTGTTCTTCTTCTCGACCTGCGCCTGCATCTGGTACAGCACCTACCTGCTGGGCCGGCGCGACGAGGTCCAGCCGTTCGCCTATGCGTTCGGCGGCCAGCCCAATGCGCGCGACTATGGCCGCACGCTGGCCGACGGCGCGCTGCTGATCTTCCTGGCCTGCGTCGGCCTGGCCATGCGCGGACACGAGACCACGCCGCAGGTCGGCCAGGTGGCCTTTATCGCGCTGGCGCTGTACGCGCTGGTGCGCAGCCTCGACAAGCCGCTGATGGGCAGCCTGGTCTATGGCGCCGCGCTCGGCGGCCTGGCGCTGGCCAGCGGCCCCATCCTGCCGCTGGCGCTGCTGTTCGGCACCGCCGTCTGCGCGCTGGCGTGCAAGCCGCTGCCGTGGCAGCGGCTTGCCGCCATCGGCATCCCGCTGGCGTTGCTGATCGTCGCGGCCTGGCTGGCCGCGGCGTATTTCGGCGCGGCGGACCGCACCGAGGCCGTCACCTTTATCCGCGAATGGGCGCGCTACGACCGGCGCAACTATGGTTCGCCGAACATGCAGACGTTCGGCTTCAACATGCGCAACCTGTTCCTGTACACGTGGCCGGTCTGGCCGATCGCGGCATGGGCATGGGTTGCCTGGGCCGGCATGCGCCGTGCCGCCCACGTGGCGATGCCGCTGGCGCTGCTGCTGCCGGTGGTGGTGCTGCTGTTCCTGCAACGCAGCGGCGGCGACGTGCAGTTCATCCTGCTGCTGCCGCCGATGGCGGTGCTGGCGGCCTTCGCGCTGCCCACGCTGGCGCGCGGCGTGATCAACGCGATCGACTGGTTCGCGCTGCTGTTCTTCACCATCTTCGGCGGCACGGTCTGGTTCATGTGGATCGCCAAGACCACCGGCTGGCCGCCGCGCATCGCGCGCAACGTGTTCCGCCAGCTGCCCGGCTACCAGCATGAGTTCACGATCACCGCGGTGCTGATCGCGCTGGCAGCCACCATTGCCTGGGTGCTGGTCGTGCGCTGGCGCCTGTCGCGCGCGCCCAAGCAGATCTGGCGGCCGGTGGTGATCTCGGCCGCCGGCACCACGCTGATGTGGGTGATGGCGATGACGCTGTGGTTGCCGTCGATCAACTACGGCAAGACCTACCGCGACGTGGCCCAGGCCGCGGCGATGGCGCTGCCGCCGGCATACCGGTGCGTGCAGCCGATCCGCATGGGCGACGCGCAGCTGGCATCGTTCGCCTACTTCGGCCATATCCGCTTTGGCGGCCCCAGCGACGGCTGCGACGTGCTGCTGCGCCACGATGCGGTGGACTACGGCGAGCCCGGCAATATCTCGCATTTCGAATGGCGGCTGATCTGGGAAGGCCGCCGTCCCGCGGACCGCGACGAGCGCTTCCGCATGTACCGGCTGGTCGATACCGCGCGCGCCGTGCACCCGCGCCCTGACCTGCCCCGCCGCCGCCTGCCGCGGCAGCCCTGATCCACCACCGGGACGAGCCCCGCAGCGCACCGCAGCGCCATCGAACCATTCCGGCCGCAGGCGGCTGCGGGCATCGTGCCCGGCCTACGCCCCTGATATTGCCCCTGAGGCCTGAATGACCCTGCTCCAAGACCTTCGCCGCATCTTCGGCCTGGCCGCGCCGGTACTGGCCGGCCAGCTGGCCGTGATCGCCTTCGGCGTCATCGACACCGTGATGGCCGGCCGCGCCTCCGCCACCGACCTCGCCGCCGTCGGCCTGGGCGGTTCGATCTACATCACCGTCTATATCAGCCTGATGGGCGTGCTGCAGGCACTGGCGCCTGTCGCCGGCCAGCTCTATGGTGCCGGCCGCGTCGAGGCGATCGGCGCCGAGGTGCGGCAGGCCGCGTGGCTCGGTGCCGCGCTGGCGCTCCCCGGCGTGCTGCTGCTGGCCTTCCCGGCGCCGCTGCTGGCCTTCGCCAAGGCGCCGCCCGAGCTGGTCGACAAGGCCACGGCTTACCTGCATTTCGGCGCCTTCGGGCTGCCCGCGGCACTCGCCTTCCGTATCTATTCGGCGCTCAACAACGCGATGTCGCGCCCGATCATGGTCACGATGCTGCAGGTCGGCGGACTGGCGCTGAAGATCCCGCTCAATGCCTGGTTTATCCACGGCGGCCTGGGTGTGCCCGCCATGGGTGGGCCCGGCTGCGGGCTGGCCTCGACGCTGATCAGCTGGACGTGGTGCATCGCCGGGCTGCTGATCCTGCGCTACAGCGCCGCCTACCGGCCGCTGCGGATCTTCGCCGCCTGGAGCTGGCCGGCAGCGGCGCCGCTGCGCGCGCTGCTGCGCCTGGGCGTACCAATGGGGCTGACCTACCTGATCGAGATCACCTCGTTCACGCTGATGTCGATCTTTATCACGCGGCTGGGCACGGTCACGCTGGCGGGGCACCAGATCATCGCCAACCTGGGCGCCGTCGCCTACATGCTGCCGCTGTCGCTGGGCATCGCCACCTCGACGCTGGTGGCGCAGCATATCGGCGCACGCGACCTCGCCGGAGCCAGCCGCATTGCCTGGCGCGGCATCCGCGCGGCCGTGGCTCTGGCCATGCTGACCGGCGTGCTGCTGTGGCTGCTGCGCGAGCCGATCCTGCACGCCTATGCGAGCGACCCCGCCGTGGTGGCGGCCGCGCTGCCGCTGGTGCTGTTCGTGGCCTTCTACCAGGCGTTCGATGCCGTGCAAGTGCTGACGGCGTTTATCCTGCGCGCCTACAAGATCGCGGTGATTCCGACGCTGATCTATGCGGGATCGCTGTGGGGCATCGGGCTGGGCGGCGGCTATGTGCTCGGGTTCGGACTGATCGAAGGCCTGCCGGCATTCACGCACGGGGCCAGCGGGTTCTGGCTGGCCAACAGCATAAGCCTCGCCATTGCCGGCGGATTGCTGGTGCGGTATTTCGCGCGGGTAAGCAGCGCCGACGTGAAGCACTGAACCCTGCGCTAAGCGCCTGCGCTTGCCGCAGGCGCGCCACGCTACCGATGTGGGTGAAAATCCTGGAGCAGAAAAGAAAAACGCCCGCTTGCGCGGGCGTTTAATTTGGCGGAGTGGACGGGACTCGAACCCGCGACCCCCGGCGTGACAGGCCGGTATTCTAACCGACTGAACTACCACTCCTTAGTCGGCTGCCACCTCGAGCAACGCTCTTGGCGACGCGCTGGACGTTTGATTACGCCCTGCTATTTTGGCGTCCCCTAGGGGATTCGAACCCCTGTACTCACCGTGAAAGGGTGATGTCCTAGGCCTCTAGACGAAGGGGACAGAAACTTGTTTTACAACGCGTTTTCTGTCTTGCGCTGGAAAGTCCGAGATTCTAACAGACTTTTTCGCGCCTGGGAAGCATCTTTTTTTGACGCCTCCCGAATCCTTGGTGGAGCTAAGCGGGATCGAACCGCTGACCTCTTGCATGCCATGCAAGCGCTCTCCCAGCTGAGCTATAGCCCCATACGGGTAACTGCCTGATACTGCTTTCGCGGCTTTCACAAACTGCTGTGTTTGCAGCGAAGTTAGGATTATATATCGATTTCGGCAACGATTGCAACATTTTTTACTGTTGCCGCGGCGATTATCAACATAATCCCTCACACTAAAAGAAAAACCCGCATGGCGATTAACCATGCGGGTTTAGTTTTGGCGGAGTGGACGGGACTCGAACCCGCGACCCCCGGCGTGACAGGCCGGTATTCTAACCGACTGAACTACCACTCCTTAGTCGGCCGCCACCTCGAGCAAAGCTCTTGGCGACGCGCTGGACGTTTGATTACGCCCTGCTATTATGGCGTCCCCTAGGGGATTCGAACCCCTGTACTCACCGTGAAAGGGTGATGTCCTAGGCCTCTAGACGAAGGGGACAGAAACTTGTCTTTCAACACGTTCCGTCTGGCGCCACCCGATACTGACTGGATGCCACCTGAATCTTGGTGGAGCTAAGCGGGATCGAACCGCTGACCTCTTGCATGCCATGCAAGCGCTCTCCCAGCTGAGCTATAGCCCCATGGTACTGCCATTTACTGCAACTTGCGTTATTTTCGCTTGATTTAACTACCGTTTCAAGCGAAGCCAAGATTATATATGAACCGTTAATCTTTGCAAGCTCCCCTTTTAACTTTTTCGCTTCTCTCTTTGCTTTCGAAAAGCACCGAAACCGCGAAGATCCTTTCGGATCCGTCAGCCCGCTTGGTCAGGGACCGCGCCGCAGGGAGAACGAGATTATGCGCAACTCCGACCCGGAGCGCAAGCCCCAGGCGCGGATTTTTGCGAGATTTTTTACGCGGCGGCACCGGCGCCCAGGCGGCGCAGCACCGTGTCGCGGCCGAACAGTTCAAGCACCGCGTCAATGCTCGGCGTTTGCAGCTGGCCCGCCACCAGCAGGCGCACCGGCATGGCCAGCTTGGGCATCTTCAGGCCGAACTCGGCCAGCACCGCCTTGAAAGTTGCATTGATGGCCTCGCGCTTCCATTCAGGCAACGCGGCCAGCTGGCTGGACAACGCGGCCAGCGCGGGCCGGATCTCCGGCGTCAGGTGCTCGGCCTTGAGCGCGGCATCCGCCTGCGGCTCGCCGCGATAGAACAGCAGCGCGGCCTGCGCGACTTCCTTCAGCGTGTTGGCGCGATCCTTCACCAGCGCCACCACGCCGACAAGGTCGGCGCCTTCCACCTTGCCGCCGAGCGCCTCAATGAACGGCTGCGTGAGCCCCGCCAGGCGCTGGTTGTCGCCGACCTTGATGTAGTGATTGTTCAGCCAGGCCAGCTTTTCCGGGTTGTACTGCGCCGGCGACTTGCCCAGGTGCTCGAGGTCGAACCACTCGATGAACTGCTCGCGCGAGAAAATTTCGGCATCGCCATGAGCCCAGCCCAGGCGTGCCAGGTAGTTCAGCACGGCTTCGGGCAGGTAGCCCTCGTCGCGGTAGCCGGTCACGGCCATGGCGCCGTGGCGCTTGCTCATCTTCTCGCCCTGCTCGTTCAGCACGGTCGGCAGGTGCGCGTACACCGGCGCGGTGCCGCCCAGCGCGCGGATGATGTTGATCTGGCGCGGGGTGTTGTTGACGTGGTCGTCGCCGCGGATCACGTGCGTGATCTTCATGTCGAGGTCGTCCACCACCACGCAGAAGTTGTACGTGGGCGTGCCGTCCGGGCGCGCGATCACCAGGTCATCGAGCTCGTCGTTGGAGATCTCGATGCGGCCCTTGACCGCGTCGTCCCACACCACGCTGCCGCCGATCGGGTTCCGGAAGCGGATCACCGGATCCACGCCGGCCGGCGGCTCGGGCAGGACCTTGCCCTCTTCCGGGCGCCAGAAGCCGTTGTAGCGCGGCTTCTCGCCGCGCTCGCGCTGGGCCTCGCGCAGTGCGTCGAGTTCCGCGGTGCTCATGTAGCAGCGGTAGGCCAGGCCGGCATCGACCATCTGCGCCACCACCTCGCGATAGCGGTCCATGCGCTGCATCTGGTAGAACGGGCCTTCGTCGATGTCCATGTCCAGCCAGGCCATGCTTTCCAGGATCACGTCGACCGCCTCCTGCGACGAACGCTCGACGTCGGTGTCTTCGATGCGCAGGATGAAGTCGCCCTTCATGCGGCGGGCGAAGGCCCAGGGATAGAGCGCGGAGCGGATATTGCCGAGGTGGATGAAGCCGGTCGGGCTCGGCGCAAAGCGGGTGCGGACGCGTTGGGTCATGGTCAGGGGCAGAAACAAGAAAGCCCGCGCGCAGCGGCGCGCGCAGGCTGGTATGTGCAGGCTTTGCATTATACAAGCACGTTCCGCCGCCCTCCGCGTGGGGCGGGCGTGAGCGGAATCATTTATGCTTGCGCCGGTCTGAGATCGTGCAGGCCCTCGGGCAAGCCGACGCAAGCCGCGCAAAGCAGCGCCGGCATCACATGCCGCCCCCCCTCCGATACCGGCAGGCCACACCTGATTTACTGATCCCGCTTCATGCAACGACGTCATTTCCTCGGCCTCTCCGCGGCCGCCCTGCTGGCGGGCTGCGCCTTCGGCCCGCGCCCTGCGCCGCCGGTGGCAACCGCCCCCGCCGCCCCGCCCACTCCGCGCCCGGTCAAGATCGGCCTGGCGCTTGGCGGCGGCGCCGCGCGCGGCTTTGCCCATATCGGCGTGATCAAGGCGCTGGAGGCGCAGGGGATCCATGCCGACCTGGTGACCGGCACCAGCGCCGGCGCGGTCGTGGCCGCGCTGTACGCGAGCGGCCTGGACGGCTTCAGGCTGAACAAGCTGGCGCTGACCATGGACGAGGCGTCGATCGCCGACTGGGCCCTGCCCTTCGGCACCCGCTTCGGCGGCTGGCTCAAGGGCGAGGCGCTGCAGAACTACGTCAACCGCCAGGTGCAGAACCGGCCGATCGAAGCGATGAAGCTGCCGCTGGGCATCGTCGCCACCGACCTGAAGACCGGCGAAAAGATCCTGTTCCGCCGCGGCAATACCGGACAGGCCGTGCGTGCATCGAGCAGCGTGCCGGGCGTGTTCCAGCCGGTGTCGATCCAGGGGCATGACTACGTCGACGGGGGCCTGGTCGAGCCGGTGCCGGTCGACTCGGCGCGCGCCATGGGTGCCGACTTTGTCATCGCGGTAAATATCTCCGCCGACCCGTCGGCACAGAAGAACGCCGGCCAGAGCGGCGTGCTGCTGCAGACCACCGCGATCATGGGGCAGTCGATCAACAAGATGGCGCTGTCGCGCGCCGACGTGGTGATCCGCCCCGAACTGCCGGACATGGGCGGCAGCGACTTCAACGCCCGCAACCGCGCGGTGCTGGCGGGCGAACAGGCGACCGCCGCGGTAATGGCCACGCTGCGGCAGAAGCTGGAGCAGGCGCGGCTGCAGCCGGCCAGCACGGTGGCGGCGCAATAGCGGCGCATGGCGACGCCGGACGCGGAAAACAAAAGGACTGCCGCGGCAGTCCTTTCTTGTTGGTGGCGTTGCTGTGAAGCTCAGCCGCCGTACATGGTGGCGCGTACGGCCTTGGGATCATAGCGCTTGAGCGTCTCGACCATGTCGCCGAGGCTTTCGCTGCGGCGGTTGCCATCGTCCTCGATACGGCGCGCGCCGTTGTAGCGCGTCACCCAGTACGCGGCGCGCATGTCGTCGACACGGATCTTGCTGCCCGTCGAGGGAGCGTGCACGAACTTGTTGTCGCCGATATAGATGCCGACGTGCGAGAAGGTCTGGCGCATGGTGTTGAAGAACACCAGGTCGCCCGGACGCAGGTCGCTGGTCGCCACATTGGTGCCGACACGGCTGATTTCGACAGAGCGGCGCGGCAGCATGAAGCCGAAGGTGTCATGGAACACGTAGCGGACAAAGCCGCTGCAGTCCAGGCCGGATTCGGGGCTGTTGCCGCCGAAGCGGTAACGCACGCCGATCAGGCCCAGCGCGTTCATGACCAGGTCGCCAGCCTTGCTGGCAACGTTGCTGGTGGAATTCACCACCGACGACAGCAAGCCACGCCTGCCTTCCGCATGCGAGTCCGCGGCCGGGGCCGTGGCATCGATACGGGCGTCGGCGTCCTTGAACACCGTGTCCGCCAGCACTCCATTCGACACAGTCGCACCGCAGGCAATGGCAATTCCGACGGCGGCGCGCGCCAGGGAATGAAGTACCGATCGCTGCATTGGTTCTCCCGTTGATCGTTTCCAAAGCAAGCCCCGGCACAAAGTCCGGGGCGGCTGGGTATCTGCGTACGGCGTGTGCACCACGCCGGCACTACGGGGAGGACATAACGCAACATCCGCGCCAGGCAGAAAGGACGCTATTGCGTCACGATCGGCCCCGGCGATGGCACCGTCAACGTGCAGTGCACGATTCAATGCGCCGGAGACACCACCCCCAAAAGTAGTACTCGCGGGATGGTAAAGGGTTGTCATTCACCTGTCAAAGTTCGTTACAAATTCGCCGGATTTGACTTGCGAATCAACGATATAGGCCGAATTTTGCATCTTGTTTATCGGATTGCGCATATGAACACGCCGCCGGTCCGGCGGCGTGAAAAGCGATGCTGCCACGCACCGCGTTCAGGCTGCGCCAACCTGCGCCGCGGCCATCAGCTTGCGGGTATACGGATGCTGCGGCGCACCGAGCACCGCCTCGGTGTCCCCGGTTTCGACCACCTCCCCCGCCTTCATCACGATCACGCGGTGGGCCATGGCCCGGATCACCGCCAGGTCGTGGCTGATAAAGAGGTAGCTGAGGTTGTACTTGTGCTGCAGCTGGGACAGCAGCGCCAGCACCTGCTGCTGGATCGAGACGTCCAGCGCCGAGGTCGGCTCGTCCAGCACCAGCACCTGAGGCTTGAGGATCAGCACTCGCGCGATCGCGATGCGCTGGCGCTGACCGCCGGAGAACTCGTGCGGATAGCGCCCCAGCGCGGTGCGGTCCAGCCCGACTTCGCGCAAGGCGTCGATCACGCGCTCGCGTGTGGCCTCGCGCGACAAACCCGGCTGGTGCAGCGCCAGGCCCTCGCCGACGATCTGTTCGATGGTCATGCGCGGCGACAGCGAACCGAACGGATCCTGGAACACCACCTGCATGCGCGAGCGCAGCTGGCAGCGGTCCTTGCGCGTGGCGTCGTCAAAGCTGCGGCCCAGGAAATGGATGGTGCCGGCGCCCTTGCGCTGCAGCGCCAGCACGGTATGCGCCAGCGTGGTCTTGCCCGAGCCGGATTCACCGACGATGCCGATGGTCTCGCCCTCGCGCAGCTGGAAATCGACATCCTTGACCGCCGCGAACTGGTCCTTGCCGAACCAGCCCGCCATCCCGCGGCGCTTGCGCGCGTAGTTGACGCTGAGGTTGCGTGCCTCCAGCAGCACCGGTGCCAGCGGCACCAGCGGCAGCACCTCGCGCTTCGGGCGGCTGTCGATCAGCTTGCGCGTGTACGGGTGCTGGGGCGCGGCGAACACCTGCGCGGTCTCGCCGGTCTCGACCAGCACGCCCTTCTCCATCACGCCCACGCGCTGGGCAAAGGAACGCACCAGGTTCAGGTCGTGGGTGATCAGCATCACCGCCATGCCGAACTCGGCCTGCAGGTCGCGCAGCAGGTCCATGATCTGGGCACGGATGGTCACGTCCAGCGCCGTGGTGGGCTCGTCGGCCAGCAGCAGCTTGGGCCGGCAGGCCAGCGCCATGGCAATCATGGCGCGCTGGCGCTGGCCACCCGAGAGCTGGTGCGGAAAGCTGTCGAAGCGGTGTTCGGCGTCGCTGATGCCGGTGCGCTCCAGCAGCGCGATGGCGCGCTCACGCGCGGCGCGGCGGTCCAGGCCTTCGTGCAGCGCCAGCGTTTCGACGATCTGGTTGCCGATGGTGTACAGCGGGTTCAGCGCCGTCATCGGTTCCTGGAAGATCATCGCGATCTCGGCACCGCGGATTGCCCGCATCTCGCGGTCGGAAACGTCGAGCAGGTTCTTGCCTTCGAAGCGGATCGCGCCATCGTAGTAGGCATCTTCCACCAGGCGCAGCATGGCCAGCGCGGTCACGGTCTTGCCCGAGCCGGATTCGCCGACCAGCGCGTAGCGCTCGCCAGCGCGCAGGTCGAAGCTGATCTCGCGCACCGCGCGGGTGGCATGTTCGCCATGGCCGAAGGTGACGGACAGCTTGTCCACGCACATCAGCGTGGAGCCCGGGGCCGGCACGGCGGCGGGCGCGAGGCCGGTCGCGGCCTGCAGCAGCGGCGACACGGCGCTCATGGCGTCACTCCCGGCGCCGGCGCCGCCGGCGCGCCGGCGGGAACCTTGGGTTCGACCCGGCCACGCAGCGCGGCCAGGCCCAGGCGGGTGTCGAAGGCATCGCGCAGCGCATCGCCCATGAAGGTCAGCAGCATCAGCGTCACCACCAGCACGGTAAAGGTCGACAGCGAAATCCACCAGGCATCGAGGTTGCCCTTGCCCTGCGCCAGCAGTTCGCCCAGGCTGGGCGTAGTCGGCGGCACGCCCAGGCCCAGGAAGTCCAGGCTGGTCAGCGCCAGGATCGCCGCGCTCATGCGGAACGGCAGGAACGTGATCACCGGGGTCAGGCTGTTGGGCAGGATATGGCGCCACATGATCTGCACATTGGACAAGCCGAGCGCCCGCGCCGCCTTGACGTAGTCAAGCGAGCGGTTGCGGTAGAACTCGGCGCGCACGTAGTCGGACAGCCCCATCCAGCCGAACAGCGACAGCAGGATGATCAGCAGCGCCAGGCTGGGCTCGAAGATCGAGGCGAAGATGATCAGCAGGTACAGCTCGGGCATCGAACTCCAGATCTCGATGGCGCGCTGCGAGAACAGGTCGAAGCGGCCGCCAAAGAAGCCCATCAGCGCCCCGGTCAGCGTGCCGATCACCACGCCGATCACGGTCAGCGCCAGGCTGAACAGCACCGACACGCGGAAGCCGTACAGCAGCCGCGCCAGGATGTCGCGGCCGCGGTCGTCGGTGCCGAGCCAGTTCTCGGCCGAGGGCGGCGCCGGATTGGGCTCCTTGGCGAAGTAGTTCAGCGAGTCGTACGAATAGTGGTTGAGCGGGAAGACCGCGAAGTTGTCGCCGGTGGTGATGCGGTCGCGGATATACGGGTCCAGATAGTCGGCCGGCGTCGGGAAGTCGCCGCCGAAGGTGGTTTCGGGATACGTCTTGACGATCGGGAAGAAGTATTCGCCCTGGTAGCGCACCATCAGCGGGCGGTTGCTTGACAGCATCTCCGCGCCAAGGCTCAGCACGAAGATAGCGACGAAGATCACCAGGCTCCAGTAGCCGCGGCGGTTGCGCCGGAAGCGCTGCCAGGCGCGCTGGCGCGGCGAGGGCGAGTGCGGCAGGCCGTTGGGCACTGCGTGCGAGAACGGTTTCATCGGTGCAGGCCCTCGAAATGGATGCGGGGATCGACCAGCACGTAGCAGACGTCGGAAATCAGGCGCGTGACCAGCCCGATCAGCGTGAACAGGTAGAGCGTGCCGAGCACCACCGGGTAGTCGCGCCGCAGCACGGCCTCATACGACAGCAGGCCCAGCCCGTCGAGCGAGAACAGGGTCTCGATCAGCAGCGAGCCGGTGAAGAAGGCGCCGATAAAGGCCGCCGGGAAGCCGGTCACCAGCGGGATCAGCGCGTTGCGGAACACATGCTTCCACAGCACGCGGCGCTCGCCCAGCCCCTTGGCGCGCGCGGTCAGCACGTACTGCTTGCGGATTTCCTCCAGGAAGGCGTTCTTGGTCAGCATGGTCACCACGGCAAAGCTGCCCACCACCGAGGCGGTGATCGGCAGCACCAGGTGCCACAGGTAGTCCATCACCTTGCCCATCAGCGACAGCTGCTCCCAGTTGTCCGAGGTCAGCCCGCGCAGCGGGAACCACTGCACGAAGGTGCCGCCGCCGAACAGCACCAGCAGCAGCACGCCCAGCACGAAGCCGGGAATCGCATAGCCGACCAGCACGATGATGCTGGTGACCACGTCGAAGCGGCTGCCCGCCCGGATCGCCTTGGAGATGCCGAGCGGCACCGATATCAGGTAGGTCAGGAAAAACGTCCACAAACCCAGGCTGACCGACACCGGCAGCTTGGACTTGACCAGCTCCCAGACGCTGCGGTGCTGGAAATAGCTCTGGCCCAGGTCGAACTGGGCGAAGCGCTTGAGCATCAGGAAGTAGCGCTCCAGCGGCGGCTTGTCGAAGCCGTACAGGGCCTGGATCTCCTTGATCTTCTCCGGGTCGACGCCGCGGCGGCCGCGATATTCGGCGCCGCCGCCGCTGGCTTCGCCGGCGCCGCCCCGCCCTTTCAGTTCCATCATCATCTGCTCGACCGGGCCGCCCGGCACGAACTGGATGACGACAAAGGTCAGCGTGATGACGCCGATCAGCGTCGGGATCATTAGCAGGATGCGCTTGAGCAGGTAGGCAAGCATCGGCCGGTCCTTGTTTCGTGCGTCAGGGCATGTGCAGGCGTGCGCAAGTGCATCAGCGCGCTTGCGGCTTGAGATCCTTGCGCCACCAGTGGCTCAGGATCCAGCCTTCGGCCGTGTAGTAATAGGGCAGCCGCTCCGGGTACGCCAGCTCCTTGCGGTACGAAACGCGGTGCGACGCACTGTACCAGTTGGGAACGATGTAGTAGCCGTGCATCAGCACCCGGTCAAGCGCGCGCCCGGCGGTGATCAGCTCCTCGCGGGTGTGGGCATGCAGCAGGTTGTCCACCAGCTTGTCGACCACCGGCGACTTCAGCCCGAAAAGATTGTCCGAGCCCGGCGTCGTGGCGGCCTCGCTGTCAAAGCGGTCGCGCAGCTCATTGCCGGGGCTCTGCGAGTCGGGGAAGCGGATCGACACCATGTCGAAATCGAAGTCTTCCAGCCGCTTCTGGTACAGCGCAAAGTCGGTGGTGCGCTGGTGCACCTGGATGCCGAGCTTTTCCAGGTTGCGCACATAGGTGGTGATGACCCGGCTCATGGCGCCGCCATCGTCCAGGAACTCGAATACCAGTGGCTCGCCCTTGGCGTTGCGCAGCGCGCCGTCGGTATAGGTCCAGCCGGCCTGTGCCAGCAGGCGCCTGGCCAGGCGCAGGTTATCGCGCAGCGACCGGGGCGGTGCGGTGCTGGGCTGCACCACGTCGGGGCCGAAGACCTCGGGCGGCAGTTCGGCGCGCAGCGGCTCCAGCAGCGCCATCTCCGCGGGGCCGGGCCGGCCGTCGAAGGTGGCGCTGGCGGCCAGCTCGCTGTTGGAGAACCAGCTGTCCAGGCGCTTGTAGGCGCCGTAGAACAGCTGCCGGTTCAGCCATTCGAAGTCCAGCGCCAGGATCAGTGCCTGGCGCACGCGCACGTCCTGGAACACCGGCTTGCGCATGTTCATCACGAAACCCTGCATGCCGGCGCCGTTGCGGTGCGGGAATTCGGTCTTGATCAGATCGCCGTTGCGGAAGCGCGTGCCCTGGTAGCTCTTGGCCCAGTTCTTGGCGCGGTATTCGACGATGGCGTCGAACTCGCCCGCCTTGTAGGCCTCCAGCTTGGCGGTCTCGTCCTTGTACAGGCGGTAGACCACGCGCGCGAAATTGAAGGTGCCGCGGCGCACCGCCAGGTCCTTGCCCCAATAGTTGGGATCGCGCTTGAAGATGATGCCGCGGCCGGCATCGTAGCGCTCGATCAGGTAGGGGCCGCTGGTGATGGGCGGCTCGAAGGTCAGCTTCTCGAACGGCACCTTGGCGGTCCACTTCTTCGAGAACACCGGCAGCGCGCCGACAATCAGCGGCAGCTCGCGGTTGCGCTGCTTGAAGTCGTAGCGCAGCGTGCGCTCGCCGGTCACCACCACTGCCTTCACGTCGGTGCACATGCTGCGGTAGCCGGGGCTCGACGCCTTGCTCATCAGCATGTCATAAGAGTGCTTGACATCCGATGCCAGCACCGGGTCGCCGTTGGAGAAGCGCGCCTGCGGGCGGATGCGGAAGGTGACCGACAGCTCGTCCGGCGCGACCGTGACGTCCTCGGCCAGCAGGCCGTAGGCGCTGGCAGTCTCGTCGGCGCTGCTGACCAGCAGCGATTCGAACATCAGCGCATTGAGCCCGGGCGCCGAGGTGCCCTTCAGCGTGAACGGGTTGAACTTGTCGAAGCTGGTGCGCCGGTCCGGATTGGCGAGCGTGAGCGTGCCGCCGACGGGGGCGTTGGGATTGACATAGTCGAAGTGCGGGAAATTCCCGGCGTACTTCAGGTCCCCGTGCAGCGCGAACCCATGCGCCGCCATGGCCGGAGAAGAGACCAGAGAGACCAGGGAGATCCCCGCCGCCAGCATGGTCGCCAGCCCGAACCGCAGTACCGCATCCCGCCGGAAGCACTGCCATGCCGCCTGAAGCGGCCAACGTGCTTGAATAGGCATCCCGTTGGATTCCTCCACTATGACCTCTGGGGTCCCGGCGTTCTGCGGCCGGGCCAAGTATGAGACAATTTTACATGCGTCCGGGGTGGCGCCAGCCATCCGGACATTCCCTCTGCGCGGCGCAATAAAACGGCCGCAGAACAGCCAGGGCACGCGCACGGCCGCACGGCGGACGCAGGAAGCGTGCCTGATACACCACCTTGGAGAACTTATGGGATTTCTGGCAGGTAAGCGGATCCTTATCACGGGCTTGCTCTCGAACCGCTCGATTGCCTATGGCATTGCGTCCGCGTGCAAGCGCGAAGGCGCCGAACTCGCCTTCACCTATGTCGGCGAACGGTTCAAGGACCGGATCAGCGAGTTTGCCAAGGAATTCGGTACCGACATGGTGTTCGAGTGCGACGTCGGCAGCGACGAGCAGATCGCCGCGACCTTCGCTGCGCTGGGCCAGCGCTGGGAGAAGTTCGACGGGCTGGTGCACTCGATCGGCTTCGCGCCGCGCGAAGCCATCTCCGGCGATTTCCTCGAGGGCCTGTCGCGCGAAGGTTTCCGCATTGCCCATGACATTTCCGCCTACAGCTTCCCGGCGCTGGCCAAGGCCGCGCTGCCGCTGCTGTCGGACAAGGCCTCGCTGCTGACGCTGACCTACCTGGGCGCCGAGCGCGTGGTCCCCAACTACAACACCATGGGCCTGGCCAAGGCCGCGCTGGAAGCCAGCGTGCGCTACCTGGCCTCGTCGGTCGGCCCGCGCGGCATCCGCGCCAACGGCATCTCGGCCGGCCCGATCAAGACGCTGGCCGCCTCCGGCATCAAGGACTTCGGCAAGCTGCTGGGCCACTTCGAGCAGGCCGCTCCGCTGCGCCGCAACGTGACCATCGAGGAAGTCGGCAACGTGGCCGCGTTCCTGCTGTCCGACCTGGCCAGCGGCGTGACCGGTGAGATCACCTACGTCGACGGCGGCTTCAATATCGTCGGCGCGAGCGTCGCGGACGCCTGACGGCGAGACTCCCGGCGGCTTGTGTGCCGGGAAAGAAAAAAAGGGTGCCAGCGCTGGCACCCTTTTTTTCTGCTGACAGACTGCGCGCGCTGCCAACGGTACCGGCCGGCATCAGGCCAGCAGCTCGCGCACCAGCGCGATATGCTCGCGCCGCCGCGACTGCAGCGCGGCGTCATCGGCCTTGCCGAACACCAGTTGCCACAGCACCTGGTAGGCCACCGGCGCCAGCAGCAGCCACGGGTGGCGCGTGGCGACGCCGGCGCGGCAGTTCCCCTCCGCCACGCAACGCGCCAGCACGCGCTTGAGCTGCGCCACCAGCGCCTCGACCGTATCGTGCTGCCATTGCGCGGTCAGGTGCGGGATGCGCGCGCCTTCGGCCACCAGCAGGCGCTGCACCGCCAGGGCGTCGGGCCGCATCAGGTCGTCGTAGAGGCGGTTGACGAAAGCCTCGGCAAAGTGCCGCATGTCTGGCGACGCGGCCCGCAGCGCGGCAAGGTCGAGGTCTGACGGGCTGAGCGCGCGACGCAACAGCGCTTCGAAGATTTCATCCTTGCTGCGGAAGTGGGCGTAGAGCCCCCCCTTGGAAAGCCCGGCGCGGGCGGCGATATCGTCCATCCGCGCGGCCTCGAAGCCGCGTTCGGAAAACACCGCCAGCGCGGCGTCGAGGATCTGGCGGTTGCGCACGTCGGCGGGCAGGCGCTGGCGCGCCCGCGTGGCGGCAGGATCCTGGGAATCTTGGCGACTTTGGCGATCCGGGGGATCTTGGGGAAGCGGGTTCGGCATGGCAGGCAACCTTGATGCAATGGACTCGGCCTGGCCATGCCGGGGGCGGCCGCTTCCCGGCAGTCCGACCGCGGCCGGGTGCAGGGAAAGCGTCATGGCAGACATCGCTTCCGACTCTACACCGCCGGCTTGCGGCAAACCAGCGGATAACTACCGACTGGCCGGTCGTTAGTTGATGTCGATCAAGCTCCGGGTGTATTCGGCTCGATACAGTGTTCCTGTACGCAATCACTGGGAGAAGCCAATGACCACCCTGGAACTTGTGCCGCTGCTGGGTTACCTGACGGCGTATGCGCTGGCGACCGCCGTGCTCGGCAGCCTGGCGCTGGCCGCCATGCTTCGTTGCCGCCGCGGCGCGCGCCGGCCGGTGCCGGTCCGCAGCCAACGACTTCCGGAACGCCGCAGGACGGAGTAATGGACACGCCCGTCCGCCTGGCTCCCACCTCAGCGCACCCGCGCCGCCGGCATCCGGCCTCTCCTTCCCTCCTTGCACTGGCCGCGGTCGCGCTGGCCGGATGCGTCTCGATGGCGCCGCCGCTGGAGCGGCCCGCCGCACCCGTGCCGGCCACCTTCGCGCAGGCCGGCAGGATCGACACCCAGGCCACTGCCAGCGCTGCCACCGGCTGGCGCGACTACTTCACGGATCCGGCGCTGCAGGCGCTGATCGGCCAGGCGCTGGACAACAGCCGCGACCTGCGCGCCGCCGTGCTGCGCGTGGAGGAAGCGCAGGCGCTCTACGGCATTCGCCGCGCCGACCGGTTTCCCACGATCGGCCTCGACGCCGCCGCAACGCGTTCGCGCACCCCGCGCGACTTCAGCCTGACCGGCCAGCCGATGACGGCGAACGACTTCCAGGTCGGGCTTGGCATGACCGCGTGGGAACTCGATTTCTGGGGCCGCGTGCGCAGCCTCGAGGACGCCGCGCTGCAGAACTTCCTGGCCACCGACGCCGCGCGCCAGGCCACCGCGACCAGCCTGGCAGGCCAGGTCGCCAACAGCTACCTGGTGCTGCGCGAACTCGACGAGCGCATCGCGCTGACCAACGAAACCATCGCCACGCGCGCGGAATCGCTGCGTATCTTTCGCCGGCGCTACGAGCTGGGATCCACCTCCAAGTTCGACCTGACCCAGGTCGAGGCACAATGGCGGCAGGCGCGCACGCTGGGCGCGCAACTGGAGCAGGAACGCACCGCGCAGGCCAATGCGCTGGCATTGCTGGTCGGCGCACCGGTGGAACTGCCGCCCGCGGCGCACCGCTTCGATGACGACCACGTGCTGCGCGACGTGCGGCCCGGCCTGCCTTCCGACCTGCTGGCCAACCGGCCCGACATCGTCGCCGCGGAACACCAGCTCGCCGCGGCCAACGCCAATATCGGCGCGGCCCGTGCGGCGTTCTTCCCGCGCATCGCGCTGACCGGCTCGATCGGCACGGCCAGCCTCGAGCTGGACAGCCTCTTCACAGGCCCCAACCGCGCCTGGAGCTTCGGCCCCACCCTGTCGCTGCCGATCTTCGACGGCGGCCGCAACCGCAGCAACCTGCAGCTGGCCGAAGTGCGGCGCGACCAGGCCGTGGTGCAGTACGAGAAGGCGATCCAGTCCGCCTTCCGCGATGTCTCCGATGCGCTCAATGCGCGCGCCCAGCTGGCCCGGCAAGTCACCGACCTGCAGGCCACGCTGGACCTGCAGGCCGAGCGCGCCCGGCTGGCCAAGCTGCGCTACGACAACGGCGCCACGCCCTACCTCGAAGTCCTCGATGCGCAGCGCGACCTGCTCGCCGCGCAGCAACTGCTGGTGCAGACGCGCCGCGCGCTGCTGTCGAGCCGTGTCGCCCTCTACACCGCGCTTGGCGGCGGCGCGGCGGATTTCGCCGGGCCGGCGGCAGCCGATGCTTCCGTTTCAACCTCTTCCGACAGGCCCGCATCATGAAGGTCCAGGCCAAGACACTCATCCCCCTGCTCGCCGTGGCAGCGGCCATCGCTGCCGGCGCCTATGGCTGGCGCGCGCTGCGCGACACCGGTCCCGGCCCCGGCTTTGCCAGCGGCAACGGCCGCATCGAAGCCACGCAGATCGACGTGGCGACCAAGCTGCCTGGCCGCGTCGACAGCATCCTCGTCAACGAAGGCGATTTCGTCTCCGCCGGCACGCCGCTGGCGCGCATGCAGATCCAGACGCTGGAAGCGCAGCGCGACGAAGCGCGGGCGCAACAGCAGCAGGCTATCAATGCCGCGACCAGCGCGGAGGCGCAGGTCGCGGTGCGCCGCAGCGACACGCTCGCGGCGCAGGCCCTGGTGGCGCAGCGCGAAAGCGAACTCGATGCGGCGCAGCGGCGCCTGGCGCGTTCGAGCACGCTGTCGCGCGAAGGCGCCTCGTCGATCCAGGAACTGGACGACGACCGGGCCCGCGTGCGCAGCGCGCAGGCTGCGGTGGCCGCGGCGAAGGCCCAGGTCGCTGCGGCACAGGCCGCCGTGGAAGCCGCGAAGGCCCAGCTGGTCGGCACGCGCTCGGCAATCACGGCCGCCGAGGCCACCGTCGCACGCATCCAGGCCGATATCGCCGACAGCCAGCTGACCTCGCCGCGCGACGCGCGCGTGCAGTACCGCATCGCACAGCCCGGCGAGGTGCTGGGCGCCGGCGGCAAGGTGCTCAACCTGGTCGACCTGTCCGACGTCTACATGACCTTCTTCCTGCCCGCCACGGTCGCCGGGCGGGTGCCACTCGGCGCGGAAGCGCGCATCATCCTCGACGCCGCGCCCGGCTACGTGATCCCGGCCAGGGTGTCGTTCGTCGCCAGCACCGCGCAGTTCACACCCAAGACCGTCGAGACCGCCAGCGAACGCGAGAAGCTGATGTTCCGCATCAAGGCGCAGATCGATCGCGACCTGCTGCAGAAGCACCTGAAGCAGGTCAAGACCGGCGTGCCGGGCGTGGCATGGGTCAAGCTCGACCCCGACACGCCGTGGCCTGACAGCCTCGACATCAAGGTGCCGCGGTGACCATCCGTGCTGCCGGCCTCCCTGCCCCTGCCGAGGTCGCACGCCTGGCTGGCGTCAGCCTGAAGTACGGCCGCACCGTGGCGCTGGACGCGATCGACCTGGAAGTGCCGGCGGGCCGCATGATCGGCCTGATCGGGCCCGACGGCGTGGGCAAGTCCAGCCTGCTGTCGCTGGTGGCCGGCGCGCGCGCGGTGCAGGCGGGCACGGTGCAGGCGTTCGGCGGCGACATGCGTTCGCGGCGCCACCGCGACGCGGTGTGCCCGCGCATCGCCTACATGCCGCAGGGACTGGGCAAGAACCTCTATCCGACGCTGTCGGTGGAAGAAAACCTGCAGTTCTTCGGCCGCCTGTTCGGCCACGGCGCCGACGAGCGCCGCCGCCGCATCGACGACCTGACCCGCAGCACCGGCCTGCACCCGTTCCTGGCGCGGCCGGCGGGCAAGCTGTCCGGCGGCATGAAGCAGAAGCTGGGCCTGTGCTGCGCGCTGATCCACGATCCCGACCTGCTGATCCTCGACGAACCCACCACCGGCGTCGACCCGCTCGCGCGGGCGCAGTTCTGGGACCTGATCGCACGCATCCGCGGCACGCGCCCCGGCATGAGCGTGATCGTCGCCACGGCGTACATGGACGAGGCGCAGCGCTTCGACTGGCTGGTGGCCATGGATGCCGGCAGGATCCTCGCCACCGGCACGCCCGCCGAGCTGCTGGCGCGCACCGGCAGCGACACGCTCGAAGCCGCCTTCATCGCCCTGCTGCCCGAAGCGCGGCGGCGTGGCCACAGCCCGGTATCGATCACGCCGCTGGTCGCCGATGAGAACGCCAAAGTGGCCATCGAAGCGCAGGACCTGACCATGCGCTTCGGCGACTTCGTCGCGGTCGACCATGTCAGCTTCCGCATCCGCCGCGGCGAGATCTTCGGCTTCCTCGGCTCCAACGGCTGCGGCAAGTCCACCACCATGAAGATGCTGACCGGGCTGCTGCCTGCCAGCGAAGGCAAGGCCTGGCTGTTCGGCCGCGAGATCGAGCCGGACGACATCGATACGCGCAAGCGCGTGGGCTATATGTCGCAGGCGTTCTCGCTGTACGGCGAGCTGACGGTGCGGCAGAACCTGGAGCTTCACGCGCGGCTGTTCGCGGTGCCGGCCGGCGAGATCCCGCGGCGCGTGGATGAGATGGTGGCCCGCTTCGGCCTGGAAGATGTGCGCGACACCCTGCCCGCCAACCTGCCGCTGGGCATGCGCCAGCGGTTGTCGCTGGCGGTGGCGATGGTGCACAAGCCCGAGCTGCTGATCCTGGACGAGCCGACCTCCGGCGTCGACCCCGTGGCGCGCGACGGCTTCTGGCGGCTGCTGATCGAGCTGTCGCGACGCGACCGCGTGACCATCTTTGTTTCCACCCACTTCATGAACGAAGCCGAGCGCTGCGACCGCATCTCACTGATGCATGCCGGGCGGGTACTGGTCAGCGATACGCCGGCGGCACTGGTGCGCGGCAGCGGCGCGGCTTCGCTGGAGGCGGCCTTCATCGGCTACCTGGAGCAGGCCAGCGGCGCCACCCCGGCGGACGGGGCCGCGCCGGTACAGGCACCGGCACAGGCACCGGTACAGGCGCCTGCACGAGCACCGGCCGCGCCCGAGCCGGCCCCGGCGCGCCGTCCCCGCTTCAGCCTGCGCCGCGCGCTGACCTACATGTGGCGCGAGACGCTGGAGCTGCGCCGCGACCCGGTGCGCGGCACACTGGCGCTGGTGGGTTCGGTGATCCTGCTGTTCGCGATGGGCTATGGCATCGGCATGGACGTGGAAGACCTGCGCTTCGCCGTGCTCGACCACGACCAGACCGTGACCAGCCAGGAATATGCGCTGAACCTGTCGGGATCTCGCTATTTCATCGAGCAGCCGCCGCTGTCGGGCTATGACGACCTCGACCGTCGCATGCGCAGCGGCGAACTGGCGCTGGCGGTGGAAATCCCCGCCGGCTTTGCGCGCGACGTGCAGCGCGGCGCCGGCGCGCAGGTCGGCGTCTGGATCGATGGCTCGATGCCCGCGCGCGCCGAAACCGTGCAGGGCTACGTGCAGGGCATGCACCAGGGCTGGCTGCTCGACCAGATGCGCCACCGCTACGGGCAGGACGCCGTCAGTGCCGCCACGCTGGAAACGCGCTTCCGCTACAACCCCGACGTGCGCAGCCTGCCGGCGATGGTGCCGGCGGTGATCCCGCTGTTGCTGATGATGCTGCCGGCCATGCTGACCGCGCTGGCGGTGGTGCGCGAGAAGGAAATGGGCTCGATCACCAACCTGTACGTGACGCCGGTCACGCGCACGGAATTCCTGCTCGGCAAGCAGCTGCCCTATGTCGGGCTGGCGCTGTTCAATTTCCTGCTGATGTCGCTGCTGGCGGTGACGGTGTTCGGCGTGCCGGTCAAGGGCAGCTTCGCCGCGCTCACGCTGGCGGCGCTGCTGTACGCCTTCTGCGCCACCGGCATCGGCATGCTGGCGTCCACCTTCACGCGCAGCCAGATCGCGGCGATGTTCTTCGCCATGATCGGCACGCTGATCCCGGCGGTGCAGTTCAGCGGGCTGCTGGTGCCGGTGTCGTCGCTGGAAGGCACGGCGCGGCTGGCCGGCGAGATCTATCCGGCCACGCATATGCTGGCGATCAGCCGCGGCGTGTTCAACAAGGCGCTGGGCCTGCATGACCTGGCCGGCGCGTTCTGGGCGCTGCTGGCGGCGGTGCCGGTGATCTTCGGCGCCACCGCGGCGCTGCTGAAGAAGCAGGAGACCTGAGATGCGCCAGCGCGGATTCGTTACCCATCTCGCGCATATCTACCGGCTCGGGATCAAGGAGCTGTGGAGCCTGCTGCGCGACCCCACGCTGCTGGTGCTGATCGTCTACGTGTTCACGGTGTCGGTCTACACCGGCGCCACCGCAACGCCCGAAACACTGCACATGGCGCCGATCGCGGTGGTCAACGAGGATTCGTCGCCGCTGGCCGAGCGCATCGTGTCGGCTTTCTATCCGCCGCAGTTCGCCGTCCCGAAGATGATCTCGCCCGACCAGATGGACCGGGGCATGGACGCCGGCGACTATACCTTTGCACTCGACATCCCGCCCGGCTTCCAGCGGGATGTGCTGGCGGGACGCGCGCCGCAGGTGCAGCTCAACGTCGACGCCACGCGCATGACGCAGGCGTTCAGCGGCAGCGGCTATATCCAGCGCATGTTCACGGATGAAGTGACCGAGTTCGTGCAGCGCTACCGCGACACGCCGTCGCTGCCGGTCGAGCTGGCGCTGCGCGCGCGCTTCAACCCCAACCTGACGCAATCGTGGTTCGGCGGGCTCACGCAGATCATCAACAACGTGACCATGCTGTCGATCATCCTGACCGGCGCCGCGCTGATCCGCGAGCGCGAGCACGGCACCATCGAGCACCTGCTGGTGATGCCGGTCACGCCGACCGAGATCATGCTGGCCAAGGTGTGGTCGATGGGGCTGGTGGTGATGCTCGCCGCCATGCTTTCGCTGGTGCTGGTGGTACGTGGCGCGCTGCACGTGCCGATCGAAGGCTCGCTCGCGCTGTTCATGTGCGGCGTGCTGCTGCACCTGTTCGCCACGACCTCGATGGGCATTTTCCTGGCCACGCTGGCGCGCAACATGCCGCAGTTCGGCATGCTGGTGGTGCTGATCCTGCTGCCGCTGCAGATGCTTTCCGGCGGCACCACGCCGCGCGAAAGCATGCCGCAGCTGGTGCAGGGCATCATGCTGGCCGCGCCCACGACGCATTTCGTCGCGCTGGGCCAGGCCATCCTGTTCCGCGGCGCGGGGCTGGACGTGGTCTGGAAGCCGTTCCTGGCGCTGCTGGGCATCGGCGCGGTGCTGTTCGGCCTGGCGCTGAACCGCTTCCGCAAGACCATCAGCCAGATGGCGTAGCGCCAGGCGCGGCGTCAGGCCGTCGCGGCAGCGCCGCGGCGGTCCATGTCGAGCACCGACCAGGCATAGATCGCCAGGCCGCCGAGCGCCAGCAGCAGGCCGACCCAGCCGGTCGAGGTCCAGCCATAGCCGGCGGCGATGGTCACGCCGCCCAGCCATGCCCCGAGCGCATTGGCCAGGTTGAACGCCGAATGGTTGAGCGCCGCGGCCAGCGCCTGGGCATCGCCGGCCACGTCCATCAGCCGGATCTGCAGCGCCGGACCCAGGGCCACCACGGTGCCGACCAGCAGCACGTTGGCGGCGGCGAGCCACGCATGCGGTGCGGTGAAGGTGAAAGCGCCCAGCACCAGTGCGGTCCACACCAGCACGCCGCCGATGGTCGGCATCAGCGCCTTGTCGGCCAGCCGCGCGCCGGCGAGATTGCCCGCCACCATGCCGACGCCGAACAGCGCCAGCACCACGGGGATGCCCGCCGCCGGCATGTGCGCCAGTTCGAGCATGGTCGGCTTGATGTAGCTGAACACCGAGAACATGCCGCCAAACCCGATCGCGCCGATGCCCAGCGTCAGCCACACCTGCTTGCGCCTGAGCGCCGACAGCTCGCGCAACGGGCTGGCGTGCCGGTCTGCGGGCACGAACGGCACGCAGTGCCAGACCAGCAGCGCCGTCAGCGCGCCGAGCGCGCCGACGATCACGAACGCGGAACGCCAGCCCAGCCAGGTGCCAACCGTGGCGGCGATCGGCACGCCGACCAGCGTCGCGCTGGTCAGGCCCAGCATCACCAGCCCCACCGCCTGCGCGCGCCGCTCGCGGGGCACCAGCCCGGCGGCGACCAGCGCCGCCACGCCGAAGTAGGTGCCGTGCGGGAAACCGGTCAGCAGCCGCGCCACCAGCATCGACAGGTAGGCCGGCGCCATCGCGCTGGCGAGATTGCCCGCCGCGAACACCGCCATCAGCGCCACCAGCAGGTTGCGCCGCGGCCAGCGCGCGCCGAGCACCGCCAGCAACGGCGCACCGATGACCACGCCCAGCGCGTAGGCACTGATCAGGTGGCCGGCTTCGGGGATGGAGATGGCAAGGTCGCGCGCGGCATCGGGCAGCAGGCCCATGATGACGAATTCGCCGGTGCCGATGGCAAAGCTGCCGACACCAAGCGCCAGCAGCGCGAGGCGGCCGGAACGTGCCGGCGGTTCAGCGGAGGTGGGAACGGAAGCGTCAGGCGCGCGGACGGCGTCCGCGGCGGCGTGTGCATAGGGGGCGGCCATGTACAGGATTGCAGAGGGTTCTACGGAATGCCGCCCGCTGCCGGGCGGGTCGATGACCCCGCCTCTGGTGATCCAGCGTGCTCCTGTGCGGCGCGCAAGACCGTATTGTGCGGCAAAACGCCGAAACGTGCCGGCGCACCGGCACGTTTCCCGGGCGCTCAGCCCTGCGGCGGTGCGGCTTCCCCCCTGCCCTAGCGGTCCTGCCGTTCGCGCCACGCCTCATAGAGGTCGGGGCCTTCATCGCGCGCCGGCTGGTAGACCAGCTTCATCTCGCGCTGCTCGACCGGCCGCGCCAGCTCGACATAGCCGCGCTCCGCGGACAGGTCGTAGGGCGCGCCGTCTTCGTTGGAATAGGCGTAGTAGACCGCCCCGACGCCGGCAAGATACATCGCGCTCAGGCACATCGGGCAGGGGTAGCCGCTGGCGTAGACCGTGCAGCCGCTCAGGTCGGGCTTGCCCAGCGCCCGGCTCGCGGCGCGCACCGCCTGCATTTCGGCGTGTGCGCTGGGATCGCAGGCGGCTTCCACCTCGTTGACCGCGCGCGCCAGCACCTTGCCATCCTTGACCACCACGGCGCCGAATGGCCAGGTGTTGCGCTCCCGCACGTTATCCATGGCAAGGCGGATGGAATCGATCAGATAGGTTTCCGTGGTCGACACGCGTTATCTCCGGTAAGGGCATCGGCCCCGAGCGGGCCGATGCGGTGGATGGCTGACAGACTATAGGCCAGCGTGCGTGCGCGGCGTGCTGCAAGTTGTTATACGGCGTATTTGATGCCAGCCATGCCGGGCCCGATGGGGTGAGTCCGGTTGACCCGGACGGTGCCGATGTTGAGCCGCAGCACAGTTCGGTCCCTGCAGCAGGCCGACGTGCCATCAGGTGATCAATGCCGCAAACCCCTGCAGCAGGCGCTCGATGTCATGCGCCTGAATATGTCCCATCGTGGAGATCCGGAATAGTTCGTCCGACAGTTGTCCCTGCCCGGCATAGATCACGAAGCCGAGCGCTTTCAAGCCGTCGTGCAACTGCGTGTACGACAAGCTCGCCGGCAAACGGTATGCGCGCAGGACGACGGAGGACTGGTCCGCCGGCAACGCGCTTGCGATGCCACGCAATGCAAGTCCCGCGCGCACTTGCTCTGCCAGGACCGCATAGTGCGCGTGCCTGGCAGGCTGGCCGCCGCTGTCGTCGAGCTCGCGCAGCGCTTCCACCAGGGCGTAGTAGGCGTGCACGGACGGGGTGAAAGGGGTGTTGCGCTGATCCTGCAGGCGTGCCAGCCGGCCAAGATCCAGGTAGTAGGTCCGGCTTGCTGCCTGGGCCAGCGCATCACGCCGCGCGATCACGAAGGCGGCCCCCGGCACGCCGTGCAGGCACTTGTTGGCGGTGGCGGCCACGGCGGCAATGCTGCCGCCGAAGTCGATCGGCTCGGCGCCGAAGCTGCTGACGGCGTCGACCAGCAAGCGAACGCCTCGCTGGCGGCAAACGACGTCGAGCGCGTGCAGATCGTTCAAGCGCCCGGTCGTCGTTTCATGGTGGATCACCGCCACGTGGCCGATGGCCCGGTCCGCGTCGAGCACGGCGGCCAGCCGGTCGGGATCCGGCGCCTGCATCCAGTCATGCCTGATCACCTCATGGTCGATGCGGTATTGACCCGCAATCTGCGTGATGCGCTCGCCGTACACGCCATTCTCGACAATGAGCAGCTTGCCGCGCGCCGGCACCAGCGCGGCTATCATGCTTTCGACTGCCGCCGTGCCGGACCCGGTCATCAATATCGCGGTCCACTCGGCAGGGTTCAGCCGGTAGACATCGAGCAGCCGCGCGCGCGCCTCGTCCTGCAAATCGAAGAATTCACTTTCGCGATGGCACAGGTCGGGCTGCAGCAGGCTGCGGCGGACGCGCTCGGTCAAGGTAACCGGGCCGGGGTTCAGCAATAGCATCAGTTCTCTCCGTGATCAGCGCCGATGTGGCGCGCGAGGCGGGACTTCACTTCCGCGGGGGTGATGGTGGGCCGGGGCAGGCCGTCCGGGGTGCCGGCCCGTATCATCAGCCGCACGAAGCGCGATCCGGGAGCGGCGCCCGGCTCGCCCGGCACAGCTGCCGCGAGCACCTCGTCAAGCAGTTCGAGGCGGTCGCCTTCGGCCGCCGAGGCATAGCCGCAAGCCGCCGCCACGCCGGCGAATGACACATTGGGCGACACCGTGGCCTGTGCGCCGGTCGAGTCGTGCGCGCCGTTGTCGAGCAGCACGTGCGTGAGGTTCGACGGGCCGTATGCGCCCAGCGTGGCGAAGTTGCCCATGCGCATCAAGGCGGCACCGTCGCCGTCGATGGCGACCACATGCAGGTCCGGGCGCGCCAGCGCGAGGCCGAGGGCAAACGAAGCCACGCAACCCATCGAGCCGACCATATAGAGCTGGTTTGGCCGGTCATCGAGCGCATACAGTTCGCGGCCGCAGAAACCGGTCGATGCCAGTACCACCGTCGAAGCGGCCGGCGTATGCGCAATCACGCGCTGCAAGGCATCGCGACGCGAAGGCAGCGCATCCGGCGCGCCCCCCCGCCATTGCGTGCGCGCCGCGCATCGCGCACGCGGCGCGGGTCGATCCTGCGGCTTGAGCGCACAGGGCGCGACACTGCCCTTTTGCATGACGAGCGCGTAAGGGCGTCCGGTCGCGTCCATATGCGCCAGCGCGCGATCGAGCGCCGGGCCGATGGCAGCCGCGTCGGTCGGGAACAGTTCCCAGGGTATCTCCATGGTGTCGAGCATCGCCGGCGTGACCGGGCCCATCAGCGCGTGCTGCGGCTCGTCCGCGGTGCCCGGTTGCCCTCGCCACGTCACGACCAGCAATTGCGGCAGGCGAAACGTCCAGGTCAGCGAAGTGAGCGGGCTCACCGCATTGCCAAGGCCGGAGTTCTGCATCATCGTGATGCCGCGCTGCCCTCCCCTGGCCCCGAGCGTCACGCCAGCGATCAGCGCTACCGCGTCGCCTTCGTTCGCCGACGAGACGTAGTGCAGCGATGGATCCTGCTGCACGTAGTTGATGAAGGGAGTGAGATACGAGCACGGCACCCCCGCATACCAGGAGAAGCCACGCGCCAGCGCCGCCTCGATAAACTGAGCCGCTTCGATCATCGGCGTTTCTCGCTGCCGGGTGTGTCGGGTGCACCCTGGACGAACGGCAGCCGGGCATGCGCGAACTCCCCCGCGCGCTGGTAGTCCTCCAGGTCGTTCACGCTGCGCCAGTGGCCATGCACATACTTCACGTCGATCTCCTCGCCCGCATCGATCAGGGCGTTGAGCAGGTCAGGCATATCCAGCGTGTCGAAATCCGCTCGCGCGCGCAGGCCGGCAAGTGTCTGCTGCAAGGCCTCACGCCCGGCGCCACGCACGCACAGCAGGCCGATCCAGCGCCCCTGCGGCGCCTGCCCGCCGGTAACGGCCACTTCCCGCGCCTTGTTCGACACATGCCGCAGCAGGACCTTCTGGCCGAACAGGGCGCGATCGTCAGGCGCGGAGCAGTAGGCGAAATCGCGTACGCTTTGGTTCGACGGTTGCGTCTGCGACGAGTCGACCACCACGCTGAAGCGGCACTCGCTCTCGAACAGGTCGCGCAGGAAGTAGCTGCGAAAGAGCAGGTCACCGTAGGCGATCACGGTATCCGTATGCAGGCCGTCGGCCGCGCACGCAAGCGACGCCAGCTCGCCGGTACTCGCGTGGCGCTCGTTGCGCACCAGCGTGACACCCGCGCACTGGATCGCATCGGCACGATAGCCGCCGACCACGGTGATGTCGTGGATGCCCTGCATCTTGAAGGCGTCCACCAGCCAGCGCAGCAGCGGCTTGCCCGCGACCGGCAGCATGACCTTGGGCCGCTCGGCGGTCAGCGCGTCAAGCCCTTCACCCCGGCTCGCCGCCAGCACAACCGCCGCGCCGGGCGCCTCGGAGCCAGACAGGTACAGCCGTTCGGCGGCGGAATACTCGTCGGCGTCCTGCAGGCGGAAGATCTCGCTCACCGGCGCGATACGGTCCTCGACATGGACCAGCGTCTGGGTGTCGTGGATCTCCCTGGCCACCGCCTGCATCGCCGATGCCGCCGCCCGGACCAGGTGGTTGGCCCAGATCACGAGGCTGATGCCGGCCTGGCGGAATACCTCGGTGGGGGTGCTGTAGTACTTGGTCGGCACGATCACCAGCGGCGCGCGGCCGGCCCACTCGCGTGCGAACTCGAGGATCTCATCCGGCCGCGACAGCTTGCTGTGGATCAGGATCGCGTCGGCGCCGGCCTGCCGATAGGCTTCGGCCCGGCGCAAGGCCTCGTCCATGCCCCAGCCAGCGATCAGTGCTTCCACGCGCGCGACGATCGAGAAATCGGCATCCGTCTGCGTATCCTTGCCGGCCTTGATCTTGCCGCAGAACTCGTCGATCGTGGCCAGCGGCTGGCGTTCGCCGTCGATAAAGCTGTTGGTCTTGGGGAACTGCTTGTCCTCGATGCACAAGCCCGCGATGCCGCGCTGTTCGAGCTTCCGTACCAGCCGCCGTACATTGTTGAAGTTGCCGTAGCCGGTATCGCCGTCGACCAGGATCGGCAAGCCGCTGGAATCGGCCATGAATTCGAGCGTGTCGACCACCTGTGTCCAGCTTGCCTCGTTGTTGTCGCGCACGCCGAATTGCGCCGAGATCGCCAGGCCGGAGGCCCAGATGGCCTTGAAACCCGCTTCGCGCACAATCCGGGCCGAGAGCCCGTTGTGGGCCTCCATCATGAATTCAAGTTCGCTGCTCACCAGCAACTGGCGCAGCGTGGCGCTGCGCGACGCAGTGGACAAAGCCGGAGTGCGGGCGTTCATGGCGTGACTCCCGAGGGGACCCCAGACCAGCGCTGGAGTTGCGGCAACACTTCATCGCGCGCGCGCGCGACGTCGCCCGGGAAGTCGATCTCGAGCCAGGGCGCACCGGTCACGTCCGCGATCTCGAATGCATGGCCGCCCTCCAGCAGCAGATCGCGCACCGCTTCCTCATGCGGCATCTTCTCCTGATTGCGCTCGACATACCCCGCGACGATCTGCGCCAGGCGGCGCGCGGTCTGCTCGCTAAAACGGAAGAAGCCGACCGACTCGCCGATCGTGTCATATTCCAGGCCCACCGCGACCTGCTTGCGCAGCTCGACCGGAAGGCCGTCCCGCAGGCAAAGCTTGACCGGCTCGTCGCCGGTTTCGAAGTCGCGGTCGATCAGCAGGCGGTTGACGCTGTCGCCGGCGACCAGCGCGGCGAGAATGCGCTCGTCGTAGAGCACGTCGGCGTCCATCAGCAGCACGTCGCCGCCGCGCGTGAGCGCATCGGCGACGGTGTGCACGGTCAGCACGCTGCCGAGCTCGTAGCGCTGATTCAGAACGATTTCAGGATGGGGCGAATGTCCGAGCCGGTCGAGTTCGGCCTTGACCTGTTCAGGCTGGAAACCAAGCGCAAGCACGATCTCCGTGACGCCCGCCGCGTCCAGCATGCGTAGATGCCGTTCCAGCAGGGTCATGCCATCGAAGCGCAACAGGCACTTCGGGAATTGTTCTCCGGGCGGTTGCTGCAAACGCAGGCCAAGACCCGCGGCAAGAATGATCGCTCGCATATTTTCTCCGCTCCATGCAAATCGCCATCAATCGGTAGTCGGCACACCCCCCAAGCTTCGCCGCCGGTGGTTTCGTTCACTCCAGTACAAGTACAGAAGCCCGGGCGCGCCAAGCACGATTTCCCGGGCGCGCTTGATCAGCGACAACGCCAGCGCCGCGTCGGCAGGCAGGCCTACCAATGGCGCGAGCAGCAGGTAGCCAGCCTCCTGGACACCCAGCGAGCCGGGAATCGCAAACGCGGCGCCGCGGATCGCCTGCCCGGCGCTCTCCAGCAGCAAGGCGTCGAGCCAGCTGACGGGATGGCCGAGAAACCGCAGGGCCAGCCACACCTCCCCGGTGCCGACCAGCCAGCCCGCCAGGCTCAGTGCGAAGGTCGCGGCGACCTTGCCGGGCGCACGATATATCTGCCGCACGGCTGCGTCCACGGCATCGGCGCGCGTGGTCAGCGCAGACCAGTCGCGCTTTCCTGACAATTTCGACAGCAAGCGCAGCACGCGCCCGAACAGGCCGCGCCGCTGCGCCACATAGAACCCGAACAGGCACAGCGCCAGCACCGCGGTGACGGCAATGACCGGCAGCCGCACATCCTCGCCCGCGCCGCTCGCCGTTGACGCGCCGAACAGCACGAGTCCAAGCACCGCAAACACCAGCTGCGCGATCGCCTGCATCGTCGTGCTGACGGTGATGGCCGCGGCAGCGTCGCGCATGCGCGCACCGCGTTGCGCGAGATGGCGCACCATCAGCACCGGCCCACCCAGCTGTCCGGCGGGCAGCAGGCTGTTCACGGACTCGCCCACCCAGCGCGCAAGCAGCGCGTCTCGCATGGTGCGATGTCCGGCGTGGCGATCGAACAGTACGAAAATGGCACCTGCATCCAGCGCCAGCGGCAGCAGGTGGAACGCCACCACCAACAGGCTCAGCCAGCCCGCCGACATCAGCGTCGACGCCACCGGGCCGAAGCCGGTAAAGGCAATCAGGGCGACAAAGAGCGCCGCACCGACCGACAGCGAAATCATCGCCGCACGCGTCATGCCCGGAGCTGCTGGCCCCTGGCCAGCCGCTTGAATACTTGCCGGAAGCCGAAATAAGCGAGCGCGTCCTTCATGTTGGAGACGAAACGCAGCCAGGGCCGCATGCCCGGGTCGGTGACGTATTCGAAGGTCAGCGACACCCGCATCTGGTTCGCCCCGAGTGGCGTGATGCGGTGGCGCAGCTTGTCGCCATCGAAGAAAACGAGGCCACCGGGGGGAATCTGTACCGACCCCGCCTGCACGGGCACGCCGGACTCGCGCGTGTGCAATTCATAGTCGAGACGGCACGACGATTCGTCGATCACGCCGAACAGCAAGGTATAGCGCCGGCCGTTGTAGTAAGAGGTGTCGTAATGCCAGCCGATATGATCGCCCTCGCGTGTGTAGTAATAGAGCGCGTAGGCATGCGGATCCTGCTCCGGCGAAGGCAGCAGCTGCTCGCCGCAGATCTGTTCGAGCCAGCCGATCAGCGCCTTGGACCGATAGAGTTGCGCGATAAAAGGCGCGTGCTGGTCGATCGTATGGCGGCTGACGCTGCCGCCCTGCTTGTGGCCCGGGAGATAATTGCGATTGATCCGGTCTTGCAAGGCCAGGGCGCTGGCAACCAGCCCTTCGGTGACTTCGGCTGGCAAGAATTCACCCACATGCAGGAACGCACCCTGGCGGTCGAATTCCGCGCGCAGCGCGCTGTGCCCGAGTGTGCCAACACGGGCGGCCACACCTGCATCGGGATCGGCACGCGCGTCGGCAGGGTCGACGAACGGCTGCTGCCGCTCGCCAGACAGGGTGAGAAGATCCCGGTCCGCTTCGGCTTGTTCGCTCATCGGCGCCTCATGGTCTGGTAGCCGCTGTAACGGGGCGGGCGCGCCGCACGGCGCGCCAGTAGTCGATGACCACCCATGCCGCGAACAAGGGCGCGCCGATCGACGCCACCGTCAGGAACGGGCTGATGGCACTGCTCAGGGTCACAAGCGGCAGGAGGTAGAGCACATCCTCCGTCTCGAAGCCACCGGCCGAGGCCTGTTTCGTGGCGGTCTTGCCAGCGAGCGCTTCGATGCGCATGCGCAGGAAGAAGATCAGCGCCACGGCCACGCCCGCCACGCTGCCGCGCACGACCGCTGGCACCGCAGCGTCCTGAAACTGGCCCGAGACGCCGATCCCCATGCTGACGAAGAGCAGCATGGTGACCAGTGCGTCGCTGGCAAGATCGTAGAAATGGCCAAACTTGCTGGATTTCCCGCTGATCCTCGCGAGTTCTCCGTCAGTGTGGTCAATAAAATTGGAAAGCACGATCAGCAGCGCACCGCCATTCGCCCAGGCGAAGCCGCCTTGCGCGAGGCACGCCGCGCCGGCCAGGCCGGTCAAAAGCCGGACTGTGGTCAGATGATTGGGCGTAACCCAGGAATCCTTGAGCGGTTCGACAAGCCGCCGCGCCAGACGTGCGTCCCATGTGCGCGGAGATGGCGGCTGCGCATGCGGCTCCATTGGATGGCTGCTCATCTTGCAAATACCCCGCGGCAGGAAATGCGACATGGCCAGGACTGCAGGGCCTGTTCGCGTGCTTTGCTTGGCATTGTTTCAATCTGAAGGGCCAAGGTCGATCGCGCGCCGGATTCCGCGCCGGATTCCGCGCTGCAGTCGCGTTCATGCAGTTGCGTCCAAACAGTGCGACCGCAAGCCCCGCGGCAAGGCGCCGTCTCTTGCGTGCACAGACAACTGCACTTCGGCCTTCATTGCGTCAATAATAGACGTGATTCCGACAAGCTGTCGAGGCAGCGAACGTCTCAGCCTCGAACACCGGATCACCGCTACAAGCTGGGTAAGATCGAGCAGGCCTGGGCGCTGTTCGCCAATCAGCGCGAGGCGCTCTGGAGGGTGGCTATCACGCCCCGACGGCCGCCGGAACGGGAACAAGGTGGTGGTGTGTGTCCCCGACTGCGGGGGAGGCCTCCCGCAAATTGCCCCATGGCGACGAAAATGCGATCTGCCCCGAATGGGGTGTGATGCCTGAGATTCCCGATGGATTCGCCATACCCACAGCGGGGGACAGATGCGCTCCCGCGATTGCCCTCGCCTTGCCCTGGGCGTCTCCCGAGACCGCTTCGGTGGCCAGGCCGCGCGGGCGATCGCCCGCAAACCGTGGCGCGTCCTAGAGGATTCGAACCTCTGACCGCTCGCTTAGAAGGCGAGTGCTCTATCCAACTGAGCTAAGGACGCGAAGGCGTGCATTCTACCGCAGCGCCGGCCCGCAGTGCGGATCCGCGGCGTTCAGGATGCCAGGCGCTCGCTCCCGCGGGTGGCGTAGCGGCCCACCGCCGGCGCATGATTGCCGGCAACCGGGTGCATCGACACGCCGTTGCGGCCTTTGAGCTTGGCGTCATACAAGGCGCGGTCGGCACGGCGCATCAGCGCGTCGGCGCCCTCCCCGGGGTTGCGCGTGGCCAGGCCGATGCTGACGGTGTAGGCGATCGCATCGGGCTCGGAAGGACACGGGCTCGCGCGCACGGCGGTCGCCAGCCGCATGCAGGCCAGCCGGCCATTTTCCATTCCGGTATCAGGCATGACGATGGCAAATTCTTCTCCGCCCAGTCGCCCGATCACGTCCTGCGGGCCGCTGGTACGCCGCAGCAGTCCGGCGAAGTGCCGCAGCACGCTGTCGCCAGCCAGGTGGCCGTAGACATCGTTGATCGCCTTGAAGTGGTCCAGGTCCACAAAAGCCACGGTCAACGGCTTGCGCTGGCGCTCGGCCTGCAGGCAGGCTTGTTCGAGCGCTTCCCAGAAGGCCCCGCGCAGCAGCACGTCGGTCAGGTCGTCATGCCGCGCGCGCCGTTCCAGCATGCGCCGCAGCCGATCGTGCACCATCAGCGCAACGCTGACCGAGAGACCGACCAGCGCGAAGACGTTGAGCAGGGCCAGTTCGCCGTCCCACGGCAATGGCTGCGGCCAGGCGCCGTCCTGCACCAGCTCGGCAACCGGCAATGCCATGGTCCATGCGTTGGTCGCGGCCACGGCAATGGCGATCAGCACCAGCGATGCGGCCGCGAGGCGGCCGATGCCGCGGGCAGTCCGCACCGACGGGCCGATGCTGCGGGTCACGTCGAGCAGCAAGCCGATATGGCATGCCGTCAGCAGCGGCGCCATCTGCAGCCCTGCCAGCGGCGCATCGGGGATGCCCGGCGCCGCCATCTGCCATGCCACGCCGACCGCGGCAGCCAGGCAGGTTCCCAGCAGCAATCCGGTCCTGCCTGAGCGACCCGCAAAATGACGCGCCCCGATCGCCATCAAGGCGAGCGCAGCCAGCAACGCGAGGTCGGTTGCCTCCGGCGCCAGCCACGCGGGGCGCGAGTCCTGCACCGCAGCCAGCACCGAGGCGATCGCCGCCGCGACATTGCCCAGCGCCCATGACGTCAGGCCACTGCGGCCCATGCCCGCGGACCGACGCAGTACGACGCAAACCACCGCCATCTGCAAGGCAAACAGCCCTGCGATGAGCACCACAATATGCGACTGAAACATCTTCATTCCCGTCCAAGGCGACAAGCAGCGCTCCGCCAGGCGCCGCCTTTCCCTTTCTTATGCCGGTCCTGTGCCGGACCGTTGTCATCGATTGCCGCATATCCTGTGTCGGGCCGCCGAGGCGTTGCCAGAGGCAATGCCAACGCGCCGAGGCGCTCGCCAGGACAGGGAGCGCCGTTCTTGTTATGGTGATCAGGTCAGTCCGGCAGGAATCTGCAACCAGCATTCCCAACATCACGCCGGTCGGACTAAAGCGGTGTGCGGGATTATCGCAGCGCGCAAACCCAAGTCAAGCCAAAGCGCCCCCGCCAAAAGGGGGAGCGCGCCCTTGGACGGCTCGCGCCCCACCATGTGTCGGGTACGCCAGATTGACCGCACCTGTCGGTGCACGCTACAATAGCCGGCTTCGGGGCGTAGCGCAGCCTGGTAGCGCATCTGATTTGGGATCAGAGGGTCGCATGTTCGAATCATGTCGCCCCGACCAGTTTTGATTTTGGCTTCAAGGAACACGGCCTGGACAGCAATGTCCGGGCCGTTTTTCTTTTCTTTCCCGCCCTCCCCTGCGCGACTGCATCGGCCCCGCTCACCAGCGCGGCATCATGTCGGGCCAGATCAGCGCGGCCGCGGTCAGCAGCAGCACCACGGCCGCCAGCACGAGGCCGCGGCTGGCACCATCGTGTTGCTTGTCGACCTGCGGCAGCCAGCCGGGGCCGCCGTCCCGTTGTGGCGGTACAGGCGGTGGCGGCGCCACATTGGCAGGGGAAGCCGCCGCGCCTTGCGCGACCGTCCGCGGCACATAGTCCGGCTGCGCGAGCAGGAAGCCCATCGGCGTGGCCTGGCCTACCGCCCCCATCTGCTGGAACAAGAGCCTGGACAGCGCCAGGCAGTCGTCCAGCGCGATCTGCGGCCGCGGCCGGAAGATGCGCAGGTGCTCGCACAGCGTATCGAGCTTGTGGTTGGGCGCATGGAAATACTGGGACCAGCGCACCTGGCGCACCGAGCAGCGCCAACGCTTGCCCTGTATGTCGGGCAGCACTTTCTCCAGCATGCGGACATTGAATTCGGCGCCGTGGGCGACCAGCACGTCGGCATCTTCGACGATGGCGCGGATCGCGCCGACGTCGAAGCGCTGCCCGCGCAGCATCTCGGCGGTCAGGCCGTGCATGCCGGTCGCAGCCTCGCTGATCGGCACGGTGGGCTCCTGCGAACCGTAATAGTCAGTGATTTCGCGCACGAGACTGCCCGCCCTCGGCGCCACTTCGACAAGCAGCAGGCCGATGCTGACAGGCTCGTCCGCTGGCGTGAGCCCGGTTGTCTCGGTACTGACGATTGCGACCCGCATGGGCACTCCGGTGTGACCGTCCGCAAGGCACGTTGGCGGCGGCCGCTATGGTCGTTTGCCTCTAGCGTAGTGCGGGGGTGCCAAACGTCATATCAACCAGATGGGCTAGCTGAAGACGCCAGCCGGTTGGAGACGGCCGACGCGCCAGTACAAGCTAACCATTTCCGCCCGGCTGCGGGCCGGCGGTGTCGCCGCCGCGCCGCTCGAGATTGACATACACATCCGCAGCGACCAGCCCGAACAGTGCGTGCGCGAACAGACTCTCCCACCCGCGCGCCTCGTCGAACCAGTTGAAATAGCGGCCGAACACATAGAAATTGATCAGGTAGATCACGGCGCCAAACACGATGCCAGCCAGCGACGCCAGCCCCATGCTGGAATCGAGCCGGAACGACGACAGGATCATCGCCAGCACTGCCGAAAGTATGATCGACAGTGCGAAATGCACCGTGCCGGCTGACAGCACTATGGTCCAGTTGAAGGCATCGGCGGAAAGCGCTTCGCGGCCCAGGATAATGGCCGCCACCATTTTCACCGTGCCCCAGGCGCCCTGGTACATCAGGAAGCGCGCCGTCAGCAGCTCAAGCACCATGTAGACAGCGCCGGCGATCAGCCCAGCCACCACGGCAGCCCGCCAGTCCGGCGTGCAGCGGACGTAGCGGTGCGAGTCCAGATGGAGTTCCATGGCAAGTCTCCTTGCGAGATTTCCGGCCCCGCTGGCTTCCGGTGGCCGTACGAGTTAGTTCTAGCCCATACGGGGCAAATACCAAGGCATGCCGGACACGTAAAGTTACTTACAAATCACTGAAATTCGCGCAGATCGTGCACCGCACAAAGCACCATCGCCCGGCCGCGTGCCCGTGTTCGCGCGGCAATGCTGCAACTGCGTACGTGATACAATACAAGAGCAAGTAGCCCCGGGGTGTCCGTGCATCCCTGTAACCGGGCGTTCTCACCAGCGCGCTCTTGCGAGCGCTCAGCAGCAGCCGGCGCGGCCATCCGCGGCGACACCAGAACTGGCGAACCACCGGGTACACCTGCCCGCCCTGCTCCGCGTAGCGAACGGCCGCCCAGGCCGTCACCGGCAGCGTCCACGCCAGGCAATCCGCGCCCGCCTGGCCGGGGCGCGACCGGCATGGATCGAGTATCTGGCGCCACGCGTGGCGCCGCGCGGGACCGTCCGCTGGCGCCTGCCCCGAACGACTTCAATGGCGCGGTTCGCCAGCATGGCGAATGTGCGCTGGTTTGCGCCCTGCCTTCGGGCGGGACGAAACCGGACCGGAATTTTTGATAACCCAACCATGCAGCCTTCGCGGGCTGCCGAAAAGGAAAGCAGATTGGCTAAGGAAGAACTCATTGAATTTGGCGGCGTGGTGTCGGAAGCCCTGCCTGACAACCGCTATCGTGTCACGCTGGAAAACGGCGTGGAAATCTGGGCATACGCTTCGGGCAAGATGCAGAAGCACCGCATCCGCATCCTGGCCGGCGACCGCGTGACCCTGGAAATGTCGCCCTACGACCTGACCAAGGGCCGCATCAACTTCCGCCACAAGTCCTGAGTCTTCGCACGGCCGGAGCCCGCCGCTCCCGCCGTCACAAGTGGACTCCGGGGCGCTGCCGACGCGCTGTCACGCAGCTGACACCGCGCCCGGACACACTTGCGGGCTGCCCGAGGGGCGGCCCGATTTCGTTTACGATCCTCAACGGCGCCAGCCTATCCGCTTGCGCCCGCTTGCGCCGGTCGGGCAGCTTCACCATACTCGAAGCATCACCATCGCCTCGCCCGACATGAACCTGATCCTCTGGCGCCACGCCGAAGCCGAAGACCTCCCCGACGCCCTCAGCCTGAGCCGCCACGCCGACCTGCAGCGGCCCCTGACGCGCCGCGGCCGCAAGCAGGCGGAGGCGTCCGCCAAATGGCTGCGTGCGCATCTGCCGTCGGATACGCGCGTGCTGTGCAGCCCCTCCGTACGCACCCTCGAGACCGCGGCGGCGCTGACGGGGGACGCGCAAGTCGTCGAAGCGCTGGCCCCCGGCGCCGACGTCAGCGCAGTCCTTGCCGCGGTCCAATGGCCCGAACGCACCGAGCACGTGGTGGTGGTCGGGCACCAGCCATGGATCGGACGCGTCGCCAGCCTGCTTCTGGCCGGCAACGAGATGGACTGGAGCGTGCGCAAGGCAGGCATCTGGTGGCTGACCGGACGGACCCGCGAAAGCGAGCCGCAGACCGTGCTGCGTGCGGTCATCAACCCTGAATTTCTCTGACACAGCCCGGATATTTCCGAGCCCGCCAGTGCAGCCGGCCCGCGCGGGCCGGCTGCGGCTTCTGGCATGGCCGGCCATGATCGCGCCCGGCAAAATCTGAAATAGCTGATGGCAGCCGGAATCTCCGCTCCCTAGAGTCGCTACGGCGCCGCCTCCCTGGCCGCGCCGCCCTAGCCATGCCAGGCACGGGCATCGACCGCAGGTGTCACGGAGATTTCCCATGGATTGCCCGTCAGACCCCCATCGTCCCCGCCAGCCCGCGAGCGCGCCGGCGGACCCGCTCCGCGAAGCCACCCGGCCGCGCAATGGCAGCACCGGCACCACCGGCACCAGCGGCCCGCCGGACGTCACGGAAGCGTCATCGCCGGGTCACGGCACTGTCACCGCGCCTCACTACATTGCATCGCAACAGTTTCGTCACCAAAAGGACATACTGATGCGAGACCTCCCCACGCCGACCCAGCCGCTCTTCGACTCTTTGCCCAATGGCCTTGGCGGCCAGACGGCGCGGAGCCGTCTTCATCGCCAATCGGATAAGGCAAGTGAGTCGCCTGCTCTCAGCGTGGCGTGGGCGCGCCACCAGGACGAAATAGTCGAGGCGCAGCGCCTGCGCTACAAGGTGTTCGCCGAGGAGATGGGCGCACGCCTGACGTCTTCGGTGCCGGAGCTGGACATCGACATGTTCGATGGCTACTGCGACCACCTGATCGTGCGCGACATGGCCACGCTGCGCGTGGTCGGCACTTACCGCGTGCTGCCGCCGCACCAAGCCAAGCGCCTGGGCTGCCTGTACGCGGAATCGGAATTCGACCTGGTGCGCCTGTCCCACCTGCGCCCCAAGATGCTGGAGCTGGGCCGCTCCTGCGTGCACCGCGCCTATCGCTCGGGCAGCGTCATCATGGCGCTGTGGGGCGGACTGGGCGAGTACCTGCAGCGCTGGGGCATCGAGTCGATGCTGGGCTGCGCCAGCGTGCCGATGAGCGACGGCGGCCACTATGCGGCCAGCCTGCACCGGTTGTTCAGCGAGCGCTACCTGGCACCGATCGAATACCATGCCTTCCCGCGCCTGCCGCTGCCGGTCGAGGACCTGAACCAGCAGCTCGAGGTCGAGCCGCCCGCGCTGATCAAGGGCTACCTGCGCCTTGGGGCAAAGATCTGCGGCCAGCCGGCCTGGGATCCGGATTTCAACGTGGCCGACTTCCTGACGCTGCTGCGCGTGAACGACATGAACCCGCGCTACGCCCGCCACTTCCTCGGCTTGAACCAGGCTGTATGATCCAGGGCGCATGATCCAGGCCGCCCGAGCGGCGGCCCCTTCCGCCACGCTCGGCCGTTCGTCAGTCGTAGACGACCTTGTAGCGCTTGCCGACCCGCTGCCACTCGTCGGCCTCCTGCGCGAGGCTGTATTCGATCAGCGGGTTGGCATCGATCCAGGTCTTGGGCAGGCGCACCTCGAAACCTTCGTCGAGCGCCTCGGCCAGCTGGCTGACGCGGATGTCGGGCAAGCCGACGTCCGACCGGCGCCGGCACAGCACGAAGGCCAGGCGCAGGCTGAACAGCATGCGCCAGTCGACGAACTTGCCGCTGCCCGACAGCTTGCCGAGCTTGCCCGCATGCCCCAGCAGCAGCGTGGCCAGCCGCGCCTGGTCGGTCTTGGAGAAGCCCGGCATGTCCGCATGCGTGGAGATATACGCCGAATGCTTGTGGTAGCCGCTGTGCGAGATCGACATGCCGATCTCATGCAGGCTCGCGGCCCAGCCCAGCAGCGCCAGGTTGTCTTCGCGCCGTTCGTTGGCGGGCTCCGGGAACTGTGACAGCAGCGCCTGCGCGGTGCCGCGCACGCGCCCTGCCTGGGCACGGTCGACGCCGTAGCGGCGCATGAACTGGTCGACCGTGACGGTGCGCATGTCCTCATGGTGGCTGCGCCCCAGCAGGTCGTAGAGCACGCCCAGGCGCAACGCGCCGTCGGTGACGTCCATGCGGTCGATGTCGAGTTCGGCGAACACGCCCAGCATGATCGACAACCCGCCCGGCAGCACCGGGATGCGGTCCGGCTTCAGCCCGGTAAGCTTGACGCGGTTGGTGTTCTCGGCCTTGATCAACGCGCGCTTCAGGCGCTCCAGCCCTTCGCGCGTGATGCCATGGTCGGCCGGGTTGTCGTTCATGCCGTTGAGCTCGATCAGCTCGGCCAGCGCGCGCGCCGTGCCCGACGAACCGACCGCCTGCTCCCAGCCGGCGGCGCGGTACTGGCGCACCAGCACCTGGATCTCGCGGCGCGCGGCAAGCTCGGCCTGCTTCATCGCGTATTCGTCGACATTGCCGCTGGGAAAGAACTGCCGGCTATGCGATACGCAACCGATGTACAGGCTCTCCATCAGCTTGGACTGGTAGCCGCTGCCGATGATGAACTCGGTCGAGCCGCCGCCGATGTCCACCACCAGCCGGTTGCCCTGGCAGGCCGGCGCATCGTGCGAGGCGCCCAGGTAGATCAGCCGCGCTTCTTCGCGCCCGGCGATGACTTCGATCGGGAAACCGAGCGCGTTCTCGGCCTCGATCAGGAACTCGGATGCATTCCTGGCGACGCGCAGCGTATTGGTGGCCACCGCGCGCACCTGGTCCGGCGCGAAGTCGCGCAGGCGGTCGCCGAAACGCCGCAGCGCATCGATGCCGCGCCGGCGTGCGGGCTGGTCCAGGTACTTGTCGGGCGTCAGGCCAGCCGCCAGCCGCACGGGCTCACGCAGGGCGTCGACCTGGAAGATCTGGCTCGCGGTGCCGTTGGCCGTGGTGGTCTCGTCCACCCGCCCGATCATCAGGCGGAAGCTGTTCGAGCCCATGTCGACGGCGGCGAGCAGGCGTGGAGTGTTGTTCATCGTGTGCTAGGAAGGCTGGTTCGCGTTCGTGCTGCGTGGCTCGGCCCGGGCAGGTGTCCCGCTGCCGGCGTTCACGCCCCGGAAAAATATGTCCTTGTCATGTCCGCCTCATGACAAAATCAAACTGTCATGAAAGTGACATGATTCTATGAAAAAGTCGCCACATTACCCAAAGAAGGTCATGACCATGTCGACGACGCCGTCCAGCACGCTGCTCAATCGTGAGCTGGGCATCCTGGAATTCAATGCCCGCGTGCTGTCGCAAGCCGCGGACCCTAAAGTACCGCTACTGGAGAGGCTGAAGTTTATCTGCATCGTGTCCAGCAACCTGGACGAGTTCTTTGAAATCCGCATGGCGGGCCTGAAGGAACAGATGCGCGACAACGCCTCGGGGCTGACGCCGGATGGCCTGTCCTTCCAGCAGACTTACCAGCTTGTCACCGAGCGCACGCAGCGGCTTGTTGCTTCGCAGTATGACATGCTGCAGAACACCATTTTTCCACTTCTTGAAAAAGAAGGTGTCTTTTTCCACCTGACCACGACCTGGACCGACCCGCAGCGCGAATGGGCGCGCGAGTTCTTCCAGCGCGAGCTGGCGCCGGTGTTGACGCCGATCGCGCTGGACCCCGCCCACCCTTTCCCGCGCGTGCTCAACAAGAGCCTGAACTTCGTGGTCGAGCTGTCCGGCAAGGATGCCTTCGGCCGCGAAGCCGACCTCGCCATCGTGCAGGCGCCGCGCGCGCTGCCGCGCGTGGTGAAGATGCCGGAGAAGCTGTCGGGCTACCCGTTCGGCTTCGTGATGCTGTCGTCGTTCATGCAGGGCTTCGTGCACGAGCTGTTCCCGGCGATCGCGGTGCACGGCTGCTACCAGTTCCGCGTCACGCGCAACTCCGACCTGTTCGTTTCCGAGGACGAGATCACCGACCTGCGCGAGGCGCTGCAGGGCGAACTGCCGACGCGCCATTTCGGCGACACGGTGCGGCTGGAGGTGTCCTCCGATACCCCGATGCCGCTGGCACGCCGGCTGCTGCTGGAATCGGGCCTGAGCGAGCAGGACGTGTACCGGGTGTCCGGCCCGGTGAACCTGGTGCGGCTGATGCAGATCCCCGACATGGTCGATCGTCCCGCACTGAAGTACTCGCCGTATGTGCCGGCGCCGGTGAAGGCCTTCGCCAGCGGCATGTCGATGTTCGACGTGATGCGCCAGCAGGACGTGCTGCTGCACCACCCGTACGAGAGCTTCAGCTCGGTGCTGGACCTGCTGCAACTGGCCGCCACGGACCCGAACGTGGTCGCGATCAAGCAGACCGTGTACCGCACCGGCAACGAATCGCTGGTGATGGAAGCGCTGATGACCGCCGCGCGCAACGGCAAGGAAGTCACCGTGGTGGTGGAGCTGCTCGCGCGCTTCGACGAAGAGACCAATATCAACTGGGCCGAGCGGCTGGAGTCAGCCGGTGCGCACGTGATCTACGGCGTGGTCGGCCACAAGTGCCACGCCAAGATGCTGCTGATCGTGCGGCGCGAGCCAACCGGTCCCAAGGCCAAGCAGGTCAAGCTGCGCCGCTACGCCCACCTGGGCACCGGCAACTACCATCCGCGCACCGCGCGCCTCTATACCGACTTCGGGCTGCTGACCGCCAACGAGGCGATCTGCGAAGACGTGCACCACGTGTTCCAGCTGCTGACCGGCACCGCCGGCACGATCCGGCTGAACCACCTGTGGCAATCGCCGTTCACCATGCAGACCAACTTGGTCGAGCATATCCGCGCCGAAGCCCGCCACGCGCGCGCCGGCAAGCCGGCGCGGATCATCGCCAAGATGAATGCGCTGCTGGAACCGTCGATCATCGACGAGCTGTACAAGGCCTCGCGCGCGGGGGTGAAGATCGACCTGATCGTGCGCGGCGTCTGCGCGCTGATGCCGGGCGTGCCGGGCATGTCCGAGAACATCTCGGTGCGGTCGATCGTCGGACGGTTCCTGGAACACCATCGCGTCTACTATTTCCGCGCGGGCGGCGAAGAGGTGCTGTACCTGTCCAGCGCCGACTGGATGGATCGCAACCTGTTCCGCCGCGTCGAGGTGGCCTTCCCGGTGCTGGACAAGGCGCTGAAGGCGCGCGTGATCAAGGAAAGCCTGCAGGTGCACCTGCGCGACAATGCTTCCGCGTGGATCATGCAGCCGGACGGCAACTATGTGCGCAAGCAGACGCGCTCCAGGCATCCGCGCATCAGCCAGAACGACATGCTGGTGATGTTCGGCGGCAATCCGTGAGTCGAACCGCTCAGGCGGCCCGGCGCGACGAATCCGGTGCCTGCGGCGATGCCGGCACGGCGGCAGTGGCGGTGGAGGCGGCATCGCTCAGGCTGCGCACGCTGCGCTCCAGCGGGAAGATGATGCGAAACACACTGCCGCGCCCTTCCTCGCTGGTCACGCGCAGGTCGGCATGGTGGCGCGACAGCACGTGCTTGACGATGGCCAGGCCCAGCCCGGTGCCGCCGGTATCGCGCGAACGGCTGCGGTCGACGCGGTAGAAGCGCTCGGTCAGCCGCGGGATATGTTCGGCGGCGATGCCAAGCCCGGTATCGGCCACCGAGAACACGGCATGGCCCTCTTCCCAGCCCAGCCGCAACGCGATGCGCCCGCCCTCCGGCGTGTAGCGCACTGCGTTGGACACCAGGTTGCCCAGTGCCGACAACAGCTCGGTGTCGGCACCGCGGAATCCCACCGTGGGGTCGATCTCGGCCGCAATCTTGTGCCGGCCTTGCGACAGCGCCTCGGCATCATGCATCAGGTGCGCGACCATCGCCTGCACGGCCACCGTGTCGTTGCCCGGCGGCTGCGCGTCGCTTTCCAGCCTGGCCAGCGCCAGCAGGTCATCGACGATGCTTTGCATGCGCATCGACTGCACCAGCATCATGTCGACATAGCGGCGGCGATCGTCTTCCGACACCGGCAGGTCGCGCACGGTTTCCAGGAAGCCGGTCAACACCGTGAGCGGCGTCTTCAGCTCATGCGAGACGTTGGCAACGAAGTCGCGGCGCATCGCTTCGGTGTTTTCCAGCTTGGTGATGTCCTGCGTGATCACAAGCTTGCGGTTGTCGCCGTAGGGCAGGATCTGCACCGCGATCACGCTGTGCTTGTGTTCGCCCATGTCGCGCATCACCAGCGGATCGTCGAAACGCTGCCGCGTCAGGTAGTGGACAAACTCGGGCCGGCGAATCAGGTGCGTGATGCGCTGGCGCACGTCGCGGCGCGCGTTCAGGCCGAAGTGCTGCTCGGCTACGTCGTTGCACCATTCGATCTGGTCGGCGTCGTCCAGCATCAGCACGCCGTTGGGCGAGGCCTGGATGGCCTGGATAAAGCGGGTGTGCTGTTGCTCGACCTGCAGCACCTGCGTGCGCCAGCGCTTGACCAGTCGGTGCAGACGGTAATACACCTCGCCCCACAGGCCCACGGCGCTCGGGATCTCGCCATAGACCGGCGCGTCGAGCACTTTCCACAGGCGGTTGATCTGGTACAGGTAGAAGCAAAGCAGCCCGAGCAGCACCGCGCATGCGAGTGCCAGCGCGGCGATCGGGCCGAAGGCGAGGTAGACGCCGGCGGATACCACCACCAGGCTGATCAGGATAGCCGCGGAACGGGCCCAGATGACATTCATGCGCAGGGTTCATGCTAGCGGCCGGCAGCGGCCGCATCGGTTGCGACGGAGTGTGCCACGATTTCGCCGCGCCCCGCCAGCAGCGTGGGGGATAGCGCGGGGCGGAATGGCGCCGCCCCGCGCCGCCGGCCGCTCAGGCGCCGGGAACGCGCGCGAGGCGGTAGCCGCTGCCGCGCACGGTTTCGATCATGTTGCTGTAGCCACCCGGGGTAAGCGCTGCGCGCAGGCGCTTGATGTGCACGTCGACGGTGCGCTCCTCGACAAAGACGTGGTCGCCCCAGACCTGGTCGAGCAGCTGTGACCGGCTGTGCACGCGCTCCGGATGGGTCATCAGGAAGTGCAGCAGGCGGAACTCGGTCGGACCCAGGTCCAGCTTGATCGGGCCGCTGTCGTCCTCGCCGGTGACGCGATGCGTGGCCGGGTCCAGCCGCAGGCCATTGATCGCCACCACGTCGTCGGTCAGCTGCGGCGCGCGGCGGCGCAGCACCGCCTTGATGCGGGCCAGCAACTCCTTGGGCGAAAACGGCTTGGTGACGTAATCGTCGGCACCGGCTTCCAGGCCCATTACCTTGTCCTGCTCCTCGCCGCGGGCGGTCAGCATGATGATCGGGATCTGGCGGGTGCGATCGTTCGTCCGCAACTCCTTGGCGAAGGTCGCGCCCGACTTGCCCGGGAGCATCCAGTCCAGCAGCACCAGATCGGGCAACACGTCGCTCATCAGCGACAGCGCTTGCTCGGCGTTATAGGCGCGGATCGGATAGTGCCCCGCGTGCTGCAGGTTGACGGCGATCAGTTCGGCGATCGCCGGTTCGTCTTCGACAACGAGAATACTGCTCGGCATGTGTATCGTTCTCCGCAATCAGGCGGCTCAGCTCAGGGCTTCGCGCTCCATGTCCTCGCGCGAGACATGGCGGACGTCCGTTCCCTTGACAATGTAAATGATAAATTCCGCGATGTTCTTGGCGTGATCGCCGATGCGCTCCACCGCCTTGGCGATAAAGAGGAAATCCAGCGCGACCGAGATCGTGCGCGGGTCTTCCATCATGTACGTGATCAGCTTGCGCACGAAGCCGCGGAATTCCTCGTCGATGGCCTTGTCGTCCTTGACGATGCGCGCCGCCGCCACGGTATCCAGGCGGGCGAAGGCATCCAGCGCCTGGCGCAGCAGCGAGATCGCCATCTCGCCCGACAACTTCACCTCGGCGTAGTTGATGCTGTGCGCCGATGCGTCTTCCATGATGTGCTTGGTGCGCTTGGCGATCTTCTCTGCCTCGTCGCCGGCGCGTTCCAGGTTGGTGATGGTCTTGGAAATGGCCATCACCAGGCGCAGGTCGCGCGCGGTCGGCTGGCGCCGGGCGATGATATTGCCGCAATCGGCATCGATCTCGACCTCCAGCGCATTGAGCTGCTGCTCGCGTGCGATGACCTGGTCGGCCAGGTCGGCGTCGAAGTCGGCCAGCGCGCGCATGGCCACTTCGATCTGCGACTCGACCAGCCCGCCCATCTGCAGCAGCTTGGTGTTGATCGCGTTGAGGTCGGCGTCGAACTGGGTCGACAGGTGCTTGTCTGGCATGGGTTTCTCCTGGCCGCTGTTGGTATGCTACGCCCTGCGGTAACGATCGGCCGAATCAACCGAAGCGGCCGGTAATGTAGTCTTCCGTTTCCTTGCGGTGCGGCTTGATGAAGATCTTCTCGGTCTCGCCGAACTCGATCAGCTCGCCCAGGTACATGTAGGCGGTGTAGTCCGAGCAGCGCGCGGCCTGCTGCATGTTGTGGGTCACGATCACCACGGTGTACTCGTCCTTCAGCTCGGCGATCAGCTCTTCGATGCGGCCGGTGGAGATCGGGTCAAGCGCCGAGCACGGCTCGTCGAGCAGCAGCACTTCCGGGCGGATGGCGATGCCGCGGGCGATGCACAGGCGCTGCTGCTGGCCGCCCGACAGGCCGTAGCCCGACTGCTGCAGCTTGTCCTTGGCCTCGTTCCACAGCGCCGCCTTGGTCAGCGCCCATTCCACGCGGTCGTCCATCTCCGAGCGCGACAGCTTCTCGAACAGGCGCACGCCGAAGGCAATATTGTCGTAGATCGACATCGGGAACGGCGTCGGCTTCTGGAACACCATGCCGACCTTGGCGCGCAACAGGGCGATGTCCTGGCGCGCGTGCAGCAGGTTGTCGCCGTCCATGTTGATCTCGCCCTCGGCACGCTGCTCGGGATAGAGCGCATACATCTTGTTGAAGGTGCGCAGCAGCGTCGACTTGCCGCAGCCCGAGGGGCCGATGAAGGCCGTGACCTTGCGGTCGGGGATCGACATGTTGATGTTCTTCAGCGCATGGAACTGGCCGTAGTAGAAGTTCAGGTTGCGCACGTCGATCTTGGCGCGTACCGAATCAGGAATGTCGATGACGGTGGAGGTCATTGCGTTCTCTCGCTTGCAGTCTTCATGGCGAAACGTGGGATAGGTCGTCCCGCCGCTTATCTCTTCTTGAACAGGATGCGCGCCAGGATGTTCAGGGCCAGCACGCCGAGCGTAATCAGGAACACGCCCGCCCAGGCCAGTTGCTGCCATTCGGTGAACGGGCTCATGGCGAAGCGGAAGATGGTCACCGGCAGGTTGGCCATCGGCTTGTTCAGGTCGGAGGTCCAGAACTGGTTGGACAGCGCGGTGAACAGCAGCGGCGCGGTTTCACCGGCAATGCGCGCCACCGCGAGCAATACCCCCGTCACAATGCCGGCGTACGATGACTTCACCGTGATCGACAGCACCATCTTCCACTTGGGCGTGCCCAGGGCGAAGGCGGCCTCGCGCAGCGAGTTGGGCACCAGGTTCAGCATGTTCTCGGTGGTGCGCACCACGATCGGAACCTGCAGCAGCGCCAGCGCGCAGATGCCGGCCCAGCCCGAGAAGTGGCCCATGCGAGTCACCACCAGCGCGTAGACAAAGAGGCCGATCACGATCGACGGCGCCGACAGCAGGATGTCGTTGATGAAGCGGATAAAGCTGGCCAGCGGCGAGCGCTGGCCATATTCGGCCAGGTAGATGCCGGCCAGGATACCCAGCGGCGTGCCGAACAGCGTGGCCATGCCCACCATCACGAAGCTGCCGAAAATGGCGTTGGCCAGACCGCCGCCGGCGGTGTTGGGTGCCGGCGTCATCTGCGTGAACAGGTCCAGCGACAGGCCGCCCACGCCCAGCGTGACAGTGGTCCACAGGATCCACGCCAGCCAGAACAGGCCAAAGGCCATCGCCACCAGCGAAGCGGTCAGCGCATACAGGTTGACGCGGCGGCGGCGGCCCTGCAGGCGCGCGCGCACGGCATCGGCATCGGGACGGACGGCGGGGATCGATACGGAAGACACAGCCCGGCTCGCTTGGGTCATTTGGCTCATTTGGCGCCCTCATTCTTGGCGAGGCGCAGCAGCAGCAGCTTGGACAGCGCCAGCACCACGAAGGTAATGAAGAACAGGATCAGGCCGAGCTCCATCAGCGCGGCTGTATGCAGGCCGACGCCGGCTTCGGCGAACTCGTTGGCGAGCGCCGAGGTGATGCTGTTGCCCGGCGAGAACAGCGAGGCGCTGTCCAGCAGGTTGGTATTGCCGATCACGAAGGTGACGGCCATGGTCTCGCCCAGCGCGCGGCCGAGGCCCAGCATCACGCCGCCGATGACGCCGGCGCGGGTGTAGGGCAGCACAACGTTCCACATCACTTCCCAGGTGGTGCAGCCCACGCCGTAGGCGGACTCCTTGAGCAGCACCGGGGTGACTTCGAACACGTCGCGCATCACCGAGGCGATGTAGGGAATGATCATGATCGCCAGGATCACGCCCGCGCACAGCAGGCCGATGCCCAGCGGCGCGCCCTGGAACAGCTTGCCGATCACCGGCAGCTGGCCCACCGTGGCGGCCAGGGGCTTCTGGAAATACTCGCCGAAGATCGGCGCGAACACGAGCAGGCCCCACATGCCGTACACGATCGACGGCACCGCGGCGAGCAGCTCGATGGCGGTGCCGAGCGGGCGACGCAGCCAGGCGGGCGACAGCTCGGTCAGGAACAGGGCGATGCCGAAGCTCACCGGCACCGCGATGATCAGCGCAATCAGCGAGGTCACGATGGTGCCGTAGATGGGCACCAGCGCGCCGTAGACATCGGCGGGAGGATCCCACTCCGCGGACCACAGGAAGCGCACACCGAAGGCCTCGATCGAGGGCCAGGCGCTGATCGCCAGCGAGACGATGATGCCGCCCAGCAGCAGCAGCGTCACGATGGCGGCGCCGCGGGTCAGGCCGCCGAACAGGAGGTCACCGAGCCGGCTCGGTGGCTGGACGCCGCGGGTGTCGGAGGAGAGAGTCGCCATGTCGGAGAATTCAGGGTGGATCGCCACTCCCGCCTGGGCGGGAGCGCAGTGTCCGGGCAAGAATCAGGCTGCCCGGACACCGGCCCCGCGCTCACGCGGGGCCGGCGATGCCGTCAGATCAGTACAGCGCCTTGCCCGAGGCGTCCTTCACGCTGGTCTTCCAGGTCGAGCGGATCTGGTTGACCACGCTCTCCGGCAGCGGCACGTAGTCCAGGTCGGCGGCCATGTTGGCGCCGCTCTTGTAGGCCCAGTCGAAGAACTTCAGCACTTCCGCGCCTTGCGCCGGCTTTTCCTGGCTCTTGTGCACCAGGATGAAGGTGGCGCCGGCGATCGGCCAGGCATCCTTGCCCGGCTGGTTGGTCAGGATCTGGTAGTAGCTCTTGCTCCAGTCCGCGCCGGCGGCGGCGGCCTTGAAGGCATCGTCGCCCGGCTTGACCACGGCACCCGACGCGTTCTTCATGTTCACGTGGGTCATCTTGTTCTGCTTGGCGTAGGCGTACTCGACGTAGCCGATGGCGCCGTTCAGGCGCTGCACGAAGGCGGCCACGCCCTCGTTGCCCTTGCCGCCGGTGCCGCCGCCCGGCCAGTTGACCGTGGTGCCCTCGCCCACCGTGCCCTTCCAGTCAGCGCTGACCTTGGACAGGTAGTTGGTGAAGATGAAGGTGGTGCCCGAGCCGTCGGCGCGGCGCACCGGCAGGATGTCCTGGCTCGGCAGCTTGGCTTGCGGGTTCAGCGCCTTGATGGCAGGGTCGTCCCACTTCTTGATCTTGCCCAGGTAGATATTGGCCAGCACGTCACCGGTGATGGTCAGTTCGCCCGGCTTCACGCCTTGCAGGTTGATCACCGGCACCACGCCGCCGATCACCGTCGGGAACTGGACCAGGCCCTGCTTGTTCAGTTCCTCGTCCTTCAGCGGCGCGTCCGAGGCGCCGAAATCGACCGTCTTGGCACCAATCTGCTTGATGCCGCCCGACGAACCGATGGATTGATAGTTGACCTTGTTGCCCGTTGCTTTGTTGTATGCGTCGGCCCACTTGGAATACACGGGCGCCGGGAAGGAAGCGCCTGCACCGGTAATTTCCGCCGCGAACGCAGTACCCGCTACGACCATCGAAACGATGCCTGCCACGGCAGTCTTGACCAGCTTCATATGTCCTCCAGAGAACATTGGTTGGGAATGACAAATTTTTGACAAGACGAACTGTATGCTCCCGATATGACAATTCCGTGACATCTTTGAATCTTCTTGAAAGCCGCTGCCAGCTTGGGTTTCAAGCCGCCATCGGATTGTCATGCGGGCGCAATGTGACAGCGGTTAATTGCGAAATTGCGTTAAAAAACGCCGGGACCAGCCCGGCGTTGGTGTCACAAATGCGCCGGATCAGGCGCCCAGCGCTTCGGCCAGCGTCTTCGCGGCGCGCTCGGCCATTTCGGCCTGTTCGGCCTCCACCATCACCCGCACCACCGGCTCGGTGCCGGAGGCACGGATCAGCACCCGGCCGCGGCCTTCAAGTGCCGGCTCGACCGCCGCGCGCGCGGCTTGCAGGCCGGCATGCGACTGCCAGTCGAAACCCTTCTGCACGCGCACGTTGATCAAGGTCTGCGGGAACAGCGAGACACCCTCCAGCAGTTGCGCCAGCGTGCTGCCGCTACGGCGCAGTGCCGCCAGCACCTGCAGCGCAGAGACGATGCCGTCGCCGGTGCTGTGGCGATCGAGGCACAGCAGGTGGCCCGAGCCCTCGCCACCCAGCGTCCAGTTGCGCTTGTTCAACTCTTCCAGCACATAGCGGTCGCCAACCTTGGCGCGCACGAATTCCACGCCCTGGCGCTGCAGCGCCAGTTCCACCGCCATGTTGGTCATCAGCGTGCCCACTGCGCCTGGCACCACCTGTCCGTTGGCCTGGCGGTCGCGCACGATCAGGTACAGCAGCTCGTCGCCGTTATAGAGACGGCCGTCGGCATCCACCACCTGCAGCCGGTCGGCATCGCCGTCGAAGGCCAGGCCCAGGTCGGCGCCGTTGGCCTTGACCGCCTCGATCAGCCTGGCGGGCGCGGTGGCGCCATAACCTGCGTTGATATTGCGGCCGTCCGGCTGGTTGCCGATCGAGACCACGTCGGCGCCCAGCTCGTGGAAGACGTGCGGCGCGATGTGGTAGGCGGCGCCATGGGCGCAGTCGACTACCAGCTTCAGGCCGTGCAGGTCCTGCTCATGCGGGAAAGTGCTCTTGCAGAACTCGATGTAACGGCCCGGGGCATCGTTGATGCGGCGGGCGCGGCCCAGGTCGTCGGAGGGCGCGCACAACATCGGCTCGTCGATGGCGGCCTCGATCTCGGCCTCGACCGCGTCGGGCAGCTTGTCGCCGTCGGCGGAGAAAAACTTGATGCCGTTGTCGTAGTACGGGTTGTGGCTGGCCGAGATCACCACGCCGGCCGACAGGCGCAGCGCGCGCGTCAGGTAGGCAATGCCCGGCGTGGGCAGCGGGCCGGTCAGCAGCACGTGCACGCCGGCCGAAGTAAAGCCGGCTTCCAGCGCAGCTTCGAGCATGTAGCCGGAAATGCGGGTGTCCTTGCCGATCAGCACGGTCGGGCGGCCCTGCCCGGTCCTGGCGCCGTGCGCCAGCACCTTGCCGGCCGCATGGCCCAGGCGCATCACGAAGTCGGGGGTGATCGGCGCCTCGCCAACGCGCCCCCGGATGCCATCGGTCCCGAAATACTTGCGTGTCATTCGCTGTTCCCTTTCTGTTCTGTCTTGCGTTGCGCTGCCTGGCGCTCTGCGGCGCCTGCCTTGGGTGGACGGCGGCGGATCAGGCTGCCGTGACGGATTCATTGCGCACGGCCCACCAGGTCTTGACCGCGTCCACGGTCTGCTCCACATCATGCACGCGTACGATAAATGCACCGCGCTCTACCGCACACACCGCGGCAGCAATACTGGCGGCAATTCGTTGCTGTGGCGGGCGGCCGCCCAGGATCGCGCCCAGGGTGGACTTGCGCGAGATCCCCGCCAGCACCGGCAGCCCTTCCAGCGCCATCCGCGGCAACTGGCCGAGCAGGCGCAGATTATGATCCGGCGTCTTGCCGAAGCCAAACCCCGGATCGAGGGATATGCGCGCGTCGTCGATGCCGGCGGCGCGCAGCACCGCGATGCGTTCGGCCAGGAAGCCCGCCACTTCGCCGACCACATCGTCGTAGTGCGGGTCCTCCTGCATGGTCTGCGGATCGCGCTGCATGTGCATCACGCACAGCCCGGCCTGTCCCGCCTGCGGCGCCGCCAGTGCCTCCACCGCGCCTGGCATGCGGAAGCCCCAGATATCGTTGATGAGATCCGCACCGGCCGCGAGCGCGGCGCGCATGACCTCGGGCTTGTAGGTGTCGATCGACAGGGGCTTGCCGCAGTCGCGCAATGCCTCGACCACCGGGATCACGCGCGCCAGTTCATCCTCGAGCGGCAACGCGGCCGAGCCCGGGCGGCTGGATTCGCCGCCGATATCGATGATGTCCACGCCCTCCGCAAGCATCTGCTCGGCGTGGCGCACAGCGGCATCGCGGCCGGCGTGCTGGCCGCCGTCCGAGAAGGAGTCGGGGGTCACATTGAGGATGCCCATCACGAGCGGGCGCTGGTCGAGCGCAAAGCGGAAGCGTCCGCACTGGAAATACCGGGTCTGTGGAGTCTGCTGCAAGGTCGGAATACTCAATCAAGCGGTGCGCGAGCCCGGCCGCGCAAAAGGAAAAGCCGGTGCACCAGGCACCGGCTTCAGGGTCATGCATTACACAGCCAGCATGCAGGCGTCGTCAGGCCGACGAACTGATCCGATCAGGCCGTGGCAGGCGCGTTGGTCGGCGCCACCGGCGAGCCGCCCGAAGGCGTGCTGCCGCCACCGTTCGGACCCGACGCGCTGCGCGGCGGGCGCGGCGGCTTGCCGGCCATGATGTCGTTGACCTGGTCGGCGTCGATGGTTTCCCACTCCATCAGCGCGTTGGTCATGGCCTCGACCTTGTCGCGGTTATCTTCGAGCAGGCGCTTGGCCAGCGCGTATTGCTCGTCGATGATGCGGCGGATCTCCGCGTCGACCTTCTGCTGCGTGGCTTCCGACACGGTCTTCGACGACAGCTTGCCGAACATGCCATCCTGCTCGGTATCCACGTAGACCATGGCGCCGAGCGAATCGCTCATGCCGAAGCGGGTCACCATGTCGCGGGCGATCTTGGTGGCACGTTCGAAGTCGTTGGAGGCGCCGGTGCTCATGGCATTGAGGAAGACCTCTTCCGCCGCGCGGCCGCCGAAGAGGATCGCAACCTCTTCCAGCATGCTGTCCTTGTACTTCGAATACTTGTCATGCTCGGGCAGCTGCCAGGTCACGCCCAGCGCCCAGCCACGCGGCATGATGGTGACCTTGTGCACCGGGTCGGCCTTGGGCAGCAGCTTGGCAACCACCGCATGGCCCGACTCGTGGTAAGCCGTGGCACGGCGCTCTTCCTCGCGCATGACCGTCGACTTGCGCTCCGGACCCATGTAGATCTTGTCCTTGGCGTCCTCGAAGTCCTGCATGTCGACCACGCGCTTGTTGCGGCGGGCGGCGAACAGCGCGGCCTCGTTGACCAGGTTGGCCAGGTCGGCGCCCGAGAAGCCCGGGGTACCGCGCGCGATCACGGAGGCATCGACGTCGTTGCCGATCGGCACCTTGCGCATATGGACCTTCAGGATCTGCTCGCGGCCGCGGATATCCGGCAGGCCCACGTAGACCTGGCGGTCGAAACGGCCCGGACGCAGCAGCGCCTTGTCCAGCACGTCGGCACGGTTGGTCGCGGCGATCACGATCACGCCGGAGTTGGCCTCGAAGCCGTCCATCTCGACCAGCATCTGGTTCAGGGTCTGCTCGCGCTCGTCGTTGCCGCCGCCCATGCCGGCGCCACGATGGCGGCCGACCGCGTCGATTTCATCGATGAACACGATGCAGGGTGCCTGCTTCTTGGCGTTCTCGAACATGTCGCGGACACGCGCCGCGCCCACGCCGACGAACATTTCAACGAAGTCGGAACCCGAGATGCTGAAGAACGGCACCTTGGCCTCGCCGGCGATGGCACGCGCCAGCAGCGTCTTGCCGGTACCCGGAGGACCGACCAGCAGCACGCCGCGCGGGATGCGGCCGCCCAGCTTCTGGAATTTCTGCGGATCCTTCAGGAAGTCGACCAGCTCGACCACCTCTTCCTTGGACTCGTCGCAGCCGGCCACGTCCTGGAACGTGACGGCGTTCTGGTTCTCGTCGATCAGGCGCGCACGCGACTTGCCGAATGAGAACGCGCCGCCTTTTCCGCCGCCTTGCATCTGGCGCATCATGTAGAACCAGAACACGATGATCAGCATGGTCGGCCCGAGGTAATACAGGGCCTGGACCAGCACGTTGGGTTCATCATCCGCCTTGCCGGTCACCTGGACGCCGTACTTCATCAGGTCGCCGACCATCCAGATGTCGCCCGGCGAGATGATGGTGTACTTGGCGCCTTCCTTGGGTGAGACCACCAGGTTGCGGCCCTGCACGTCGACACGCGACACCTTGCCGTTCTTGGCGTCATCCATGAACTGCGAATAGGTGACGCTGTCCTGCGCACGGGGCTTGTCGAACTGCTTGAAGACGGTAAACAACACCAGCGCGATCACGAGCCAGATTGCCGCCTTTTGAAACAGGTTGTTATTCAAGGCCGAACTCCTTTGCAATTGCCTTGCCAACGGATAACTGCATTGTAATGCAGCGCCCGCCCTCGGGGGGAAACAGAGAAACTATGACGCCGATAGCTGCGGGTGGGGCACTTTTCCCTTCTTATTTCGCCCTGGCTTGTCTCGAAATCGGTCAATTCACCGTCTTGAGGTAGCGCCCAAGGATAAAGGTTTCGGAAGATTTGTCGCGTGACGCCTTGGGCTTGCGCTTCGCGACCACTTTGAACTGCCGTTTGAACTTCTCCACGATCTGGCTGTAGCCGCTCCCGTGGAAACACTTTACCAGCAATGCGCCTTCCGGCTTCAGGTGGGCCTGCGCAAACTCAAGGGCCAGATCGCACAGGTACTCGATCCGGGCCGAATCGGCGGAGGCCACACCGGACAAATTGGGGGCCATGTCGGAGATAACAAGATCGATCTTGTCGCCGCCGGATGCTTCCAGCACCAGGCTTTCAAGTTGCCGGAACACCTCTTCCTCACGGAAATCGCCCTGAATGAAAGTGACGTCTGCGACAGGTTCCATCGGCAGGATATCGATCGCCACCACCGCGCCGTCGATTTTTCCATCCCTGGCCCGGTTCGACGCAGCCAGCTTGTTGCGCGCGTACTGGCTCCAGCTGCCCGGGGCGGCGCCCAGGTCGACGATAACCTGGCCCGGCTGGATCAGCTTGTCCTGCTCGTCGATTTCCTTGAGCTTGTAGGCGGCGCGGGCACGGTAGCCCTCCCGCTGCGCCATCTTCACGTACGGGTCGTTGATGTGGTCGTGCAGCCACGAATGGTTGAACTTGTTCTTTGCCATGCCAGATCCAGCCTGTTCCCTGCCCCGGCACGCGGCGCGCGCCGCATGCCCAAGGTTTTTCTACTGTTTTGATGATTTTGCCGCCCGACAGTGCCGGATTGACGGATAATACGCGCCAATTCGCGCTCCGCCCGCCTGCCGAACCGGCACCTGCCGGGCCCGCCGCGCACCAAACCCCAGCGCCCCCGGCGCCAACCTATGCCCGCACTACAACTGATTCCTGCCCAGCGCTCCGAACTGCGCTCCCGTGCCCATGCCCTGAACCCGGTCGTCATGGTCGGCGCCGAAGGCCTTACCCGCGCCGTCCTGGCCGAAATCGACCGCAGCCTGGCCGCGCACGACCTGATCAAGATCCGCGTGTTCGGCGATGACCGCGACGCGCGCGTTGCCATCTACGAAGAAATCTGCGACGCGCTGCACGCCGCGCCGATCCAGCATATCGGCAAGCTGCTGGTGGTCTGGCGCCCGGGCGAGGCACGGCTGAAGGAAAACCAGCCGGATAGCCTGGGCCGGCTTGCCCCGGCCCGCCGTGGCGGCGCCGCGCCGCGCACGGTGACGGTCAAGAAACCCAGCGCCGCACCGAATCGGCGCCCGACGCGCAAGGAAGTGACCGTACTCGGCAACGAGCGCGTCACCGCGGGCGGCAACGTCAAGCGCGCGCGCTCGCGGCCGACCAGCCAGAAGAAAAAAGCCCTGGGCTGACCGCCCGCAGCATCGACGCGGCCACCGCCCGGTGGCCGCAGCACTCACTCCCCGGCCGAACGCGGCGCCGAAGCGCGCCACACCAGCACCAGCGCGAGCAGGCTTTGCAGCAGGTAGAAAGCGCTCGACACGCCGTGCAGCATGCCGAACTGCGCCTGGTAAGGCGATTCCGAAACCCCCAGCCCCAGCGCCTGCGCCTTTTCCTTCAGGCTGCCCATGAACGGCTGGATGCCGAAATAGCCGACCAGCACGCAGCACAGCATGCCGAGCACCACCCAGCGCAGGCTGCGATAGCGATTGGCGCCGCGGCGGATCATCACGTTGCACAGTACCAGTTGCAGCACGCCGATGGTCACGCCGACGATGGCTTCGGTATGGAACAGGTGACCGGCGATCATGCCGGCCATCTCGCGGCTGGGCAGCACCGAGAACAGCGTCGGTGCCACCATGTAGCCAACCGTCCACAGGCTACCCGCCCACATCACCGTCAGCAGCAGGAATAGCCGGTGCGGCAACGGCGGCAGGCTGTTATAGGAAGAGGAGAACAAGCGGCCTCAGATATAGCGGACGGTAATGACTTCGTACTCGCGCTCGCCCCCAGGGGCCAGCACGGTGGCGACGTCGCCTTCGAACTTGCCGATCAGCGCACGCGCGATCGGCGAGCTGACCGAGATCTTGCCGGTGTCGAGGTCGGCCTCGTCATCGCCCACGATCTGGTAGCTGACCGGCCTGCCGGACTCCAGGTCTTCCAGGTCCACGGTCGCGCCGAAGACGATGCGGCCGTCGGTATCCAGCTGGGTCGGGTCGATGACCTGCGCAGTCGACAGCTTGGACTCGACTTCCAGGATGCGGCCTTCGATAAAGGCCTGCTTTTCCTTGGCGGCATCGTATTCGGCGTTTTCGGACAGGTCGCCCTGCGCACGCGCTTCGGAGATGGCATTGATCACCGCCGGACGCTCGACAGCCTTGAGGCGCTGCAGCTCTTCCTTGAGCAGCTCGGCGCCACGCTTGGTAATCGGAATGGTGCTCATGTCTTCTTCAACAAAAAAATGAGCCGCAGCGGAGCTGGAGCCATCCTGGCCATACCTGCCAGGGCACTTCCGCTCAACCGCGGCTTTCAGACAGGACCGAAGGGCCTCACACTGCTTAGCTGGTGTGCCAGGCCGATTCGATCGACGAATTTGACGTAGTTTAGGCCAGGAAGCCCGCCGGCATCAACACCGGCGGGCTTCCGGGCGCTGCCGCCCCTTGACCGGGCGCAAGCGCCCGGCGGGATGGCAATGTGCAGCGTGGCTTACGCCAGCGTGCCGTGCAGGCCTTGCAGGTCATAGACCTCCAGGCTCTGCATGTGCTTCAGTCCCTCCACCGCGGCGCTGGCGCCGGCGATGGTGGTGTAGTAAGGCACGCGGTTGGCCAGCGCCGAGGTACGGATCGAACGCGAATCCGCGATCGCGCCGCGGGTCTCGTCGACGGTGGTGAACACCAGCGCCAGTTCGCCGTTCTTGATCATGTCGACGATGTGCGGACGGCCGTCCTTGACCTTGTTCACCACCTTGACCGGGATGCCGGCGGCCTCGATGGCCGAGGCCGTGCCGCGGGTGGCGACGATCGGATAGCCCAGGTCGTGCAGCATGCGGGCCACGGCTACGGCGCGCGGCTTGTCGCTGTCCTTCACGGTGATCAGCACGGTGCCCTTTTCCGGCAGGCGCGAACCGGCGGCCAGCTGGCTCTTGAACAGTGCCTCGCCGAAGGTCTTGCCCACGCCCATCACTTCGCCGGTGGAACGCATTTCAGGTCCGAGGACCGGATCGACGCCCGGGAACTTATTGAACGGGAACACGGCTTCCTTGACGCTGTAGTACGGCGGCACCACCTCGTCGGTAATGCCCTGCTCGTCCAGCGACTGGCCGGCCATGCAGCGCGCGGCGATCTTGGCCAGCTGCATGCCGGTGGCCTTGGACACGTACGGCACGGTGCGCGAGGCGCGCGGGTTCACTTCCAGCACGTAGACGGTGTCGACACCGTTGTTCTGCTGGATGGCGAACTGCACGTTCATCAGGCCGACCACGTTCAGCGCGCGGGCCATCGCGGCGGTCTGGCGCTTCAGTTCGGCCACGGTCTCGGCCGACAGCGAGTACGGCGGCAGCGAGCAGGCGGAGTCGCCCGAGTGCACGCCGGCCTGCTCGATGTGCTCCATCACGCCGCCGATGTACACGCGCTTGCCGTCGCTCAGGGCGTCGACATCGCACTCGATGGCGTCGTTCAGGAAGCGGTCCAGCAGCACCGGGGAGTCATTCGACACCTTGACCGCTTCGCGCATGTAGCGCTCGAGGTCGCGCGGCTCATGCACGATCTCCATCGCGCGGCCGCCCAGCACGTACGACGGGCGCACCACCAGCGGGTAGCCGATTTCCTCGGCCAGACGCAGCGCTTCATCCTCGGCGCGCGCGGTGCGGTTGGGCGGCTGGCGCAGACCCAGGTCCTGCAGCAGCTTCTGGAAGCGCTCGCGGTCTTCCGCGGCGTCGATCATGTCGGGGCTGGTGCCGATGATGGGCACGCCGTTGGCTTCCAGGTCCAGCGCCAGCTTCAGCGGGGTCTGGCCACCGTACTGCACGATCACGCCGACCGGCTTCTCGATCGCCACGATCTCGAGCACGTCTTCCAGCGTCACCGGCTCGAAGTACAGGCGATCCGAGGTGTCATAGTCGGTCGACACGGTTTCCGGGTTGCAGTTGACCATGATGGTCTCGTACCCGTCTTCGCGCAGCGCCAGCGCGGCGTGCACGCAGCAGTAGTCGAACTCGATGCCCTGGCCGATCCGGTTCGGGCCGCCGCCCAGCACCATGATCTTCTTCTTGTCGGTCGGGTTGGCCTCGCACTCGCCATGCTCGGCCTCGTAGGTCGAGTACATGTAGGCGGTGTTGGTGGCGAACTCGGCCGCGCAGGTGTCCACGCGCTTGTAGACCGGGCGCACCTTGTTGGCGATGCGCGCTTCGCGCACGGCGCGGGCGTCGGTCTTCAGCAGCCTGGCCAGGCGGCGGTCGGAGAAGCCCTTCTGCTTCAGGTAGCGCAGTTCGGCAGCCGACAGGCTTTCCAGCGTGCGTGCCTTGATCTGGGCCTCGGTCTTGACGATGTCCTCGATCTGGGCCAGGAACCACGGGTCGATGGCGGTCTCGGCGTGCACCTCTTCCAGCGACATGCCGAGGCGGAACGCGTCGCCCACGTACCAGATGCGGTCCGGGCCCGCCTCGCCGATCTCCTCGACGATCTCGTCGCGGTCGGTCGACTTATCGTCCAGGCCGTCCACCCCGACTTCCAGCCCGCGCAGCGCCTTCTGGAACGATTCCTGAAAGGTGCGGCCCATCGCCATCACCTCGCCCACCGACTTCATCTGCGTGGTCAGGTGGCTGTCGGCCTGCGGGAATTTCTCGAAGGCGAAACGCGGCACCTTGGTGACCACATAGTCGATCGACGGCTCGAACGACGCGGGGGTCGCGCCGCCGGTGATCTCGTTCTTCAGTTCGTCCAGCGTGTAGCCGACGGCCAGCTTGGCCGCGACCTTGGCGATCGGGAAGCCGGTGGCCTTCGACGCCAGCGCCGACGAACGCGACACGCGCGGGTTCATCTCGATGACGATCATGCGACCGTCCTTCGGGTTGATCGAGAACTGCACGTTGGAACCGCCGGTGTCGACACCGATCTCGCGCAGCACGGCCAGCGAGGCGTTGCGCAGGATCTGGTATTCCTTGTCGGTCAGGGTCTGCGCCGGGGCCACGGTGATCGAGTCGCCGGTGTGGATGCCCATCGGGTCCAGGTTCTCGATCGAGCAGATGATGATGCAGTTGTCCTGCTTGTCGCGGACGACTTCCATCTCGTACTCTTTCCAGCCCAGCAGCGATTCCTCGATCAGCAGCTCGCGCGTCGGCGACAGGTCCAGGCCGCGCTTGCAGATCTCTTCGAATTCCTCGCGGTTGTAGGCGATGCCGCCGCCGGTGCCGCCCAGCGTGAACGAGGGGCGGATCACGATCGGATAGCCGGCAGTGCCGGTTTCCTGGGCGATGCGGCCCTGTACGGCCACGGCTTCGTCCATCGAGTGGGCGATGCCGGACTTGGCCGAGCCCAAGCCGATCCTGGTCATCGCGTCCTTGAACTTCTGGCGGTCCTCGGCCTTGTCGATGGCCTCGGGCGAGGCGCCGATCAGCTCGACCTTGTACTTGTCCAGCACGCCGTGGCGGTGCAGGTCCAGCGCGCAGTTCAGCGCGGTCTGGCCGCCCATGGTCGGCAGGATCGCGTCCGGGCGCTCCTTGGCGATGATGCGCTCGACCACTTCCCAGGTGATCGGCTCGATGTAGGTCACATCGGCCGTGTTGGGGTCGGTCATGATGGTCGCCGGGTTCGAGTTGACCAGGATGACCTTGAAACCTTCTTCGCGCAGGGCCTTGCAGGCCTGGGCGCCGGAGTAGTCGAACTCGCACGCCTGGCCGATGATGATGGGGCCGGCGCCGATGATCAGGATGCTCTTGATGTCTGTGCGTTTTGGCATTGCACGCTCTCTTTATGGGCCGGCCCGCTTGCATGCGGGCCGCGCCGGTAATCAGGGAATCCGTCGGGATTCGAAAATGTCAGTCTGTCCGCTGTTGCCGCTAGTTCATGGTGGCCGTCGCCAGCTTGGCGCCGAAGCCGATAAACATCGCCCCGACCCCGCTCGCCATCCCGGCCGACAGGCGCCGGCGGCGCCGGAATGCATCGGCCAGCCTGGCACCCACGAAAATGATCGTGGTCAGGTAGGCGAAGCTGCATAGCTGGGCAACCACACCCAGCACGGAGAACGACAGCACCGGGTAGCCGAAGGCCGGATCAACGAACTGGATGAAGAACGAGATGAAGAACAGGATCGCCTTCGGGTTCAGCAGGCTGATCAGCAACGCCTTGCGGAACGGGTCGGACTGGTCGGCCTTGCCCACCGACGCCGCGGCGGCCGCATCGCCGCGCGCGGCCCAGTTGCGCACCGCGCCGCGCAGCATGCTCAAGCCGATCCACGCCAGGTAGGCCGCGCCGATGTACTTCACCACGTAGAACAGCGCCGGGCTGGCCTTCAGCAGCGAAGCCACGCCCGCCGCCGACAGCACCATCAGCACGAAGTCGCCCAGGAACACCCCGCACGCGCCCTTGTAGCCGGCGCGCACGCCGCGCTGCGCCGCCACCGACAGCACGTACATCGAGTTCGGCCCCGGCAGCAGCACGATAAAGATCGTGCCGAGCAGGTAGGTCCAGAAATCGGTGATGCCGAAGGCGGTTTGCATGAAGGCGTTCATGGGATGTCCCGTGGTCCAGCGCTGTCCGGGCGCGCTAATTTGCAAGCTTACTTGCGCGCGTCGGTCATGTGCTGGATGAAGCGGTCGAACAGGTAAGCCACGTCGTTCGGGCCAGGCGAGGCTTCCGGGTGACCCTGGAAGCAGAACGCCGGCTTGTCGGTCAGCGCGAAGCCCTGCAGCGTGCCGTCGAACAGCGACACGTGGGTCACGCGCGCGTTGGCGGGCAGCGTGTCGGCGTCGACCGCGAAACCGTGGTTCTGCGACGTGATCATCACGCGGCCGTCCTCCAGGTCCTTGACCGGGTGGTTGGCGCCGTGGTGGCCGGCCTTCATCTTCAGCGTCTTGGCGCCGACGGCCAGGGCCATGATCTGCTGGCCCAGGCAGATGCCGAAGGTCGGGATGCCGCGCTCGATGAACTCGCGCGTGGCGGCGATGGCGTAGTCGCACGGCTCGGGGTCGCCGGGGCCGTTGGACAGGAACACGCCGTCCGGATTCAGCGCCAGCGCGTCGGCGGCGCTGGCCTGGGCCGGCAGCACCGTCACCTTGCAGCCGCGCTCGGCCAGCATGCGCAGGATGTTGAACTTGACGCCGTAGTCATAGGCGACCACGTGAAACTGCGGCTTGTCCTGCTTGCCGTAGCCCTGGCCCAGCGCCCATTCGGACTGGGTCCACTCGTACGGCTCCTTGACCGAGACCACCTTGGCCAGGTCCATGCCGGCCAGGCCGGGGAAGGAGCGGGCCAGGTCGATGGCCTTCTGCACGTTGTCCTCGCCAGCCAGGATGCAGCCGTTCTGGGCGCCCTTCTCGCGCAGGATGCGGGTCAGCTTGCGGGTATCGATGCCGGCGATCGCCACCACCTTTTCCTGCTTCAGGTAGTGCGCGAGGGTGTGTTCCTTGCGGAAATTGGAGGCCAGGATCGGCAGATCCTTGATGATCAGGCCGGCGGCATGGACTTTCGTGGCTTCGACATCCTCAGGATTGACACCGTAGTTGCCGATATGCGGATACGTCAGCGTGACGATCTGCCGCGAATAGCTCGGGTCGGTGAGGATTTCCTGGTAACCGGTGATGGCGGTGTTGAACACCACTTCACCGATGGTATGGCCGGAAGCGCCAATGGAATAGCCACGAAAGACCGTGCCGTCTGCTAGCGCGAGAATGGCGGACGGAAAAGACGGTAACACGGGTAGGCTCCTGCTGGACTCACCCCGTGACCGACCAATCGACGCCTCGTGCCTCCCAGGCTGGATCCATGACGGCGGCAGCGGCATTGCGCCGATGCGGTCGGATCCGGTCGCGGCCTGCTCTTTGCATCACATCAAGTGCGAACGGCAAAGGCGGCGCGGATGGGGGCGGCGGAAGGTGGAAAGCGGTTGGCGCTAGGGTGAAGGGTTCTGAAAGCGAAACTTTCGAATTATATCCCGCGCCACCCAATTTCTCAAGTTTTCAAGGACTTGCATCACGCGGGCGCCGCCGCGGGCACCTGCCGCACCGGTGCCCGCGCCACCATCCGGCGGTGTGCAGAGCCCGTTACGCAGCCGGCGGAACGACCGCCGTCACCTCGATTTCCACCTTGGCGCGCGGCTCGACGAGGTCGGCCACTTCGACCGCCGTCATCGCCGGAAAGTGCCGGCCGATGATGGCGCGGTAGTGCTGGCCGATCGCCCCATAGGCGCCGACATATTCCGCCTTGTCCTTCACATACCAGGTCATGCGCGCGATATGTTCCGGCCTGGCCCCGCCGGCGGCCAGCACGTCGACCACGTTGCGCAGCGCCTGCGCCACCTGCAGGCCGAAATCGTCGGTCTCGAACTCGCACTTGCCGTTCCAGCCGATCTGGCCGCTGACAAGGAGCAGGCGGCTGCCGGCCTGGATCTCGGCCATCATGCCGTTGGCGTAGCCACGCGGGGGCGCCCAGTCGGGCGGCTGCAGGATTTTCATGGTGGATGTCCCTGTTGCGATCTGTATCAATGGATTGGAAATTCAGTCATGGGGCGGTCAGGCCGCGCTTACCAGGTAGGCCGCCATGGCCTCGCGCACGGCCTCCGGCAACGGCTGTGGCGCGATCGAGCCGGTGTCGACGCAGACCAGCCGCTGCGTCACTTCCATGCGGGTATCGTCGTGAGGGCCGGCAAAGCGGATCGCCAGCGTGAAGCTGGACTGGCCGAGCTTGAGCACGCGCAGCTCGCGCGTGAGCACCTCGCCCAGCCGGCTCGGCGCCAGGAAGCGGCATTCCAGCTCCGCGGTCGGCACGCCGGCCCGGCCTTCGCCGTGCATGACGTCGAAGGGCCACCCCAGCGCTTCGCCGAACCAGTCTTCGATGAAGTCGTTGAGCATCTCGAAGTAGCGCGGGTAGAACACGATCCCGGCCGCGTCGCAGTGCTTGAAGCGCACCAGGACGGTGCTGCGGAAGACCGGGCTCATGATTGGCTCCCACCGTGGTTAGTGCCAGCGTGGTTAGTGCCATTGCCCTCCTCCGCCATCTGGCGCAGCCGGAAGCGCTGCAGCTTGCCGGTCTCGGTGCGCGGCAGCGCCGGCACGAACTCGATGCGGCGGGGATATTTGTACGGCGCGATCTGGCGTTTCACGTAGTCCTGCAGCGCGGTGCGCGTGGCGTCGTCCGCGGGCACGCCTTCGCGCAGCACCACGTAGGCCATGACCACCTGCCCGCGCCCGTCGTCGGGTGCGCCGACCACGCCGCACTCGGCCACCGACTCGTGCTGCATCAGCGTGCTCTCCACCTCGGGGCCGGCGATGTTGTAGCCGGCCGAGATGATCATGTCGTCGGAGCGCGCCTGGTAGAAGTAGTAACCGTCTGCATCGACCGTGAAGGTATCGCCCGGCAGGTTCCAGCCCGCCTTCACGTAGTTGGCCTGGCGCGGATCGTCCAGGTAGCGGCAGCCAGTCGGGCCCTGCACCGCCAGCTTGCCGACCTGCCCCGGCGGCAGCGGCCGCATCTCGTCGTCGACGATCTGCGCCACGTAGCCGGGCACCACCTTGCCGATCGCGCCCGGCCTGACCTCGGCACCGGCACTCGAGATAAAGATATGCATCATCTCGGTGCCGCCGATGCCATCGGTCATCTCGATGCCGGTGGCGGCTTTCCAGCTCTGGCGCGTGGCGTCGGGCAGCGCCTCGCCGGCCGACACGCTGTGCCTCAGGCTGGAGATATCGAAGCGCGGCGCCAGCGCCGCCATCTGCCGGTAGAAAGTGGGGGCGGTGAAGACGATGGTGGCGCGGAAGTCGTGGATCAGTTCCAGCAGCGCTTCCGGCGTCAGCTTCTCCGCCAGCACCGTGCTGGCGCCGATGCGCAGCGGGAAGCACAGCATGCCGCCCAGCCCGAAGGTGAAGGCGATCGGCGGCGTGCCGCAGAAGATATCGTCCGGCACGGAGCGCAGCACATGGCGCGGGAACAGGTCGCACATGGCCAGCACGTCGCGATGGAAATGGACCGTGCCCTTGGGCTGTCCGGTGGTGCCGCTGGTGAAGGCGATCAGGCAGATATCGTCGCTGGCGGTGTCGCAGGCATCGAAGCTGTCGGGCTTGCCCGCCATCGCGGCTTCCAGCGAACCCTCGCCGGTGCCGTTGAAATACAGCGCGCGCGCCAGGCTCGGGCAATGGAATTCCCCGCCGGCCCGCTGGTTGGCATCGAGATCCTCGCGCAGCCGCGCATCGCACAGCGCCGCGGTGACCTGCGCCTTGTCGACGATCTGCTTCAGCTCCTTCGCGCGCAGCAGCGGCATGGTCGGCACGGCAATCAGGCCGGCCTTGATGGTGGCGAGCCAGCTTGCCGCCATCATCAGGTTGTTGGGGCCGCGCAGCAGCACGCGGTTGCCGGGCACCAGCGCCATGTCCTCGACCAGCACATGGGCGATGCGGTTGACCAGCGCCGCCACCTGCGCATAGGTGACCGTCTCGACCTTGCCCGTCTGACCGTTGCGATGGCGGATGGCGATGCGCTCGCCGCGGCCTTCGCGGACGTGGCGGTCGACCAGCTCCACCGCGCAGTTCATCCGCGCCGGGTAATCGGTGTCGGCATTGAAGCGGAACACCGGCCACTGCTCGGGCGGCGGCAGGCGGTCGCGGGCGAAGGTATCGAGATGGGCGGTGGTCGCCATGGCTTGTCTCCTGTCTGCTCTGTCGGTACGGCAGTTCCGGGGCGGACGGCTCAGCCCTTCCGGCCGGCCAGTGTTTCGCGGGCGATGATCAGCTTCTGCACCTCGGTGGCGCCTTCGTAGATGCGCAGCGAGCGGATCTCGCGGTACAGGCTTTCCACGCGCGTGCCGACCTTGACGCCGAGGCCGCCGAACATCTGCACCGCGCGGTCGATGACCTGCTGCGCGTTCTCGGTGGCGACCATCTTGGCCATCGCCGCTTCGCGCGTGGTGCGCTCTTTCCTGACGTCCCGCAGCCAGGCCGCGCGATAGGTCAGCAGCGCGGCCGCGTCGATTGCGGTCGCCATGTCGCCGATGGCGGCCTGCGTCAGCTGCAGGTCAGCCAGCACGCCGCCGAACATCGGCCGCTCGCAGGCCCGCGCCAGCGCGTCATCCAGCGCGGCACGGCCGAAGCCCAGGGCCGACGCCGCCACCGAGGCGCGAAAGATGTCGAGCGTCATCATCGCCACCTTGAAGCCCTGCCCCGCCTCGCCCAGCCGGTTGCCGACCGGCACGCGGCAGTTGTCGAAGCGCAGCGTGGCCAGCGGGTGCGGCGCGATCACGTCGATGCGCTCGGCGATGGCCAGGCCCGGCGTATCGGCGTCGACCACGAAGGCCGAGATGCCGCGCGCGCCGGGCGCTTCGCCGGTGCGCACGAACACGCAATAGAAGTCCGCGATGCCGCCGTTGGAAATCCAGGTCTTGGCGCCGTCGATCACATAGTGCTTGCCGTCTTCCGACAGCCGCGCGCTGCATTGCATCGCCGCGACATCGGAACCGGCCTCGGGCTCGGACAGCGCAAAGGCGGCGATAGCCTCGCCGCGCGCCACACGCGGCAGGTATTGCGCGCGCAGCGCCTCGCTGCCGGCAATCGAGATCGCACCGGAGCCCAGCCCCTGCATCGCGAAGGCAAAGTCGGCCAGGCCGTCGTGGCGCGCCAGCGTCTCGCGCAGCAGGCACAGCGAGCGTGAGTCGAGCGCGGGCAGCGCGCCGCCGTGCGCGGCCGGCACGCAATAGCGCAGCCAGCCCGCCTCGCCGAGCTGGCGCACCAGCGCGCGGCAGGCGGCGTCGGTATCGCCGTGGTCGACATGCAGGTGTTGCGCGCACCAGGCGTCGAGCTCGCGCTCCAGCGCGCGGTGCGCGTCGTCGAACAGCGGCAGGTCGAGATAGGTCTTGTCTGACATCGCGGCTCCCTGGCTCAGTCGCCTTCGAACACCGGCTTGGATTTGGCCACGAAGGCCTCGTAGGCGCGGCGGAAATCGCGCGTCTGCATGCAGATGGCCTGCGCCTCGGCTTCGGCTTCGATGGCCTCGTCCAGCCCCATGTTCCATTCCTGGTGCAGCAGCTTCTTGGTCACGCCATGGGCGAAGGTCGGCCCCGCGGCGAGCTGGGCGGCCAGTGCCTGCGCCTGTGCCAGCACGGCTTCGGACGGATGCAGCGCGTTGAAGAAGCCCCACTGCAGGCCCTCGTCCGCGTTCATGGCGCGGCCGGTGTAGAGCAACTCGCTGGCACGCCCCTGCCCGATCACGCGTGGCAGCAGCGAGCACGCGCCCATGTCGGCGCCAGCCAGGCCCACGCGTACGAACAGGAACGCGGTCCTGGCCTGCGCCGTGCCCAGCCGCATGTCCGAAGCCAGCGCCATCATCGCGCCCGCGCCCGCGCAGATGCCGTCGACCGCGCTGATCACCGGCTGCGGGCACGCGCGCATCGCCTTGACCAGGTCGCCGGTCATGCGCGTGAAGTCGAGCAGTTCGGGCATGGTCATCTGCGTCAGCGGCCCGATGATCTCGTGCACGTCGCCGCCCGAGCAGAAATTGCCGCCGGCGCCGGTGACCACCACTGCCTTGATGTCGCTGGCGTAGCACAGCGCGCGGAACAGGTCGCGCAGCTCGGCATAGGAGTCGAACGTCAGCGGGTTCTTGCGCTCCGGCCGGTTCAGCGTGATGGTGCCGACCTTGCCGTCGTCCGACACCGACCACAGGAAATGCCGCGGCTCGTAGCCGGCAAAGCTGCGCTTGTGGTGGCGCATGTCGAGTGCGATTTCAGTCATGGTTGTCTCTCAGGTCCTTGCTCAGGTTCTTGCCTTGTCAGCCCGCCATCACTTCGCCGCCGGCCACCGGGATCGCCTGCCCGGTGATTGCGCCGGCGGACGGCTGGCACAGCCATGCCACGGCGTCGGCCACTTCCTCGGGCTGCACCAGACGGCGCTGCGGATTGCGCGCGGCCAGTTCGGCGCGCGCCTGGTCCTCGGTGCGGCCGGTCTTGCCGACGATGTTGGCGACGGCGTCGCGCACGATATCGGTTTCGGTGTAGCCGGGGCAGACCGCGTTGACGGTCACGCCCTTGGCCGCGGCCTCCAGCGCCAGCGCGCGCGTCAGTCCGATCACGCCATGCTTGGCCGCGCAATAGGCGCTGACGTAGCCGTAGCCGATCAGCCCGGCGGTGCTGGCCACGTTGACGATGCGGCCCCAGCCGGCTTCGAGCATCGCCGGCAGCGCGGCCTGCGTGCACAGGAAGGTGCCGGTCAGGTTGACGTCGAGCATGCGCTGCCACAGCGCGGCATCGGTCTTCATGAAGGGGGCGCTGTGCGCCTGCCCGGCGTTGTTGACCAGCATCGATACCGGACCGGCCTGCTCCGTGGCCGCGGCAAAGGCGCGCGCCACGCTGCCGGCATCGGCAATATCGGCCGTGACGAACGACACGATGGCGCCCGCCGGTGCCTGCTCGCGCAGGACTTGCACCGTCGCTTGCAGCGTGCCGGCATCGCGCCCCAGCAGCGTGACGCTGGCGCCGTCGGCCAGCAGACGCCGCGCGATCGCGGCGCCGATGCCGCGCCCGCCGCCGGTGACCAGCGCGTGCCTGCCGGCCAGTGTTGCCGTGCTGCCGGTCATGCCTGCTTCTCCTGCGCCGCGGCGCGTTCGAGATTGGTTTCCAGTTGCCGCTTGCCCGCCAGGTATTGCTTGGGCCAGGCGATGTCGCGGTAGCCGATGCGCGCGGCTTCCTGCAGCGTCCACGCCGGGTTGGCCAGGTGCGGACGCGCGATCGCGCAAAGATCGGCGCGGCCGGCGGCGATGATCGAGTCGACATGATCGGCCTCGAAGATCGCGCCGACGGCAATGGTGGCAATGCCCGCCTCGTTGCGGATGCGATCGGCGAACGGGGTCTGGTACATGCGGCCATACACCGGCGCCTGGTCCGGGCTGACCTGTCCCGACGAGCAATCGATCATGTCGGCGCCGGCGGCCTTGAAGGCGCGGGCGATCTCGACGGCGTCGTCGGGCGTGATGCCGCCTTCGACCCAGTCGTGCGCCGAGATGCGCACCGACATCGGCTTGTCCTGCGGCCATACCGCGCGCACCGCTTCGAACACCTCCAGCGGATAGCGCAGCCGCGCCGCCAGCGAGCCGCCGTATTCGTCGTTGCGCGTATTGGTCAGCGGCGAGATAAAGCTCGACAGCAGGTAGCCGTGGGCGCAGTGCAGCTCGAGCCAGTCAAAACCCGCTTCGGCCGCGCGGCGGGCACTGGCCACGAAATCGTCGCGCACGCGGTCCATGTCGGCGCGCGTCATCTCGCGCGGGGTCTGCGACTCGCCAGGCAGGTACGGCAACGGCGAGGCCGACATCACCGGCCAGTTGCCCTCCGGCAGCGGATGGTCCATCGCCTCCCAGCCGAGCTGCGTCGACCCCTTGCGGCCCGAGTGGCCGATCTGCATGGCGATGCGCGCATCGCTGCTGGCATGCACGAAATCGACGATGCGCTTCCATGCGTCGCGCTGCTCATCGTTCCACAAGCCCGGGCAGCCCGGCGTGATGCGCGCATCGGGCGACACGCAGGTCATTTCCGCCACCACCATGCCGGCGCCACCCAGCGCGCGCGAACCGAGGTGAACCAGGTGGAAGTCGCCCGGCATGCCATCGGTGCAGGAGTACATGGCCATCGGCGACACCACCACGCGGTTCTTCAGCGTGACGCCGCGCAGCCGGAACGGCGTGAACATCGGCGGCAACGGCTCGGGCTCGCGCAGCTTCAGGCTTTGCTGCGGCACGCCGGCCCGTTGCGCCAGCCAGTGCTCGAACTGCGCCACATAATCGGCGTCGCGTACGCGCAGGTTCTCGTGCGAGATGCGCTGCGAACGCGTCAGCAGCGAATAGGCGAACTGCTCCGGCGGCAGGCTGCCGGCGTAGCGCTCGACGTTCTCGAACCACTCGGTCGAGTTGCGCGCGGCATTCTGGATCTTCAGCACTTCCACGCCGCGCGTAGCTTCATAGCGTGCCAGCGCATCGGGCAGGCCGTCGTGGCCGCTGCCGCGGATCTCTTCGGCCAGGTCGATCGCATCTTCCAGTGCCAGTTTGGTACCGGAGCCGATCGAGAAGTGTGCCGTGTGCGCGGCATCGCCCATCAGCACCACCGGCACGCGACGGCCGTCCGGCAACGTATTCCAGTGCACCCACTGGCGGCAGATCACGCGCGGGAAGCGGATCCAGATCGCCGAGCCGCGCAGGTGCGACGCATTGGTGATCAGCTTGTTGCCGTCGAGGTAGCGCGCAAACAGCTTCTCGCAATACGCCACGCCCTCTTCCTGGCTCATCTGGTCGATGCCGGCGGCTTGCCAGACCGATTCCGGCGTCTCGACGATAAAGGTCGAGGTGTTGTCGTCGAAGCGGTAGGCATGCGCCTGGAACCAGCCGTGCTCGGTCTTCTCGAAGGCGAAAGTGAAGGCGTCGAACAGCTTGTGCGTGCCCAGCCAGACAAAGCGGCACTGGCGCGTGTCGATGTCGGGCCGGAAGGTCTCGGCGTAGCGGGTGCGGATGCGGCTGTTCAGGCCATCCGAGGCGATCACCAGGTCGGCCTGGTATTGCATCGCCAGCGCCTGGTCGTCGGTGACATCGTTCTCGAATACCAGCCTGACGCCGAGCGCTTCGCAGCGCGCCTGCAGGATATTGAGCAGGCGCTTGCGGCCGATGCCGATAAAGCCGTGGCCACCGGAGCGGATGGTGCGGCCGCCGATATGGATGTCGATATCGTCCCAGTGATTGAAGGCGGCGTTGATCTCGGCGGCGCTGTCCGGATCGGCCTGCTTGAGGTTGTCCATGGTGGCGTCGGAGAACACCACGCCCCAGCCGAAGGTGTCATAGGGCCGGTTGCGCTCGACCACGACGACCTCGTTGGCCGGATCCTGCAGCTTCATCAGCAGGCCGAAGTACAGCCCGGCCGGTCCGCCGCCAATACAAAGCACTCGCATCTGTTGCCTCCTGCTGGGGCCGCGCCCGGCAATGCTGCCCGGCGGCATCACGATCTAGATCAGACCTAAATATTTTATGCTTCAAATATTAGACTGCATCACGAGCCGTGGCAAGCCCGCGGTGCGAAGTGTCCGGTTCGACACCTCACACCGCCTGGCGCACCCGCGTCAGCCCTTCAGCGCGGCCTGGACCTGCTCCAGCGCCGCCGGATCCTCGATCGTGGTCAGGTCGCCGGGATCCCGCCCTTCCGCCACCGCCTGCATCGCGCGCCGCAGCAACTTGCCGGAACGCGTCTTCGGCAGCGCATTGACAAAGAATACGCGCGCCGGACGCGCCACGGCGCCGAGCTGCTGCTCGACGGTCTTCATCAGTTCGCCCTCCAGCGCCAGCCGGTCCGCCTCGGTGGCGGTGCGCCCCGGGTCGCGCGCGATGCAGAAGCCCATCGCCACCTGGCCCTTGAGCGCGTCCTGCACGCCGACCACCGCCACTTCGGCCACGGCCGGATTGGACGACAGGCTTTCCTCGATCTCGCGCGTGCCCAGCCGGTGGCCGGCGACATTGATCACGTCGTCGGTGCGCCCGAGGATAAAGACATAACCGTCCTCGTCGCGCACGCCCCAGTCGAAGGTGGAATAGCACAGCCGGTTCGGCACCGCCTGCCAGTAGGTGCGCACGAAGCGGTCGTCATCGCCCCACACCGTGCTCATGCAGCCCGGCGGCAGCGGCCCGTCGATCGCGACCACGCCTTTCTGGTTGGACGGGCATTCCTCGCCGGTGTTCTCGTCGACGATTTTCAGGTCGTAGCCGTAGGCCGGCACCCCCGGCGAGCCCAGCTTGGGCGGCAGCGGGTCGATGCCACGCTGGATCGCGAGAATCGGCCAGCCCGACTCGGTCTGCCAGTAGTTGTCGACCACCGGCTTGCCCAGGCCGTCCTGGATCCAGCGCGCGGTGGGTTCATCCAGCGGCTCGCCGGCCAGGAACAGCAGGCGCAGGCTGGACAGGTCGTAGCGGGTCAGCCAGGACGGGTCCTGCTTCTTCAGCACGCGGATCGCGGTGGGCGCGCTGAACATCAGGTTGACCTTGTATTGCTCGACCAGCCGCCACAGGATGCCGCCGTCCGGGCGGATCGGCGTGCCCTCGTACATCAGCGTCGCCATGCCGGCCAGCAGCGGGCCGTAGACGATATAGCTGTGGCCGACCACCCAGCCGATGTCGGAGGCCGTGAACATGGTGTCGCCCGGCTTGCCGCAGAAGATGTATTCCATCGACGTGGCCAGCGCCACCGCGTAGCCGCCGGTATCGCGCTGCACGCCCTTGGGCTTGCCGGTGGTGCCGGAGGTGTAGAGCACATACGAGGGCTCGCTGGACTCCAGCCATGCGCACGGCACCTGCGCGCCGGCCACGCGGTCGCGCCAGGCGGCATAGTCTTCATCGCGGCCTTCGGTGCGCGGCATGTCGGCCAGCCGGCGGTCGACCAGCAGCACCTTCTCAGGCTGGTGCGACGACAGGCGGATGGCCTCGTCCAGCAGCGGCTTGTACGGCACCACCTTGCCGGCGCGCGAGCCGGCGTCGGCGCTGACCACCACGCGCGGGCGGGCGTCCTCGATCCGTGCCGCCAGGCTCACCGAGGCAAAGCCGCCGAACACCACCGAATGGATCGCGCCGATGCGCGCGCACGCCAGCATCGCAAACGCCGCTTGCGGGATCATCGGCATGTAGACCAGCACGCGGTCGCCCTTCTGCACCCCCAGCCCCTGCAGGATCGCCGCCATGCGGTTGACCTCGTCGTGCAGCTCGGCATAGGTGTAGGTGCGGGACTGGTCGACTTCGGTCGAGACCCAGTGCAGCGCCGGCTGGCTGGCGCGCGCCGCCAGGTGGCGGTCGACCGCGTTGTGGCACAGGTTGGTGCGCCCGCCCACGAACCAGCGGGTAAATGGCGCGCGGCTGTTGTCGAGCACCTGGTCGAACGGGGTTTCCCAATCGATGCGCGCCGCCTGTTCGGCCCAGAACCCCTGCGGGTCGGCCAGCGAACGGGCATGCACGGCATGGCTTGCCGTCATGGCAGTCTCCTCCGCGTCTGCGGTCGTTGTGATGATGACGGTAGTTTGCCACCGGCGCGGGCTCGGGGGAAACGGGATTCGGGGGGCGCCGCCCGCTGCCGATGCCCACGGCAGATGTAAGAAAGGCGTGCCGCCGGCACGCCTTTTTGCTCTCGGGCACTGCGCTCAGCGCGTCTTGCTGCCCTTGCTGCTGGCCTTGACGCTGGATTTGGCCGATGCCTTCACCACCGGGCCCGCCTTGGCCTCGCGCGCCACCCTGGCCGGTGCCGCCTTGGCACCGCGGCGCGCGGAGGCTTCCACCGTGATGCGCTTGCGCGGCTCGGCCTTGCCCCTGGCCCCCTGCGCCGACACGCGCACGATCCCGCCCTTGCTGCCGCGCGCGGCGCGCTCTTCGCGCTCGGCCCGGTCCGCCCGTTCGGCACGCGCCGCACGCACCGCGCCGGCGCCGCGCACCGGCACCATCAGCACCAGGCTCTGACCTGCCACCAGCTTGGTGCCGGACAGCTTGTTCCACGACTGCACCTGGCCCTGCGACACGCCGTAGCGCCGCGCCACCGACGCCACCGTATCGCGCCGGCCTGCGCGCACCACCACGCGGCGCGCATCGGGCAGGTCGGGCTCCATCGCCAGCATGGCGGTGTCGGCCAGGCTCGCGCTGATGTCCTGGTCGTGGCGGCCCGAGCGCGGGATCATCACGGTCGAACCGGCCTTGAGGCGCATGCCCTTGGGAATGCTGTTGATTTCGCGCAGCGTGTCGGCATCGACATTGAGCCGCGCCGCCAGCGACTCGACGCGCTCGCGCCCGTCCACCGTGACCGCGGTCCAGCTCGACAGCCCGCCGCGATAGGTGTTCAGGTTGTACTGGAAGCGCTCGGCATTGTCGAACGGCAGCAGGATCTGCGGATTGGACGCCCCCAGGATCACCGGCCGGTTGAACGACGGGTTCAGCGCCTTGAAATCTTCCAGCGTCATGTCCGCCAGCTTGGCGGCGAGGTTCACGTCGATATCGCGCGACGTGGTCACCGTGACGAAGTACGGATGGTCCGGGATCTCCGGCAGCCTGACGCCATATACCGCCGGGTTGGCGATGATGTTCTTGACCGCCTGCAGCTTCGGCACGTAGTAGCGCGTCTCGTTGGGCATGGTCAGGCTGGCGTAGTCGGTCGGCAGCCCGCGTGCCTGGTTGCGCGCGATCGCACGCGACACCGCGCCCTCGCCCCAGTTGTAGGCGGCCAGTGCCAGGTGCCAGTCGCCGAACATGTCATAGAGCCGCTGCAGGTAGTCGAGCGCGGCATCGGTCGAGGCCAGCACGTCGCGGCGCTCGTCGCGGAACATGTTCTGCTTCAGGTTGTACGACTTGCCGGTGCTGGGAATGAACTGCCACATGCCGGCGGCCTTGGCGCTGGACTGGGCCTGCGGGTTGAACGCGCTCTCGACGAACGGCAGCAGCGCCAGCTCGGTCGGCATCTTGCGGCGCTCCAGCTCCTCGACGATGTGGTACAGGTAGCGGCTCGACCGCCCGACCATGCGCTCCATGTATTCCGGGCGCTGCGCATACCACTGGGTCCGGTCATCGACCAGCGTGCCCTCCAGGTCCTCCATGGCAAAGCCGCGCCGGATCCGGTCCCAGATGTCGTTGGACGGCCCGCGCAGCCAGTCCAGGCCGCCCTGGTCGACATTGATGGTGGTGGTGGATGACAGCGCCGACTTGTCGCTGAGCGAATTGAGCGGATCCTGGCGCCTGGCGGTCTGGGCGGTCGCGCCGTTGGCATCGGCGTCAGGCGGCGTAGGGGTGCTGGCGCAGGCTGCAAGCAGCGCCGCACACGCAACTACCGCCAGTAATCGACCAATTTTCATTAAATTCTCGAATCGTGACGCTAAAAGGATGCGTGATGCTAAAAAAAACGGCCTATCGCGTCAATCAGATTTTCCAGGTGGCAGCCCGAAAGCCTTGACTCACAAGGGTTTTCGGCCGGGCCTGCCTTCAATTTAGCGGAAATTGTCCTTCCACCCGCGCAGCGCCCCGAACGCTTTGGCGTCGCTGTCGGTGGCACCGCCGTGCGCCGACACCGCGGCACGCACCGCCGGCTCGCGCGAGCGCAGGAAGGGGTTGACCTCGCGCTCGTGGGCGATGGTGGTCGGCAACGTCGGCGTGTCCGCGGCACGCAGCGCATCGACGCGCTGCTCCCACGCCGCCAGCGCGGCATTGTCCGGCTCGACCGCCCGGGCGAAGCGCACGTTGCTGCGCGTGTACTCGTGGGCGCAGTAGACGCGGGTGTCGCCCGGCAGGGCCGCCAGCTTGTCCAGCGACGCCAGCATCTGCGCCGGGGACCCCTCGAAGAGGCGCCCGCAGCCGCTGGCGAACAGCGTGTCGCCGCAGAACACGGCGCGGCCCGCTTCGCCCAGGTCGCCCACGTAGGCGATATGGCCGGCGGTATGGCCGGGTACGTCCAGCACCCGCAGCGTCACCGCGGGCTCGGCCAGCGTCACTTCGTCGCCTTCGCGCAGCGCCCGGGTGCGCCCGCCGATACGTTCGCCGGCGGGCCCGAGCACCGGCATCTGCGCGCCCGAGGGCGTGCTCGGGTGTGCCGCCAGCAGGTCGGCGACGCCGCCCTGGTGATCGCCGTGGTGATGGGTGATTACAATAGCGCCCAGAGCCAGCCCCCGCTGCGCCAGAAATTGCTCCACCGGCGCCGACTCGCCGGGATCGACCACGGCGGCGTGATGCCCGTCGTGGATGGCCCAGATATAGTTATCCTGGAACGCCGGGATCGGCTCAACCTTCAACATGCGCATGCTCCTATGTCCAATCGTCCCAATCGCCAGAACGGCGAGTACGGCCAACGCGACCAGCGCCGCCTGAATGGCCCGAATGGTCCCAATGGCCCGATTGTAAGCTGGGAAGACTGGCTGGCCTCGCCACCCGGCCAGTACATGCTGCGCTGGGAGGCGCAGCAGTACGACCGCACCGTGGCGGACATCTTCGGCTACCACGCCGTACAGCTGGGCATGCCGCACGTCGATACCCTGCGCGAAAACCGGATGCCGTTCTCGGCGCTGGCGCTGGATCCGGCCAGCGGGCCGCACGGGCCGCGCGCGGCACATCCGGACGCGCGCCAGCTGCTGTGCCGCTTCGACGAGCTGCCGTTCGACACGCAGAGCGTCGACCTGGTAACCCTGCCCCATATCCTGGAATTTGCCGAAGACCCCCACGAAGTGCTGCGCGAAGTCTCGCGCGTGCTGATGCCCGAAGGGCGCGTGGTGGTCACCTGCTTCAACCCGATGAGCCTGTGGGGCGCGCGCCAGGGCATGAACCGGCTCGGCGCCACGCCCTTCCTGCCGACCGATGCCCAGCAGATCGGCTTCGTGCGCATCAAGGACTGGCTCAAGCTGCTCGGCTTCGATATCATCCGCGGCCGTTTCGGCTGCTACTGCCCGCCCTACCGCACCGAGCGCTGGCTGCAGCGCACCGCCTTCATGGAAAAGGCCGGCGACCGCTGGTGGCCGATCTTCGGCGCGGTCTATATGATCTCGGCGATCAAGCGCGTGCGCAACATACGGCTGGTCGGCCCGGCGTGGAAAGCCAAGCCGGCGCTGGCACCGGTGGCAACGCCGGTGGCAACGCCCACCGGTACCCACGGCAAGACGCCCGGGGACGATCACTGAGCCGGCAGCACGGCGGCACAACCCATGCGCCGGCCGCGCTGCGCGGCCGGCCCCCAACGGAATTCCATGCAAGAAGTCACGATCTACTCCGACGGCGCCTGCAAGGGCAACCCTGGCCGCGGCGGCTGGGGTGCGGTGCTCGTCGCCGGCACCAATGAAAAAGAACTGTTCGGCGGCGCGCCCAACACCACCAACAACCGCATGGAAATGACTGCGGTGATCGAAGCGCTGCGCGCGCTCAAGCGGCCGTGCACCGTGCGCGTCTATACCGACTCGCAATATGTCCAGAAAGGCATCAGCGAATGGCTGCCCGGCTGGAAAGCCCGCGGCTGGAAGACCGCCGACAAGAAGCCGGTGAAGAACGCCGACCTGTGGCAGGAGCTCGATGCGCTGACCCAGGGGCACCAGATCTCCTGGCACTGGGTGCGCGGCCACAATGGCCATCCCGGCAACGAACGCGCCGATGCCCTGGCCAACCGCGGCGTCGAATCGATCGGCCGCTGAACCGCCGCAACGCCACAACAAGAACCGCGGGGCAATGCCGCTCCGCTAGAATGCCCGCCATGCGACAAATCGTTCTCGATACCGAAACCACCGGCCTGAATGCCGCCACCGGCGACCGCCTGATCGAAATCGGCTGCGTGGAGCTGCTCAACCGCCGCCTGACGGGGCGCCACCTGCACTTCTACGTCAACCCGGAGCGCGACATCGACGAAGGCGCGATCGCCGTCCACGGCATCACGGTCGAGTTCCTGGCGGACAAACCCCGCTTTGCCGAGGTCGTGCACGAGATCCGCGAATTCGTCGCAGATGCCGAGCTGATCATCCACAACGCGCAGTTCGACCTGGGCTTCCTCGACATGGAATTCCAGCTGCTGGGCATGCCGCCGTTCCGCGAGCATGTCGGCAATGTGATCGATACCTTGCGCGAAGCGCGGCAGATGTTCCCCGGCAAGCGCAACTCCCTTGACGCCCTCTGCGATCGGCTGGGGATCAGCAACGCGCATCGCACGCTGCACGGCGCATTGCTCGATGCGGAATTGCTGGCGGAGGTCTACCTGGCGATGACCCGCGGCCAGAATTCGCTGGTGATCGACACGATGGACAGCAGCACCGGCGCAGGCGGAGCCACCGCTACGGCCGACCTGTCGCGTTTGGTATTGCCCGTGCTGCGCGCCACCGACGCAGAACTTGAAGCCCATTTCGACGTGCTCAAGGGCCTGGACAAGGCCAGCGGCGGCAAGACGGTATGGCAGGAAGCCGCCGCCGGGGAACCTGGCACGCTGGCTGCCTGAGCAAAAAGTTTGGAAAAGGGCTTTACAAGATACAGAGAGCCCTGCATAATCTCATTTCTCCGCTGCACGCCGGCAACGACGAAGCAGAAAGGGGTGGTTAGCTCAGCGGTAGAGCACTGCCTTCACACGGCAGGGGTCACAGGTTCAATCCCTGTACCACCCACCAGCATTCAGGAAAAGCCAGCTTCGCGCTGGCTTTTTTCTTTTCCGCGTCGTTTCCATCCCCACGCCTCACTTCTCGAGGGACGCATGCACCCTCCGCACATCTGCAACAGCGCCTCGATTTCTGTTGCAAACAGTTTCGAATTCGCCCTTGACATCTGCTAATCTTGAACGCACGCCTCGGCAATGGGCGAGGCGGCAAGACACAGCGCCGTGACCGGGACACGGGTCAGTGCGCACAAGAAAGACGTCAATCATGCAGCACTCTTTGAAGTACCGGATGGCGTTCGCCACGGCGGGTGTGGTGACGCTGATCATCGTGCTGCGCGCCTTGTACGCCCAGTACTACGCCTACGAGAGCCTCAGGCACCTGCGGCAGCAGCAGCAGGACACGCTGGTTGCACTGGTGGCGGAGCAACTGGACGAAAAGGTGCAAAGCCGTGCCGCGATGTTGCGCCGTGTGGCCCGGCAGCTGTCGCCGATGCTTGCCGCCAGGCCGGCCGAGCTGCGACGTGCCGCCGAAGGCATGGTCGACATGCCGGACCAGTTCAACGCCGTCTTCCTTGCCGCCCCGGACGGCCAGCTGGTGTTCAGCACCGCCGTGCCGGACGGCGTGCGCCTGCGGGTAGACGACCGCGACTATTTCCGTGATGTCCTGCGCGGCCAGCCGCTCGCGGTGTCGGACCTGATCCAGGGCAAGCTGACCAACGCGCCGGGCATGGTGCTGGCCGTGCCGCTGCACGGGCCCAACGGCGAGTTGCGCGGCGTGGTCGGCGGCGTGCTGAACCTCTCTGCCCACAATTTCCTGCGCGAGCTGGCGCACAGCCGGGTCGGTGTCACCGGCAGCGTCTGCCTGGTGTCGGCCGGCACCAACCCACGCTACGCCATGCATTCCGATCCCACCCGCGTGCTCACGCGGGCGCGCGCGGTCGACGAGGCCTGCGGTGCCGAACGTCCCGCCTCGATGCTGGAAGTCGCCAGGCCGACCCAGCCCATCGTGGCGCGCTACCTGCTGCAGTCCAACGGCTGGGAAGTGGTGGCCGTGCTGCCGGCGGCGGAGGCCTACGCCGCGCTGGTCAATGTGCGCCAGCGCACGATTGTCGTTGCCGGGGTATCGCTCCTGTTCGCCGCCGCGCTGATGTGGCTGGTGATGCGCCGGCTGCTGGCGCCACTGCAGCGGCTGCACCGCGCCGTGCGCCAGATGGCCGCCAACCCGTCGGCACTGGCGGACCTGCCCACCGGCCGGGTCGACGAAATCGGCGAGCTTGCCACCAGTTTTGCCGAGGTGGTGGCGCAGCTGTCCGAGCGCGAGGCCGCACTGCAGGCCGCCAAGGACCGCGCCGCCGAGAGCGAAAAGCGCATCGAGGCCATTGCCAACCACGTGCCGGACTTTGTCTCGTTCATCGACCGGCAACAGCGCTACGCCTTCGTCAATCAGGCCTACGCGCAGCACTATGGGGTGCCCGCGGCGCATATCGTCGGGCTGTCCTTGCGCGAACTGTGGGGCACCCAGGAATACATGGCCTGCCAGCCGTACCTCGAACAGGCCTTTGCCGGCCGCGCGGTGACATTCACGCGCGAAAGCCCCGATGGCAACGAGTGCATGGAAATCACCTACCAGCCAGCCTGGAACGATGCCCAGGACACCGTGGTCGGCCTCCACATGTTTGCGCGCAATGTGACGCACGAGCGCCAGAAGCTGCGCAACCTGGAGGCACAGACCGTCTCCGACCATCTCACCGGCCTGCTCAACCGCAAGGGCTTCGACCGGCGCCTGGCGGAATGCATGGCACGCACCAGCGCCGGCGGCCGCGCCCTGGCCCTGCTGCTGGTCGACCTGGACGACTTCAAGGCGGTCAACGACAACTACGGCCATCCGGTCGGCGACCGCCTGCTGGTGGCCTTTGCGCAGCGTTTGCGTGCCTGCGTGCGCAAGGGCGACGCGGTCGCGCGCATCGGCGGCGACGAGTTCGCGGTGATCCTCGACGGGGTACCCGGCCGCAGTGCGATGGATTCGGTGGCCAACGCCATCGTGCAGGCCGCGCGCATGCCGCTTGCGATCGACGGGCATTCGCTGTCTGTCACCGCCAGTGTCGGCTCGGCGCTGCATGACGGACGCCATGTCATGACCATCAGCGAGCTGTTCATGCACGCGGACATGGCGCTGTACGAGGCCAAGCGGCACGGCAAGGCGCGCTATGCCGCCCAGCCCGCTTGCACCCCTGCGGCCGATGCCGGATCCGGGGTGGTAGCGGCGCCCTCCCAGGAGCCTGCCGGCTTGCCCGCCTAGCGACCAAAGTTGCTGCCACGGCGCATGGCCGCCGCCCGGCCTTCCTGTTCGAAATGCTTTCCGCATCACCGCATTCCGCGCGATGCAGGCGCACGATCCTTGGCTTCAGATTCGCTTTAGCAATTAAACGAAAATAAAACAAGTGTGCACCGCATCATTTGTTTTCGTTTCTGTCTGAACTAGAATCCCGGCATGACGCTCAATCCCCGCCAGACCGCCCTGCTCGAAGAAGTCCGCATGCAGGGCTTTGCCTCTATCGATGAACTTGCGCGGAAGTTCGGCGTCACGCTCCAGACGGTGCGGCGTGACGTCAACCTGCTGGCCGAGAACGGCATGCTGGCGCGCTTCCATGGCGGCGTCCGGGCGGAGGGCTCCACCACCGAGAACATCGCGTACCGGCAGCGGCAGGTACTGAACGCCGAGGGCAAGGCGCGCATTGCGCGCGCGGTGGCGACGGCGGTGCCGGAGGGCTGCTCGCTGATCCTGAACATCGGCACCACGGTGGAAGAGATCGCGCGCGAGCTGATGCAGCACCGGGGGCTGCGCGTGATCACCAATAACCTGAACGTGGCCAATATCCTGGCGGACAACCCCGACTGCGAGGTCATCGTCGCCGGCGGCGTGCTGCGCTCGCGCGACCGCGGCATCGTCGGCGAGGCCACGGTCGAGTTCATCCGGCAGTTCAAGGTGGATATCGGCCTGATCGGCATCTCGGGCATCGAGACGGACGGCACGCTGCGCGACTACGACTTCCGCGAGGTCAAGGTGGCGCGGACCATCATCGAGCATTCACGCGAGGTCTGGCTGGCGGCGGATACCAGCAAGTTCAACCGCCAGGCCATGGTTGAGCTGGCGCATGTGTCGCAGGTGGACCGGCTGTTCACCGATGAGCCGCTGGCGGCACCGTTCGACCGGATCCTGGCCGACAGTGGGGTGAAGTGTGTGGTGGCGGAGCGGGAGTGAGCGTGCCGGATGTCCGGCTGCCGCTGCCGCGCTGGCGGGAGCGGGGCCGGTGTTGATGGCGGGGGGCGGGGCGGGGCGGGACGTGTCGGCATTGCGACGCGCCCGCCCTCTCCCCCGGCCCCTCTCCCGCGGGCGGGAGAGGGGAGCAAAACTTCGGGGAATCGAAGGCTTACTTGAAGACGACGGTCTTGTGGCCGTTCAGCAGGATGCGGCGTTCGGCGTGCCACTTGACCGCGCGGGCCAGCGCCACGCATTCCACGTCGCGGCCCACGGCGGTGAGCTGGTCCGGGTCCATGCTGTGGTCGACGCGCTCGATTTCCTGCTCGATGATGGGACCTTCGTCCAGGTCGGCGGTGACGTAGTGCGCGGTCGCGCCGATCAGCTTCACGCCGCGGTCGTGCGCCTGGTAGTAAGGCTTGGCGCCCTTGAAGCTCGGCAGGAACGAGTGGTGGATATTGATGGCGCGGCCGGCCAGCTTGCGGCACAGATCGTCGGACAGCACCTGCATGTAGCGCGCCAGCACCACCAGGTCGATCTTCTGCTCCTGCACCACGTCGAACACGCGCGCCTCCTGCGCGGCCTTCTGCTCGGCCGAGGCGTTCATCAGCGGCAGGTGGAAGAACGGCACGTCGTACGACGCCGCCAGCTGGTAGAAGTCGCGGTGGTTGGACACGATCGCCGCGATCTCGACCGGCAGGCCACCCACCTTGGCGCGGAACAGCAGGTCGTTCAGGCAGTGGCCGATCTTGGACACCATGATCATCACGCGCGGCTTGACCGAGGCGTCGTTCAGCTCCCACTGCATGCCGAACTGGTCGCCCACCGGCGCGAACGCCGCCTTCAGCGTGCCCAGGTCCGGGCCGCCGGCAGCCGCGCTGAAGTGCACCCGCATGAAGAAGCGTCCGGTGTACGCGTCGCCGTACTGGTCCGAGTCGACGATATTGCAGCCGTGCTGGAACAGCAGGCCCGAGACGGCGTGAACGATGCCCGGCTGGTCGGGGCACGAAAGGGTCAGGATAAATCCGGTGGTGCTCATGGTGTGTGGTTCTGTCGGAGGGGCGCGGTGTACGAGCGCAAAGGGCATGAAGGCCGTGAAAGCGCGGGCCAGGCCCGCGGCGCAAGCTCAAGCGCGACGGTCTTCGGTGCCCGGCCAGCCGCGCCGGCGAAGGGCATCCAGCGTCACCAGCGTGGCGTCGACCGTCATGGCGCCGCTCGACATGATATCAAGCAATGCGGCCAGTCCCACGCGCCTGTGTTCGCTGACCTCGCCATCCTGGTTGCGTGGGACGAATCCCGGCGGCAGCATCAGGTCATAGACATAGACCTGTTCCCACTGCACGCCTTCGGGCAGGTCACGCAGCACCTCGATCATGCCGTGCGGCTGCACGCGCCCGGCCAGCGCCGGCGGGATGCCGGACTCTTCCTCGCACTCGCGCACCAGCGTGGACAGCGGATCGCTGCCGTGCGGCATGCCGCCGGCGACCAGGTTGTCCCACATGCCGGGGTCGACCGACTTGGCGGGGCTGCGCCGCGAGATCCACAGCACGGGGCCGCCACCGGCATCGTCGCGCTCCACGATCCCGTTCATGTGCGAGGCAAAGGTCAGCAAGCCCAGGAAGCGCGCGGCCGCGCGCTCGACCACCGCCAGCGCGGGCGCATCCAGCGCCGCGGTGACCGCGAACAGTTCGTGGCGCCAGCCGCGCACGTGCCCGGCATCGGCCAGCTGGTGCGCCAGCGCGGCCAGCGCGGCGCTCAGCACGTCGAAGCCGGAGCGCCCCGGCAGCAATGCCACCGCGGCGGTGCCATCCGCGGCGCCCTCCTCCGGGCCGAGGATGCAGCCCATGCCGCGCAGGATCGCGGCATGCGACCGGGGCAGCCAGCCGACCTGCCGGCCGGCCACCATCAGGCGCAGCTTGCCGGCGGGATCGAAGCCGGTGCGCGCCGCCAGCGAGGCGGCGATGCGTGCCATGTGGCTGGCGTCGGCGCTATTGTTGGACGGATTGTTGGACGGATCGCCGGAAGGATCGCCGGGCGGCACAGCGGGCGGCAGGGAAAAGATTTCGACCATGATCGGGGCGCCGGCCGGGCCGGCGCATCTTGTCATTTTCAGGATTGAACGCATGAACCAGGCAGCAACGCAAGCCCAGGCGCAGCACGCCGGCACAGGCCGGCATGGCTCCGAACCGCACTATGTGCTGGCGCTGGACCAGGGCACCAGCAGCTCGCGCGCCATCCTGTTCGACCACACCGGCAACGTGGTGCGGCTGGCGCAGCGCGAATTCCGCCAATACTACCCACATCCGGGCCACGTCGAGCACGATCCGTACGAAATCTGGCAGTCGCAGCTTGCGGTCGCGCACGAAGTGCTGGCCGACGCCGGCATCCCGGCCACGCAGGTGCGCGCCATCGGCATCACCAACCAGCGCGAAACCACGGTGCTGTGGGACCGCAAGACCGGCGAGCCGGTCGGCCGCGCGCTGGTCTGGCAGGACCGCCGCACCGCGCCGATGTGCGAGGCGCTGCAGGCCGCCGGCCATGGCGAGCTGTTCCGCGAGAAGACCGGGCTGGTCGTCGACGCGTATTTCTCCGGCACCAAGCTGCGCTGGATGCTCGACAACATCGAAGGCGCCCGCGCACGCGCGCAACGCGGCGAACTGGCGTTCGGCACGGTCGACAGCTGGCTGGTCTGGCAGCTGACCGACGGCGCGCGCCATGTCACGGACGTGTCCAACGCCTCGCGCACGATGCTGTTCAATATCCACCGCTTCGAGTGGGACGACGCGCTGCTGGCGCTGCTCGACATCCCGCACGCGCTGCTGCCCGAGGTGGTGCCGTCCAGCGGCGAAGTGGCGCGCACCGCGGCGCGGCTGTTCGGCGTGGAGATCCCGATCGCGGGCGTCGCGGGCGACCAGCAGGCGGCCACCTTCGGCCAGGCCTGCCTGTCGCCCGGCATGGCCAAGAACACCTACGGCACGGGCTGCTTCCTGCTGATGAACACCGGCACCGAGCCGGTGACATCGCGCAACCGGCTGCTGACCACCATCGGCTGGCAGTTCGGCGGGCAAACCCAGTATTGCCTGGAGGGCGGCGTCTTCATGGGCGGCGCCACCATCCAGTGGCTGCGCGACGGCCTGCAGATCATCAGCAGCGCGCCCGAGGTCGAGCCGCTCGCGCGCCAGTGCGACGACACCGGCGGCGTGGTGCTGGTGCCAGCCTTTGCCGGCCTGGGGGCGCCGCACTGGGACGCCTTCGCGCGCGGCACGCTGGTCGGCATGACGCGCGGCACCGGGCGGCCGCAGCTGGCGCGCGCGGCGCTGGAGTCGATCGCGCTGCAAAGCGTCGACGTGCTGGAAGCCATGCAGAAGGACGCCGGCATCGCACTGGCCGAACTGCGCGTGGACGGCGGCGCCTCGCGCAGCGACCTGCTGATGCAGATGCAGGCCGACCTGCTCGGCACGGCGGTGGTCCGCCCGCGCGTGACCGAGACCACCGCGCTGGGTGCGGCCTACCTGGCCGGCCTGGCCACCGGCTACTGGAGCGAGCCGGCGCAGATCGCGCAGCAGTGGCAGGTGGAGCAGCGCTTCGAGCCCAACCTGTCCGCCGACGAACGCGGCCACCGGCTGGCGCGCTGGCACCGCGCCGTCGAGCGCTCGCGCGACTGGGCGCGCGAGGACGAGGCCGGCGGCCACGGCTGAGGGCCGGCCGCTCCCGCTCCGCCAAGACCATACACACTCCGAACCAAGCGCCATGCAGAAAGTCTCCACCCCGATCCAGCCCCCCAGCCGGGCCGCCCTGCTTTCCACCCTGGAGCGCGAGCCGCGCTGGGACGTGATCGTCATCGGCGGCGGCGCCACCGGCCTCGGCACCGCGGTCGATGCCGCCTCGCGCGGCTACCGCACGCTGCTGGTCGAAGCCGCAGATTTCGCCAAGGGCACCTCGAGCAAGGCCACCAAGCTCGTGCACGGCGGCGTGCGCTACCTGGCCCAGGGCAATATCGGCCTGGTGCGCGAAGCCCTGCACGAGCGTGGCCTGCTCGCGCGCAATGCGCCGCACCTGGTGTGGCCGCTGGGCTTCGTGGTGCCGGCGTACCAGATGTTCGACCAGCCCTTCTACGGCATTGGCCTGAAGGTCTACGACATGCTGGCGGGCAACCTCAACCTGGCCGGCAGCCGCTGGCTGAACCACCGCGAGGTGCTGGCCGCCGCGCCCAACCTGGCCGAGCACGTCAGCGGGCGCCCGCTGCGCGGCGGCAACCTGTACTTCGATGGCCAGTTCGACGATGCGCGGCTGGCGGTGGCGCTGATGCGCACGCTGTTCGACGTGGGCGGCACCGCGGTCAACTATATGCGCGTGACCGGCCTGAGCCAGCAAGGCGGCGTGATCAGCGGCGTCACGGTGCAGGACGCGCTGGGCGACGCCACTTTCCGGCTGCGCGCGGATTGCGTGATCAATGCCACCGGCGTCTGGGTCGACGCGGTGCGCCAGATGGAAGACGGCCATGCCCGCACCCTGGTAGCCCCGAGCCAGGGCGTGCACCTGACGCTGCCGCGCCGCTTCCTGCCGGGCGAGCACGCCATCCTGATCCCCAGGACCGACGACGGCCGGGTGCTGTTCGTGGTGCCCTGGAACGGCCATACCATCGTCGGCACCACCGATACGCCGCGGCGCGACCTGCCGCTCGAGCCCGATGCCGGCACCGACGATGTCGATTTCATCCTCGAGACCGCGTCGCGCTACCTGGCCAGGGATCCCACCCGCGCCGACGTCACCAGCGTCTGGGCCGGGCTGCGGCCACTGGTCAAGGCCACCGGCGAAGCGTCCACCGCATCGCTGTCGCGCGAGCATACGATCCTGGTCTCGAAGGCCGGGCTGATCACGGTCACCGGCGGTAAATGGACCACCTATCGCAAGATGGCGGAAGACGTGATCGACACCGCGATCCAGCGGCAGATGGTGCGCGCCGCGCCATGCGTGACCGCCGAGCTGCCGCTGCACGGCGCCGCCGGGCTGCCGGCGGAACTGCCGCTGGCGGATGCGGCTGCGCCGGACCGCTACTATGGCAATGAGCTGGCCACGCTGCGCGCGCTGCCCGGCCATGACCGCGTGCTGGCGGCGGCATCGGGCCTGAGCGAAGCCCATGTCCGTTTCGCGGCCCGGCACGAACTGGCACGGCGCGTCGAAGACGTGCTGGCGCGCCGCAACCGCGTGCTGTTTCTCGACGCGCGCGCCGCGCTGCAAGCCGCGCCGGCAGTGGCCGCGGTCCTGGCCGAAGAACTCGGGGAAAGCGAGGCCTGGCAGGCGCGCGAACTCGACAGTTTCCGCACGCTCGCCGCCGGCTACATGCTGGAGGGCGCTGCGCAGCCCGAGGAGCCCACCGCCGCCACTGCCCGCGCCTGACCTGGCTGGCACAAACCATCAAGAAGAGGTCCATCAACCATGACTCGCCCGCCCTTGAACGCAACCCGCGGCGCGGTGCTGCTTGCATTGCTGGCCGCCCTTGGCAGTGCCAGTGCCGCGCGGGCCCCCGGCATCGACGGCGTGCGCTTTACCGACGTGCGTACCGTGCGCTACCAGTGCGACGGCGACAAGACGCTGACCGTGCGCTACTTCAACAGCGGGGACAACCAGGCCGTCGTGTTCCGCCTGGACGGCAAGCCGGTGCTGGCGGTGACCACGGTCTCGGCGTCCGGCGCGCGCTATGTCGGCGGGCGCTACGAGTGGTGGACCAAGGGCGATACCGGCACGCTGCGCGACCTGATGCAGCCGGAACATGCCGCGGCGGCGCTGTCGAATTGCCAGTCAAAGCCCTAGCCGGCGGGCATGCCGCGTTGCCGACTCCGACGCCGGCATTTGAGGCAACGGCGTTCCGGGCGATAATGCGGGGATTGAATCAGGGAGAACACCATGGACGAGATTGAAGATCTGTCCGATCTGCCGATGCCCCGCTTTATCTGGGGCTTCGCCGTTATCGCCGGCAAGAGCGGCGAGGTCATGCACGACGAGTTCGAGTATCTGACCCACACCCGCAGCCCGCGCTTTACCTGCCGCGTGGTCGAGTTGGAAGACATGCCGGCCGAAAGCGATGAAGACGCCATCGACGGCCGCATCGTCCATCATGACGATCCGCGCCGGATGTTCTATATCACCGACGCCGGCATGGCGCTGGTCAACTTCCAGCTGTCCGACAAGATGCCGGACAAGCAGAAGTTCAAGCGCATCTGCGACGAAGCCATCGCCAACTGGATGCTGCGCCGCGAATTCCTCGACGAGGAGGAAGAGGACTGACCTACCCGTATCCGGTTCCGCCGGATCGTTGCGGCCGCCTGCGCGGCCGCGCCTTTATCAGGCCTGGTCCTGCTCCGGCGGCAGCGCGCCCGCCAGCAGTTCATTGAGCAGGCCGGTCATGCCACCGGGATGATTGACGGCCAGCGCCTGCAGGCGCCGCGCCAGCGTACCGTCCAGCTTGCACGCAAACGGCACCAGGCCCTGCTCCTGGTCCAGCCGGCGCTGCTCACGGCGATCCGGCCGCGCCCCGGCGCCGCCAGGAATCCCGCCCCGGGCCGCGGAGGCCTGTTTCAGGCTGTTGGCGATTTTCAGGCCCTTGTTCTTTTCCAGGTCCGTCTTCTTCACGGCAATTTCCGAAAGTCTGTCGAGGCCGGCATTGTACGCGCAGGCTGGGGCCGGGCACGGCAACGCCTGCGCGCTGGAACACGCCACGAGTGGCGCGCTACGTGTCGCTGACCTCGATCAGTTCGGCCGCCACACGCTGGATTTCCGCGTAGACCGGGATGGCATCCATCGGGCCGGTGCAACCTACCGCCGTCGCCTGGCTGGCATCCGCACCCGGCGGCAGGAAGACGAAGGCCATGCCGGGCTGCCAGCCGGGATGCTTGCGCAGGCTGTCATTGAGGATGTCGAGATACTGCGCGCGCGTGAAGACGTGCCTTGCCATCGCTACCTCCGGATCCACTGCCGATGCGCCCTGCGGGCGCGGAGTCATGGCGGGGATCGTAGCATGCCAACCATGGCCGGCGTCACGTGCAGCGCCGGCCCGTGCACGCCTCAGCGCACCCGCCTCAGCATTCGCCTTTCTTGGCGTGGCCCGGCGGGCAGTGGTAATCCTTGCCCTTGTTGCCCTTGCCGTTGCCCTTGCCTTTTGAACCGCCCTGGTCCCAGCGGCCCGGCACCAGCACCCAGCCATCGCGCGACTGGATCCAGCGCGGCGACTCATAAACATAGCCGGGCCGCTCGCGTTCCCAACGGCCCTTCTTCCACGCGTGCTTATGGTAGTGGTCGTCCCAGTCCCAGTAGCCCGGCATCCAGACATAGCCAGGGCGCGGGGCGGGAATGGCCTCGTACATCGGAGCCGGCGGCGGCACGCCGATGGCAATGTTGACCGACACCTGGGCCATCGACGCCGCACTGAAGGTGAGGCAGGAACCCAGCACGGCCGCCAGCATAACGGTCCGTACCGGCCGGAGCGTGAGATGTGTCATGGAAGCCCTTTCTCGTGGAGGAACACGCGCACAGTCTAGCGCGCGCCCAACGCGGCGCGATGTAAGAAAGGGTGTCGGTTGATCACAAAGATGCCGGCGCGCAACACTCGCTTGCACGCCGGCGGCATCAGTGATCCTCTGCCATCGCCTTGAGCTGGGCTTCGCCGGCATCGCGCGCGGCATCAGCAGTGGTAAAGGTGTCGTCCGAGACGATGGCGCGCCGGACCTGCTGCGCGTCGAAGTCGACCAGCGCGACCACCCAGACATAGCGCCCAGCCTGTGGGGCGGTCTGCACGAAAGCTTTCAGGTTCGGCCGGGATTCACTCGCCATGATCCATCTCCTTGAGAAACGTTCCGGAAACGTCGTTGAGGGATGTGCCGCAACACAAAGGTGTCTGGGAACTCTAGCACACGGTCCGCGCCCTTACCCGGTTACGCTGTGAGCCTCCGCATGAAGGCTCGGGCACCCGCTCACCGCTCACTCGCCGAACGGATTGGGCGCGCGGTTCTCTAGCGACTCGTTCAGGTCGAACTCGTCGCGCACCTTGTCGACCACCGCGCGGATGCTGCCCTCATAACCGGTTGCGTTACCGAAGCCGCTCATGTCCCAGTTGCGGCCGCGGGCATCGCGCGCATGCGGCACCGGCGCGGGCACGCGGATTCTGGCCCCGTCCTCGCCGACTTCATAGATTTGCTGGATGCGCCGGCTGACCTCGTCCTGCAGGGCACGCCGGCCACGCTCGCGCTTGGCCATGGCTGACTCCTCGATGCATGCGCTGGCATGCTAGCACGGCGCGCCGGCGTGCTTCAAAGTGCCGCGATCGCGTCCTGGTAGGCCGCGTAGAGCCGCGCGAAAACCGGTCCCGGCACGCCGGGGCCGATGGTGCGGCCGTCGATGGCGACCACCGGCAGCAGTTCCTTGCTTGCTGACGACAGCATCACTTCGTCCGCCGCGAACAAGTCTTCCCTGGCGATCCGGCGCGCCTCCAGCGGAATCTCCAGCGCCGCGCAGACCTCTTCCATCAAGCCGTAGCGGATGCCTTCCAGGATCAGGTTATCCTTCGGCGGCGCCAGCACGCGGCCATCGCGCACCACCCAGACGTTGGACGACGAGGCTTCGGTCAGCCAGCCGTCACGGAACTGGATCGCCTCGGTCACGCCATGCTCCGCGGCGTGCTGCGCGGCCAGCACGTTGCCCAGCAGCGAGGTCGACTTGATCTGGCAGTTCAGCCAGCGCCGGTCCTCCATCGTCACGCAGGCCACGCCCTGCTCGCGCATGCGCGCGGGCGGCAGCGCCATCGGGTTGGCCATGATCAGCACCGTCGGCACGACTTCCTTCGGGAAGGCATGCGTTCGCCGGGCTACGCCGCGCGTCACCTGGATATAGATCATCTGGTCCGACATCCCGTTGGCACGGACCACTTCGTCGATCAGTCCCTGCCACTGCGCGTCGCTGTGCGGGTCGGGAATCCCGATCGCCTCCAGGCTGCGGTGCAGGCGCGCAAGATGCTGCGCACCGCGGAATGGCTTGCCGCCGTAGTACGGGATGACCTCATAGATGCCATCGCCAAAGATAAAGCCGCGGTCGAGGACCGGGATGCGGGCTTCGGACAGCGGAGTCAGGGAACCGTTGAGGTGGACGACGGGGTCGGTCATGGGGGTTCAGGCCGTGAAGAGAATGAAACAATTCTTCCACAGGCCCCAAGGCCAGGTTATGCGCAATTTGCATGGATTGATTCACAGGCGCCGGCACCGCCGTAAAGCAAGGATTCCGGTCACCCATGTGGGGGTGTGCGCTGCAGCACTTCAAGCCCAGAATCAAGGGGTCGTGAGTTGACCCCTCTCGGCATTTCCCGCAGCCCGCCTTCGTGCGGGCTTTTTTTCGCATCACCAGAACTGGGGATGCGCGCCGAACCGGCAGCGACGAAGATAAGGCCGGGCGGACTGCGACCCGCCCAACGCCACTTCAAGCCCTCGCCTACCCTGGCCGAGGGCTTTTCTTTTGCCTCCGCCAGCGCGCGATCCGTTGAGCGGTGCCTGTCGTCCAGGGACAACACCTCTATTTAGAGGGATGCGCGATCCCATGCGGCTATACGACCATCGTCACGGGCGGTTCCGCGACTCGCCCACCACTACTTCAAGCCCTCGACTACCCTGGCCGAGGGCTTTTTCTTTGCCTGGCGCAAAGAGGCTGTGGCGCATCCGCACCGCAACAAATCCTTACAACTGAGCCCGTGAATTCCCGCAGGGTTGCCCTAGCCTTTCCCCATGCTTTCCGAAGGAGACGGCCATGCCTTCGTCACGGGACACATTCAAGTTGCGCCGTCCTGGGCGCCGGACGATGAACTGGCATGACGTTGCCTTGATTTCGGCGGCATGGATCGGATTGTGTCTGGGGCTGGGGTGGACGCTCTCCAAGGCGGCCGGGACCTTTGAGTAAGGGCAAGGTCACCCGCTTCAAAGCCCGATCGAGGGAATCTGCCTGCTATCAAATCCGATTTTTCCGATGCCTTGCTCTCCCCCCTGCTGAAACAATGATGTCTTTTTCAGCAGCCTCATGAGGCATGACATTTACCCCCGCTCATTGAAATCTGCAGCGCAATGGATTGTCGTCGTCCGGCAGTGCGCAATCATGCTTTGGGGCATGGGCCTTTCTTTGCCAGCACTCGCGGCGTGCGTCTTCACCACCGGCAACACGTTGGGCACCGCGACACTCTCTTTGCCGGTCAAGGTCAACGTACCGCGCAACGCCCCGGCGGGAGCCATTCTCTACGATAGCAATTGGGTCACGGCCGGACCCACGACCGTTAGCTGCGCCGGCACAGGCGAATTCCAGCTCACCCGAGGCTACGCCACTCCAATGCAGGTAGCCCCGGGGTATACCAACGTGTACCAGACCACCGTCCAAGGCATAGGCGTCAAGGTGGCGTGGATCAACTGGCTGCAAGGCGGGTCTATCAATGACGCGTTGCTGGCATCGCCGCCATTGTCAGAGACTGCTTGGTCAACAACGATGCCGTACGGACCCATGGGGCAGTTCCGGGCGCAACTGATTGTGACGGGACCGGTCGCCACCGGAGTTATCACGCTACCGAGCCCGCTGGCGCAGGCATCCTATGGTTCGCTGATCGTAAATCAGCTTGTGATAGCCGGGAGTACGCAAATCGTTGCTCCGGCCTGCTCAGTGCAAAACACCTCCGTGGCCGTCAGGCTGCCAACAGTCAGTGCCGCCTCCATGTCTGCGGTGGGATCGACGGCCGGCCAGACCGCATTTCATCTCTCCCTCAATTGCTCCGGTGATACCGCCGTCGCCATGACCATCACCGATGCCACGCAGCCTGGCAACGCCGGGAGCAACTTGGCGCTGGGAAGCGATTCGACGGCTTCCGGCGTGGCATTTCAAATTCTCTACAACAATACGCCGGTCAGGTTCGGAGCAGACTCTGCGGCTTCGGGCAATCCAAGCCAGTTTGCTGTTGGCAACTCAGGTGGTGTTGGTAGCATGCAAATCCCCCTCGCCGTGCGCTATATCCGTACCGGCACCGTGACACCGGGCGTGGCGAATGGCTACGCTACTTTCACAATGAGCTATCAATGATCTGACCCCGCTTCGATGCTCATTATCAGCGTCTGAATCGCTCTGAGGTACCGGCCCGCCACGCCTTGGCAATATCGCCTTGCGGGAAGAGTGTTCGGGAAGAAGGTGTAGCCCCCCCCCCGAAAGGGGTATTGCTCGTCGACCTGCCCGGACTCGACAGTTGCTCTGCGGAGCGGGCACACGCTCTTGGACACGACCACTCTGGGGGGAGAAATCATGCTGACGAGGATCATCAGCGGCGTACTATGCGCTGCTGCATTGGCAGGCTGCGCTACCAAGAACTACGGCCGCCAGGGAACGTTGACCGATTACGAGAAGACGACCATGACCTGCCGGGAAATACAACTTGAGCAGGCGAAGGTCCAGGGATTCGTCGATCACGTGAACAAGGAGAGTGAATTCGATGGACGCTCGGTGCTCTCATTCCTCGGCGATTTTGGAATCGGCAACCTTATGGAGAAGGACAGCGCCATGAAAAGTGCCACCGATCGAACGGCACAACTTCAGACTGCAGCGAATCAAAGAGGCTGCACCTCCGCTGCGCCTGATCAGAAGGCCCAGTCCGCCCCCACTAGCCAGGCTCGATAGCGACACCGGAGCTTTCACCGCTTACCCCGCTTTTTCGCTGGCTGCCGGTGGACGCCTCTGGATGCCACAGGACAACTCATTCACCCAAAAGATCGAGTAAAAACAAGGGACTAGAAACAAAAAGCCGTCCCTATGGGGACGGCTTCAGATTGCTTTGGACGTTGTTCTGGCGGAGAGAGGGGGATTCGAACCCCCGATAGGCTATTAACCTCTTCATGACAACGACGTATTCCAAATATAAATCAACGAGTTAAAGCGAAAAACTTGGGTCATTGTCCTGCAGGGGTCTGCTCGCTAAGGTCTTGATTTATATGACATCGCCGTTACGCCTATGACCCCAAGCGGAGCCTTGGGACAATCCGATGAGCGGCGGGCTTAGTACCTGCAGGGGCCCCGAACGACGCTAACTGCCTAGCTGGCACCCGAAGCCTGATGAGCACTGCCTTCGGAGTTTTGGTGGTGAACCAGAACGCTTTATAAATCAATGCCTTGCGCAACTCGCAAATTGCAAAACCAAGGCTAACCAAGGTCACCAAGGGCCAATCCAGCCTGCCCTAGGTGCAATTTAGGTGCAGTGCCGCGCGACGCGCCGCACATGCCTGCGACCGAATTCCAGCACCCGGTGTACCCTCGCTCTGGTGGGCAACCCTGCGAAAAGGGGAATCCGATGTGCTACTCATCCATGATCCGGGCCGAGCACCGCCACTTCGTGAAGAAGTACGGCGTCCACATCAGCCTGCGGCGCTACTACGAAATGTTCTGGAAGAAGCGCCAGGACGGTGGCTTGCTGAGGATCCCCAAGGCGATGCGTGCCGACTTTGCCCTGCCGGACAATGACCAGGAGCGCAAGCTTGCAGAACTGGTCGCCGAGGGCGAGCGCGAGCAGGCCAATGTTCTCGAGGCCAGGCTGTTCGAGCAGCGGGCGCGCCTGGCAGAAGCGGAGCGCGCCCTGGCCACCAGGCCGACGAAGAAGGCTGAAAACGACCGGCGCATTGCCACCGACAAGATTGGCCAGGTCCAGCGCATCCTGGCCGACCTGCAGCGCATCGAGCTGCTCGATCGGGACTTCCGGATATTCCCGGGCCACTACGCCCCTGTCATGATCGAACACGACGGCCAGCGTCTGCTGGTGCCGATGCGCTATCAGTGCCGGCTGCCCGGCTGGACCGAGGCCGACGAGCGGCGGAAGCCTGGCACCTACAACGCCCGGCGCGACAACCTGGAGCAGGCCTGGCGCAAGCTGTTTGGTCGGCATCACGGCGTCATGGTGGCGACGTCCTTCTTCGAGAACGTGCCGCGGCATCGGGTCGAGCACCGCGAGCTGGGCCCTGATGAGCCTGTGGAAAACACTGTGCTGGAGTTTCGTCCGCGGCCGCCGCAGGACATGCTGGTGGCCTGCCTCTGGTCCTTCACCAAGGGTGCGGACGAAGAAGGCGACCTGTTTTCCTTTGCCGCGATCACCGACGAGCCGCCCCCGGAAGTGGCTGCCGCCGGCCACGACCGCTGCATCATCCCGATCCGAGAGGAAAACCTCGACGCCTGGCTCCGGCCCAATCCGAAGGACCTCGACGCCCTCTATGCCATTCTGGACGACCGTGCGCCGACGTACTTCGAGCACCAGCTGGCGGCCTGATAGCTACCCGTTGCGGCGCTGGCGCCCCCCCGTCTGCCATAGCCGGGCGGCGCAGCCGAGATGAGCAGGGCCTCGTCGTCGGGCGACAGGCCTGACGGCCGCTGCCCAGGCGACGCAACACAGACTTCCCGTTCCAGAGCCCGCCGCAAGGCGATCAGGCTTTCCCTCAGACCGCTCACGGCCAGCTGGTCGAGCAAGTCCAGCGGAAGGCTGTCGGCGACCTCCCTGGCTCGCCTGGCCAAGGCGTGCAATTTCCCACAACAGCCGGCGCACTTCGGGGGAAGGGTTGCGCTCGTACGCTGCGTGCAACTCCGTCGCGGTCAGGGCTCGCGGAAAGGGGCGCGCTCGCGGATTCTTGCCGGCCGGCTGATCCGGGGAAGCGTGCGACGGTGTGGTGTTTGGGCCTCGGGATGTCACGCGCGTTTCTGGGACGACCACTGTATAAAAACACAGTATATCCAAGGGGTGCCGCTAAAATTCGTGGGGGGTCGGGAAAAAGGTAACCTTGGTAACCTGAGACCAAAAATCTCCCGCAAAGCCTTGCCAGATAAGGGATTGCGGGCTTCGGCAAAAAGGTAACATTGCGGTAACTTTCAGGTAACCAAATTACCTCTTCCAAATGTAACCTCCATGGAAATGGATCTTCAATAAAATCAATGACTTATCGACAGGTTACCTTTTTGGTTACCTCAGATTACCTTTTCAAGGTAACCAAACCATCCTTTATAAATCAATGACTTAGCGACGCTTTTCGGGGCTGGTTACCAAGGTTACCTTTTTCCCGACCCCTCCCGGGTTCTTAACTTGCCGAGTGCGCCATGTGCGGCGAATAGCGCACAACCGGAATGCGTTCCTAGCCACCCTACCTGGCAACCTCCTGCGGCCTCGCGTAGGTGCATAAATCTGCATAAGTCGCTGCACCCCGCTGACCGCCCGCCACGCCTGTACTGGCGCGGTGCTGGGCCATCCTTGCAGGTGCATAAAAACCACTCGACGAAGCGGGCAGGTGAGGCGGGGTCTCCACCGCGCGCCGAGGGGTGGAGATCGGCCTTGGCTGACAAAACTGGCAGGCGACCGGGGCGCTTTGCCCTCACTGAGGGTTAGGCGGCCCGTGACACCTATCGAGATGCAGGGAGACCCTCCTCAGGAGGCTTGGGTTTCGGAAACGAACAGAGGGGCTCTATGCGCCTCTATGTGGATCGAGCCTGCAGGCGCGACCGCGGTCAGGAGATCAGTCAAGCTGCTGGGGGGTGTCGAGTGGCCGTGGCGACCGTCTCGTGCATGTGCCGGAGCAGTTTGCCGCTGTCATCCCGTTGTGTCGGTTCTAAAGCCCGAGCGACGTGTAAGCGTGACTGCTACCATCCCTTAGGTCCAAGACAACAAAAAAGCGACAATGGCAATCGAACTTCATCCAAACTGCAAGGCCCGAATCGGGGCTATCTTGGAAGAGGCGTTAGCGGACGTGCGGGTTACAAACTCGATGTTCATCGAGCCGACTTCGATACAGAACCTACGAGCTGCCGACGCTGCGCTTCCCGCAAATGATGCGATACGAGCCAGGCTGGATGCCTTCATTAGCGAAGATCCCGTCTCAGACTTCGTTCGCGAAACCCTTAGTCGAGAATTGGGGTTCAATCAATACACGAAGGACGGGGCAACGCCACTATCTTCATTCCAGGAGTACGCAGATATACCGGCACTGGCGCGTCGCCTTGTCGACGAATTCTGCTCTCTGCCTTGGACCTATAGCCTGATGGTGGAATTGCCGGAGAGCTTGCAGCAACCTGCCTTTTCGCTTCCCCCAGAGCATCGGGCCATCTCAGATCAACTCGCTATATATGTGCCGGATGAAAATAGCGATGCACTGTATCCGTTGACTACGGGTGATGCACAGCGAGACGGGCGCCTACTTAGCAAGAGTCTTCTCTCCCTCGCGTTAGGGGTTGACGGTACCCAACCTGAGAAATGGGACAAAACAAAAGCCTATCTGCAAGTCAAGGTCAGTGGCTTTTTTGGCGAATATCAATCCACCTCGGCGGCACACGAAGCGATCTCGCTCGTGAAAGCCTTTTGTGGACTGGCTGTGGCTCTGCGTCTAGTCGTCCTGAACTCTAAATGGCGCGGAGCCGAGACACGCATCAGATCAATATCGCACCGAAACGTTGAAGGGCGGTGGCAACTTCACAAGGGGCTAGAGCTGGAAAGCAGCGACTCCCATGCCTATCAGGACCTAGCCTTCGAAGATTTTAACGGCGCCATTGCGACAGACGAGCAAAAGGTATTGCGACTCGCTTCAGTGCTGAGCAGAATGCGAGCGGCGCTTGCGTCTTCGTACAGCAGCAGACTATCGCTTGCGGCGCAATGGCTGTTCGATAGCGTCGCCGCATCTGGCGAGCTTCTGTCGTTCGTTCAAGCAACTGTAGCGATCGAGATCCTATTGGGCGACAAGGCGGTTTCTGACCTCATGGGGCTAGGCGAGCTGCTTCGGAACAGATGTGCATACCTCATCAGCACAGGCCAAGCACAGCGCGACGAAATCATGAAAGACTTCCGGTTGATTTATGACGTCCGGTCGAAGATCGTCCACACGGGAAAGCAAAAGCTCAACCGCGGCGAGCAGGAGCTTTTGCAGAAGCTGAGATGGATGTGCGCACGCGTCATACAGCGAGAAATCGAGCTCCTCATCGCCGACAATGCAAACGGTCAGAGACCGTAATTTTCAAACCGAACAACCTGTTGTCCCATCCATTCGTTGGCTTTGGGCGCAGAACTTGGCGCTGAGACAACGCGCCGTAACGGAGATTCAATTGGTCGAGGGAGAAGTAAAAAGACAGCGCGGTGCCCTAGCGATAGGCACTACTAGGGAGACAATTCAGCGACTAAAGCAGCGTCTGCGGTGGAAAGCGTATTGGCGCTTTCCGAATTTGATTAAGGCGCCAGACGCTGACCCGAAATATGAAGAGGAGCGTGACCGCAAGAAGAACGCCGCTACTCAGGTGCCGAATGACGAAGAGCTCAGTGTCCCGATGCTGTTCGGTGCTGAGCTCTATGGACCAGCCGAGATCGATCGTTTGTATGCAGACTTGAAACGTTTGGGCTGGGACACTCCGCGCTTCCGTTCAACTTTGCCGAATGTCATACAGTGGATACGTGACCAGAGGTTGTACGGCTCCGAAGGGCACTTCAACGTTGGCATCGTTGTTCGAAAGACCGACAAGCGCTTTTTGCACCCGTCCTATCTGTTGGAACTTCCCGAAGAATTTGACTACCTGACCGTAACAATCTACCAGCTTTCCGCCTCACTTACGTGTGTTCTTGTAGGGATGGCCCTCACCGAGCAAAGCGCATCCTGGTACAACGACGAACTCGCCAAACTTCGCAAGACAAAGAGCGTCCGAAACCCGAAGGACCGGTTCATCTCCATTCTGGGCGCGGATCACCAAAAGCGCCGCTCGATCGAAGAGGCCAGGGAGCGCTATCGGGGACTCGTGACAAACTGGTTTAAGAGGGAACTGCCCGGTTTCTTCTCGAACGAGGCTGGGGTCTCGAGACTGCCAACTGCTGAGGTCATCACGACGATTCGTCAGCACATGTTTGCCCCACCAAACGAATTCGTTCGAGACGAATGGCGTCGCATGATTTGGGACCGGGGGTATCGAAGAATCTGGACCGATTCCGGTTGCCCCGGCTTGCAACTTGCAATCGGCGAACTGGAAGACGAAGCGCGACATCACTCGGTTATCGGCTTTCGCACAAGCGATGTAGCCGACAGTGACTTGCAACACTTTGGAGGACGCACAAAGTATGCGCTACTCACCTTCTGCTACGAACGGATCGAAGGTGTGCTTGTCCACTATGCATGCACCGCCTTCCTGCAGGAGGCATCTCGGACGCTCAAGCTCAGCAGAGAGCAGCTCTTTGCCAAGAAGGGCCGCAAGGAAATACTTGTGGTCCTCGAGCGGATAAGTGATTTCTTTCGCGCGTCAACTGGCAACCCTGCTGTCGCTACGGACCTCCTTAAGAACAAACCTCTGATCTCGTACAAGCACCATTGCAACGGATTTGTCGGCAGCAGTCTGTTTGCTAACGACAAAGACCTCGACCTTGCCGAGGTGTTACACAGCCGAGTAAGACACTTAGCCGAAGAGTTTATCGAGGACGAGGAAGCAACAAGGCAGCAGTTCGATCAGTTGTCCTCAATCCTCAGTACGAAGGAAAGCATCAGGACGCAGAGGCGTATGGAGGTTATCACTGTCATTGCTCTTGTGGTCGCGTTGGCATCGCTCGTTGCGGCACTTCCTCCGATCACGGCATGGGCTAAGTCGATAGAATCGCTCCGCAGCGCAATAGTGAAGATGTAACACGGCTCCGAGAGTCAGTGATCAAGGCGCGGCAACAGTTCCCAACGGGCATTGAGCTACGCTCTATTGTCGCCAAGAGAGTACGGCTCGAACCGGATAACCTCTTGGCCTAGCCAGGAGTTCACTTCCATGAGCCGGTCCTGCAACGGCTTGACTTCATTGCGTGCGAAGACCATAGCGGCCTTCTCCGCGTCGCCGAAGCCGCCGGTGTTGTTTGGGATGATGCCCATCAGCTGCGGTGGCACTCGGTGCGCGGCCAGCTGGTCGTCGCGGGTCACGTTCTTGATGTTCCAGAACTCGTCTTTGGCCGCCACCTCGGAGACCGGCAGCAGCTGGATGCCATCCTTCTTGCCGTTGGGCGCGTACATGAACAGGTTGCGGAAATTGCCCGGGCCCTTGCTGTTCTTGAGCGCCTCGCGCAGTTTGTCGACGTCTTCCTGCTTCTGCGCGGCGTCGGTCATGTAGAGGATGAAACCGGCGTGGCTGCCGTTTTTGTAGTAGCGTCGCCGGAAAAGCGTGGCGGCCTCGTTGAGCCAGGTGGCATTGAGCGCCGATAGGTATTCGGGCAGCCCGTACACCTCCTGGTTGATGTCCGGCTCCAGCAAGTGAAAAACGCTGCCCCGCTTGAAGGCGTGCTTGTCCTGCCAGTTCTGCACGAAGAAGTAGCTCCCCATATCCACGCCGCGGCGCATGTATTTGGCTAAAGCCGGCTCCAGGCAGATGGGCCGGCCCAGCACGTTGTCCCGTCGTTCCAGATAGCCGTTGCCGAACACCAGGAAGTCCTGCACCCAGCGCGCGAATGCCGAGCGCGACAGCAGCTTGTGCGGAATGAAGGTTGACACCAGGATGTTGCGCTTCACGTAGATGGGCGAGCTGTTATGCACCGCGGCCCGGAAGCTGCGCGCCAGGCCATCGAAAGGCAATGGTGGCTCGAACCATTCCCCCACGCGCATGCACTCCACATAGTCGAGCAGCTCCCGGCGATCGAGGACGGCGACCGGATCGCCAAAGCTGAATGTCTCAGCCCCAGCTGCGGCGGGTGTCTGCGCGGCCCCCCCATTGACATGGTTTGCAACAGCCGCATCGCGGCGCCTCTTCTTGCGGGTCATGAGAACTCCATGATGCTGGTGTTGGTCGTGGTCACGCCTTCGATCGGCTCGTGGGCCAGTGCGTGCATGCAGGCCCAGGCCAGATCGGCGTGGCTGGTTTCTTCCGAACGGCCGGCTTGGTAGGTCACGCGGCCGCCGGCGGCAGTTGTGGTCTTGCGGATGGACATGAACGAGGAGGAAAAGTCCGTCCAGCCGGCATCGAACTCCAGCCGGCCCTTGCTGATGACGTCGGTGGCCTTGAGGACCAGGCTGGTCTTCACGTCCACGGAATAGGTGAAGCCCTGCGTGTCCGGGCGGGAGACGAGGACCTTCTTGTAGACGGCATCACCCACCCCTGTGCGGTCGATGCCGATGTAGGTCACGTTGTAGCGCTCGCAGACCTTCAGGATTGCGCCGGCCTGCTCTTCGTAGTCGATGCCGCGGAACTGGTGCTTCTCCAGCACCCGGAACTTGCCGCCCGGCACCAGCGGCGGCGCGACGACGACCAGCGCTGCGCTGTCCCCACCCCCGCCGTTGGGGTCGTATCCGATCCAGACTTCGCGGTTGCCCAGAGGCCGCGGCGACCAGTGCCGGAAGTCTTCCCACACCTCCCAGCTGTCGACCATGCACCGCATCAGCATCGACAGCGGGAACACCGACGCCGTGTCATCAATGAACCCGCACATCAGCAGGTTCTCGAAGTCCGCATCGCTGTACTCGCGGCGAAGCTGTTCAAGGTCGAATAGGTTGCAGCCCCCGCGCACCGCATCCTCGACGGTCACGACCTGGCGCCATTGCCCGTCGGCGCAGCGCCGGCCAGCCTGCAGGTGCGCATGGCTCACGTCGACCTGTACGTGCTGGTCTTTCCTTCGGCCGCGGTTGAACAGTGCGCCAGACCAGAACGGATAGGCCTCATGTGCAAGGCTTGATGGCGTCGAGAAATACGTCTGTCGCCACTTCGCATGGATGGCCATGCCGGAGGCCACCTTGCGCAACTCCTGGAAGCGCTGGATCCAGAAGTACTCGTCCAGATAGAGGTTGCCGTGGTAGCTCTGGGCCGTGCGCGCGTTGGTGCCGAGGAAGTACAGCGTGGCGCCGTTGGGCAGCACCATCGGATCGCCTTTCAGCTCCACGCCGGCGGCATCCTTGGCGAACTGGATGATGTAGTGCTTGAAGACGTGGGCCTGCGACTTGCTGGCGGACAGGAAGATCTGATTGCGGCCGGTAGTCAGCGCATCAATGAAGGCTTCGCGCGCGAAGTACCAGGTGGCGCCGATCTGCCGGCTCTTCAGGATGTTGCGGATGCGCTCGACAAGGCCGGCCTCGTACCAGGTGCGCTGGTAGTCGAACATCGAATCCATGAAGGCGTCGACCAGCTGCTCTTGCTGTTCGTCGCTGATCGCGTTGCGCTCAGGTTGCTTGCGCGGCCCGCGGTTTCGGTTGGCCACCTTCGGGTTGAGATCGGCCTCATTGGCACTGTCTTCATAGCGGCGCACGCGCGCCAGACGCTCCATCTGCCGGCCCAGCAGATCGATCTCCTTGTAGTCCTTGCCCTCCTTGACATCCTTCGCCACCAGTCGCGCCATGCGCGTCTCGATGCTGGTACCAATGCGCTCGACGGCATCAGCCTCGTCCCATCGCTCTCGGCGCTTCCAGCTGTGAACGGTCGCTGGCTTGACGCCGAGCACCTCAGCGATACGAGCGACGCGGTAGCCCTGCCAGTAGAGCGCACGCGCAATGCGGCGCGGCCCCATTTCTGGATCGAATGACAGCAGGGACAGAGGGGGAAGCGTAGTCATGCCGCAACGCTACCGTTCGCGCGCGCGCGTGCCACCTCGCCTGTGTTGTGTCAGGGATGCCGACAACAGCCCATCGTTGCCCGCGCGTGACACGGCGCCGAAGATGGCAACACCAACACGGAACCACGCCAATATGAGGACACCATGGCCGGCAAGAACCCGAAGTTTTTCCGCATTGCCACCGAAGGGGCGACCAGCGACGGACGCGTGATCGACCGCGAGATGCTGGTGCAGATGGCGGTCAGCTATGACCCCAGCACCTACGGCGCACGCATCAACCTGGAACACATCCGCGGCATCGTGCCCGATGGCCCATTCAAGGCGTATGGCGACGTGCTCGCACTCAAGACTGAAGAGGAAGGCGGCAAGATGCGCCTCTATGCGCAGCTCGACCCGACTGCCGAGCTGATCGCCTTCAACAAGGCCCGGCAGAAGGTCTTCTGCTCGATGGAAGTGCAGCCCGATTTCGCCGATACCGGCGAAGCGTATCTGGTTGGCCTGGCCGTCACGGACAACCCTGCCAGCCTGGGCTGCGAGATGCTGCAGTTCAGCGCCAAGGCCAAGGCGAACCCGCTGGCCGATCGCAAGCAGGACCCGAGCAATCTGTTCTCCGAAGCCGTGGAAGTCGACCTCGACTTTGCCGACGAGCCAACGACGACCACCGTGCCCGGCGCCGGCTTCGCCGCCAGCATCAAGAAGCTCTTCGCCCGCCAGGACAAGTCCGAGGCAGGCAACGATGCGCGCCACGCCGACACGCAGGAAGCCGTTCAAGCCATCGCCAAGGAGGTGCAGTCGATGGGCGAGACCTTCACCAAGGCCATGGACGGTGTGACGAAGCGTCTGGATGCGCTGCAGGCCGACCAGACCAAGGGCAAGGAAGATTTCAGCACGCTCAAGAGCGCGCTGGAGAGGAAGGAAGACTTCAGCCGCCGCCCCCCCGCCACCGGCGGCGACGGCAAGGTCATCGAAACCGACTGCTGAGCCGGCCCCCGGACAGCGACAACACCCCCTCTAACCCGGAGCCAACTCAATGCGTAACGATACCCGCCAGAAGTACGCGGCATACGAGGCCAAAGTGGCCGAGATCAATGGCGTCGATCGCGTGGACCGCAAGTTCAGCGTGCAGCCGAGCGTCCAGCAGAAGCTGGAGACCAAAGTGCAGGAATCCAGCGAATTCCTCGGCCGGATCAACGTCTATGGCGTGACCGAGCAGGAAGGCGAGAAGATCGGACTCGGCGTGTCCGGTCCGGTGGCCAGCACCACTGACACCGCTGCCCAAGATCGCCAGACCAGCGACATCGCCGCCCTGGACGACCGCCGCTACCGCTGCGAGCAGACCAACTCGGACACCCACATCACCTACCGCATGCTGGATGCCTGGGCCAAGTTCCCCGATTTCCAGACCCGTATCCGCGACGCCATCCTGCGCCGCCAGGCGCTGGACCGCATACTGATCGGCTTCAACGGCGTGAGCCGCGCCGCCACGTCCAACCGCGCCACCAACCCGATGCTGCAGGACGTCAACAAGGGCTGGCTGCAGCACCTGCGCGAAGAAGCCCCGGAGCGCGTGATCGATTCGGGCAAGGCTGTCGACAAGATCGTCGTCGGCGGCCCCGACTCGAATGTCGCGCGCGACTACGCCAGCCTGGACGCCCTGGTCTTCGACCTGTGCAGCCACCTGATCGCGCCGTGGTACGCCGAGGATCCGGACCTGGTGGTGGTGTGCGGTCGCCAGCTGCTGGCCGACAAGTATTTCCCGCTGCTGAACAAGGACCGCGACCCGACGCAGAAGCTGGCCGCCGACATCATCATGAGCCAGAAGCGCATCGGCAACCTGCCGGCCGTGCGGGTGCCCTACTTCCCGCCGGATGCCCTGCTGGTGACGCGCCTGGACAACCTGTCGATCTACTACCAGGAAGGCTCGCGCCGCCGCACGATCGTGGACAACGCCAAGCGCGATCGCATCGAAAACTACGAGTCCAGCAACGATGCGTATGTAATCGAGGATCTGGCTTGCGCTGCCATGGCCGAGAAGATCGAGGTGGCCGCCGAATGACGAGTCCCGCCCGCAACCATTTTCTGCGCGTGAGCGCCCAGCGGGCAGCCGCCTCAGCCGAGGCGGAGAACCCGCTGCGCCACGCCTCGGGCCACGAGCTGATGCTGGCGCAGTTGGCCGAGCACAAGCGGCAGCTCAAGCTGATCCAGTCGATCGAACGCAAGGCCGAAGCCAAGCGCGCCATGCTTCCCGCCTACGCGGCTTGGGTGCAGGGGGTGCTGGAGGCGGATGCCGGCGTGCAAGACGAGGTCTTCATGTCGGTCATGGTCTGGAATATCGACGTGGGCGACTTCGCCGGCGCGCTGCCTCTGGCGAGCTACGCCATCCGGCACGGCCTGGTCATGCCTGACCAGTACCAGCGCACCACGGCCTGCCTGATAGCGGAGGAGTACTCCGCCATGACGCTGAAGGCCGTCGAGGCCGGGCAACCGGTCGACGTGGAGACCCTGGGCCATGTCGGCATGCTGGTTAATGACCAGGACATGCCCGACGAGGTCCGCGCCAAGCTGCACAAGGCGGTGGGCTATGCGAACGCCGCCCTGGTCGACAGCACGCCGCCGGACCGGCAGCAGGACCGGCGCGAGTTCGCACTGCGCAACCTGCGCCGCGCCCTGGAGCTGCACGACAAGGTCGGCGTGAAAAAGGACATCGAGCGCCTCGAGCGCGAGATCAAGAACGCAGCCCAGGCCGGCGCTAAGGAGGGCGACGGCCGCGGCTGACACCGAGCGTGACCCCGCGCATCAGGCGGCACGGGGCAACCCAGCGGCGCGCCCGGCCTCACGGCCAGCAGACCAACCCGGTTGCCCCGTCCACCGCCTCCAGATTCCAGCGAACCCATGTCTTCCTTCATCGCCACCGCTCCCGCCAGCACCGGCCAGGCGCCGATCGCCAACGACGGCTTCTTCCCCGAGCTGGATTTCGCGCAGGCCCTGGCCACGATGCGCCAGGACGGCACCGTGACGCCGGATCGGCTGCGCGCCGCGCTGGTCGAGGCCGCCCTGTCGGTCAATGAAGAGCTGGCCACCTGGCAGGCAGACCAGCAGGCCGCTGGCCACGCCACCCTGGAAGCGGTGCCGGCGCCAAGCGTGGACGGCAAGTCGGCCCATGTGCATCGCTACCTGCGGGCCGTGTACTGCCAGGCACGCGCGGGCTTGATCGAACGGTACCGCGACTATGACGCCACTGCCAGCGGCGACCGCCAGGCGGAAACCATGATGCTGGCCGTTGACGACCTGCGCCGCGACGCGCGCTGGGCCATCAGCGACATCCGTGGCATCACGCGCACCACCGTGGATCTGATCTGATGCGCGTCCGCACTGTCCAGGGCGACACCGTAGACAGCGTATGCCAGCGCATATACGGGCGCACCGCCGGCGTCACCGAGGCAGTCTTCGAAGCCAATCCCGGCCTGGCCGACCTCGGCCCGGTCCTCCCTCACGGCACGGTCATCGATCTGCCGGACACCCCTCCACAGCCCGCCGTACAGCGCGTGCAGCTGTGGGACTGAACCCCAAGGACTTGACCATGGCTGAACCCAGCACCACCGCCGCGCTCGCGGTTACCAGCGTCGGTGCCATCACCCTGCTGCCAGGCGTGGATGCCGCGACCGTGCTCGGCGCTTTCGCCGGCGCGGCTGTGTTCGTGCTGAACGCAGATGAGATGTCGACGCCCAAGAAGCTGGCCTTCCTGGTGCTCTCCATGGTGGCCGGTTGCCTGGCCGCGCCGCTGGCCGCCGCCCTGATCGCCAAAGCCCTGCCCACGGATACCGCGGTCAGCCATGGCGTGGGCGCCCTGGTCGCGTCCGCGGTGCTTGTCAAGATCCTGCTGGCGCTGATCCGGCTGGCCGGCAACAGCGACAGGCTGATCACGATCATTCGAGGCAACAGCCAAGGAGGCAACAAGTGACCCTGCTCTTCCTCATCCAGGCGGCCTTGTGCGCACTGATCGCCGCCCGCTTGCTCCTGTTCCGGCGCGACGGCGCCGCCCACCGGCCCTGGGCCTCCCGGCTGGCCTACCTGCTGATCGTGCTGGCCGGGTCCGTCACCATCGGCGTGCTGTTCGGGCGTTACGAGTGGGCGCTGCTGGCGCAGAACGGCATCACCGCCGTGATGTGCCTGGCGGTCTATGCCGTGCGCGGCAATATTGTGGAGCTGTTCCGCATGACCGGCGTGTCCGATGGCGGCAGTTCCTGGCTGGTGCGTTTCCTTCGGAGTTCCTGCCATGACGATCCTGCGACGCGGTGATGTGGGCGCCGAGGTGCGCGAGCTGCAGCGCTTGCTGCGCCTGCGCGGCGCCGCCCTCGACCTGAATGCCGAGTTCGATGCGGCCACGCTCGCGGCCGTGATGGCCGCCCAGTCGCGCTATGGCCTGGTGGTGGATGGCGTCGCCGGCCCCAAGACGCTGGCGGCCTTACAGCGCGATCGAAAGCAGGCCGAGCACCTGACGGCGGCGGATCTGCAGCGAGCCGCGGACAAACTGGGCGTGCCGGTAGCGGTGGTGCGCGCGGTCAACGAGGTGGAGAGCCGCGGCAGCGGCTTCCTGCCGGACGGTCGGCCGGTGATCCTGTTCGAGCGGCACATCATGTACCGCCAGCTGCGGGCCGCCGGCCACGACGCCGACGCGCTGGCCCGGCAGTATCCGAACCTCGTCAATCCGGTGCGCGGCGGGTATGTGGGGGGCGCCGGCGAACACATGCGCCTCGCGCAGGCTGCAGCCATTGACCAGGCGTGCGCCCTCGCCTCGGCCAGCTGGGGCCTCTTCCAGATCATGGGGTACCACTGGGAGCTGCTCGGCTTCACCAGCGTGCAGGAATTCGCCGAAGCCATGCGCATGTCCGAAGCGGCCCAGCTCGATGCCTTCGTGCGCTTCATCCTGGCCGATCCTGCCCTATTGCGTGCGCTGCGCGCCAAGCAGTGGGCCACCTTCGCGCGGCTCTACAACGGCCCGGCCTACAAGGAAAACCTGTACGACGTGAAGCTGGCGCGTGCTTTCGCGCGCTACGACGTCGAGGAAAAGGAGCCGGCATGAATCGCACCCTCGCCCTTGTCCTCGCGGCGCTCGCCGCTCTGCTGACTGCGGCCGGCGCCGCTTCCTGGGTAACCCACCGCTACCACGCCGCCGTCAAGCGCGCCGACGATGCAGTGGCGGAAGCGGCCAGCCTGCGCATGCAGATCGACAACACCGACAGCAGCATCGTGACCGTCACCGAATACGTCGACCGTGTCCAGACCATCCGGGTCAAGGGCGACACCATCATCAAGGAGGTTCCCCGCTATGTCACCGTTCAAGCTGATGCCGCCTGCACTGTTCCTGTTGGCTTTGTGCGCTTGCACGACGCCGCCGCCACCGGTGACGTGCTCGACTCGGATCCCGGCGATTCTGATGCGGCCCCCTCAGGCGTTGCACTCTCTGCCGTCGGCAGTACCGTCGCAGCCAATTACACCGTCAACAACGAAACAGCCCAGCAGCTGAGCGCGCTGCAGGCGACACTGCGCGCCCAGGGCGTGACCATCATCGGGGAGGATCCTGCGCCATGATGAAGCCAGCCAGCCTGCGCGAGGCGCTCACTGCCGCGGTGCCCGACTTGGCGCGCAATCCCGAAAAGCTGCACATCTTCGTGGACGAGGGCCGCGTCGTCGCCACGGGCGCCCGGTCCCTGTCCTTCGAATATCAGTACACACTCACGATGATCGTGGTGGACTTCGGCGACAGCTCGAACGCCATCATGGTGCCGCTCCTGGCCTGGCTGCGGGTCAACCAGTCCGAGCTGTTCTTCAATCCCGACCTGCAGCGCAACGGCGTCAGATTCGAAGCGGACATCCTCAACCATGACACCGTCGATCTGGCCATCAAGGTGCCGCTGACTGAGCGCGTCACCGTCAAGGTGGCCGACGGTGGCTACCAGGTCACCCACCAGCCGGAGCCCGTCAACGAGGGCGACGACCCCGCGAGCTGGTTTCCGCCTGCGCCATGAACGATCTGGACGAGCTCACCGCGTGGGCGAGTGCATTGCTGGTCAAGCTGGAGCCGGCTGCCCGCCGATCCCTTCTCCGCGAGGTGGCCACCGAGATGCGCCGACGCCAGTCGGCGCGCATCGCCGAACAGCGCAACCCGGACGGCACCGTTTTCGAGCCGCGGAAGCCGCAACTGCGCCTGCGCCCGGGCCGCGTGCGTCGCACGATGTTCAACCGGCTACGCACCACGCGCTTCATGAAGGTCCAGTCAGACCCGAACTCGGCAGTGGTCACCTTCGCAAGCCGGGCGCTTCGCATCGCGGAGGTCCACCAGTACGGGCTGCGCGACCGTGTGAACAAAGCAGGCATGGAGGTGCAGTACGCGCGCCGGGAATTGCTTGGCTTCGCCGACGGCGACGTGGAGCGCATCACGGACCTGGTACTGGCCCATCTCGCTGCGTAGCGCTGCGGCCCCTTCTGTTGTGAGCCAGCGGGCCACAACACCCTTTGCGTGACCGGCCCGCGCGCGCACGGCACTCTGGCAGGCATGGACCTCGCCGAAATCCTCCGTCTGATCGAGAACCTGCTGCGCGTCGGCACCGTTGCCGAAGTTCAGCACGGCATGCCGCCGCGCGTGCGCGTCACGGCTGGCGGCATCACCACGACCTGGCTTCCCTGGGTAGAGCGCCGCGCTGGTGCCACGCGCACCTGGAACCCGCCGACCGTCGGCGAGCAGGTGCTGCTGTTCTGCCCGAGCGGAGATCCGGCCAACGGCGTGATCCTCGCGGGCATCCCCTCCGATGCTAAGGACGTCCCCAGCCACGACCCCAGCGAGACCGTCACGCAGTACCCGGACGGCGCCATGACCCGTTACAACCACGCCGCAGGCGCGCTCTTCGTGGGCGGCTTCAAGACCGTGGTCCTGGAAGCTGACACCAGCGTGCTGGTGAAGTGCCCCAGCACCACCTTCGACGGCGACGTGACCGTCAAGGGTCTGTTCTCTTACCAGAACGGCATCGCCGGCCAGGGCGGCAGCAATGGCAACGCCATCAAGGGAGATTTCACGCACCAGGACGGCGCCCTCTCCTCCAACGGCGTGGTCCTGGACGACCACGATCACGGCGCCGTGCAGCGCGGAGGAGATTGGACGGAGGGCACCCGATGACCTATGCCGGCCTGAACAGCGCCACTGGGCTCGCCATCAGCGATCTGGCGCACATCTGGCAGTCCATCCGCGACATCCTCACGACGCCTGTTGGGACGCGCGTCATGCGCCGCGCCTACGGATCGGAAGTGCCGATGCTGATCGACCAACCCTTGAACGGCATGACCCGCCTGCGCGTGATGTCGGCGGCTGTGGCAGCCATTGTCAGATGGGAGCCGCGCGTTCAGGTGAATGCCGTGTCTTTCGTCGTTGATGGCGAAGGATCTATGTCGGTGGATCTGGACGCGGATCGCATCGACGGTCCCCGCAGCAGCCCCTTGGGCAAGCTGTCCATTCCTCTGCGCGAGGCAAAACAATGAGCGGACCGATCGACCTTTCACGCCTCGCCACACCAGACGTTGTCGAGACCATTGATTACGAAACGATCATCGCCGAACGGAAGGCGCGGTACATCAGCTTCTATCCTGTCGACCAGCAGGCCGAAGTCGCCAAGACGCTACAGCTCGAATCCGAGCCGGTGGTCAAGCTGATTCAGGAGAACGCTTACCGCGAGACGGTATTGCGTCAGCGCGTCAATGACGCCGCACGCGCGCGCATGCTTGCCTATGCCAAGGGCAAGGACCTTGAGCACATCGCAGCGAACTACAACGTGGAACGACTGGTGGTCACGCCTGCAGATGACACCACAGTGCCGCCAACGGCCGCCGTCATGGAAGATGACGATTCCCTTACTGAACGCACCCAGCTTGCATTCGAGGGGCTTTCCACGGCAGGTCCGCGCGAGGGCTACAAGTTCCATGCGCGAAGCGCAGACGGCCGTATCGCCGATGTCAGCGCTATCAGCCCCGAGCCGGCCGAGGTTGTCGTGACGGTGCTCGGCAAGGATGGCGACGGATCCGTCGGGGCCGATGTCCTGGCCAACGTGGAGGCTGCGTTGAGCGACGAGGACGTGCGGCCGCTGGCTGACCGCGTGACCGTCCAGCCGGCGAGCATCACGCACTACCAGATTGACGCGACGGTATACACAAAGACCAGCGGCCCGGAGCGGGAGCTGGTCCTTGCAGAGGCCGCGAGGCGTATTGATGCGTACCGGAAAGAAAGCCGTCGCCTGGGCCGCGACATCGACCGTTCTGCGATCAACAACGCGCTGTTTGCCGAGGGTGTCTCCCGTGTCGAGATTCGGCTGCCGGCCGAGGATGAGGAACTGGATGAGACGCAGGCCGCGTATTGCACGGGCGTGAACATCATCGATGGGGGCGCACGTGAGTAGCCTGCTGCCACCCAACGCCACCCCGGTCGAGCGCAATCTCGCCGCGGCCGGCGCCGCCATCGATGCCATCCCTGTCCCGGTCCGTGACATTGGCGACCCGAAGAAGTGCCCTGCGGGCGTATTGCCCTTCCTCGCTTGGGAGCGCTCAGTCGACCGATGGGATCCGAAGTGGCCGGAATCGATAAAACGTGCGGTCATTGACACCTCCTTCTTTGTGCATGAGCGCAAGGGGACGGTCGGTGCAATCCGTCGCGTGGTCGAGCCGCTTGGTTACCTGCTCAGCGTGGTGCCCTGGTACCAGATGGTTCCGCCAGGCCGGCGCGGCACATTCCAGCTGGAAATCGGTGTGCTCGATATCGGAATCACCGAGCAGATGTACGAGGAGCTGGAACGCCTTATCGATGACGCGAAACCGCTATCGCGGCATATGACTAGCCTGGTCATCAGCATGGTGACGCGCAGCTCGATCTACCACTCTGCGGTTGCCTTGCTCGGCGAAGAGCTGACCGTCTATCCCTATATCCCTGAAGAAGTCGTTGTCAACGGGATGATTGGCGCCGTGGGTTCGGCGCACACCATTGACACGCTCACTGTTTCCCAATAGGACGCTATGTCTCAGACCTTCTTCATCATCCCGACCGCCGCAGGCGAGGCCAAGATCGCGCGTGCTCAGGCATTGGGCCTGCCCCTCAAGTTCACCCACATGGCCGTTGGCGATGGCGGCGGCGCTCTGCCTGTCCCGAATCGAGAGCGCAGCGAATTGGTCAACGAGCAGCATCGCGCCCCGTTGAACACCTTGAAGGTTGACCCGACGAACAGCAGCCAATACATCGCCGAACAGGTGATCCCCGATAGCGTCGGCGGCTGGTGGATTCGAGAACTCGGCCTGTACGACGAAGACGGCACGCTGTGCTACTACGGCAACTGTCCCGAGACATACAAGCCACAGCTCGCCGAGGGCTCTGGCCGTACTCAGGTGATGCGCATGGTCGTTCTCGTCTCGTCCGGCGTGTGCGTTGAGATCAGGGTCGACCCTTCGATCGTCCTCGCCACGCGCCAGTATGTCGACGATGAGATTTTGGTCATAGAGAAGGCACTGCTCGATGCCAGCCAGGGAGACTCTTTGGTCGCCGTACAGCAGCCTTACGAGGGGGCGGTTCCCCGCACTCAGCACGACAAGAACACCGAGCGCGTGACCTTTTTCGATTTCATGAATGTCTTCGAAAGAGCTGATGCGCTATCGCCGGCGCCAAAGCTCGACCATACACGTGCGATCGATAGTGCGCTTGAGGCAATGGCGCTGGGCGCCAAGCGAATTGGCGCGAACGCTGGCCGCTTCAACTACAGCGGTACGGGTTTTGAAGTGCTTCAGGGGTGCATCCTGGAGGGCGAAGGCATCGACTATTGGGATACCTTCCGCCCCGACCCAATCAACCTGATGAAGTCGGATCAGGCCGGTACAACGATCTACTTCTGTGGTACTGGACCGAAGGTCCATACGCTACAGAACATCACCAACTACCGAGAGCCGAAGACGCTGAATGATCGAACCTTCAGCTTCACGGAGTTCACGCTCAACGACTCTGCCAACGGCTCACCCGCGACGCCGAAGCCATTTAGCGCTGCAGTCATCATTAACAAGAACTCGCAGTTGCGGAACATAAGGTTGGTTGTCAACTGTGATCAGCTTGCCGGCTACAACGACCCAAGCCGTCTGGCACTCGGAGACGACTGGGACATCGGCGTTTGGGCTAGGGGTGCGAATGACTGCGTCGTGCACAACGTTCAGGCCGTTGGCTATTGGAGGATGGGTGCGTGGTTGCTGACGGAGAACGATGGCACCTTCAGCGAGGTCGGAAATGCCGAGCGCTGCAGCTTCACGAAATGTATGGGCCAGGGTCGACGTGGGCTCCTGATCCGCAACGCACCACAAGTTCCTGTCGTATCCAACACCGACCACACTGTCACCGTCAAGTACAACCCGTCGTGCCGCTTCACGGCTGTCGACAGCTTCCGAATCACGGAAACCAAACAGACCTATACCTACTCAGGGTATGAGGTCATTGGCGATGACTTGCGCCTGACAGGTGTGACGCCGGCCTTGCCTGCAGCGGTGTCGGTACTGCGCGCTCCGAACCAGGGGTGCGGCTTCAGTGCCTCCGTGTTTAACGATTGCTTGTTTGCAACGCTGGATCACGCCAGCAGGATGCCGTCTTCGTTCTTTGGCATCGGTGAAGCCGCTGCGGTAGAAGCTGACGGATTTCCCATCCGAGCGGTATCCTTCAACAACACGAAGTGGCAGACAACCCGGGACGCTGGCCTCTGCCTGCTTGGAGACATCAGGGACTGGAAGCTTACATCAACGTGCCAGTGGGAGAACGGTGCAGCTATTGCGTACCACAATAGCGAAGGCGTCGGTTACACAGAAAACTTCCGCATGGAAGGAGAGATCGGGGCGAGCGTTGATCTGACGCACTTCAACCCCCGGTCTGCGTGGCTGCCGTATTTGCAGATACCCACGCAACTGACAGATGGCAGCTATGTGTCCAGGCCATGGCGGGAAGCGTCTGTGCGCCTGGAATCCGCCGGTGGCATTCACCTGTACGAGTATCGGCTGGCTGACCGCTCCGTTCGCATGCGTAATGCGAACAATTTTGAATTTGTCCATTCAAATGGCGCGACGGATGAAACGGTCTTTGCCGGCAACAACATCTCGTTCAAGAACTCCGTCGGCACACCGCTGCTTTCGATGTTCAACACGTCACTCAATGCCAGCTTTGCAGCGAATGTGACAGCCGGCAATGACCTGGTGTCAACGAACAACACGCGACCGGCATCCGACAACACAAAGAGTTGTGGTACGCCTGCTCAGCGCTACAGCGTCATGCATGCCGGGACCGCCGCCATCAGCACATCTGACGAGCGGCAGAAGAGCTTCATTGAGGAAATCGATGATGCTGCGCTTGATGCCTGGGAACAGGTTCACTTCCAACAGTTCAAGTTCCTGGACGCTGTTGCACGAAAAGGTGAGGACGGTGCCCGCTGGCATTTCGGGGTGATCGCACAACGAGTGAAGGATGCCTTTGAAGAGGCGGGCCTGGACCCCTTTGCATTCGGTCTACTTTGCTATGACGAATGGCCAGAGCAATACGAGACCATCGCCGTCACCGAAGCCATTGAGGTGGTGGACAAGGACGGAGAAACGCGCATCGAGAATCGCTCTCGCGAGATCGAAACCTTAGTCAAGCCAGCCGGCAACGCATATGGGATCCGATATGAGCTGGCGCTCTGTCTTGAGGCTGCGGTGCAACGTAGGCGATGTGCGCGGCTTGAGCATCGTGTCGTTCAACTCGAAACTCGCGCGGGGTTGCAATGAAGAAGCGGTACTGCACCTTATGGAGCGGCGCCCCGGACGGCATAAATGACTGTTGTCACCAGCATGATCGCGACTACGGCATAAACGGAACGGTCACGCGTGCCGTGGCAGATCGGCGGCTAAGAGAATGCGTCACGGCGGGTGGTGGCCCGCTGCCCTGGCTCAGGGGCTGGATGATCTGGGGCATTGTGCGCTGCGTGGGCTGGGTTCGATACATACCAAAGCCACCATCTTGATCCGTGTTGTGCAGAGACTTGGCACAACACCTTGCACACGACAGACACGCGCGTGCGAGACATCCTACCGAGAGCATCTTGCAAATGGCGGGCTTTCCCGGAGGATTACATGCCAACCGACTACCATCACGGCGTTCGTGTCATCGAGATCAACGAAGGCACTCGCCCCATCCGCACCATTGCCACCGCAGTGCCTGGCATCGTCTGTACCGCTGAGGACGCCGATGCCACGATGTTCCCTCTCAACACGGCTGTCCTGCTGACCAACCCGATGAACTCCATCGGCAGGGCTGGGGACGAAGGCACGCTGGCGAAGACGCTCGACGCCATCACCGACCAGGCCAACCCGCTGACCGTGGTGGTCCGTGTGGCCGAGGGTGCCAGCGAAGCGGAGACCACCAGCAACCTGATCGGCACCACGACGGTCGACGGGCGCTATACCGGCATGAAGGCATTGCTGGCAGCCAAGAACCGCTTTGGCGTGACGCCGCGAATCCTGGCCATCCCCGGCCTGGACAGCCTGCCCGTGGCCACCGAGCTGGCCGGTATCGCCCAGAAGCTGCGCGCCTTTGCCTACGTGTCGGCGTTCGGCTGCGAGACCAAGGAGGAAGCGGCGGCCTACCGCGACAACTTTGGCCAGCGCGAACTCATGACGATCTGGCCTGAGTTCGTCGGCTGGGACACCGTAGCCAACGCCGAAAGAACGCTGTGGGCAACCGCCCGTGCTGCCGGCCTGCGCGCCAAGCTGGACGAGGAAGTGGGCTGGCATAAGACCTTGTCCAACGTCGCAGTCAACGGCGTGACCGGCCTGTCGAAAGACGTGTTCTGGGATCTGCAGGATCCCGCCACCGATGCCGGCTATCTCAACAGCAACGAGGTGACCACTCTGGTCAATATCCAGGGCTTCCGCTTCTGGGGCTCGCGTACCTGCTCGGCAGATCCGCTCTTCGCGTTCGAGAACTACACCCGCACTGCCCAGGTTCTTGCTGACACCATGGCCGAAGCCCATGCCTGGGCCATGGATCTGCCCATGACGCCCTCCCTGGTGCGCGATCTGCTGGAAGGCATCAACGCGAAGATGCGCAACCTGGTGCGCAATGGCTACCTGCTGGGTGGTGAAGCGTGGTTCGACGGCGACGTCAACACCAAGGACACGCTCAAGAACGGCGAGCTGGCCCTCGATTACGACTACACGCCGGTGCCGCCGCTGGAAAACCTCAAGCTGCGCCAGCGCATCACCGACCGCTACCTGATGCAGTTCGCGCAGGCCGTCACGGCCTGACCGTAGCAGCCCCGGCCAACCCGACAAGGACAACCCCATGGCACTGCCAAGCAAACTAAAGCATTTCAACGTTTTCGCCGACGGCGTCTCCCACGCCGGCGAGGCTGAGGAAGTCACCCTGCCGAAGCTCACCCGCAAGCTGGAGGAGTACCGGGCGGGCGGCATGAACGGCCCGATCGACATCGACCTGGGCAACGAGAAGCTGGAACTGGAGGCCACCTATGGCGGGCTGATGCGCACGATCCTGAAGCAGTACGGCGTCACCAGTGCCGATGCTGCTTTGGTCCGCTTTGCCGGTGCCTATCAGCGCGACGACACCGGTGCAGTGGATGCGGTGGAGGTCGTCGTTCGCGGCCGCCACACCGAACTGGACTTCGGCAACGCCAAGGCGGGCGACAACAGCCAGTTCAAGGTCAAGTCGTCGCTGAGCTACTACAAGCTGACGGTGAACGGTGAAGTGTGGATCGAACTCGATCACATCAACTTTATCGAGGTCGTCTTCGGCGTCGACCGCATGGCCGAGCAGCGCCGCGCGATCGGCCTTTAACGCCGCCCTTGGCCGGCGCATTGCCGGCCGTGTCCACTTCATTCTTCCGGACTGACCACCATGAATACCCCTGTGACCACCACCGTGCCGCTGGAAACCCCGATCAAGCGCGGCGAGCAGACCATCACCGAACTGACCGTCCGCAAGCCGTCCGCTGGCGAACTGCGCGGCTGCAGCCTGATGGACCTGATGCGCATGGAAGTTACCGCGCTGCACACCGTGCTTCCGCGCATCACCACCCCGACGCTGACGCAACACGATGTCAGTCAGATGGATCCCGCCGACCTGACGCAGCTGGCCACCACGGTGAGCAATTTTTTGCTGCCGAAGGCGGCGAAGGGCGAGGAATTCCCGACCGAGTCGAAGACGCCATCGCCGACGTTGCAGTGATCTTCCACTGGCCTCCCGAGCACCTGTTTGGGATGGGCCTTGCCGAACTGATGGACTGGCGCGAGCGCGCCAGAGAACGAAGCGGAGCGGATGAATGAGCACCCCACGGAACCTGAAGCTTGAGGTGCTGCTGCAGGCCGTGGACCGGGTTACCCGCCCGTTTCGTTCGATGGCGGGCAGCAGCACCGAGCTGGCGCGCGCGGTCAAGGCCACGCGTGATCAACTCAAGGAGCTGAATCGGGCCCAGGCCAACATCGACAGCTTCCGCAAGCTGTCCAAGGACGCGGCCATCACCGAGAACCAGCTGCGCGCGACGCAGGCCAAGGTGAAGGCCCTGTCGCAGGAGATGGCGGCAGTGGACAAGCCCACGGCGGCCATGGCCCGAGGGTTCCAGGCTGCCGTGCGCGAGGCCCAGGCGCTCAAGCAGCGCGGCGGCGAGCTGCAGCAGAACCTTGCCGCTGTTCGGGGGCGGCTCGAAGCTGCCGGCATCAGCACCGCCAGCCTCGGACAGGCGCAGCGCGACCTGCGCGGGCAGATCACCAGCACATCGCAGGCACTGGCGCAGCAGGAAGCCCGCTTACGGGCAGTTGGCGAGCGCCAGCGGCAGATGGCTGCCGCCCATGCGCAATACCAGAAGGGCATGGCGGCACGAAATGCCGTGCTTAACACCGGGGTGTCCACGATGGCGGCCGGTGGCATCACCCTGACGCCCATCTCCAAGGCGGTGAAGGACTATGTCAGATTCGAGGACGCCATGCTGGGCATCGCCCGCCAGGTGGACGGCGCCCGGGACGATGGCGGCAAGCTCACGCAGGTCTATTACGACATGGCGCGCCAGATCAAGCGCCTTGGAGAAGAGCTGCCAATCCCCACCACGGCCATCGCAGAGATGGTCACCGCCGGCGCCCGCATGGAGGTGCCCCGCAATGAGCTGATCGCGTACACCCGCACCGTGGCGATGATGGCCACGGCCTTTGATGCCGTGCCGGACGAGATCGCCGAGAGCATGGGTAAGGTGGCCAAGAACTTCCGGATCCCGACCAACGCGATCATGGGGCTGGCCGACACGATCAACTACCTGGACGACGACGCGATCAGCAAAGGCAGCGACATCATCAACGTCCTCAACCGCATCTCCGGTGTGGTGTCCACCGTGGCGATGCCGGCCGCCGACGCCGCAGCCCTCGCCTCTACCCTGCTGACGCTGGGCGAGCGCACCGAGACCGCCGGCACCGCCATCAACGCCATCACCCAAAAGTTCGCGGCGGCCGAGAAAGGCACCAAGAAGTTCCACGCCGCGGTGGCCGAGATCGGCCTGACCACCCAAGAGATCCAGAAGGGCATGGCCACCGATGCCACCGCGACCATTTTCAAGGTGGTAGACGCCGTCCGGAAGCTGCCCAAGGACAAGCGCATCGGCGTCATGGTGGAGCTGGTCGGTATGGAGCACTCGGACACCCTGGCCAAGCTGGTCGACAAGCCTGATGAGTTCCGCCGGCAGCTGGAGCTGGCCAACGGGTCGAAGGCCCAGGGGTCGATGAAACGCGAGTTTGGCGCACGGCAAGAGACGGTGTCGGCCCGCTGGGCGCGCTTGCAGAACCAGGTGTTCAATTCGAGCAGCGCCAGCGGCGAGGTCCTGCGCGCGACGCTGGTCGGCCTGATGGATACCTTCGGCAACCTGATGCGCCGCTTCGACGCCTTCACTGAGGCCAATCCTGCCCTGATGGGTTGGCTCATCAAGGGCGCCGCAGCAGCTGGTGTGCTGCTGACCGTGCTGGGGGCCCTTACCGTTGCCATGGCCGCTGCCCTGGGGCCGATGGTGATCGCCCGGTACGGGATGGCCATGCTCGGGATCCAGTTGGGCGGCGGTGCCGGCATCGTCGCGCGCCTCGCCTCTTCCTTCAAATTCCTGATGGGCGTCGCCGGTACTGTTGGCCGTCTCTTCCTGCTGAACCCGATCGGGCTGGCAATTGCGGCCATCGGCGTGGCGGCGTACTTGCTCTACAAGTACTGGGAGCCGGTCAAGGGCTTCTTCACTGGCCTGTGGAACCAGGTGACCGCGGCATTCCAAGGCGGGCTGACCGGCGTGCTGGCCCTGGTGGCGGACTGGTCGCTGATGGGCGCGCTCTACAACGTAGTGGCGCCCGTGCTGCGCTGGTTCGGCTTCGATCTGCCGGCGCGGTTCAGCGAATTCGGCGCCAACCTGCTGCAGGGCCTGGTCAACGGCATCACCAGCCGGCTGGGCAGCGTCCGGGACACCATCGTCGGCATCGGCGACAGCGTGGTCGGCTGGTTCAAGGAGCGGCTGGGCATCCACTCCCCGAGCCGCGTGTTCGCGCTGCTGGGCGGCTTCACCATGGCCGGGCTGGAGCAGGGTCTGGAAGGCAACCAGGCCGGCCCGCTCGGCGTCGTTGCGCAGGTGGCCAAGGTGCTGGCCGGCATCGGCGCCGGCATCGGCGCCGGCATGGTCATCGGCACCGGGCAGGCCGCCGCCAAAGTCGCCATCGACACGCGCCCGCCGATTTTCGCCGGAGGCAGCACCGGCGCCGCGGCACCGGCTGCCGCGCTGGGACCGATCGTGATCCACATCCACCCCCCGGCCGGGAGCAGCGAACAGCTGATTGCCCGCATGGTGGCCGAGGAGATCCGGCGGCTTGAAGCCCAGCGCGGCGCCCAGGCACGCTCGCGCTTCACCGACAGGGATTGACCATGATGATGGCCCTCGGGCTGTTCGTCTTCGCACTGGAGACAGCGCCCTACCAAACCTTCCAGCAGCAGATCGGGTGGCGGCACCCGTCCAATAACCGGGTCGGCCGGCGCCCTGCGCGCCAGTTCCTCGGCCCCGACGACGAGACGATCACGCTGTCCGGAGTGTTGCTGCCGGAACTGACGGGCGGCGACAACACCATCGACGTGCTGCGCGGCATGGCCGATGCTGGCCTGTCCTACGTGCTGATCGAGGGCTCTGGCCGGTACTACGGCATGTTCGTCATCGAGAACTTGGAGGTCACCCGTACCCTCTTCTTTCCCGACGGTAAGGCGCGGCGGCTGGAGTTTTCGCTCAAGCTGGCCCGCGTCGACGGCGGCATGGAGGCGCTTGGGGAGAAGCTCATCTCCGGAGTGCTGGCGTCATGACCTTCACCGCGACGGACCTGGGTGAGGCCCTGATCTCTGACGTGCCGCAGCCGGCATACACGCTCGCGCTCAACGGCCAGGACATTTCGGGGCGCTTCCGGGGCCGACTGATCGGCCTGACGCTGGTCGACAACCGCGGCTTCGAAGCTGACCAGCTGGACATTGAGCTGGACGATCACGACGGCATGCTGGAGCTACCGGAGAAGGGCGTGCATCTGTCGCTCGGCCTCGGCTGGGCCGATACCGGGGTAGTCGACAAAGGCCGGTACAAAGTAGACGAGCTGGAGCACACCGGCCCGCCCGACCGGCTGACCATCCGGGCGCGCAGCGCGGACCTGGGCAGCGACCTGACCACGCGCAAGGAGCGCTCGTTCCGCGACAAGACCATCGGCGCCATCGTGCGGGCGATCGCCGGCAAGAACGAGCTGGTGGCCGTCATCGCCGCGAAGCTGGCCAACCAGGTCGTGGAGCACCTGGACCAGACGGGCGAGTCCGACGCCAACCTGCTTACGCGGATGGCGAAGGACTATGACGCGATCGCCACGGTCAAGCAGGGGAAGCTGCTGTTCATCAAGGCCGGCGAGGCCCTCAGCGCGTCAGGCATCCCCTTGCCCACCGTGCTCATCACGCGGGCCAGCGGCGACACGCACAGCTTCATGGTGGCCGACCGCGACAACTACAACGGGGTCAAGGCCTTCTACCAGGACACGCGCCTGGCCAAGAAGGGCGAGGTGGTGATCGATGCCTCCAACGCCGTGGCCGTGAAGGAAGCCCCCGCCCCTAGCAAGGGCCGGAAAAAGAGGCCCACGGCAAAGCCGCGTGTCACCGCCTATCCGAACCCGGACAACGTGAAGGTGCTGCGCCACACCTACGCCACGAAGGCCAACGCCGAGCGCGCTGCGCGCGCCGAGTGGGCGCGCATGCAGCGCGGCGTGGCGAATTTCAGCATCACGCTGGCACGGGGGCGGCCAGACCTGTTCCCCGAGCTGCCGGCGGTGGTATCTGGGTGGAAGCCGCAGATCGACAATACCGGCTGGACGATAACCAAGGTCACGCACCATTTGACCGAGCGCGGCTATATCACGACTCTGGAGCTGGAGATCAAGCCCGCGGAACTGCAGGAAGAGGCCGCCAGCGATGCGCCGTGGCGGCCTTAGGAGGCCCCGAAAGCACTGTCGATCAATACACTGCCGGAGCTTCCACGGCAACCCTTAGGCGCCGGCTTGTGGCTGATCTGGCAAAGGAGTCGCCGCAGCCACCGGAGCAATCTGCGGAGGGGTAGGAGGCTCAAGTAAGCTGGAGATCTTCGAGCTGGAGAACAACGATCTAATCAGGTTGCCAAGCCGGGGGGAACTCGTATCCTCGGCGATGCAACGGCAAGCTGCGGCGAAGTTGTCCATGGCGGTTCCGAAGTGGTTCACGTAGGCCCCTTTGTTCGCGCACAGCTCCAGCATTTTGGCCATAAATCGGCGAAGGTCTTTGATAGAGACGGTGCGAATCGTGGACTCGAAATCTCCAACGGTCGCCGACTGCATTGCCAGCTCCTGCCGGGTTCCCCAGCCACTGTTCTTCACGATGAATTCGCATGCATCGAAGACTGAAGTGCCGGCCTGAGCCTTGGCGTTGATCGCATTGAATTCCGCCTCGATCCGAGGATGGATGCTTCGGCCAAGCACATTGTTCAGTTCAGCCTCTTGGAGGTCGCGAGCTCTGAAAGCTTCAACCCAACGATCCAGTGCTTGGTCGGCAAGCACTTGGCCGCCGGGGATCTCTGCAAGGATGTTATGCAAGGAGGTAGCCATGTAGGGGTCAATGAGGTTCGCCTTGGCCACCACAGGCGCGGCCTCTTCCAACAGCTGTTGCTCCGTCAACCTGTGATCCCAGACTGACTTTTCGAAGAACTTGTTGCATTTGTCGCGCGCATCCATAGCTTCCGCTTCCGCGACAAAGCGGTCGATGAGTGCCGCCAGCGTCGCGACATCGAACAAGCCCGACTGGAGAAACTCGACGACCAGCAGCTCAAACTCGTCGCAGGAATAAATGCCCAGGTCGTTCAGCAGGATCTTCCACTTGGACTTGCGCTTATGCTCGTCCGTTTCGGGCTCCTTCTCGCCAAGGAAGATGCCCCAGTCGCTGGGGGTACCTTGAGCCAGGACGAAGTCGAAATCGGGCGCATCCTCGATGCCCTTGTAGTGAATCGACGCCAGCAGGACCGTTGACGGGATCACGCGCGTCATTACGGCGTCGCCGAGCGATGGCCTGTTGCCGAGAATGCGATTGACGGTCTTGATGACTTTGCAGACGATGCGGATGTTGGTTACCCCGCAGCGCTCGATGTTGGGCTGGATCTGAGTGGCCCACTGAGACGGGACGAGTCTGATGCCGATCTCGAAGGCCTCCGAGGTCGAGGTGGTGAGCCTCAGCTCTTGGTCAATGACCTTCTCTCGAAGAGTATTCCAAACCTCGCGCTTGTCGAGTTGGTCATCATTGAGGATGAGTATCACGCGCGACCCATGCTGCTTTGTGAACTCGTCAATGAAGCCCAAGACCTCATCGATGCCCAATTTCTCATGCTTGCGTTCGATGTCATCAAGGACGAGGACTTTCTGCCGCAGCAATGCCGGCGCGAGAAGCAAACCGATGTCGTTGAGCGCGGCAAATCCTTTGTTAATGCCCTCCAGAGCCTTGACGGTCGTCTTATAGGCCTGCTGGACACCTCTGAACAGTGCCGGGTACGACTCTGCTGATTTGGCTGAGCTCTGGATTAGCTTGAGCTTGATCTGTTCCACGGATGATGCGCCGAAGAGCGATGCGTACAGTGCGCCTTTGATCTTCTCGTCCGTAGCTTCCTGCTTGACCTGTTCCCACATGTGGCTCTTGCCGGTGCCCCACTTCCCCGACAAGGCGATAACTTTGGTGTCGTCGTCGGTCAGCAATTGGACGAGCTGTTCCTTGGTGGATTTGAGAGACATCCATGTTCCCTTTGTAGTTTCTTAGCTTTGTTCACATGCGCTGACCATCTCGGACGAGTGACCAACTTGCTTGATCGTACACCTCTTCCCAAATACCAGAGAGGCCGCTTTCAGCAAGTCAGCCAATTCCCCCTTATGACTGCATTGAGGTTGCTTCCGTTCGTACCTGGATGGAGATCGTCCAGTCCTCGGACAAAAGAGGCTGGGCGTCAGCGGATTGGCTGCGAACTAGAACCGGCGTACCACCAGGCAGCGAATGAGCGCTTGATGCACGGTACGCCGCAAGTGTCGTTGCGACCAGGCCACCCGCGTTGACAATAAGCGCCAAACGATTCGCATGCTGCAAACACCATCGTTGACATTACTCAGACGAATAGATGGATCGGAACGGTCCTATCGACTGGGCGGCGCCCCACTGCTAGCTTTTGCGAGAGCATTGTGGCTGGCTGCATAGGATGCGTCTGTGGATGAAGGGAAGAAGAGAATCGATCAGTGCATGGGCGACGGAAGCGGAAACATCCAGATCGGGACCATCGTCATTCACCGCTACCGTAGTGCTCAGCCCGTGCCTCCCAAGTCGCCAGCGCAAGCCGACGAGGACCTCATGTCACTTGAAGAACGCAGAGACCTTACAGACATCATCCTCGAAATCGAAATGGCGGAAGACGACCTGATCGATGCGGCATCCATCTGGCAGGCACTCACGCGCCACCTCAATGGCCGGGGACTTAATGAAGTCGGCCTGGAAGAAAGCCTGACACATGCGCAATACTGGAGCGCTCGATCGTATCTGGTCAGTTGGCTGTCGTGCCGTCGCGGCGAAAAGCTACCGCGTAACGCGATGGTGCGGCAGATACTGAGGATGTGGGAAATCTGTCCAGGCCTGAAGCCATCGACCCACAAACTGTGCCGTGAGCACTTCCAGATGTCTGATTTGAGTACGCTCAATGAGGTGCAACTGCGCGCCGCGCTTTGGGTCACGCTGGCGGACTGGCAACGCTTCTGGGATGCTCGTGCCGAGCAAGAGCCGTGATTCGCGGTGCATCTGTCATGACAACCGTTAGCCGAGGAATCGGGCCAACTATCCTGCACCGGCCCAGCTATCTGGCCAGCTCCTCGGCTTGATCTCTCCATTCATTGCAAGACAGAAGCTCACCGGTGTCCATGCGCGTGATGAGTCCATCAACGCGGTCATAGCGGAAAGTGCGAGTGGCCTTGCGCAGCAAGCAATAGCCTTCGAAATGCTCTTGCGCCATTTCGGTAACGATTACGCGGCGTTTACTGGGGGCACCTTCAAAGTCTCGATATTCGAACTCGATCTCATCTCTAATTTCTGTTCGATGCTCACGGGACCACGTTGTCGTGACATGCACTGAAGCGGACACGCTACCAGCCTGGGCTGCTTTTCCCCATTTCTCGAACGTCCGACGCTCCGCTTCTACCGGGGAGAGCTTGGCGGCACCCTGCTTCCGAACATCACCGGTTACATCGACAAGAGACTGTTTTAACCTTGCGAGTATTGCCTTCAATGGTCGCGCCGACGAGGGCAGATCTGCCGGGGATGGCATTGCCGTGCCGTGGGGTGCGGGGCTGCGTGTGAAGTGCCACATCATGGCAATGGAAATCGCGCAAATTATCCATAGCACTGAAAGTTCTGTTGAAGTGCCCTGCCTATGGCCGGCAGCTGGGAATGTGACAGCGATCGCCACAACAAAGAAGATGGAGGGCAAGCTTCCAAGACATAGCCCGAGGCCATGCCCTAGCCAGCGAGATCTTCCTTTCGCGACTGCGGCATTCACAAGTCGACGCCATGCCCATATGTAGAGGCCAACCATCCCTCCCAAGCCGAACAGCGCGTCCATTGTTACTGCCCCCTACGTTGTCGATTTCTTCTGGCTGACCTTAACGCCGCTTCCGATCTGGACGTTGTTCGACCCTGCGCCAATTCTCTGCACGACCTTGTGTACGCCCTTGACCTCTGGCTCGGGCCCCGACGCTTTTTGAGCCTCTTCCCTTGCCGCGGTGGTGTCACACAAAGTGACAAATAGCCTCTCGAACTGTTCGACTGACAAGTCGTTGCCCAAAGCCTGAGCGGCCTTGTATGCCTGGCCAGCCGCGACGCGAGCAGCGTCCAGAGAGATCGCGTTTTCTGGAAGTCGTTTGCCGGTTAGGACGTAGAGCACATCGACGCCGGATCTGGCAATAGCTGCTAGGTAAACCGGATCAGGAGAACGATCCCCTCTCTCGTACCGGCTTTGCACGTTCTTCGCAACACCAAGCGCCTCGCCGAACTCGGCCTGAGTCAGGCCAAGACGTAGCCTTTCGGCCTTCAAACGCTCGCCAATAGTCTCCATTTCGGTTGACATATGTCAATAAAGTCTCCAAATTGGAGACTAAGATGATTAGCGCACACTAACGAAACCCAATCATATCGTATGCCTACTAAGCCTCCTGCCCTGCGCGCGCCCCGCCAGCCAGACACGGTACCCGTGGCCATTCGACTTACCCCAGCCGAGGTCGCAAAAGCGGACCGATACGGCGCGGCGGAATTCCGCTCCCGTGCGGCATTTACCCGCCTGATGTTCCTCCGTGGCATGGCAGCTTACGAGCGTGAATTTGGGCTCGATACCGCTGGTTCCCAGCATAGAATTGCCGAACCGCATCTGCACGCAGATGCGATTGCGGGGTGATGCGATGCGAAAGCCCGTGCGCATAGAGCAGACCCTGCGCGAAGCGCTGACCGGCCCAGGCCGCGTGGACGTGCAACGCGCCATCGGTTGGGATGACTCCAACATCAGCCGGTTCCTAAGCGGGAATCAGGGCGTAGTGATCGACAAGCTTGACGCCATGGTGTCCGCTGTCGGCTATGTGCTGATCACACGCAAGTACCTGGACGCCGTAACCACCCTCGGCGAAGTCGGCATGCACTGCGAATGCGCCCGGGAGGGCCTGGGCGAGTGCGGGAGATCCTGCAAATGAAGATGACCTGTCCACACTGCGGGACGCAGCTCCACATTCGCACCAGCCGCGCTGTGTCCTTGCTCACTCGCGAACTGTACGTGCAATGCCACAACGTGGAGTGCGCATACACCTGCAAGATGCTGCTCTCCCCGGTCCACACCATTGCGCCCAGCATGAAGCCGAATCCGAAGGCTTACCTGCCGCTTGGGAAGCCGCGGCCAGGACCGCGCGACGAGCGGCAGATGGACCTGCTGCCGACGTAGCGGACTAACTTCCTTCCTCCGATCGACTTACCGATTCATGCCCCTGTCGGGGCGTGAGGGACTCCTTTTGCCTATTGCCATGAAGAACCATCCTGAAACCGCGGTCCTCGTCTTCGAAAACATCGAATTCGATGTAGTCGACATCCACAACGTGCCATGGCTAAGGGGCCCGCAGATTGCGGGAGCCTTGGGCTACAACCGCACTGATCGAATCGCCGACCTTCACGCGCGCAACGCCGACGAGTTCACTACCGAAATGACTCAGCTCGTCGAGCTCGACACCGCAGGCGGGCGCCAGCAGGTCCGCATCTTCAGCCCGCGCGGCTGCTACCTGCTGGGCATGCTGGCCCGCACGGAGCGCGCCAAAGTGTTCCGCCGTTGGGTTCTGGACGTGCTGGAGGGCCGGCAGCCGCCGCGCAAGGTGGGCACGCTGACAGTGCCGCAACACCTGGCCGCGCTGCGCTACCGCGGCGCGCTGGTGAAGGAGCTTTCCGGCATCCGAACGCGTGCCGTAGCGCTGGAACTGCATGCCAATTTGATTCACGTCTCACGGCTGCTGGGCATGCCGGTGGCCGACCTGGAATCCCTGGCGCCAGGGCTCAAGCAGCAGTCGATCGAGGGCGTCGCCTGAGCCAGCAAAGATGCGCAGCGCCATGAACCCATCCCTGCACGCCGAAGTTACCAGCCGCCTGCTGCGTGACTATGCGTTTAAGCAGAAGCGCGGCGGCGAGAAGCTGGAGGACGGCAAATGCCCGGCCTGCGGCAAGAAGACCCTGTGGGCCTTCGGTAACGACCCCTGGGTCGTTCGCTGCAACCGCCTGAACCACTGCGGTGCCGAGCTGCACATCAAGGACCTCTACGCCGATCTGTTCGAGAGCTGGAGCGACCGCTTCAAGGCCACGCCCGAGAATCCCAAGGCCGCTGCCGACGCCTACATGCGCGACAGCCGCGGCTTCGACCTGGACAAGGTGCGCGACTGGTACACCCAGGAGAGCTACTACAGCCATGACCTGAAGATCGGCAGCGCCACCGTGCGGTTCGCACTGGGCAGCGGCATCTACTGGGAACGCATCATCGACCAGGCCCACCGCTTCGGCAAGCGCAAGGCAACGTTCCACGGCCCCTACGGCGGCATGTGGTGGCAGCCACCGGTGTTGGAAACGTCTGGCGCGGCCGAGCTGTGGATCGTGGAAGGGATCTTCGACGCGATCGCGCTCTGGCACCACGGGGTGCCGGCTGTCTCGGCGCTTTCCTGCGCCAACTATCCGGGCATGGCATTGGCCGCGCTGGCCGAACAGTGCGCCGCCACGGGGCGGGCACGACCGAAGCTGGTGTGGGCATTGGATGCCGACCATGCCGGCACGCGCTACGCCACGCAGTGGCTCAAGCGCAGCCGCGAAGCCGGATGGGAAGCCTCGGTCGCGCTGCCCAAGCAGGTCGGCGCAAAGAAGCGCGACTGGAACGACCTGCACCAGCTCGGCAAACTGTCCGCGCAGGACCTTGACGAGTACCGCTACCTGGGCGACCTGATGGCTGCCCCAAGCGCGGCCGAGAAGGCGCGGCTCGTCTATGGCCGCACCGGCTTGAGCCAGTTCGCCTTCGACTTCGACAGCAAGCTGTACTGGTTCAAGGTCGATCTGGAAGCGCTCAACCGCGAGATGGACGCCGTGCGCAGCGCCCACAACGACATGACCGAGGCGGAGATCCGCGACGAGGCCATGCTCAAGGCCGGCGTGGTGACCAACATCGCCACCTGCCTGCCCACGGTCCTGTACTACCAGGCCAATGCTGCTACCGACGAGGCCTGGTACTACTTCCGCGTCGCGTTCCCCCACGACTCGCAGCCGGTCAAGAACACCTTCACCAGCTCGCAGATCGCCTCCGCTGGCGAGTTCAAGAAGCGGCTGCTGGGGGTGGCGCCGGGTGCTTTCTACACGGGCACCAACGGGCAGCTGGACGCCTACCTCAAGGAACAGATGCACCGCATCAAGAGCGTGCAGACCATCGACTTCGTGGGGTACACCAAGGAGCACGGCTGCTATGTCTACGCGGATGTGGCGGTCAAGGACGGCAAGCTCCACATGCTCAACGACGAGGACTTCTTCGACGTGGGCCGCCTGTCCATCAAGACCATCGGCGGCTCGGCCGGCCTCTCGCTGAACATGGATCTCAAGGCATTCCGCCACGACTGGCTGGAGCTGATCTGGCGCGCCTTCGGCGCCAAGGCGATTGTGGCACTGGCCTTCTGGCTGGGCAGCCTGTTTGCAGAGCAGATCCGCGAGGGCGAAGGGATCAAGCAGAAGAGCTTCCCGTTCCTTGAGGTCGTGGGCGAGCCTGGCGCGGGCAAGTCCACCCTGATCGAGTTTCTGTGGAAGCTGTGCGGCCGCCGTGATTACGAGGGTTTCGACCCCTCCAAGTCTTCGCTGGCGGCGCGCGCACGCAATTTCGCCCAGGTGTCCAACCTGCCAGTGGTGCTGATCGAGGGCGACCGCGGCGAGGACGGCGCCAAGGTCAAGGGCTTCGACTGGAACGAGCTGAAAACCGCCTACAACGGGCGCAGCACCCGGGCGCGCGGCGTCAAGAATGCCGGCAACGAGACCTACGAGCCGCCCTTCCGCGGTGCCGTGGTGATCAGCCAGAACGCCGAGGTCAACGCCAGCGAGGCCGTGCTGCAGCGGATCGTCCACCTGTACTTCGATCGCGCCGGCCAGAACCCCGACACCTTTGCCGCGGCGCGCGCGCTGGAGCAGATGCCAGTGGAAGACGTGTCCGGCTTCCTGCTGACCGCCATCCTCAAAGAGCGCGAGATCCTCGCCTCCTATGTGGAACGTATGCCGGCGTACCAGGACCATCTGGCCAAACACCCCGACGTCAAGCACCAACGCCTGGTGAAGAACCACGCCCAAGTGATGGCGCTGGTCGACTGCCTGGGCCACGTGGTGCCACTGCCCAAGGAATACCGCGATGCGGCGATCAAGCAACTGGTGACCATGGCTGTGGAACGCCAGCAGGCCATCGGCGCCGACCATCCGCTGGTTCAGGAATTCTGGGAGCTGTACGACCACATCGAATCGGCGGAAGAAGACCACGCCGTGCTCAATCACGCCCGGGGGGATGGCGGAACCATCGCTATCAGCCTGCGGCACTTCGAACAGGTGGCGAACGACCGCCGCCTCAATCTCCCTCCGCTGACCGATCTGAAGCGTGTGCTGCGCACCTCTCGGCATCGCAAGTTCGTGGAGCTGAGGGTTGTCAACAGCGCTATCAACGCGCGTCACAACGCCGAGTATCCCCACGCGCCAAAGCGCCCCACCACGGTCAAGTGCTGGGTCTTCGAGGATCGCTCGGGCAACAAAGGAGCGCGAGCATGAGTGCCTTTCTCGTTTTCATCGTTTCGCACACCGGCGTGCGCATGCGGTTCACCGCCATCGCCCGCACGCGCCTGGATGCCCAGCTGGGCGCCCTGGAGCACCTGACCGAGCCGCCGCGTTTCTGCTGCGCGCGGGCCATAGGGAGGGCTGCCTGATGCTCGCGCTGCTCAACCTTTGGATGATCGCCACCGCCGTGGGCTCCATCTACCTGCTCAACGCCGGCACCGCGCGTGCCCGCTGGGGCTCCCTGGTGGGTCTGCTCGGTCAGCCGGCCTGGCTGTACCTGACCGCCGCGACGGGCGAACCCGGCATGTTCTGGGTGAGCCTGTTCTTCACCGTCTGCTACGGCCGCGGCGTGTGGGACGGGTTCCTTCGCCCGGGAGCCCGCCGTGCGTAAGCCCGCCATCACCGACGCCGATCTGCGCCGCGCCCATCGCGCCCTGCGGATCGCCACCCCCTTCGACGCCATGTCCGACCTGCTGCGCACCGCCCTGGCGGCTGCGGCCCGGGCCATGGCCAGCCGCGAGCAGCAGCTTGCGGCACGCCGCCCCGTCGGCGGCACCTCCGACCTGAAGCGCCGCGCTGCCGGCGACTTCGACGACTGATCTCCTTTGGAGCTAAACCATGGAACACCTCGTCACCTTCCACATCGATACGGAACAGCTGCAGAGCTACAACGATAGCCATCTCGCGTCCCTCTGGCACATCGCACAAGCGAATCCCGCTCCGCTCAACGATCACGGCGCCGGCGCACTGGCCGAGGCCATTGGCCGCGAGATCATCAGGCGCTGGCTGCGCTGGGCCGGTGCGCCGCTTTGGGACCGGCAGGGCAATCACCATTACTGGGACGCACTGAAAGCACATTGCCAGTGGGATGGAGAGCGCTGGGTTCCGAAAGTCCAGGAGGCGGCTGCTGATGCATCTGCGAACACCTCGCAGGAGGTGCAGTGATGCCAGCCAGCAAGCACCGCAAGACCCGCCGGCCACGCCCCGCGCGCGCCTGCGTTCTGCCCGTGATGTTCCGCTTCAGCAGCAACGCCGAGGTGGACCTGCAGCTCATCCCCCATGTCGAGCTGAGCAAGATCCTCGATGGGACCGCCACCGAAGCCGCCTGGCACACCCTCGCCTTCCGAATCAACGTCGGCCAGGTCGTAGCCACGCTGTACTTCGCCGACAACCAGGAGCTGCGCGACGCCATGGACGCGGCAGTGGCCGCGGTCGCCGACGTGGGCAAGCGCTTTCGCCTGCGCGGCCGGCTCGGCGTCACCGGCGACGAGTTCCGCGCGATCGGTCAGGGCCTGAACCTGACCGACGACATGCAGCGCGCCTGCACCCGCCGCCAGTTGCTGGTGGCCACCCTGCAAGTCGAAAACCGGGCAACCGCCCAAGGCCCGGTGGAAGCCGGCCAGATCGTTCACCTCGCAGAAGCAACATGACCGACATCACCACACCCCAGCAGCACCCTGTGCCCTATGTCCAGCGCGTGGCGCAGATCATTTGCACGGGCCTCTATCCCGAGGCAAACGTGGCCGGCAAGCGGCTGGTGGATTTCCCGAAGACAACGCGCGAGAACCTGCTGACGATCGCCGAGGCAATCCTGATGGAACCCGCTACGGAAGCGCAGTCGGCACAACGGTACGCCTGGTGGGTGACCGGGCGGGACGAGCTGGACGGCCAGGCGCCGGCGCAGCTCATCATCGGCGGCGCCCTAGATACCGCCGCCGGCGTACCGCTGGCAGTTGACGCGCATCAGTCCAAGCACCTCGTGAAGCCGTGGCGAGAACGCCTTACGATGCTGCTGCTTGCGCTCAACCTCAGTGCAAGCGAAATTACGCCATGCATCTCCATGAGGTTGAAAGGTGAGACCGCAGGTATTTGAGGCCAAAGGCATGCTCCTGACCACAGAAGAGTTGCGCGAACTGACGAATCGCGTTCGGCGGCACGCACAGGCCTCGGTGCTGAACTCGCTCGGCGTGGCGCACCGGATCCGCCCGGACGGTAGCATCATTGTCCTGCGAGCCCACGTCGAGCATTTGCTCGGCGCCAGCACGCCGGTCCACCGTCACGAACCAGAATATGAGATCGACCGGAGCATCATGTAATGCCGAAGCCTCGAAAGACCGAGAACCGAGGGCTGCCCGCGAGGTGGCAGTTGCACCATGGCGCCTACTTCTATCGCGTTCCGCCCGGGCTCGAAGCGCATTGGGATGGCAAGAAGAAATTTCGGCTCGGCAGCACGCTGCCCGAAGCGTATAAGACCTGGGCCGAGCGCATCGGCACACTGGAGAAGGCCAACACGGTGGGCCAACTGCTGGACCGTTACCTTCTGGAAGAGGTGCCAACGAAGGAGCCGACGACTCAAAGCCACCACCGGCTTTGTATCAAACGCCTGCGCCTGCAGTTCGAGAAGTGGCCGCTGATTGCCATCAAGCCGCGGCACATCTATGCCTACGTCGACGCACGCACGAAGGAGAAGAAGCTGCCCGACGGCACCATGATCAAGGTGAAGGCACTGACCGCAGGGCGCCGCGAGGTCGAGGTGTTGTCACACGCCTACACCAAGGCGGTCGAATGGGGCTACCTGGACAGGCACCCGTTCCTCGGCGAGACGCGGATGAAGGGGCAGAAGCCGCGCGACCGGTACGTCGATGACTGGGAGATAGCAGAATGCCTGGCGCTGCCGTCGCGCCGGAAGAAGGGAAGCGTGAGGGCGGCTCAGGCCTATATCCGGATCAAGATGCTGACCGGCATGGCGCGCGGCGACCTGCTGCGCCTGCGGCCGGCCCAGGACTTCAAGGACGACGGGATCCACATCCAGCGGCACAAGACAGCCGGCAGCACCGGAAAACGGACGATCTACACGTGGAACGACGATCTGCGCGCCGCGGTATCCGATGCTCTGGCGGCCCGCCCGATCGACATCAGCCCGTGGCTTTTCTGCACGCTCAGGGGCGAGTGCTACATCAACGAGGAAACGGGTCGCGCTGGCGGCTGGGAATCGCTATGGCGGGGCTTCATGGAGCGCGTTATGGCCGAGACCAAGGTAAACGTGCCCTTCACCGAGCACGACATCCGAGCGAAGGCCGGCAGCGACGCGGACGACCTTGAGCATGCGCGCGCCCTGCTCTCGCATGCCAGCAGCGCTACCACTCAGCGCGTGTACCGGCGCAAGGCAGAGGTCGTCGCCCCTCTGCAGGCAAACAAAAAGCGCCAGGGGGAATGACCCACATGGCGCTTTATGACCCAGCGGTTAGCTCTTACTAACCCGCTAAGCCTTACAGAATAACTGGCGGAGAGAGGGGGATTCGAACCCCCGATAGGCTATTAACCTATACACGCTTTCCAGGCGTGCGACTTAAACCACTCATCCATCTCTCCGGGAAGTCCGCGATTATAGCAGAGTTGCCCGACGAATCCACAAGTTCGTGCGGCACCGCCCTATCCCCTGCGCAAATACGTCACCAGCCTGTCGATCACCGGCGCATTGCGCGGCGTGAGCAGGCTGACGATGATCGCCACGGCAAACCCCGCGGGCACGCCGAAGGCGCCGGAGGCGATCGGGTCGACACCGAACCAGCGGTCGCCGAAGATGCCGGTCATGCGGGTGAAGAACGGATAGTTGACGAAGATGTAGTACACCGCGACGCCAAGCCCCGCGGCCATGCCCGCGACGGCACCCGCCGCGGTGGTCCGGCGCCAGAAGATGCCAAGCACCAGTACCGGGAAGAAGCTGGACGCGGCCAGCGAGAAGGCGGCGCCGACCAGGAACAGGATGTTGCCGGGACGCAGCGATGTGACGTATGAAGCGAACAAGGCCACGCCCAGCAGCACGATCTTGGCCGTCGTGACGCGGCGCTGATGGCTCGCCTGGCGGTCGACCATGTGATAGAAGACGTCGTGCGACAGCGCGTTGGCGATGGTCAGCAGCAGGCCGTCGGCAGTCGACAGCGCCGCGGCCAGCGCGCCGGCGGCGATCAGGCCGGAGATGACGTAGGGCAGGCCGGCGATCTCCGGGGCGGCCAGCACGATCATGTCGGGCTGCAGCAGGATCTCGGCCCATTGCACGATGCCGTCGCCGTTGACGTCGCGAATGCCGAATACCGGCGGATCGACCTTGCGCCATTGCACTACCCATTGCGGCAGTTCCGCATACGACGTGCCGACCAGGTGCTCGAAGAACTCGTACTTGACCAGCGCGGCCAGCGTCGGTGCGGACACGTACAGCAGCGCGATGCAGAACACGGCCCAGGCCACCGAGTTGCGGGTCTCCTTGACGGAGGGCGTGGTGTAGAGGCGTGTCAGGATATGCGGCAGGCTGGCGGTGCCGACCATCAGGCAGAACACCAGCAACACAAAGTTGAGCCGCTTGGTCTTGCGCTCCTCCTCCGACGCCGCGGGATATGGCTCGGTGGACGACCTCGAATGCCGGCTGCGCGCAAGCGCGTCTTCGCGCTGCAGGCTCCACTGCTGCTGCGCGGCGGCGGGATCGCGCGGGAACTCCAGGCGCTCGCGCTCCAGCGCCTTGATTTCGCGCAGCGGCGCATTGCGCGCACGAAGGTCCTGCAGGCGTGCGTCCAGCGCATCGCGCTCCTGCTGGAAGGACTCCGGCAGGCGCGCAATGCGCTCCTGCAGCAGGATGGCCTGCTGCTTGTAGTATTCGCGCACGGCCTGCTCGGCGGGCGCGCGCTCCAGCTCCTGCTCGCGCGCATCAAGCTGCGTCAGCAGCGTGCCGTAGCTGAGCTGCGGCACCACGTCCCGGTGATGCTTCCACGCGATCATCGACACCGTGACCAGGAAGGCCACGATCATCATGATGTACTGCGCCACCTGCGTCCACGTGACCGCGCGCATGCCACCCAGGAACGAGCACACCAGGATGCCCGCCAGCCCGAAGAAGATGCCGACGGCGAATTCCACGCCGATGAAGCGCGTCACCACCAGCCCTACCCCCTGGATCTGTGCCACCAGGTAGACGAACGAACACAGCGACGCCGCCAGTACCGCGATGGCGCGCACCGGCAGGTTGCCGCCGGGCTTGCCGTTGCCGTAGCGCGCGGCGAGGAAATCCGGGATGGTATAGCCGCCGTACTTGCGCAGGTAGGGTGCCAGCAGGAAGGCCACCAGGCAGTAGCCGCCGGTCCAGCCCATCACGTAGGCCAGGCCTTCGTAGCCAGAGGCGAACAGGATGCCGGCCAGGCCGATGAACGAGGCCGCGCTCATCCAGTCGGCGGCGATTGCCATGCCGTTGAACATGGCCGGCACGCGCCGCGAAGCCACGTAATACTCGTTGAGATCCGAGGTGCGGCAGATCAGCCCGATGCAGGCATAGATCGCGATGGTGACGAAGAGGAAGACGTAACCGAGCCACAGCGCGTCGGCATTGGAGCGCTCCAGCAGCCCCATCATGCCGACGAAGCCGAACAGCCCCAGCGTGAACAGGCCGTAGTACAGCAGCAGCCGACGGCGGAAGCGCGACTGGGCATCTGGCATGGGCGACGATCCGTGGTCGGTGGGGCGCTATCGTAACAAACCCGCCGGCGCGCGGGAACGCGGCGGCGGGTTCTGGGGGCAAGGCTACGGGATCACTGCGCCTGCTTGAGCTGCTCCAGGATCGCGGGGTTCTCCAGCGTCGAGGTGTCCTGCGTGATTTCTTCGCCCTTGGCCAGCGAGCGCAGCAGGCGCCGCATGATCTTGCCCGAGCGCGTCTTGGGCAGGTTGTCGCCAAAGCGGATGTCCTTGGGCTTGGCGATCGGGCCGATTTCCTTGCCGACCCAGTTGCGCAGCTCGGTGGCAAGCTTGATGGCCTCTTCGCCGTTGGGGCGGGCGCGCTTGAGCACGACGAAGGCGCAGATCGCCTCGCCGGTCATGTCGTCCGGGCGCCCCACCACCGCGGCTTCCGCCACCAGCGGGTTGGCCACCAGCGCCGACTCGATCTCCATCGTGCCCATGCGGTGGCCCGACACGTTCAGCACGTCGTCGATGCGGCCCATGATGGTGAAGTAGCCGGTGTCCTTGTCGCGGATCGAGCCGTCGCCGGCGAGGTAGAGCTTGCCGCCGAGTTCCTCGGGGAAGTAGCTCTTCTTGAAACGCTCCGGGTCGCCCCAGATGGTGCGGATCATGGCCGGCCACGGGCGCTTGACCACCAGGATGCCGCCGTTGCCGTTGGGCACGTCATGGCCGGTCTCGTCGACGATGGCGGCCATGATGCCCGGCAGCGGCAGCGTGCACGAACCCGGCACCAGCGGCGTCGCGCCCGGCAGCGGCGTGATCATGTGGCCGCCGGTCTCGGTCTGCCAGAAGGTGTCGACGATCGGGCAGCGCTCGTTGCCGATGTTCTTGTAGTACCACATCCACGCCTCGGGGTTGATCGGCTCGCCCACGGTGCCGAGCAGGCGCAGGCTCGACAGGTCGTATTGCTTCGGATGGATTTTCTCGTCGGCCTCGGCGGCCTTGATCAGCGAGCGGATCGCGGTCGGCGCAGTGTAGAAGATGCTGACCTTGTGGCGCGCGATCATGTCCCAGAAGCGGCCGGCATTGGGGTACGTCGGCACGCCTTCGAACACCACCTGCGTGGCGCCGGCAGCGAGCGGGCCGTAGGCGATGTAGGTGTGGCCGGTGACCCAGCCGATGTCGGCGGTACACCAGAACAGGTCATCGGGCTTGACGTCGAAGGTCCACTGCATCGTCATCAGCGCCCACAGCAGGTAGCCGCCGGTGCTGTGCTGCACGCCCTTGGGCTTGCCGGTGGAGCCCGAGGTGTAGAGCACGAACAGCGGGTGCTCGGCACCGACGGGCTCGGCTTCGCAGGTGTCGGGCTGGTTGGCGCAGACGTCGTCGAGCCAGCGGTCGCGGCCCTCGGTCCAGCCGACATTGCCGCCGGTGCGGCGGTACACGATCACGTTCTTGACCGCCTCGCAGCCGCCCAGCGCCAGCGCATCGTCGGCGATGGCCTTCAGCGGCAGCGCCTTGCCGCCGCGCATCTGCTCGTCGGCGGTGATCAGCGCCACCGCGCCCACGTCGACCAGCCGCTCCTGCAGCGACTTGGCGGAGAAGCCGCCGAACACCACCGAGTGCGTCGCGCCCAGGCGCGCACAGGCCTGCATCGCGGCCACGCCTTCGACCGACATCGGCATGTAGATCACGACGCGGTCGCCCTTTTTGATGCCCAGCGTCTTCAGGCCGTTGGCCAGGCGGCACACCTTGGCATGCAGCTCGCGGTAGGTGACGCGCGTCACGGTGCCGTCGTCGGCCTCGAACACGATCGCGACCTTGTCGGCGTTGCCGTTCTCCAGGTTGCGGTCCAGGCAGTTGTAGGAGGCATTGAGCTGCCCGTCCTCGAACCACTTGTAGAACGGCGCGTTGCTCTCGTCCAGCACCTTGGTGAAGGGCTTGTTCCAGTGCAGCAGCTCGCGGGCGTGGCGCGCCCAGAAGCCTTCGTAGTCGCGCGCGGCTTCCTCGCACAGCGCGCGGTAGGCGTCCATGCCGGGAATCGCGGCCTGGCTGGCGAACGACTCGGGCGGGTTGAACACGCGGCTCTCTTGCATCACCGATTCGATGGCGGACATAGACTCGTCTCCTGATTTTGGAATGGCTTTGGCTGCCAAGTTACGCCCGACGGCTTACTTAAACCTGACGGTCGGCGGCTGCTGCCTGTGGTGACGGGCGGTGTCCGAGGTCGCCGCATGCTGCAATGCAGCGGGAAACGTCCTGCCATCGGGGGCGAAAGTGCAGCCTTCTCCATTAGGCTAGCACAGCTATAATCCCGCGAGCCCTATACCTGAACGCGGTGCTTACCCTTGCCGCGGCCCCCCACGCTTGCACCGGCTTGCCACGCCATCGCGCGACCCGCGATCGTGGCCGCCGGCTGACCGAGGCATCGACCGTGCCCGCCAACACCTCCACTTCAGCCTCTGCCCACTCTCAGCTTTTCTCCCCGGTCCACGCCCTGTTCCTGGTCGCCTCGATGGCGCTGGTCGGCAGCAATGTGGGACTGGGCAAATCGATCATCGCCCATGTGCCGGTGCTGCTGTTTGCACTGCTGCGCTTCGTCATCGCCATCATCTGCCTGGCGCCGTGGTATCGGCCCGCGCGCATGCGCCAGGTGTCGCGCGCCGAATGGCTGAACCTGTTCCTGCAGGCGTTCTTCGGCACCTTCCTGTTCACGCTGCTGATGCTCAACGGCGTGCGGCTGACCAGCGCCATGGCCGCCGGGGTCATCACCAGCACCATTCCCGCCACGGTGGCAATCCTGTCCTGGCTGGTGCTGCGCGAACGGCTGTCGCGCCGCACCGTGGCCTCGGTGTTGCTGGCGGTGGCCGGCATCGCCGTGCTCAATATCGCGCGCGGCGATTCGCACGGCGCCGGCGAAAACAGCCAGGCCTGGCTCGGCAACCTGATGATCCTGGGCGCGGTGGTGTGCGAGTCGATCTACGTGATCCTGTCGCGCCGGCTCACCCAGACGCTGGCCGCGATCGAGATCTGCGCCTATACGCACCTGATCGGCGGCCTGCTGATGCTGCCGCTGGGGCTGGTGCCGCTGCTGAGCTTCGATGCGTCGACGGTGCCCGCGCCGACCTGGCTGATGCTGCTGTGGTATGCGCTGTCGGCCAGCGTGTTCTCGTTCTGGCTGTGGATGAAGGGCATCCGCCATGTGCCGGCGCAACTGGCGGGCGTGTTCACCTCGGTGCTGCCGGTGGCGGCGGCCACCTACGGCATCGTGTTCCTGGGCGAGAAGCCGGGCTGGCCGCACGGCGTGGCGCTGGCCTGTGTGCTGGCGGGCATCGTGCTGGCCAGCTGGCCGGGCCGGCTTGCACGCGAGGCCTGGCGCCGCAAGGCGGCTGGCACCGACCCTGGCGCGACGGGCTGAGCGGCGCGGGACCGGGGCCAGGCCAAAGGCACATGTCACCGGGCGGCCCCGCCCGCTTGGTACAATCCTCGCCGTTTTTGACTCGCCGATACCGCCCCGCCTATGGCCTCCAACCCGCTGAACACGCAGCCGCCCACGATGCGGCCGATCCCGCGCATCATCTTCGCGTCGCGCTGGCTGCAGTTGCCGCTCTACCTCGGCCTGATCGTGGCCCAGGGCGTCTATGTCTACCACTTCATGATCGAGGTCTGGCACCTGCTGTCGCACGTGACCGAGTACGACGAGAACAAGATCATGCTGGTGGTGCTCGGCCTGATCGACGTGGTGATGATTTCCAACCTGCTGATCATGGTGATCGTCGGCGGCTACGAGACCTTTGTTTCGCGCCTTGGCATCGACAACCACCCGGACGAGCCGGAATGGCTGGACCACGTCAACGCCGGCGTGCTCAAGGTCAAGCTGTCGATGGCGCTGATCGGCATCTCGTCGATCCACCTGCTCAAGACCTTTATCGACGCCGAGCAGCGCTCCACCCACACCATCATGTGGCAGGTCGCGATCCACCTGGCGTTCCTGCTGTCGGCACTGGCGATGGCGTGGGTCGACAAGATGGTTTCGCATGGCCCCGGCCATCATGCGAAGCATGAATCACATTAAGAGGCGCGCCTTGCGCCAGCCTCAACCAGAACCGCGGCCTTGTGCCGCGGTTTTTTGTTTTGGGCGCTGTCGCGGCCGCTTAGTGGCCCCCAAGACACAATTCGCCACTGTAGACGCATGTATGCAGCCGGGCAGAGCGCCCCGGCTCGGTGTATGATTTCGGGCTGTGTTTCACCGCTGCCCACCCCACAAAATGACAGTCATCAAGCAAGAAGACCTCATCCAGAGCGTCGCCGACTCCCTGCAGTACATCAGCTACTACCACCCGATGGACTACATCACCAGCCTGGGCCGTGCCTATGAGCTGGAGCAGAGCCCGGCGGCCAAGGACGCGATCGCGCAGATCCTGACCAACAGCCGCATGTGCGCGGAAGGCAAGCGCCCGATCTGCCAGGACACCGGCATCGTCACGGTCTTCGTCAAGGTGGGCATGGACGTGCGGTGGGATGGTGCCACCATGGGCCTGACCGACATGATCAACGAAGGCGTGCGCCGCGGTTACACGCACCCCGACAACGTGCTGCGCGCCTCGATCGTCAGCCCGCCCGAAGGCGGCCGCAAGAACACCAGGGACAACACCCCGGCCGTGATCCACTATGAAGTGGTGCCGGGCAACACCGTCGACATCCAGGTCGCGGCCAAGGGCGGCGGCTCGGAGAACAAGTCCAAGTTCGTGATGCTGAACCCGTCGGACTCGATCGTCGACTGGGTGCTGAAGACCGTGCCGACCATGGGCGCCGGCTGGTGCCCGCCGGGCATGCTGGGCATCGGCATCGGCGGCACCGCCGAAAAGGCGATGGTGATGGCCAAGGAATCGCTGATGGAATCCATCGACATCCAGGACATCATCGCCCGCGGCCCGAAGGACTGGGTCGAGGAACTGCGCGTCGAGCTGTACGAGAAGGTCAACGCGCTGGGCATCGGCGCGCAGGGCCTGGGCGGCCTGGCCACCGTGCTGGACGTCAAGATCATGGCCTGCCCGACGCACGCCGCGTCCAAGCCGGTCGCGATGATCCCGAACTGCGCCGCCACCCGCCACGTGCACTTCACGCTGGACGGCAGCGGCCCGGCCAGGCTGGAAGCGCCGGACCTGTCGCAATGGCCGAAGGTCGAATGGGCGCCGAACACCGAAACGTCCAAGCGCGTCGACCTGAACACGCTGACGCCGGAAGAAGTCGCCTCGTGGAAGCCGGGCCAGACCCTGCTGCTCAACGGCAAGATGCTGACCGGCCGCGACGCCGCGCACAAGCGCATCGCCGACATGCTGGCCAAGGGCGAGAAACTGCCGGTGGACTTCAAGAACCGCGTGATCTACTACGTCGGCCCGGTCGATCCGGTGCGCGACGAGGCGGTCGGCCCGGCCGGCCCCACCACCGCCACGCGCATGGACAAGTTCACCGAGATGATGCTGGCCGAAACCGGCCTGATCTCGATGATCGGCAAGGCCGAGCGCGGCCCGGCAGCCATCGAGGCGATCAAGAAGCACAAGTCGGCCTACCTGATGGCCGTGGGCGGCGCCGCCTACCTGGTGGCCAAGGCGATCAAGGAAGCCAAGGTGGTCGGCTTCGAAGACCTCGGCATGGAAGCCATCTACGAGTTCGACGTCAAGGACATGCCGGTGACGGTCGCCGTGGACAGCGAAGGCACCTCGGTGCACAAGACCGGCCCCGCCGAGTGGCAGGCCAAGATCGGCAAGATCCCGGTTGCCGCGCTGTAACCGACCGCAAGCAGTACTCCCCTCTCCCGCTTGCGGGAGAGGGGTTGGGGGTGAGGGCCGGCGCTTGCAAGAGCGACGGCCCTCACTTCGTTGAAGCGCCCGCCCTCACCCCCGGCCCCTCTCCCGCCAGGCGGGAGAGGGGAGAAACCCCTCTCCTCTCCGCTTACGTGAACCCCGCATCCATCGGCGTCTTCGATTCCGGCCTTGGCGGCCTGTCCGTGCTGCGCGAGATCCGCGCGCTGCTGCCGCATGAATCGCTGCTGTATCTGGCCGACTCGAAATACGCGCCTTATGGCGAAAAACCCGAGACGTTCGTCGAGGCGCGCACGCTGCAGGCGTGCGAATGGCTGCTCGGCCAGGGCTGCAAGGCGCTGGTGATCGCCTGCAATACGGCGACCATGCACGCGGTGCAGACGCTGCGCGAACGGTTGCCGGTGCCGATCATCGGCGTCGAGCCCGGCCTCAAGCCCGCCGCCGCGGCGAGCCGCAGCAAGGTGGTGGGCGTGCTCGCCACCGCCAATACCCTCAAGAGCGCCAAGTTCGGGCGGCTGCTGTCCTCGCTCGCGGGTGAAAGCCGCTTTATCTGCGAGGCGGGCCTTGGCCTGGTATCGCTGATCGAGCAAGGCGATCTCGACGGCCCCGCCGTGCGCGAGCGCCTCGATGCCTACCTCACTCCCATGCTCGAAGCCGGTGCCGACACGCTGGTGCTGGGCTGCACCCACTACCCTTTCCTGTCCGGCACGATCCGCGAGATGGTCGGAGACCAGCTGGCGCTGGTCGACACCGGCAGCGCCATTGCGCGCCAGCTCGCCCGCAAGCTGGCCGAGCACGGCCTTTGCGCGGACGCCGGCGCGCTGCCGCGCGACCGCTTCGTTTCCACCAAGGACGCCGCGCACTTGCACGCGATGGCGGCAGCGCTGCTGCGGGTGGACGCGGATGCGGAAACAGCGGTGATCGAACCGGCGCCAGCCTTCTAGCCGGCGCCGGCCCTGCTGCAGGCTATTGCAGGAAGCCCAGCGGCCGGTGCGCCCGCACCTCCGGCTTGATGGCATGTTCCTGGCGCAGCTGCGCCAGGAACTCCTCCGGCGTCAGCGCCTCGCCCAGCAGCACGCACTGGCGCTTGACGGTGGCGAAATCGCCCGGCGTCAGGCAATCCATCGCATCCAGTTCGCGCCGCATGCCATCGCTCAACAGGGTCGCGTCGCTGCCCAGCGCTTCGTCGACGAACATCGCCGCCCGCTGCTCCGGCTTCAGCGCCAGGAAACGGATCTTGAACGAGAAGCGCCGCAGCGCGGCCTCGTCGATGCGGTCGAACAGGTTGGTGGTGCAGATGAAGATGCCGTTGAAGCGCTCCATGCCTTGCAGCATCTCGTTGACCTCGGAGATCTCGTAGTTGCGCACCGCCTGCTGGCGGCTCTGCATGAAGCTGTCCGCCTCGTCCAGCAACAGCACCGCGCCGTCTTCCTCGGCGCGGGCGAACATCGCCGCGATCTGCTGCTCGGTCTCGCCCACGTACTTGCTCATCAGGTCCGAGGCACGCCGGATCATCAGCGGCAGGTCCAGCTCGGCGGCGATATGCTCGGCCAGCGCGGTCTTGCCGGTGCCGGGCGGCCCATAGAAGCACAGCGTGCCGCGCTGGCGCACGCGCAGTGCGTCGACGATCTTCGCCACCTCGTAGCGGGTTTCCAGGTGCAGGTTTTCCAGCCGGTAATGCGTGACGATGGGCCGGGCCTCGGCCTCGGGACGCAGGCCCATGGCGCGGTCGGCATGCTCCAGCTGGCGCAGGATCAGCGCTTCGACCGGCTCCTGCACATCGGGCCGCGCCAGCTCGACAAAGCGCGCCGCCGACTGCACCTGCGCCGGCGTCAGCGTCTTGCGCGCGGCCAGGCCGCTGATGAAGGCATCGCTGACATCCAGCCCGCCCAGGTGCTTGCGGATGATGTTTTCGCGCACCAGCGGCGGCGGGATCTTCAGCTCCAGGTGGAACTGGAAGCGGCGCAGGTAGGCCGGGTCGATCTGCCGGATCGAATTGGAGATCCAGATCACCGGCACCGGGTTCTGCTCGAGCGTCTGGTTGACCCACGCCTTGCCGTTGACCGACGCGCGCGTATCTTCCTGGCCGAACAGGCTCATCAGCTCGCGCGCGCTGCCGGGGAAAACGTCTTCCACTTCATCGAACAGCAGCGCGGTATGCGCACGGCCGCGCAGGAAGGCCTGCGAGACCTGCAGCGAGCGATAACGATCCTTGCCCGACAGGCTGTTGCCGTCGCGGTCCAGGCAATCCACCTCGTACAGCTCGCAACCGGCTTCGCGCGCCAGCAGGCGCGCGAATTCAGTCTTGCCGGTGCCGGGCGGGCCGTAGATCAGCACGTTGACCCCGCTGGCGTGCTGGCGCGTGGCGTTGGCGAGCAGCGCGCACAGGTAGCGGGCATCGGTCTCGACATGCGGGTAGTCGGCGACGGTCAGCGTAGGCGGCGCGGCCGGGCGGGTGAACACCGCCATCATCTCGGCCTCGTTGGCGTAATTGCCCAGCAGCACGTGCAGCAGGCGGTCGGACAGGCGCATCAGGTCGCCCAGGTCGGTCACGCTGTTCTCGGGCAGCGGCTGCTCGATCAGGTTCAGCGTTTCCAGCCGCGAGCCCGGGCGCAGCGACGCCGCCACATCGGCGGCCCCGGCGCCGGTCAGGCCGGCCAGGATCTGGAAGGCTTCCTGGCTGTGCGCCACCTTGCAATCGACCATGACCGCGCGCAGGTCGCGCTTGTACTTGGCCAGCGCCGCGTACAGCAGCAGCTTGCGCTCGTGGTCGGGCAGGTCCAGCACGCGGCTGAGCATGTCGATATTGCGCACCAGCAGCACGCGCTCGCCGTCCAGCCGCTGCGCGATGGCGGCGGCCGAGGCGTCGAACACGGCGAACATGTCCTTGGCGTGGTGCTTGACGTACTCGTCGAGGTAATAGAACAGCGCGCTTTCGTCGAAGGCGCTGTTCCACTGGCCGTGGCGGTCCAGGAATTCCTCGGGCGTCAGCCGCGCCGCCCCCTTCCACGCGGGCATGTCGGCGCAGCGGGCGGCCAGGAAGCGCTGCACGCGCAGCACCACCCCATATGGCCACACCATTTCCTGCGCGCTGACGGTCAGCACATCATTGATATTGCTGCGCAGGTTGAAGCGCGGTCCCAATGCGCATACCACGCGCAGGGCAAACTGCGCGCACATCCAGTCCAGCGCGGAGCTGGACGACACCCCGGGCATGGAGCGCAGGAGCGTCGATCGGTCATCTTCAGCGGAACGTGTGAAATCCATGGACGGTTCCCCGAGCTCGCCGTGGCGGGGCCGACCGACCGGCGCACCGCCTCGTCTGCAGTTTCTTCCTATGCTAGCGCGCTTTGCCGCCCTCCGCGCATGCGCGAGCGAACCGGTCGCCAGCGACCGTGGCCTGGGCCACCGAAGCCTGTGGATCCATGCGGGCGCGCAAACCCGCGCAAGATAGCGCCAACCGCTCCACCATGCAGCCTGATCTGGCGGTATAACTTGCCGCGACAGAAAATTCCAGCTGCGGCGCACAAATCACAACAAATAAGAATCATTATCGTTTATACTAGCCAGCTGACACGCTGCCCCAGAGTGGCGCTCCCACGGCAACCCAGTTGAAGGAGCGTTTATCATGGAATTGCTGCTTAGCCTGCTGGTCGGTTGCGGCATCTCGCTGATCCTGTTCTACCGCAAGTGACGGCGCACGGTTGCTGCTGCTTGTTCCGAGCCAGGCCACATTGCGCCTGCCGGCAGACTTTTGTTGTTGACACATGTTCGACCAACGCTTCTTCAAGATTACGCTCGCCGTCCTGCTGTTCCATGCCGGCCTGCTCTACCTGATCCAGAGCGGCCTGGCCCGCAAGCTGACCGAGGCGGTGATCGCTCCCGAGATCATCGCGCGCATCATCCCGCTCGAACCGCCCAGGCAAGAGGCCCCGCCCGAGCCACCCAAACCCAAGCCCAAGCAGGAAACGCCGCCGAAGCAGGTCAAGGTGGCCCCGCCCAGGCCGACGCCGCCGCAGCCCAAGCCCACGCCGCAACCGGTAGCCGACCTGCCGCCGACGCCGAACGCGCCGGAAGCGCCGTCCGCACCGCCGGCTCCGCCCGCGCCGGCTGAACCCGCACCGGCACCGGTTTCCGCCGCGCCGCGCGCGGTTGGCATCGGCGAAATCCAGTGCACGCCGCCGCAACCGAAGTATCCTTCTCAATCGCGCCGCATGGGCGAGACCGGCAAGACCGTGGTGCGCCTGACCACCGATGAAAGCGGCAAGGTCATCAAGACCTCCGTGGTGTCATCGAGCGGCTCGTCGCGCCTGGACCAGGCCGCGGTGGAAGCCGTGCAGGCCATGCGCTGCAAGCCTTACATGGACAGCGGCCGCGCCGTCGCCGTCACGGCGCAGCAGCCGATCGGCTTCGAACTGAACTGATCGCCGATCCGCTGCGCACCATCCCGGCTACCCGATTTCCGATCATCCGATCTGACCTAAACCAAGCGAACTCACCAGGAACCCACCCATGCAGGACCTCGGACTCTCCCACCTCTGGACGCAAGGCGACTTCGTCATGCGTGCGACCGCCATCATTCTGCTGATCATGTCGCTCGCCTCTTGGATCGTGATCTTCACCAAGGCCTGGGATCTGGTGCGCCTGAAGAAGATGGCGCAAGGCGCCGAAAAGCGCTTCTGGCACTCGGACGACTTCGACCATGCGCTGGAAACCCTGGGCGCCAATGATGCCAACCCGTTCCGCACGCTGGCCATCGCCGGCAAGGAAGCCGCCCAGCACCACCGCGCCAGCCAGCCGCAGCTGCACGATGTGATGGACATCTCCGACTGGCTGACCCGCTCGCTCAAGAGCTCGATCGACGAGGCCGTGGCGCGCATGCAGTCGGGCCTGGCTGTGCTGGCTTCGGTCGGCTCGACCGCGCCGTTCGTCGGCCTGTTCGGCACCGTGTGGGGCATCTACCACGCGCTGATCGGCATCGGCGCCTCGGGCGTGCCGACCATCGACAAGGTCGCCGGCCCGGTGGGCGAGGCCCTGATCATGACCGCCTTCGGCCTGGCCGTGGCAATCCCCGCGGTGCTGGGCTATAACGCACTGACACGTGGCAACAAGGCGGTGATCTCCAAGCTCAACCGCTTCGCCCACGACCTGCACGCCTACTTCGTGACCGGCGCCCGCGTGCGCCCCACCGGTGCGCGCGCTGACGACAGCACCGTGCGCCTGGCCGCGGCCCAGCGCTAATCCGCAAGCAAGGAAGTCATCATGGCATTCGGTACTCTCGACGGTGACGACGACGAGGTGATGAGCGAGATCAACATGACGCCGCTGGTCGACGTCATGCTGGTGCTGCTGATCATCTTCATCATCACCATCCCCGTGATCAACCACGCGGTGAAGATCGACCTGCCGCGCGCCACCAACTCCCCGAACGACCCCAAGCCGCAGAACATCAACGTCTCGATCGACGCCAGCGGCAAGGTGTTCTGGAACCAGGTGGAAGTGGACCAGGCCACGCTGGAAAGCAATATTTCGCTGGCCGCGCAGCAGCAGCCGCAGCCTGAGCTGCATCTGCGCGCCGACCGCGACGTGCGCTATGAGCGCGTGGCCGAGGTCATGGCCGCTGCGCAGCACGGCGGCCTGGGCAAGATCGGCTTTATCACCGAACCCAAGCAGTAGGACACGCGCCGGCAGGCGCTGTGCGCAACAGGAAGGGCATCCCGCGGGATGCCTTTTTTCGTTTACCGGTTGCTTGCCAATGCTGATCGCTGGTCCGGACCGCTGTGGGTCGAATCTTTGGTTCAGACTATTGTAATGATAACAATTCTCATTTAATATTCTTCCATCGACTGCGCCATCGGTGGCGCGCCCCTGATGCCTTTCCCCTGCGCGCCCCGAGCGCCAGGCAGACCCGGAGCCAGATGATGAGCACACTTTCCCTGCCGCTGTCGCAACCGCGTGAAGTCACCCGCCGCCGCCTGTCACTGCGCCGTGTCGAGGTGGCCCAGTCGCACCGCGAGACGGCAGCCGCGAAGGAAGCCGCAAAGACAGCCCCGTCGACGATTGCATCGATGAAATCGGCCGTGGCCGCCCTGCCCGCCCGCCTGGAAGCGTTGGTGCGCGACAGCCTGTCGTCGGCACCCGCTGGCGAGCCGGTCGCACTGGACGCGATCATGCGCGGCAACAGCACGCTGCCGATCCTGCATAACGGCGAGGTCTACACGCTGCGCGTGACGCGCTACGGGAAGCTGATCCTGACCAAGTGACGCATCCCGGCGGCAAGGCTATGCGCTGAAGCCGAAGGGAACAGTTTGAGAACGTTTCAGGACCCGCGGCTGCCGCGGGTGCCACGCAAGTGGCAGCAAAGACTTTTGTGGGGACCACCTCGGAACGAGGTGTTGGGCAGTAGCCAGGTGCCGGCGCCGCGGCGGGAATGCCAGACTCCTCGCCGTATCGGGCTCCCCCGGAGCCGCACCCAGCCATGCCCTCTTTTATTCCGCCCCGCAGGCCAGGCCTGCGGGGCTTTTTCATGCGCGGCTTGGCGCCGCGCAACGGCATCCTGTTATTACAGGCCCAGAGCGGCGATGCCGGCGCGGGCAACCTGCGCGTCTTCGGTCGACTTCACGCCCGACACGCCGACGGCACCGACCACCTGCTCGTTGGCAACGATGGGCACGCCGCCCTCCAGCATGCCCTGCAGCACCGGCGCGGTCATGAACGAATAGCGGCCGTTGTTGATCATGTCTTCGTAGATCTTCGATTCACGACGGCCCAGGGCGGACGTACGGGCCTTCTCCGCGGCGATTTGGGCCGAGATCGGCGCAGCGCCATCCAGGCGCTGCATGGCCAGCATATGGCCGCCGTCATCGACCACGACGATGGACACGGCCCAGTGATGGTTCTTCGCTTCGGTTTCCGCCGCGGCCATGATCTTCTTCACATCGTCTGCCGTCAGAACCGTCTTTTGCTGCATGCCACTCTCCTGGTCATTCATTTGGTTGGAGATCGAAGTATACCCCGCACCCCACGCCATCGTCATCGCGCCACACAGCAAGCGGCGCACCCAACGAAAATGGCCCGCATCAGGCGGGCCATTCATCATGCAGACACTGCGGCGATCAGGCGCCGTCGGTGTACGGATCCGGCCTGGCGATACGGGCACCGTCGGTGTAAGGGTCAGGCTTGCCGATGCGCGCGCCGTCGGTGTACGGGTCGGTCTTGCCGACGCGGGCGCCATCGGTGAACGGATCGGCCTTGCCCATGCGAGCGCCGTCCAGGTACGGATCCGGCTTGCCGGTCGCGGCAAACGAGGCGGTGGACACGGCGCACAGCGCGGCCAGTACGGAGGCGGCGGCAATCGATTGTTTGAGCTTCATGAGGTTCCCCTTGCAATTCTGGTCGGTATGGGCACCGCGGCGGGCAACTCCGGAAACAAAAACCCCCGTGTGTCATCGCGATGTCATGCCTGTAGTTTAGGGAAAACCCTTATGACGCTAGACGTGATGCTTTGAGCAGTCCGTTCAAATATTTTGACCCGAATCAAGGTAGGGAGTCGTTCCGGGAACCGTCGCCCACGGCTGGTGTCGTGATACGCCACCGCAAAAGGAAAGGGCCCCGCGGGGCCCTGTCTTTCACAGCGTTTCGGCGCTTGCCGGTCAGTCGTGGCGCCAGCGGCCATGACCGCGATAGCCCGGCGGACCATAGTAGCCGTGGTGATGGCCATGGTAACGCGGCGGGCCATAGTAGCGCGGGCCATAGTAGACCGGGCGCGGACGCACCACCACGGCCGGCGGGCCGTAGTAGACCGGCGCCGGGGCCACCACCACCGGCGGGGGCGCGTAGTAGGCCGGAGCGGGCGGATAGTAGGCCGGTGCGCCAATCACGACGCCCGGAACGCCGATCGCGACGCCGACGCTCACATGGGCCATCGCGGCCCCGGATGCCAGCCCGGCTGCGACACCAAATGCTGCGAGCCACCAACGTTTCATATCCGCCTCTCAAAGTTGAGCCTTCTCTCACCCGGTATTGTAGAGGGTCGGAATTTTCCAGGTGCAACCGAAGGCACGACATTGTTACCAGCCGTAACAGTGCGTCACTTTTTCCTTCCGCTTCGCCATCTGCCTGGCGAAGCGAATTTAAGCCTGCGGCGCGCTTGCATCCGGATTGCGAAGCCACCACAATACCGGGCTTGCCGTGCGGCCGTGGAGAAATTGGTAGACTCAGCAGACTTAAAATCTGCCGCCTTTCCAGGCTTACGGGTTCGAGTCCCGTCGGCCGCACCAGGGCCACCGCAGCGGCAACCTTGCACCAAATACAAAAGAGGAGGCTCTCGCCCCCTCTTCAGAACCTTCGCGCTGCGCCGTGCTTTACGCCATCACGTAGCACATCAGCGCGCCAACCCCCATCAGGAATACAAACAGCACCCCGGCCAGTGCCAGCGGCTTGCGTCCGGCGCGCACCAGGTCGCCGATGCGGGTATGCAGTCCGATCGCCAGCATCGCACAGGCCAACAGCCAGTTGTCCAGCGCGATCAGCGGGGCCTTCAACGCGGCAGGCACCGTGCCGGCCGAGTTGAGCGCCATCACCGCGACAAAGCCCACCGCAAACCACGGCACCGACTTCAGGATCCCGGCAAAGCGGCCCTTGCCGGCGGGCGCCTGGCCTGCCTCGGCCTTGCCTTGCGGCCACAGCGCCATCACCAGCAGCAGCGGCCCCAGCGCCAGCACGCGCACCATCTTGGCCACCACCGCGGCATCGGCGGTCGGCTCGCTGATCATCTTGCCCGCGGCGATCACCTGTGCCACCTCATGCAGCGTCGCGCCGGTGAAGATGCCGAACATGCGCTCGCTGACCGCCCAGTGCCAATGGCCGTTGGCCAGTTCGAACAGGTAAGGATAGAGCAGCATGCCGACCGTGCCGAACAGCACCACCGTGGCGACCGCCACCGCGGTCTGGCGGTCGTCGGTGCGCACCACCGACGACACCGCGATGGCCGCGGCCGCGCCGCAGATGGCGCTGCCGGAACTGACCAGGATCGCTTCGCGGCGGCTCAGCCCGAAGAAGGTCGTGCCGACCCAGGTACCGAACAGCAGCGTGGCGACCAGCATCGTCAGCGGCACGACGATGCCCGGCAGGCCCAGTGCGACGATGGACGCAAACGTCAGCCGCAGCCCGTACAGTGCCACGCCCAGCCGCAGCAGGTAATGGCGTGCCACCTGCATCCCGGGTGCCAGCGGCGCCAGCCAGTGTTTCGGCAGCGTATTGGCAGCGACCATGCCTGCGCACATGGCAAGCGTCAGTGCGCTCAGGCCATAGCGGGCGATCGCCGGATGCTCGGCCAGCGCCAGTGCCAGCCAGGCAATGCCGCCCAGCGGCACAAGCGTCAGCAGGCGCTGGGACCAGGGCGGGGAAACCGCTGCCGGCGTGGCGGCAGCGGTGCGGGGGGCATTGCTGGAGGTGGCGGAAGACATGGCAGTTCACTTGTTCTGTAGTGACTCCAGCGTACTGGCCCGCCCTTAACCCGTAAAACGGGTAATATCGCTATGCGTTATCTATTCTTTCGATATGGAATACCGTCCAGAACACCGCCCCGAGCAGCGCCCCCTGCGCCTCACGTTGCGCCAGCTGTCTGTCTTCGTCGCCGTCGCCCAGCATGGCAGCACCATGGCAGCCGCGCACGCGCTGGCGATGTCGCAGTCGGCCGTCAGCGCTTCGCTGGCAGAACTGGAACGTGCGCTGGACAGCCCGCTGTTCGATCGCATCGCACGCCGCCTCAGCATCAACGAGACCGGCCGCCAGTTCTTCCCGCGCGCGCTGGCGCTGCTGGACCAGGCGCACGAGCTGGAGCGCTTTGCCACGCAGACCGGCGTGCAGCTGCGCATCGCGGCCAGCAACACCATCGGCAGCTATATCCTGCCGCCGCTGCTGGCGGGTTTCCGTCATTCGCGCAGCGGACCCTGCACGCTGGACCTGCGCATCGGCAACACCCGCGAAGTGCTGCAATCGCTGCTGCAGTTCGAAGCCGACATCGGCCTGGTGGAAGGCGCCAGCCACGAACGCGACCTGCGCAGCATGCACTGGTGCGATGACGAGATGGTGGTGGTGGTCGGCCCGTCGCATGCGCTGGCGCTCGCGCCGGACGACCTGGTGGCATTGCGCGATGCCGAGTGGATCGTGCGCGAACCGGGCTCGGGCACGCGCGAGGTGATCGAGGAACGACTGGTACCGTTACTGGGCGAACTGCGCTTCGCCCTGGAACTGGGCAACGCCGAAGCGATCAAGCGCGCGGTGATGAGCGGCTTCGGCGTCAGTTGCCTGTCGTTACACGTGGTGCGCGACGAACTCGCGCAAGGCACGCTGGTGGCGATCCGCGAAGGCTTGCCGCGCATCGTGCGGCCGCTGCAGCTGGTCGTGCACCAGGACAAATTCCCGACGCAAGGCCTGCTGGCCTTCACCGAATACCTGCGCACCATGGCGCCGCGTATCGGCGCATGATGCGTGGCGCATCCGGGCGCATGATGCGTGGCGCGGACCAACAGGCGGACAGCTAGGCCGCCTGCGGCTCGCGGCGCTTGCTGCGCGCAGTGTACAGGTCGAGCAGCTGGAACAGCACGGGGTTGAGCATGATCGACAGCAACGCGCCCGCCAGGATCAGTGCCTGGCCGCGCTCGGGCAAGATGTTCAGGTAGACGCCCAGGCTCGCCAGGATGAAGGAAAACTCGCCGATCTGCGCGAGGCTGACGGCAATCGTCATGCCGGTCTGCCCGGAGTGCCCGAACACCCGCACGATGCCCATCGCCGCCAGCGATTTGCCGACCACGATGATAAACAGCGTCGACATCACGCCCCACGGGTCGTTGACCAGCACCATGGGATCGAACAGCATGCCGACCGAGACGAAGAACAGCACCGAGAAGGCATCGCGCAACGGCAACGACTCTTCGGCCGCGCGATGACTGAATTCGGATTCGGCCAGCACCATGCCGGCAAAGAATGCGCCCAGTGCGAAGGAGACGCCAAACAATGAATACGCGCCGTAGGCCACGCCCAGCGCAGTCGCCAGCACGCCCAGGCGGAACATCTCGCGATTGCCGGTCCAGACGATGCGCTCGAGCATCCACGGGATAAAGCGACGCCCGATCAGCAGCATCACCGCGACAAAGGCGGCGACCTTGCCCAGCGTCGAGAACACCGCCAGCAGGACTTCGCCGGTACTCGGACCGCCTTCGCTGCCGGTATCTGCAGCGCCGGCAAGGAGTCCTGCCATCGCCGGCAACAGCACCAGCGCCAGCACCATGGCCAGGTCTTCGACGATCAGCCAGCCTACCGCGATCCGCCCCTGGGGCGACTCCACCAGGTCGCGCTCCTGCAGCGCCTTGAGCAGCACCACGGTACTGGCCACCGACAGCGCCAGCCCGTAAACCAATCCCTGCCCCCAGGACCAGCCGAAACCCCACGCCACCAGCATGCCAAGAAAGGTCGCGATACCGATCTGCACGACTGCTCCGGGGATCGCGATGCGCTTCACCGCCATCAGGTCCTTGATCGAGAAATGCAGCCCGACGCCGAACATCAGCAGGATCACGCCGAGCTCGGCCAGTTCCGGCGCGAGCGCCTGGTCGGCCGTGTAGCCCGGGGTATGCGGTCCTACCACGATCCCCGCGCACAGGTAGCCAATCAGCGGCGGCAGCCGCAGCTTGCTGGCGATGGCGCCAAGAACGAAGGCCAGGACGATACCGCCGACGATGGTGCTGATGAGCGGGGTGGCGTGATGCATGCGTGCGGGGTTCCTCGTGTCAGGGGCTGGACGGCGATGGCTGGATCCCACCCGCCTCTCCCACACGCGCGCCACGATGCCGCGGACCACCCTGCGGCGCGCACCAGCGGTCGGTGCGGCACGATCGGCAACCTCGGAACGGGGACAAGCAGGGAAAGAACGGGAAGTGCCGCAGCGGCCCCGGACACGCTGGAGGCGCGCCACGGATCGGGAATGGCGTATGACATGCTGCGCCGCGATCCATCACGCGGCGCACCCCGAAAAGCGTACGACAGGAGTAATGTAACATGCCCGCCACGCGCTCAAAGCGCCGAAATGCGAGGCAATTCCTGGCAACGGCAACCTAATTCGATGGCGTAGCGGATTGCGTAAAGCAAAAGCGGCGCCTTTGGGCGCCGCTTTTGCTTTACAACTGGAGGCGGAGGTCGGAATCGAACCGGCGTACACGGCTTTGCAGGCCGCTGCATAACCACTCTGCCACCCCGCCAGGTGACGTGATGCTGGATTGTAGCTGCATTCAGCCAGTGCTGCCGGCGTGCCTGCAGAGCAATTCAACCCAAACAAAAAGGGAAGCGGTGCTTCCCTTTGGGGATTGGAGCGGGAGACGAGTCTCGAACTCGCGACCTCAACCTTGGCAAGGTTGCGCTCTACCAACTGAGCTACTCCCGCGTACAACTTTTTGCTGCCAGCCCGGCAGGGTGCCATGCACGATGCCGAACCTTCGATAACCTGGAGCGGGAGACGAGTCTCGAACTCGCGACCTCAACCTTGGCAAGGTTGCGCTCTACCAACTGAGCTACTCCCGCAGGGTACTGCTTCAAAAACTTTTCAAGGCATTTTGTTTCGCAATTTGCCGCTATCACACAACATCTTGCGCCAAACTCGCCTTATCTCGCTGCTTTCGTTTGCATCGTCAGCAACGAGAATGAGATTATGCAAAAAGCTCCTCTCTGCGTCAACACCTTTTTGGAATTTCTTTTCACTTCCGGGCGCCGGCACTCGCCACGACATTGCTGCGCTCGCGGATCTGCGGCCAGGCCAGCTTCATGTAATAGATCATCGACCACAGCGTCAGCACCGCCGCCAGATAGATCATCCACGTGCCCAGCAAGTAGGCGTCGAAGCCGAACAGTTGGCCGCTGAACAGCAGCAGCGGGATCGCGATCATCTGCACGGTGGTCTTCAGCTTGCCGAGGAAATTCACCGCCACGCTCTTGGACGCGCCGATCTGCGCCATCCACTCGCGCAGCGCCGAGATCGTGATCTCGCGTCCGATGATGACCAGCGCGATCAGGTCGGTGACCCGGTCCAGCGCCAGCAGCGACAGCAACGCGGCCGTCACCATCAGCTTGTCGGCGACGGGGTCGAGAAATGCGCCGAACGACGAGGTCTGATTCCAGCGCCGCGCCAGGAAGCCGTCGAGCCAGTCCGTCACCGCGGCGATGATAAAGAACGCCGCCGCCGTCAGGTTCTTGGTGTGCATGGGAAGCCATGCGTCGGGCAGGTAGAACACGCCCACCACCAGGGGAATCATGGCGACACGAAGCCAGGTCAGCAGGATCGGGATATTGAAAGGCATGGAGCTCGGGCGGCGGGGGAACGTGACCAATCCCGCGATTGTCGCCGATTTCGGGACCAATCGACCATCATTGGTCATTTTCCTGCCCGCGCCAGCAACTGCCGCGGGTCAATGCAGCTGCCGGTAGATCTCCTCGGCCAGCCCGCGCGAGATGCCCTCGACGCTGGCCAGCTCGTCGATGCTGGCGGCCATCACGCCGCGCAGGCCGCCGAAACGGGTCAGCAGCTTCTGCCGCCGGCGCGCGCCCACCCCTTCGATTTCTTCCAGCCGCGAGGTCGTGCGCGCCTTGGCCCGGCGCGCGCGCATGCCGGTGATGGCGAAGCGGTGGGCCTCGTCGCGGATCTGCGCCACCAGCATCAGCGCCGCGCTGCCCTGCCCCAGTTCCAGCGAGGACCGGCCATCGGCGAACACCAGTGTCTCCAGCCCGACCTTGCGCCCTTCGCCCTTGGCCACGCCGACCAGCAGGCCGATATCCAGCCCCAGCTCCTCGAACACCTGGCGCGCCACTTCGACCTGGCCCTTGCCGCCGTCGATCAGCACGATCTGCGGCAGCAGCGCGGCGGCTTCGCTGCCCGCCTGCGCGCCGCCGTCTTCCTGGATCTGCTCGACCAGCTTCTGGTAGCGCCGCGTCAGCACCTGGCGCATGGCGGCATAGTCGTCGCCGGGGATGATGTCCTGGATGTTGTAGCGGCGGTATTCGCTGTTCTGCATGTCATGGTGGTGGTACACCACGCACGACGCCTGCGTCGCCTCGCCGGCGGTATGGCTGATATCGAAGCACTCCACCCGCAGCAGCGCCAGGTCTTCCAGGTCCAGTCCGATGGTTTCCGCCAGCGCGCGCGTACGCCCCTCCTGGCTGCCCTGCTCGGCCAGCCGGCGCGACAGCGCCAGCGCCGCGCCCTGCTGCGCCATCTCGAGCCACACCTTGCGCTGGCCCTGCGGCTGGCGCACCAGCGCTACCTTGCGGCCGGCGTGCAGCGACAGCGCCTCCAGCACCGCGCCGTCGTCCGGCACATGGCTGACGACGATGATGGGCGGCGCGGCTTGCTCCAGGTAATGCTGCACCATGAAGGCGGACAACACCCGGGCGGCGATCCGCTCGACGGTGAGCGGTAGCGTGGCCTCGGCGGCGCCGGCTTCGTCCAGCGTGTCGCGCTGGTCGGCATCCTCGACGATCATCGCGGCCTCGTCGGCATGGGCCGGGAAATAGGCCTTGTCGCCCAGATGGCGGCCGCCGCGCACCATGGCCAGGTTGACGCAGGCGCGCCCGCCTTCCACCGCCACGGCCAGCACGTCGATATCGCGCGCCTGCCCGCCCACTTCCTCCACCGCCTGGCGCTTGAGCACGGTCGACAGCGCCGCGATCTGGTCGCGCACCGCGGCGGCCTGCTCGAATTCGAGCCGCTCGGCATGCTGTTCCATCTTGCCCTGCAGGCCTTCCAGCACTTCGGTCTGGCGGCCCTGGAGGAAGCGCGCCGCGTTGGCAACGTCGCGCGCGTAGTCCTCTTCGCTGATGGCATTGACGCACGGGCCCGTGCAGCGATGGATCTGGTGCAGCAGGCAAGGCCGGGTGCGGTTGTTGAAGACGGTGTCCTCGCAGGTGCGCAGCTGGAACACCTTCTGCAGGATCTGCATGCTCTCGCGCACCGCATAGGCGCTCGGGAACGGGCCGAAGTACTGGTGCTTGCGGTCGGTGGCGCCGCGGTAGTACGCCATGCGCGGAAAGCGGTGCCCGGTCAGCTTCAGGAACGGATACGACTTGTCGTCGCGGAACAGGATGTTGTAGCGCGGCGCCAGCGCCTTGATCAGGTTGTTCTCGAGCAGCAGCGCCTCGGCCTCGGTGCGCACCACCGTGGTCTCGATGCGGACGATGCGCGCCACCATCATCGCGATGCGCGGCGACAGCTGGGTCTTGGTGAAATAGCTGGAAACCCGCTTCTTCAGGTCGCGCGCCTTGCCGACATACAGCACGTTGCCGGCGGCATCGAAATAGCGGTACACGCCGGGCAGGCCCGGCAGGCGCGAGATGACCGGCTTGGGGTCAAAGGGCTGTGGCGGCAGTTCGCCCGGCGCTTCGGCCGGAACTTCGGCCGGCGCTTCGGCCGCCACATCGGCCTCGGGTTTCGGTGAATCGGATTGCTGGTCGGACATTGGGGGACGGTGACCGCTACACGACCCGCGCGCAACAAAGTGGCGCGGCCTCTAAAATCGCAAGTTTAGAGCAATTCAGCGCGCGTCCCGCCCGCGCGCGCCTTTACCCGCCATGCCTATCCGCTCCTGGGACATCTTCTGCACCGTGATCGACAATTTCGGCGACATCGGCGTCTGCTGGCGTCTGGCCCGCCAGCTTGCGCAGGAGCACGGGCACGCGGTGCGGCTATGGGTCGATGACCTGGCGAGCTTCGCACGGCTGGCGCCGGAGCTCGATAGCGGCGCCATCGTGCAGCGCCTGGCGGGGGTTGAAATTCGTCCGTGGCGGCCGGCAGACCCGGGGGATGATAGCGACGTGGATGACACCGCCGGGCTAACGCCGCACGATGCCGTCATCGAAGCCTTCGCCTGCGAAGTGCCGCAAGCCTTCCTGGCCCGCATGGCCGCACGTGACCCCAAGCCCGCCTGGATCAACCTGGAATACCTGAGCGCCGAGCCATGGGTGCGGGAGCACCATGCGATGCCCTCGCCCCACCCGCGGCTGCCGCTGGTGAAGCATTTCTTCTTCCCCGGCTTCGAGCCCGGCACCGGCGGCCTGCTGCGGGAATCGATGCTGGGCGCGCAGCGCGCCGCCTTCCTCGGCGGCACGGCCGCCCAGGCGGCCTTGTGGCACCGGCTGAGCGTGACGCCCAGGCCCGGCGCGCTGCGGGTGAGCCTGTTTGCCTACCGCAACCCGGCCCTGCCCGCGCTGCTGGAGCAATGGCGCGATGCCGCCGAACCGGTCCATTGCCTGGTGCCCGCGGGCCTGGCCGCCGACCAGGCCGCCGAATGGCTGGGCGTGCCGCTGCGGATCGGCGACCCGGTGGAGCGCGGCAGCCTGTGCGTGCAGATGATCCCGTTCGTGCGCCAGGAGCACTTCGACGAACTGCTGTGGGCCTGCGACCTGAACTTCGTGCGGGGCGAGGACTCGTTTGTCCGCGCGCAGTGGGCAGCGCGGCCGCTGGTCTGGCATATCTATCCCCAGGACGATGCCGCACACCGGGTCAAGCTCGACGCCTGGCTCGCCCTGTTCGGCCAAAGCGGCGTGGCGCCCGACGCAGCTGCGGCGTTGACCGATTTCTGGCACGCCTGGAACGGCTACGGCAATCCCGTCGACTGGCCGCGCCTGCGAGCGCATCTGCCGGCACTTGGCGCCATCGCGCCGCGCTGGGAGCGGCGCTTGCAGCATCCCGGAGATCTTGCCGCCAACCTGGTAGCGTTTTGCGAAAATCAGGTAAAATAACCGGTTGATCCAAATGGCGACCGGGCCGGAGAACCAGGTCCTCTCCCATGCGTCAAACGCAGTGGGATGAAGACCTGAATGCAAGCTGAGCACGGGGTCGCGAGCGCGTGGATACCGGCTTTCGGCAGAGTTCATCTGGCCTATCGCAGCGGTAATGCCGGCAGCGCGCCTTCGCCATTCCAAATTCCTACTTTCTTATTCAGGAAAACAGTTCAGATGAAAATCGCACAGGAACTCCGCGTCGGTAACGTGTTCATGATCGGCGGCGATCCGATGGTCGTGCAGAAGGCCGAGTACAACAAGTCGGGCCGCAACGCAGCCGTGGTCAAGATGAAGTACAAGAACCTGCTGACCGACGCCCCGGGCGAGTCGGTGTTCAAGGCAGACGACAAGTTCGAAGTCGTGGTGCTGGAGCGCCGCGAGTGCACCTACTCGTACTTCGCCGACCCGATGTACGTGTTCATGGACACCGACTACAACCAGTACGAAGTCGAGAAGGACAGCATGGGTGACTCGCTGAACTACCTCGAAGACGGCATGAACGTCGAAGTCGTGTTCTACAACGACAAGGCCATCTCGGTCGAGATGCCGACCACGCTGGTCCGTGAAATCGTCTACACCGAGCCGGCCGTCAAGGGCGACACCTCGTCGGGCAAGGTGCTCAAGGGTGCCAAGATCAACACCGGGTTCGAGCTGCAGGTGCCGCTGTTCTGCAACATCGGCGACAAGATCGAAATCGACACCCGTACCGGCGAATACCGCAGCCGCGCCAACTAAGGCGTGCGCAAGGTCCCGGCTGGTATAGCGGGACCGGCAAAGAAAAAGGCAGCCTGGGCTGCCTTTTTCTTTTTTTGTCCGCGCGCGGATCAGGCGATCAACTCGTACTCGCGCAGCGTGCGCAGCGCGGCGCGGTATTCGCCTTCGCCCTGCAGCTTGTTCCAGTCCATCGGCTTGCGGCGCGGAAAGAGCTTGCGGACGCGGCGCTGCGAGGCCTTGTCGATGCCAACGTCGAGTTCGGTCAGCAGTTGGTCGGCACGATCCGGGTGGTTGCAGATCAGCACCATGTCGCAGCCCGCCGCCAGCGCGGCGCGCGCGGCCTCGGTCACGTTGCCGGCCACGCTGGCGCCCTCCATGCTGAGGTCGTCGCTGAAAATCACGCCTTCGAAGCCCAGTTGCGTGCGCAGCACGTCCTGCAGCCAGTAGCGGGAGAAGCCGGCCGGATTCGGGTCGACCTTGGGATAGATCACGTGCGCGGGCATCACCGACGACAGGCCCAGGCCCAGCCATTCGTACGGACGCGCGTCCTGTTCGAGGATCTCGTCCAGCGTACGCTCGTCGACGGGGATCGCCACATGCGAGTCGGCCTCGACATAGCCGTGGCCGGGGAAGTGCTTGCCGCAGTTGCTCATGCCGGCCAGCAGCAGGCCGTGATTGAGGTGGCCGGACAGCATCGTCACCACGCGCGGGTCGGCGTGGAAGGCGCGGTCGCCGATCACGGCGCTGCGCCCGTAGTCGAGGTCCAGCACCGGCGTGAAGCTGAAATCGATGTCGCAGGCACGCAGCTCGGCCGCCAGCACGTAGCCGCATGCCACCGCGGCGCGCGTGGCCGCCAGGACATCGCGGTCCCACAGTTCGCCCAGCCGGTGCATCGCCGGCAAATGGGTAAAGCCATCGGTCTTGCAGCGCTGCACGCGGCCGCCTTCATGGTCGATGCAGATCAGCACGTCGTCGCGCACCGCGCGGATCGCGCGCGTCAGCGCCTGCAACTGCGCGCGCGATTCGAAGTTGCGCGCGAACAGGATCACGCCGCCGGTCAGCGGATGCGCGATGCGGCGCGCATCTTCCGTATCGAGCTGCTTGCCGACGACGTCGAGGACCACCGGGCCCGGCCGCTTGCCGGAGTTCTTCTTGGACATGGAAGGGGTGTTATTCACAAGGCTGTGGTTTGGGAAGCCGCCCCGCCGGTGCGCTCGGCAATGGCGAAGGCGACCGCATAGTCATGTTCGTCACTGACACTGACCCGCACGGTGAGGCCACGTTCCGCCAGCCATGCCGCCAGTTCGCCATGGCATACCGGCGACGGCTCGCCCGAAGGCAGGTTCATCAGCTCCATTGCGCGCCACGTCATCGGCCAGCGCATGCCCAGGCCGATGGCCTTGGAAAAGGCTTCCTTGGCGGCGAAGCGCGTGGACAGGAAGGCGAGGCCGCGCCTCTCGGAACGCGCCTTGCGCGCGTGATACTTGGCCAGCTCGCTGGGGCCGAGCACCTTTTCCGCGAAGCGGCCGTGCGTGCGTTCCATCACGCCCTGCACGCGGGCGATCTGGATGATGTCGGTGCCGACGCCGTAGATCACGCCGGCGCGCCTGCGACGGGATAACGCGTGCCGAGGCGCGCGGCGACCATGATGGCCTTCATCTCGCGCACCGCGTTCTGCCAGCCGACGAACACCGCATGCGCGACGATGGCATGGCCGATGTTCAGTTCCTTGATGCCGGGCAGCGCCGCGATGGGCTGGACATTGGTGTAGTGCAGGCCGTGTCCGGCGTTGACCACCAGGCCGTGCTTCACTCCCGCGTCGACACCCTCGGCGATGCGGCGGAATTCCACCGCCTGCTGGTCGGGCGACTGCGCATCGGCATAGGCGCCGGTATGCAGCTCGATCACCGGCGCGCCGCACGCGGCCGCCGCGGCGATCTGGTCGGGGTCGGCATCGATGAACAGCGACACGCGGATGCCGGCGCCGGCCAGCTGCGCGCAGGCCGCCTTGACCTGCTCGAAGCGCCCCGCCACATCGAGGCCGCCTTCGGTGGTCACTTCCTCGCGGCGCTCGGGCACCAGGCACACGTCCTGCGGGCGGATCTCGCAAGCGATATCGAGCATCTCCTGCGTGATCGCGCACTCCAGGTTCATACGCGTGGCCAGTTGCGGGCGCAGCGCGCGCACATCGGCGTCGCGGATATGGCGGCGGTCTTCGCGCAGGTGCAGCGTGATCAGGTCCGCGCCGGCTTCCTCGGCCTGCAGCGCAGCCTGGATGGGGTCGGGATACACGGTGCCGCGCGCGTTGCGCAGCGTGGCCACGTGGTCGATATTGACGCCAAGGTCGATGACGCCCGGATTTGCGTGGAAGATCATGCCAGCAGGAGAGATTCGGATTGGATTGGTTCGGTCACAGATACTGCAGGTCGATCAGTATCTGACGCGTTTTCAGCGGTTCGCCTTGCAGATAATAATGCAGCAGGAAGCGCATCAGCGCCCGGCTTTGCGCCGCGGTCTGCGCGCGGCCATAGTCGTCCTGCGCCATGTCGAGCAGCGTCTGGCCCGACACCACCGGCCAGGACGACGGGTCGCTCGGCTGGGCGCGGCGCACGCCGCGCTCGGGCTGGTAGACATAGTCGAGCCCCGGCTGCACGCGCTCACCGGTGCTCAGGCACTGGTCGAAGGCCACCGCGAAACCGGTGTCCTGCAGCAGCACGCGCTCGAAGCTGCGCAGCACCAGCCCGGCGGGCTCGCCATGCGCCAGCCGCGTGAGCGTGGCCAGGTAATGGCGGAACAGCGCGGGATACGCATCTTCGCGCGGGCAGAAGCGCATCACCAGTTCGTTGAGATAGAACGCGGACAGCAGCGCATCGCCGGCCAGCGGCGGCATGCCGCCGACCCATTCGGCCTTGGTCAGCGTCTTGACCTCGCCGCGGCCGCTCCACGACACCGAGACCGGATGGAAATGCTGCAGCACCGCGCGCAGCGCCGAATGCGGGCGCTTGGCGCCCTTGGCCACCATCGAGATGCGGCCATGGTCGCGCGTAAAGACATCGAGGATCAGGCTGGTCTCGCGATACGGCCAGGCATGCAGCACAAAGCCCGGCTGGTCGGCAACGCGCGACTCGGGCCGGGCCGGCACGATGCGCATGGCGCGGTCCATCATGGCGCGTGCCGCCGCCACATCGCCAACACCAGCCATGCCGGGCAGCGCCTTGCTGTCGAGCAGTTCGGCCGCCTCGTCCACCACCGGATCGGCGCGGCGGGCGCGGGGCGCCGGCGCGCGCGCGATGTCAGCCGTCTTGCTCAAGGGTCGCTCGCCTTTCGCTCGCAGTGCGCTCACTCGTAGCCGTAGGCCCGCAGTCCGGCTTCATTGTCGGCCCAGCCGCTCTTCACCTTGATCCACATTTCGAGGTAGACCTTGCCGTCGAACAGCTTTTCCATATCGAGGCGCGCCTCGGTGGAGATCTGCTTGAGCTTGCTGCCCTTGTTGCCGATGATCATGGCCTTGTGCGCGTCGCGCTCGACCAGGATGGTGGCAAAAACGCGGCGCAAGCGGCCCTCGGTCTCGAACTTGTCGATGACCACGGTGCTGGTGTACGGCAGCTCGTCGCCGGTCCAGCGGAACACCTTCTCGCGAATGATCTCGGAGGCGAGGAAGCGCTCGCTGCGGTCGGTCATCGCATCGGCGTCATACATCGGCTCGCCCTCCGGCAGGTAGGGCCGGATGATGTCGAACAGCCGCGCGATATGGTCGCGGGTCTTGGCCGACATCGGCACCACTTCGCGGAACGGGAACAGCTGCCCCATCTTTTCCAGGAAGGGCATCATCACTTCCGAGCGGTTCTCGCCGATGCGGTCGAGCTTGTTGGTCACCAGCAGCACCGGCGTGTTCTTCGGCAGCAGTGACAGCACCTTCTCGTCGTCGGCGCCGTAATAGCCGGCCTCGACCACGAACAGGATCAGGTCGACCGACGACAGCGTCGAGGTGACCGCGCGGTTCAGTGAACGGTTCAGCGCGCTGGCGTGGCGGGTCTGGAATCCGGGCGTATCGACGAACACATACTGCGCGTCATCCGTGGTCTGGATGCCGACGATGCGGTGCCGCGTGGTCTGCGCCTTGCGCGAGGTGATGCTGATCTTCTGGCCGACCAGCGCGTTCATCAGCGTGGACTTGCCCACGTTGGGGCGGCCGACGATGGCCACGGTGCCGCAGCGGAACGCCGCGGCCGGGGTATCCGCCGCGTCTTGCTGCGGATGGGTAGATTCGGTCATTCCTTCAACCTGAGAGACAGCTGCGGGTCCTGCGGCTGGGGTTGCTTGCGGGTCTTGCCGGTGCGCTCGGCGCGGCTGCGCTTGAGCAGCTGCGGCACCAGCTTCTGGACTTCGTCCAGCGCCAGCTTGGCGGCGGCCTGCTCCGCGGCGCGCCGCGAGGCACCGGTGCCGAACACCCGGACTTCCAGTTTAGGCACCGTGCACTCGACTTCAAACTGCTGGCTGTGCGCGGCCCCATGAGTGGCGATTACGTTATATTGCGGCAGGGCAATCTTGTGGCCCTGCAGGTATTCCTGCAGCAGGGTCTTGGCGTCCTTGCCCAGCGTGCGCGGGTCCACCTGCTCCAGGATCGGGATATAGAGCTTGCGGATCAGCGCGCGTGCGGCCTCGAAGCCGGTATCGAGGAAGACCGCGCCGACAATGGCTTCGAGCGCGTCGGCAAGAATCGACGGACGGCGGAAGCCGCCGCTCTTCAGTTCGCCCTCGCCTAGGCGCAGCGTGTCGGACAGCTGCAGCATCTGGGCGATCTCATACAGGGCCTGCTGCTTGACCAGGTTGGCGCGCACGCGCGACAGGTCGCCTTCGTCGAGCTTGCCGAACATGCCATAGAGCATGTCCGCCACGGCGCAGTTGAGCACCGAATCGCCCAGAAACTCGAGGCGTTCGTTGTGCTGGGCGCTGTGGCTGCGGTGCGTCAGCGCCTGCTGCAGCAATTCTGGCTTGCTGAATCGGTAGCCGAGTCGTTGCTGCAAGGCGTCGAGGTTCATATCAGTGCTGCGTTCCCGAATAGGTGATCAAAAGACTCAGGGGTCCGTAGACGGGCACTTCGGTCCGGTACGAAAAATCGACCGAGCGGATGTTGCCGTTTTCGTCCTCGCGAACCAGCAGGTCTTCGCCCTTGACTGCGGCAATCCGGTCGATGACTGCCTGTTTGTCGAAATACTCGACGACTTCACGTTTGTTGACTGCGCGCTGCTTCGCATAGCTGGCGGCGCGCTTCACCGAAAAATACTCCACCAGGCTCGGGATCGAGCGCACGGCCGGCAAGGCCACGCCGATCACGAAGACCACGACCACCAGTAGCGTCCAGACGGAAAAACCGCCCTGCCCGCGGCGCCGCGACCCGGCCTGCCCGTACTCCCGGCCTTGTTCTTTCCCCTTACCCTTCCCGGTCTGACCCATTTGCGCCTGTCCTCTATTGTGTTGAGTGTTCTTGCGCCGCGTGGAATTGTCTTATTTGAACGAGCCCACGCGTCCGAAATTGCCCAGGTTCATCCAGATGACAAAGGCCTTGCCAACGATATTCTCGTCCGCCACGAATCCCCAGTAGCGGGAGTCGAGGCTGTTGTCCCGGTTGTCGCCCATGACGAAATAGTGACCCGCAGGTACCTTGCACGTCACACCCTGCTGATTGTAAGTGCAGTTTTCCCGGTACGGGAAATCCGGGTCGGCGCCCGCCACGAACGCCGGCCGGTCGGCATCGTTAAGGATGCCATGGTCTACGCTGCCGGGCAGCTTTTCGCGAAAATGCTTGGAATACGCCAGGCGCTCTTCGTCCAGGAAATCCGGCAGCACGGTGTATTCGGCCGGCTTGCCGTTAATGGTCAGCCGCTTGTTGAAATACTGAACCGTGTCGCCCGGTATGCCGATGACGCGCTTGATGTAATCGAGCGACTGGTCCTTCGGGTAGCGGAACACCATCACGTCGCCGCGCTGGGGCTCGCGCATGTCCATGATTTTCTTGTTCACCACCGGCAGCCGGATGCCGTATTCGTACTTGTTGACCAGGATGAAGTCGCCGATCAGCAGCGTCGGGATCATCGAGCCCGACGGGATCTTGAACGGCTCGACCACGAACGAGCGCAGCACGAACACTGCCAGGATCACCGGGAAGAAGCTGGCCGAGTATTCCAGCCACCACGGCTGGCGCAGCTTCTCTTCGGCCAGGCGCTTGCGCGTGGCGTCCGCATCGGTCGCGCCAAAGCCGCCTTGCAGCGCCGCCTGGCGGGAATCGAATTCAGCCAGCGCCAGCCGCGCCGAGGCGCGGCGCTGCCGCTCGAACACGAGCTTGTCCGCGACCCACGCAACACCCGTAATCACCACCAGCACAAAAAGGATCAGTGCAAAATTCATGACGGCTTCTGGTTCTTGGAAATCCTGGTACAGCCTGTTCTGTTATCCGCGCGGCGAAGCGCCGCGCGTGGCATCGTGCTGCCGGTGCCTTACTTGTCGTCCACCTGCAGGATGGCCAGGAAGGCCTCTTGCGGGATCTCGACCGTACCGACCTGCTTCATGCGCTTCTTGCCGGCCTTCTGCTTTTCCAGCAGCTTCTTCTTGCGGCTGATATCGCCGCCGTAGCACTTGGCCAGCACGTTCTTGCGCAATGCCTTGACGTTCTCGCGCGCGATGATATTCGAGCCGATCGCCGCCTGGATCGCCACGTCGTACATCTGGCGCGGGATGATCTCGCGCATCTTGGCGGCAACTTCGCGGCCGCGGTACTGCGAGTTGGAGCGGTGCACGATCACCGACAGCGCATCGACCTTGTCGCTGTTGATCAGGATATCGACCTTGACCACGTCCGACGGGCGATATTCCTTGAACTCGTAGTCCATCGACGCATAGCCGCGCGACACCGACTTCAGGCGGTCGAAGAAGTCCATCACGATTTCCGCCATCGGGATCTCGTAGGTCAGCTGCACCTGCTTGCCGTGGTAGCTCATGTTGATCTGCGTGCCGCGCTTCTGCGTGCACAGCGTGATCACCGAGCCGACATATTCCTGCGGCATGTACAGGTTGACGGTAACGATCGGCTCCAGGATCGCCTCGATCTTGCTGGGGTCCGGCATTTTCGCCGGATTTTCCACCGTGATCATGGTGCCGTCGCGCATCTCGACCTGGTACACCACCGTCGGCGCGGTGGTGATCAGGTCCATGTCGAACTCGCGCTCCAGGCGTTCCTGCACGATTTCCATGTGCAGCAGGCCCAGGAAGCCGCAGCGGAAGCCGAAGCCCAGCGCCTGCGACACTTCCGGCTCGAACATCAGCGAGGCGTCGTTCAGGCGCAGCTTTTCCAGCGATTCACGCAGCGCTTCGTATTGGTTGGCCTCGACCGGATACAGGCCGGCGAACACCTGCGGCTTGACTTCCTTGAAGCCCGGCAGCGGCGCCTCGGCCTTGCGCTGCACGGTGGTGATGGTGTCGCCGACCTTGGCCGCCTTCAGTTCCTTGATGCCGGCGATGACAAAGCCCACCTGGCCTGCGGTCAGCGAATCGCGCTGGATCGACTTGGGCGTGAACACGCCCACCTGCTCGACCAGGTGCTGCGCGCCGGTGGCCATCAGCAGGGCCTTGTCCTTGGTGCGCAGCGTGCCGTTGACCACGCGCACCAGCATCACCACGCCGACGTAGTTGTCGAACCACGAATCGATGATCAGCGCCTGCAGCGGTGCGTCCGCGTCGCCCTTGGGCGGTGGCACCTTGGCGATCAGGGCCTCGATCACGTCCTGCACGCCCTGGCCGGTCTTGGCCGAGCACGGCGTGGCGTCCTGCGCGTCGATGCCGATGACGTCCTCGATCTCCTGGATCGCGTTGTCGGGGTCGGCCTGCGGCAGGTCGATCTTGTTCAGCACCGGCACCACTTCCACGCCCAGCTCGATCGCGGTGTAGCAGTTGGCCACGGTCTGCGCCTCAACGCCCTGCGAGGCGTCGACCACCAGCAGCGCGCCTTCGCAGGCGGACAGCGAGCGGCTGACTTCATAGCTGAAGTCGACGTGCCCCGGGGTGTCGATCAGGTTCAGGTTGTAGACCTGGCCGTCGCGCGCCTTGTAAGACAGCGCGGCGGTCTGCGCCTTGATGGTGATGCCGCGCTCTTTCTCGATATCCATCGAGTCGAGGACCTGCGCTTCCATCTCCCGATCCGACAGCCCTCCACAGAGCTGAATGATCCGGTCGGCCAGGGTGGACTTCCCATGGTCGATATGGGCAATGATCGAGAAATTACGGATATGGTCCATCTAGTGTTCAGGGGAGCGCCGGCAACAGGGCCCGGGCGGCAACAAACGGTTCGTCACAGTTCGAAAATGGCCCGGCGCCGCGCGCCGGCAGGCGTGCGCGGGCGTGCCGCAAAGGTCAGGGGTGCAATTTTTGCGCCAATCCGCAATTTTACCGGATTTTCAAAGGCTTCCGGGTCGTGAAATGGCCACGCCATATGCGTGCCAGGCGCATTCAGCGGCTGGCGCGGGCACCGCCGTGTGCTGCAAGCCACTCCCGCACCGCGCCGTCATCGACGAAATAGTGGCAAAGCTGCACGGCACCGCTGTCGAGCGCCTCCGGAGGCCCTGGCATCAATACCGGGACCAGTTCGCCGAAGCGGTCTTCCAGGCCGGCGTCGCTGTCGACATCCACCTCATGCAGCACGAAAGAAAAATCGCGCCGGAGGGATTCCAGCGCGACCTTCATGTCGTCGCACAGATGGCAGTATGCCCGGCCGTAAAGTGTCAGCGCGGGCGTCGGCACGGACACGCCATCAACGGCGAGCGGATCAACGGTTGGCGGTGGCACCCGGGCGCAGCGTCAGCACCTGGGTGGCGTCGCCGCGCCGCACGAACACCGCGGCGATCCGGCTCTTGTCCAGCCCGCGCACCAGCTCGTTGAACTGGCGGGCGTTGGTCACGTCGGTGTCGCCCAGGCGCAGGATGATGTCGCCCGGACGGATGCCGGCGCGCAGCGCGGGGCCGTCGGCCAGCTCCACCTCGACACCCGACTTGAGCTTGAGCTCCTTCAGGCGCGTATCGGGCAGGTCGTTGACCACCAGCCCCAGCGCGTTAGGCTTGCTGGCCTGTGCGCTGTCTTCCTTGGGCGCCGCGCTGCGGCTGGCGCGCGCCTTGCCGTCCGGCTCCAGCTCGGCAACGGTGATGGTGACCTCGCGCGTCGCGCCCTTGCGCCACAACTGCAGCGGCACGCGCGCGCCCGGCTTGGTATCGCCGACCATGCGCGGCAGGTCCGAAGCGCGCTCGATATCGCGGCCGTTGAACTTCAGGATGATGTCGCCGGCCTCGATCCCGGCCTTCTCGGCGGGGCCGCCCGGCTCGACGCTGCCAACCAGCGCGCCGCGCGCACGGCCCAGCCCCAGCGAGTCGGCCACTTCCTTGGTGACATCGCCGATCGCCACCGCGATGCGGCCGCGGGTCACGCGCCCGGCCGTCTTGAGCTGCTCCGACACGCGCATCGCCTCGTCGATCGGGATCGCGAAGGAGATGCCCATGTAGCCGCCGCTGCGGCTGTAGATCTGCGAGTTGATGCCGATCACTTCGCCGCGCAGGTTGATCAGCGGGCCGCCCGAGTTGCCGGGGTTGACCGCCACGTCGGTCTGGATAAACGGCACATAGTCGCCGGTATCGCGCCCCTTGGCCGAGACGATGCCGGCGGTCACGCTGTTATCCAGCCCGAACGGCGAGCCGATGGCCAGCACCCACTCGCCGGCGCGGACTTTCTCCGAGTCGCCCAGCGGCAGGCGCGGCAGGTTGTTGGCATCGACCTTCAGCAGCGCCACGTCGGTACGCTTGTCCGAGCCGATCAGCCTGGCCTTGAACTCGCGCTTGTCCGGCAGCGTCACGTAGATGGTCTCGGCGTCCGCCACCACATGCGCATTGGTCATCACATAACCATCGGCACTGATGATGAAGCCCGAGCCTACGCCGCGGCTCTGCTCTTCCTGTTGCGGCGGCTGCGGCTGCCCGCGGCGAGGCGGCGTGCCCGGGGCCGGCGCGCCCGGCATGGGCACGCCAAAGAAGCGCCGGAAGAACTCGGCCATCTCATCGTCGCCGGGGGCGCCGCCGCGCTGGCGCACGCGCTCGGTGGTGCGGATATTGACCACCGCTGGGCTGGCCTTTTCCACCAGGTCGGTGAAATCAGGCAGGTTGTAGCCGGTGGCGGCAGCCTGGGCGTGGCTGACTTCGGCCACGGTCGGACCGAGCACCAACATGGCAGCCATGACCACGGCACGCGCCAGGGCTGGAGATCTGAAAGTCATCGACAACTCCCGGGATTCAGCGAAAGAAGAAAAACCGATACGATCCCGTGGCTGGGACCCCTCGCGCAGGTTTCATGGGCCGGCACCCGGAATGGGCATTCCGAGGCGCCGGCTGCACCCGCGTCAGGCTCAGTGTACCGCCTTGGGCGGTCGGTACTCTACGGCCGTCGCAAACTGGCGCACGGTGCTCGCCGGCACCTCGCCGACCACGGTGATCCAGTAGTCGGCAATGCGGCGCACCACGACCTGGGTCGCGCCAAGCGCGGCCACGCCTTCCCGGCGCACGCGCTGCTCGGAAACCGGCTCGATGAAGACCGACAGGCCGGTCAGCCCGTCACTGTAGACCACCTGCAGGACCTCGAAGACCTGGCCGCGGCTGTTGCCGGGCGCCGACGCACGCAGCTCACCCAGCGGACGTCGCACCTCGCGGATCTTCTGGAAACCCTTCAGCGGCACGGTGATCGTCCAGCCTTCGTCGGCGATATTGGTCGGCTGGTAATTCACCTCGTAGTGGTTCCAGCCGCTGGCACTCTTGATGGCAGCAAGGATGCGCTGCTTTTCAGACGGCACCCCGATCTGGACTTGCGAGAATGCCACCTGCTCCAGCACCTTGCCGCCGTCGCCAACGGTCTGCGCACGCATCAGCAGGCCGGAATTCTTCTCGGCCCACAGGCGCACCGCATAGCGCGCGGCATCGTGCGGCTCCAGCGCGAACACCTCGCAATCCATGCCGGCCACCCGCTCCGCCGGCATCCTGCGCATGTCGTAAAGCTCGAGCACATCGTTCTTGTTGGTGGCAAGCAGCGCCGGGAAGCGGTCCTTGGCTTCCTGCTTCTCCACCACCACGAGCCTGGCTTCCGGAATCAGGCTATGCACCACGTCATTCTGGCGCAGCACCTCGCGCGGCTTGCCGTCCAGCGTTTCCAGGCGCTCGTACTCGTTGTTGACCAGGTCGCTGTAATGCTGGATGCGCGACGCATGCATGACGCTGCCGCGCTGGTAGATCAGCGTGCCAACGTAGTTTTCGCGTTGCGCGGCTTTGTGGATCTTGTTGAGCCAGGCGGTGGCGTCGCGTCGGTTCAGCGTACTGTCCGACGGCTGCGCGGTTGCCGCTGCAGCAGTCAGACACAAGGCCAGAAAAAGGGACCTACGCAGGGCCCCAATTCTCTGTGCGCCCGCTACATAGGCGGACGACCGTCCTTTATGCATGTCCGGCATTATTCCTGCGTATTTTCCTGAGAGAAGCTGGCGCCGTTGGCAACCGTGCGCATGGTCGGCACGAACGCATCCGTTGCCACCGACGTGCGATGGGCACGCAGGTATTCGTCCAGGCGCGGGTCGCGGATCATCTGGGTCTCGGCCACGGTAACAATGCCGGCAGCCGGCGCGGCTGTGGGCGCATCGGCGCGCGCCACCACGGCTTCGGGCGCGGCCAGGCCGGCGGGCCCGCGCATCTGCGGCACCACCACCCAGCTGACCGCCGCCACGGCAGCCGCGATCGCGGTACCCGGCAACGCGCGGCGCACCCACGACGGCCTGACCAGCAGGCGATGGCGGGCGCTGGCTTGCGCCACCGCCGGCACCAGCACGTGCGGCTCGGCTTCCAGGCGCGCGGAGAAGCGAGAGAGGAAATCGGCGGTGGAGCCCGCGTGCGTCAGGTCTTCCGAGCGCAGCGCATCACCGATCAACTGGTATGTGCTCCAGTCCGCCATGCCGGCATCGCCCTTCGCGAGATCGAGCACGGCATCGACTTCGTGCGGCGCGAGTTCGCCATCCATCAGAACGGAGATCTGCTCCGCTGCTTCCACTACATGAACCGACTGCTTATGAGCCTGACCCATTTCCCACCCCAAGACATTCCATTGAACACCGATAATCCCGTCTACTGCTGTCGCTTATCGATGCAGGAATAGGCTGCAACGCTGGCCGCACGACATCGTTCTTTGCTACCGAACTACTACCACCGGAACCACTACCACCGCTTGCCCTCTGCCGTTCCCAGCAGCGGACGCAATTTTTCGGCAATCGCCTCGCGCGCACGGAAGATCCGCGAGCGCACCGTGCCGATCGGACATCCCATCGCCTCCGCGATTTCCTCATAGCTGAGGCCCTCGATCTCGCGCAGCGTGATGGCGGTCCGCAATTCCTCCGGCAGTGCTTCCATCGCGCGGTTCACCGTCTCGGCAACCTGGCGCGTGTGGAGCATCGACTCCGGCGTATTGATATCCCTTAGTTGCTCACCGTCCGCAAAAGTTTCAGCCTCTTCCGCATCGATGTCGCTCGACGCTTCCGGGCGGCGGCCCTGGGTAGCAAGGTAGTTCTTGGCCGTGTTGACGGCGATCCGGTACAGCCACGTGTAGAAGGCGGACTCCCCGCGAAACTGGGGCAAGGCGCGATATGCCTTGATAAAGGCATCCTGCGCCACATCCTCGACTTCGGCGGGGTCCCTGACCAGGCGCGAAATCAGGCGAATGATCTTCCGATGGTATTTGGTCACCAGAAGTTCAAAGGCCCGCTTGTCGCCCTGCTGGACGCGTTCAACTAGGAGCTGATCGGCTTCGCGTTCGCTCACGTATGGCTCACCTGCAGTGTATCTCTTGGTTTGGTCGTCACGACAAACGTTGTATTTTACCTACGATCTCCGCCCCGCCCCGTCGAGCAACGCGCACCCTGTGACCGCGAATTAACAAACTCGTTCCCTTGCCGCCGTCTCCGGTTGCACCTGCAGTGCAACTCTGGCGGCCCGTTGCAACCGCCGCGAGAGCTCCGGCGACACAGCTTGCCAGGGGAGGAAAAGGGCGCCCGGCAGGCCGGACACACGGGAAGCCAGGCGCAAGACAGAGACGCCGCCCGCTTGCCAGAAGCCGCTCACCACGACTTCGTGGCGGCCGGCACCGGGTGCTTCAATACGGACCCGCAGCGGACCTTTGCCGTCGGGCGCCGGCAGCATCGCCGTGCAGCGCCAGCGCAGCCCACGCGTCCATCGGCGCCAGCTGCCCACAACTGCCACGCCGGCGACAACGGGCAGCAGCGCCAGCACGCCATGCCACCACAGCATGCCGGCAGGGCTGGCGGCAACGGTGTCGGCCAACGTGGAGGCGAGCAGCCCCACCGCAGCCGTTTCACCGGCGCAGAACACGAACAGGGCCCACCGCAACGGGTGGACCCTGTCCTGGCGCAGCCCGCGCAGGGCCCGCCTCAACCACGGATCAGACGCGGCGGAAGACAAGCGTGCCGTTGGTACCGCCGAAACCGAAGTTGTTCTTCACCGCAACGTCGATCTTCATCTCGCGCGCCGTGTTGGCCACGTAGTCCAGGTCGCATTCCGGATCCTGGTTGTCAATGTTGATCGTCGGCGGCGACACCTGGTTGTGCACGGCCAGCACGGTGAAGACCGATTCCAGGCCGCCCGCGCCGCCCAGCAGGTGGCCGGTCATCGACTTGGTCGAGTTCACCACCATCTTGTAGGCCTGGTCGCCGAACGCTGCCTTGATGGCGTCGGACTCGTTCTTGTCACCGAGCGGCGTGGAGGTGCCATGCGCGTTCAGGTAATGGACCTGGTCCGCATTGATGCCTGCGTCCTTCAGCGCGTTGACCATGCAGCGGCGCGGGCCGTCCATGTTCGGCGCGGTCATGTGGAACGCATCGCCGCTCATGCCGAAGCCGATCAGTTCGGCATAGATGCGCGCGCCGCGTGCCTTGGCCGACTCGTATTCTTCCAGCATCATCACGCCGGCGCCCTCGCCCAGCACGAAGCCGTCGCGGTCCTTGTCCCACGGGCGCGAGGCCGCGGCCGGGTCGTCGTTGCGGGTCGACAGCGCGCGGGCCGCGGCAAAGCCGCCGATACCCAGCGGCGACACCGTCGACTCGGCCCCGCCTGCCAGCATGGCATCGGCGTCACCGGCCTGGATCAGGCGGGCGGCCAGGCCAATGCTGTGCAGGCCGGTCGTGCACGCGGTCACGGCCGCCAGGTTCGGGCCCTTGATGCCGTGGATGATCGACAGGTGGCCGGCGATCATGTTGATGATCGAGCCCGGCACGAAGAACGGCGAAATGCGGCGCGGACCGCGCTCGGTCAGCACCGCTTTGGTCTCTTCGATCATCGGCAGGCCGCCGATGCCCGAACCGACCAGTACGCCGATGCGCTCGGCATTGGCTTCGGTCACTTCCAGGCCGCTGTCCTTCAGGGCCTGTGTACCCGCGGCGATGCCGTAATGGATAAACGTATCCATATTGCGGGCTTCCTTGGCCGGGATGTAGTCCTCGGCATTGAAGCCCTTCACTTCACCGGCGAAGTGCACGGAAAGCGCGGAGTGATCGAATTTGGTGATGGTGGCGATGCCGGACTTGCCGGCTACCAGGTTGGCCCAGCCTTCGGCAACCGTGTTTCCGACCGGAGACACAAGGCCAAGCCCAGTGACGACGACGCGACGACGGCTCACTATGTTTTCCTACGGGTGCGTGAAGAGGCAACGGAACGACGGATCAGCCTGCCACCGCGCCACGGGCGCGGCGTCCAGGCGCATTCCATTCTGCGTCTTCGAACAGACGAAAGCCACAGAAAACAGCAAGGCGAGGCCGCGACGGCCCGCCCACCTGCCTTCTGTGGCTCGGAATTCAGATACGACGGGCTCAGGCCTTGACGTGCGCGGTGGCGTAGTCGATAGCCTGTTGCACGGTCGTGATCTTTTCGGCTTCCTCATCGGGAATTTCCATGCCGAATTCATCTTCCAACGCCATCACGAGTTCAACCGTGTCCAGCGAGTCCGCACCGAGGTCGTTCACGAACGAGGATTCGTTCTTGATGTCTGCCTCGGCCACGCCAAGCTGTTCTGCCACGATTTTCTTGACGCGTTGTTCGATATTGTCCATGTAACCCTCCAGGGAAGTTCGACAAAAAGTGGGCGCATTTTAGCAGGTTTGGGACGACAGAAATGCCGCTCGCCAACCTTTGCAAGAATCGCGCCCGTTTGGTTCGGAAAACTACGACTTCACTACGGCTTCAGGCGGCTTCTTCCGGCTTTTTTCCGGAAAACCGCCACCCAAAACCGATTAATTCATGTACATCCCGCCGTTCACATGCAGCGTGGTGCCGGTGATATAGGCGGCTTGCGGACCGGCCAGGAAGGCCACCGCATTGGCGATATCCTCGGGCTGGCCCAACCGGCCCAGCGGGATCTGCTGCTTGAGCGAAGCATGCTGCTCTTCGGACAGCGCCTTGGTCATGTCGGTGTCAATGAAACCCGGCGCGACGCAGTTGACGGTCACATTGCGGCTGCCGATCTCGGCGGCCAGCGAGCGGGTCATCCCGGCCACGCCGGCCTTGGCGGCCGAGTAGTTCATCTGGCCGGGGTTGCCGACCGAGCCGACCACCGAAGTGATATTGATGATACGGCCCTGGCGGGCCTTCATCATCGGGCGCAGCACCGCGCGCGACAGCCGGAAGACCGAGGTCAGGTTGGTCTGGATGACCGCGACCCAGTCCTCGTCCTTCATGCGCATCGCCAGCTGGTCCTGGGTGATGCCGGCATTGTTGACCAGCACGCCGATGCCGCCATGGGTCTTCACGATCTCGTCGATCAGGGCATCGCAAGCGGCCGCGTCATTGACGTTCAGCACCGCGCCCTTGCCGTTCAGGCCTTCCGCGCCGAGGTATTCCGTGATGCCGGCAGCACCGGACTCGCTGGTGGCGGTGCCGATCACGGTGGCGCCCTGGCGGGCTAGTTCCAGCGCGATGGCGCGGCCAATGCCGCGCGAGGCGCCGGTGACCAGCGCAACCTGCTTGTCGAGAAGTTTGGTCATGCAGAATGTCCTTTCGTGCTCTTTTGTCCTGGCTTATTTCCCTGGCTTATTTCAGCAGCGCCAGCGTGTCCTGCAGCGAGGCCGGATCGAAGATCGCGCCGCCGGTCAGGTTGCCGTCGATGCGCTTGGTCATGCCGGCCAGCACCTTGCCCGGGCCGCATTCGATCACATGGGTGACGCCTTCGGCAGCCATCTTCTGCACACACTCGACCCAGCGCACCGGCGCCGCGGCCTGGCGCACCAGCGCGTCCTTGATCGCTTCCGGATCATCGACGATCGCAACGTCAACGTTGTTCACCAGCGGGATCGACGGCGCCGAGAACGCCAGCCCGGCCATCCGCTCGCGCAGGCGGTCCGAAGCGGGCTTGAGCAGCGACGAGTGGAACGGCGCTGACACCGGCAGCGGCAACGCGCGCTTGGCACCCTTGGACTTGGCGATCTCGCATGCCTTCTCGACCGCGCCCTTGTGGCCGGCGATCACGACCTGCAACGGGGCGTTGAAATTGACGGCTTCGACCACGCCGGAGGCAGCCGCTTCGGCGCACGCGGCACGGACGTCGTCATCGGACAAGCCCAGGATTGCAGCCATGCCGCCCTCGCCCACCGGCACGGCTTCCTGCATGGCCTGCGCGCGGAAACGCACCAGCGGCACCGCTTCGGCAAACGGGATCACGCCTGCAGCCACCAGGGCCGAGTACTCGCCCAGGCTGTGGCCGGCCACCAGTGCCGGAGCCGGGCCGCCGGCGTCCAGCCACGCGCGGTATAGGGCCACGGCAGCGGTCAGCATCACCGGCTGGGTATTGGCGGTCAGGTTCAGTTCTTCGGCGGGACCTTCGGCGATCAGGCGGCCGAGATCCTGACCCAGCGCGGTGGAGGCTTCTTCCACGGTGGCGCGCACGACGGCGTTATCCGCAAAGGCATTGAGCATGCCGACCGACTGCGAACCCTGGCCGGGAAATACGAAAGCGAATTTCATCGGATTGAAACCCTTTATGGAACGGGAAGCCGGCGCGGCGGCGCGCGGCGTTGGCGCGCACCGGGCACCGGCTGCGAATTACATGCGCAGCAGCACCGCGCCCCAGGTGAAGCCGCCGCCGACGCCTTCCATCAGCACGGTCTGGCCCGGGCGGATACGGCCGTCGCGCACGGCGACGTCGAGTGCGAGCGGGATCGACGCGGCCGAGGTATTGCCGTGCTCGTGCACGGTGGCGACCATGCGCTCGGCGGGCAGGCCGAGCTTCCTGGCCGTGCCCTGCATGATGCGGATATTGGCCTGGTGCGGAATCAGCCAGTCGATCTGCTCAGGCTGCATGGCCGCCAGTTCCATGGCTTCGCGCGCAACCTTGTCGAGCACGTTCACGGCAAGCTTGAACACAGCCTGGCCATCCATCTGCAGGAAGGCGTTGCCGGTGATATTGCCGCCCGAGACATTGCCCGGCACGCATAGGATGTCGACGTGGCTGCCGTCCGAGTGCATGGCGCTCGACAGGATGCCCGGCTCTTCCGAAGCGGTCAGCACCACTGCGCCGGCGCCGTCGCCGAACAGCACGCAGGTGGTACGGTCGTTGAAATCCAGGATGCGCGAGAACACTTCGGTGCCGATCACCAGCACGTTGCGGTGTGAGCCGCTGCGGATGAACTTGTCGGCCGTGGCCAGCGCAAAGACGAAGCCCGAGCACACCGCCTGCAGGTCGAACGCCGCGCAGTGGTTGGTGATGCCCAGCTTCTCCTGCACCATGCAGGCGGCGCTGGGGAAGACGAAGTCCGGTGTCGAGGTGGCGACGATGATCAGGTCGATGCTCTGCCGGTCGATGCCCGCGGCCTCGATGGCCTGCTCGGCGGCCTTGACCGCCAGGTCGCTGCTGGTCACGTCGGGCTCGGCCCAGTGGCGCGCCGAGATCCCGCTGCGCGAGACGATCCACTCGTCGCTGGTCTCGATGCCCTTTTCGGCAAGCTGCGCCGCCAGATCATGGTTGGTCACGCGCCGCGGGGGCAGGTAGCTCCCGGTACCGATGATTTTTGCGTACTTGGTCATGTAGTGTCGGATCGTATGGACCGCAGTTCCCGCTGGCTGGCGCGCAAGGCGCTCAGGCGGCGTGGGTACTGGGATGCGCGCTGGGCGCGTCTGTCTCCGGGGCGGCATGCGCCACGCCAGCGGCGCTGGACTTATCGGCGAAAGCCCGTGCGATACGGGGAATCACGCCATTCTTGGCGGCATCATACCCGCGTTTGATTGCCCACTCAAAGGAATGGGCATCGGCCGAACCGTGGCTCTTGATCACCAGGCCGCGCAGGCCCAGCAGCGACGCACCGTTATAGCGCGCCGGATCGAGCCGCTTGGCGAGCCGCGACAGCACCGGCATGGCCACCGCCGCGAGCAGCTTGGTGAACCACGAGCGGGTGAATTCTTCCTTGATCATGCCGCCGATCATCTTGGCGAGGCCCTCGGTGCTCTTGAGCGCCACATTGCCGACAAAGCCGTCGCAGACGACGATATCGGTCGTTCCCTTGAAGATGTCGTTGCCTTCCACATTGCCGTAGAAATTGAGCTCGGAAGCGCGCAGCAGCTCGCCGGCGCGCTTGACCACCTCGTTGCCCTTGATGACTTCCTCGCCGATGTTCAGCAAGCCGACGCTCGGGCGGTCCTTGTGGTCCACCACGGCTACCATGGCCTCGGCCATGCGGGCGAACTGCAGCAGGTGTTCGGGCTCGCAGTCGGCGTTGGCGCCGAGGTCCAGCACGGTGGTGCCCCAGCCTTCCTGGTTCGGGATGGTGGTGGCAATGGCCGGCCGCTCGATGCCTTCGAGCGTTTTCAGCACATAGCGCGACACCGCCATCAGCGCACCGGTATTGCCGGCGGAGATGCAGGCGCCGGCCTGGCCTTCCTTGACCTGGGTGATGGCCACGCGCATCGAAGAATCCTTCTTCTTGCGCAGCGCCACCTCGACCGGGTCATCCATGGTGATGACCTCGGTGGCCTCGACGATGCTCACACGCGGATGATCCAGCGCATGCAGCTTTTTCAGCTGCGCCCGGATGGCGTCCGGCAGGCCCACCAGCACCATCTCGGCATCGTCGTGGCGGGAAAGAAAACTGATCGCCGCGGGCACGGTCACGGACACGCCGTGGTCGCCGCCCATGCAGTCGATAGCGATTTTGATCGTCATTGTTCCTGGTACGGATAGCGCGGCGGCGCACACCACGCCCGGCGGTTATCCCGAGCGCCCAACAAAAAAGCGGCAACGATCTTGCCGCTTTTTTGTGTCTGACCGTCTTGTGTCCGACTTACAGGCATGCGCGAGCGAGACGCAATGTCACGCCACGATGCTATCAGTCGTTCTTGGTCTTGATGACCTTGCGGCCACGATAGTAGCCGTTCGGGCTGACGTGGTGGCGCAGGTGGGTTTCGCCGGTGGTCGGCTCGACAGCCAGCGGGGCGACCGTCAGGTGGTCGTGCGAGCGATGCATGCCGCGCTTGGACGGCGACTTCTTGTTCTGTTGAACAGCCATGATGACTCCTTCGAGAATTTTTCAATATTAACACACGCATCCCGCCCAAGGCGTAGCCGGGGCCCGGCCGGATGCTTCAACTACCACCTGCGGAACGCGCCATCGGCCCGGTTGGCCTCAGTGCTTGTTCTTCAGGCCGGCCAGCGCCGCAAAGGGCGACGGCCGCTTTTCTTCCTCTGGCTCAGCCTCGGGCTGGGCCTCGCCGTCCGTGCCGGTCACGAGACTTTCGTGCACCGACGGGCAGGCGTCATGCTTGGGGGCCACCGGCAGCGCCAGCAGCACTTCATCTTCAATCAGTTCCAGCAGCGAAAAGCGCCTGGAGCCGGCAATCACGTCGACTTCGTCGTCGTCCATCGGCGCGGCGTCGGCCGCTTCTTCGCTCTCCACCACCTCGAAGCGCGTGGCCGTATCGATCGGCTCGGCATAAGGCGTCAGGCAGCGCTGGCAATCCAGCCACATCCGGCCCTTGACGGTCACATCGAGGAACAGCCGCCGCGCCACCGGGGCGCCCGGCTCGGCCGCCTCTTCGCGCACGAAGCCGGTGGCCGTGTAGGCAAACGTCTCTTCGGGTGCCGAGGCTGGCGCTTGCGCGGCGGTCTCGGCTAAGATGCGCGGCAAATCCCGCACTGCCACGTCGCCGCTCAGGCTTTCGCTCTTGCGGCAGAACGCGAAGAGATCGAGCGCGCGCAGGTCAATTGGCTGGGTCATGTGCGTGGCTCCCGTCGTATTGCAATGACTGGCTCGCCACATTCCACGCCTGCGCTGACAGCGGCCGCGCACATTGGCGGCACAGCGCCCGGATGCGGATGCGGCAAAGCGCGCGATTATACGACGTAAACCTTGCGGAGGTCAAAGGTCTTGCCAGGCAAGCCCTGCCTCATTCCTGTTATGCTTCAATCACTTATGCATCAAGACCCCCGCCCCAGGCTGATCCTCGGCTCCGGCTCGCCCTACCGCCGCGAGTTGCTCGAGCGGCTGCACATCCCCTTCGAAGTGGCCACCCCGGACATCGACGAAACCCCGCTCGCCGGCGAAGCACCGGAGGCTACCGCCCTGCGCCTGTCGCAGCGCAAGGCCGAGGCCATTGCCGCGCACCACCCGGCTGCGCTGGTGATCGGCTCGGACCAGGTACTGACGCTGGACGGGGCGCAGATGGGCAAGCCCGGCACGCACGACAAGGCCGTCGCCCAGCTGCGCCGCATGCGCGGGCGCACCGCCACCTTCCATTCGGCGCTGTGCCTGCTGGACGGGCGCACCGGCACCGTGCAGCTGGCCGACGTGCAGACGCGCGTGACCATGCGCGACCTGAGCGATGCCGAGATCGAAGCTTACCTGCAGCTGGAACGTCCCTATGACGTCGCGGGCAGCGCCAAGTCCGAAGGACTCGGTATCGCGCTGCTCGCGCGCGTCGAGTCCGACGACCCCACGGCGCTGGTCGGCCTGCCGCTGATCGCGCTGACCGGCATGCTGCGCCAGGCCGGCTACCCGCTGCTCGCGGCATGACGCACCGGAGCCAACCATGAGCGGCAATCTTTTCCTGATCCCCAATACCCTCGGCAAGCGCGACGAAGCCGATCCGCTGGCCGAAGTCATTCCCGCCGGCGTGCAGCAGATCGCTGCCGACCTCGACTACCTGGTCGCCGAGAACGCCAAGACCGCGCGCGCTTTCCTGAAGAAGCTCGGTGAAAGCACCCCGCTGGCACGCCCGATCCAGCAGATCGAGATCCGCGAGCTGAACGTCAACACCCGCGCCGACGCGCTGGCCGAACTGCTCGCGCCGATCCAGGCCGGCCGTGACGGCGGCCTGCTGTCCGAAGCCGGCGTGCCGGCGGTGGCCGATCCCGGCGCCGAACTGGTGCGGCTGGCGCATGCGCGCGGCATCCGGGTGCGGCCGCTGGTCGGGCCCAGCTCGATCCTGCTGGCGGTGATGGGCTCGGGCCTGAACGGCCAGAGCTTTGCCTTCAACGGCTACCTGCCGGTCGATGCCGGCGAACGCGCGCAGCGGCTGCGCGAGCTGGAACAGCGTTCGCGCAAGGCCAGCCAGACGCAGGTGTTCATCGAAACACCGTACCGCAACGCGGCGCTGCTCGAAGCGATGCGCCAGCATTGCGCCGGCACCACGCTGCTGTCGGTGGCGGTGGACCTGACATTGCCGACCGAAACCATCGTCACGCTGCCGCTGTCGGCGTGGCGCGCGGACCAGATCGCGCTGCAAAAGCGGCCGGCGATCTTTTCGCTGCTGGCGACCTGAACACGCCGGCCATGTAGAAAGGGGCGCAACGGCGCCCCTTTGTCATCTGCCGAATCGAGCCGCCTGCCTCAGTGCATGCCCTGCATGCGCGTGCTCCACAGCATGGTCTTCATCGCCGCGGTGCCGACCGCGGCACCGAAGCGCTTGGCCACGCGCTCGGCGATGTTTTCCTTGATCGTGTAGTCGACGATATCCTCGGCCTTGAGCACGTCGCGCGCGACGGAATCGGCGGTCCCCAGCGCGTCGGCCAGACCCAGTTCGATGCTGCGCTCGCCCGACCAGAACAGTCCGGAGAACAGCTCCGGGTCATCCTTGAGCCGGTCCCCCCGGCCTTCCTTGACCACGCCGATGAACTGCGCGTGGATTTCCTTGAGCATCTCTTCGGCATAGGCCTTCTGCCTGGGCACCTGCGGCGAGAACGGGTCGAGCATGCCCTTGTTGGCGCCCGAGGTGTACAGCCGGCGCTCCACGCCGAGCTTGTTCATCAGGCCGGTAAAGCCGAAGCCGTCCATCAGCACGCCGATCGAGCCCACGATGCTGGCCTTGTTGACATAGATATTGTCGGCCGCCGCAGCCACGTAATAGCCACCCGAGGCACAGATTTCCTCGATCACCACATGGAACGGCTTGGACGGATAGAGTCCGCGCAGCCGGTGAATCTCGTCGCTGATGATGCCGGCCTGCACCGGCGAGCCGCCCGGCGAGTTGATCTTGAGGATCACGCCGGCGGCATTGGCGTCGGCAAATGCCGCCTGCAGGGAGGCATTGATCGACTCGGCGCTGGCCGGCGTACCGGCCGCGATCTCGCCCTCCAGCGTGACCATCGCGGTATGGCGGCCGGACGTACTGACGCCGTCGCCCTTGAAATCGAACAGCGCGACGACGACCAGCGCCAGCAGGCCCAGTCCGACGAAGCGGAAGAAGATGCGCCAGCGGCGCGCGGCGCGCTGCTCGCGCAGCGATGCCGTCAGCACCCTTTCCAGGACGTCGCGCTCCCAGCCGGCCGCGCCTACCGGACCGCTGCCGGCCGCTGCGCCCCCCCCGGCCATGCGGGCCTTGCGTTCGCGCTGCTCGCGCCGCGCCGCGTCGTCGCCGGCGCGCAGTTCGTTTTCCAGTGGATAGTCGGCTTGCTTCGCGGCAACGAGGCCTTCGGAGGCGGGCCGGTTCGTATCGCCCTGCCCAGGTTCACGCGATTCGCCCGATGCTCCCGATGTTCCCGGTTGACCGATAGGCGGCTTCTGTTCTTCTGTCATGCAACTCGCTCGTGGAAAGCTTGGAAACAAGAACGGGCGGCCAGGCCGCCCGTCATTCAGGTGCCGTCCGCTTGCGCGGCGGCCCGGTACGGACCTTCAGGGAACCAGAAGACCTGGCCATCGCGCTCTTCGACGCGCAGCTTGGCCAGCGCCGCGCCGCGGCAGGGACCGCCGACGCACTCGCCGCTATCCGGTGCATAAACCGCGCCATGTGTGGCGCACATCAAGTATAGGCCCGAGCTATCGAAGAACCGCCCCTCCTGCCAGTCGAGCTCCATCGGCACATGCGCGCACTGGTTCAGGTAGCCATGCGCAGCACCGTCGAAGCGCACAACGAAGGCGCCGATCTCGCGGCTGTCCACCACCACTGAGAAGCGCACCCCCAGGCCGCCCTCCTCCAGGTCTGCCGCGGCGCACAGCCGCACCGCACCCTGGCCGGCCGCGCGCTCAGGCATGGGCCAGCAGCCAGTCGGTCAGGTCGGCGATCGACGTGGCGCAATGCACCGGCGCCATCGCCCGCAGCGAGTCGCCAGGATGTGCACCGTAGCATACACCAATGCCTGCAGCGCCGGCATTGACCGCCATCTGCAGGTCATGGGTGGTGTCGCCCACCATGACGGTGCGCTCCATGTCCTGGCCCAGCTCGCGGGTCAGTTCCTGCAGCATGGCCGGATGCGGCTTGGAGAAGGTTTCGTCGGCACAGCGGGTGGCGTCGAAGAGCTGCGTCAGGCCGCTGGCGGCCAGCGCGCGCTGCAGGCCGACGCGGGTCTTGCCGGTGGCGACGCCGAGGAAATAGTGCTCGCCGCGCAGCGTTGCCAGCATCTCGCGCACGCCGTCGAACAGCACCAGGTCGGCGTCGCGGGTCAGGAAGTGGTAGCGGTAGCGTTCCGCCAGGCGCGGGTAGTCGACGGGGTCGAGCGTCGGCACGGCGTACGACAATGCATCCTTCAGCCCCAGCCCGATCACATGGCTGGCCGCGCTGTCGTCCGGCACGGGCAGCCCCAGGTCGCGGCTGGCGAGCTGGATGCACTTGGCGATGGTCGGGGTCGAGTCCATCAGCGTCCCGTCCCAGTCGAAAACGATCAGGTCAAATTGTTGCCTGGCCATGGTTGTCCTTGTGGCGTTGATCGCGCGGCCTTACTCCGGGGCGCGCAGCTGTCGCAATTGTTGCAGGAATCCGACGCATTCGTCTGGCAGCGGCGCCTCGACGGCCAGCGGCGCGCCCGTCGCCGGGTGGATGAACACCAGCCGGTGGGCGTGCAGGAACATGCGCTTGATGCCGGGATTGGCGGCGGAACGCGCCAGCGACTTGTTCAGGGGGAAATCGCCGTACTTCTCGTCGCCGACGATCGGGAATCCCGAATGGGCCAGGTGGACGCGGATCTGGTGCGTCCGGCCGGTCTTCAGTTCGGCTTCCAGCAAGGTAAAGCCGGGAAACGCCTCGATCCGGTTGAATACCGTGTGCGACGCCAGCCCGTCGGCCTGTACCCGCACGCGGCGCTCGCCGTCGGGTGTGGTGTACTTATATAGAGGCAGCTTCACGTGCTGGCGGTTGTTCGGGAATTCCCCGGCCACGCAGGCGAAGTACCGCTTGTCCATGCTGTTGCCGCGGATCTGCTCATGCAGGTGGACCAGGGCCGAGCGCTTCTTGGCCAGCATCAGGATGCCCGAGGTCTCGCGGTCGAGCCGGTGCACCAGCTCCAGGAACTTGGCCTGGGGCCGCGCCTGGCGCAACTGCTCGATCACGCCGAAGGCAACGCCCGAGCCGCCATGGACCGCCACGCCGGCGGGCTTGTTCACCACCAGCAGTTGCGCATCCTCGAACAGCACGGGAAATTCGCTGGCTGGCACCGGCTGCGCGCCGGCGGATTGAGACGAAGACGCCACCCGCATCGGTGGAATTCGCACCACGTCGCCCGATTGCAGGCGATAAGTGGCATCGATACGCCCCTTGTTGACGCGCACTTCGCCCGACCGCAGTACCCGGTAGATATGGCTCTTGGGTACGCCCTTGGCCACCTTCAGCAGGAAGTTGTCGATGCGCTGGCCTTCGGAGCCTTCGTCGATCGTGACATACGCCACCTGCGGGCTTGCCGGCGCTACATCGGCAGGCTTTTCAATTTGATGGCGTAACTCATTCATTTTCAATATAATTTCCTCGCTGTTCCGGCCGGGGGCCGGCAGCGCAAGACCTGTGTAAGCGATCAATCCCGTGATTAATCTCGGATTGACCGCATTCTACACTTGGGGTCGCCGCCAGCCCGGCCCGTCTTCCGCCCTGCGCCGCTTCATTGCGTGATCCGCGCGGGCGCCAGACGGCCAAATGGCAGTAAAAGCAGCACGCACGATATCGCCGGCACGCAGGAAGTCGCCCAAAGGAGGCTTCGGCGCAGCAGGCGATGACGTGGGAACAGAGTGTTCAGGTAAAACAGAATTCAAGAGCGGATGCCCCATAGGCATCCGCTTCGGTGAGAGAAGTCCCGCCTGCACCGGGAAACGGTGCCGGCCGGCAGGCCAGCCTGCCGCCTGACTGGAAATACCGGCGCCCGGTCGCAGAACTCCAAGAAGTAGTAGGTGCGCCCGCCAGGAGATGTCAGGCAGCATCGGCAGCCCTGCCGTGTCCGAAAAATTTGCTCTTTGACGCGTCTAGGCCTTCCGCGGCCCGGCCGCGATGCCGCCGGTGCCAGTTGCGCTGGCGTCCAGCATCGCCTCCGGAACGGGAACGCGCCAGTGTCTGCAGAGCAGCCGCCGGCGCCCTCTCCCGCCCCGCGGACGTTACCCCGACGTCATCGCCTCTCTTTCACCCGCGCCCAGCCGCTCGCCTTCGCGCGAAACGGCGCTTTCCGGCAATTCTCGCGCCTTCGCTCGCTCCCTAGCGTGCTCCATGGATCGCCGCGGACACCGCCAAGACGGTGCAACCGCGGCTCTGGAGTGAGGTATTGCGATGAAACGCATGCTGTTCAACGCGACGCAACAGGAGGAATTGCGCGTCGCCATCGTCGACGGTCAGAAGCTGATCGATATCGACATCGAGACTGCCGGGCGCGAACAGCGCAAGGGCAACATCTACAAGGGTGTCATCACCCGTATCGAACCCTCGCTGGAGGCCTGCTTCGTCAACTACGGCGAAGAGCGCCACGGTTTCCTGCCATTCAAGGAAGTGGCCCGCGCCTTCTTCAAGGAAGGCATCGACGTGCGCAACGCGCGCATCCAGGATGCCCTGCATGAAGGCCAGGAACTGATCGTCCAGGTCGAGAAGGAAGAGCGTGGCAACAAGGGCGCGGCCCTGACCACCTTCATCTCGCTGGCCGGCCGCTACCTGGTGCTGATGCCCAACAACCCGCGCGGCGGCGGCGTGTCGCGCCGTATCGAGGGCGAAGACCGCCAGGAACTGCGCGAAACGATGGCGCAGCTGACCGTGCCGGAGGGCATGAGCATCATTGCCCGGACCGCGGGCATCGGCCGCTCGGCCGAGGAACTGCAGTGGGACCTGAACTACCTGCTGCAACTGTGGAAGGCCATCGACGGCGCCGCCGGCGACAACAAGGCCCCGCTGCTGATCTACCTGGAATCCAGCCTGGTGATCCGCGCGATCCGCGACTACTTCCAGCCGGATATCGGCGAGATCTTGATCGATACCGACGAGATCTACGAACAGGCCCGCGCCTTCATGAGCGTGGTGATGCCTGACAACATGAACCGCGTGAAGAAGTACCGGGACGACGTGCCGCTCTTCTCGCGTTTCCAGATCGAGCACCAGATCGAATCGGCCTACTCGCGCATGGTGATGCTGCCTTCGGGCGGCGCCATCGTGATCGACCACACCGAGGCACTGGTCTCCGTGGACGTGAACTCGGCCCGCGCCACCAAGGGCGCCGACATCGAGGAAACCGCGCTGCGCACCAACCTCGAGGCCGCCGACGAGATCGCCCGCCAGCTGCGCCTGCGCGACCTGGGCGGCCTGATCGTGATCGACTTCATCGACATGGAGTCGGGCAAGGCCCAGAAGGACGTGGAAACGCGCCTGAAGGATGCGCTGCGCCACGACCGCGCGCGCGTGCAGATGGGCAAGATCAGCCGCTTCGGCCTGATGGAGCTGTCGCGCCAGCGCCTGCGCCCGTCGCTGTCGGAGGGCTCGCACATCACTTGCCCGCGCTGCAACGGCACGGGTCACATCCGCGATACCGAATCGTCCGCCCTGCAGGTGCTGCGCATCATCCAGGAAGAGGCGATGAAGGAAAACACCGCCGCCATCCACTGCCAGGTGCCGGTGGAGGTCGCCGCCTTCCTGCTGAACGAGAAGCGCCAGGAAATCAACCTGATCGAGCTGCGCTTCAAGGTCAACGTGCTGCTGATCCCGAACAAGCACCTGGAAACGCCGCACTACAAGCTGGAGCGCCTGCGCCACGACGACCCGCGCCTGGAAGACAGCACCGCCAGCTACAAGATGGCCGAGGCCGCCGCCAAGGAACTGGAAGCCGACACCAGCTACAGCAGCCGCCGCAAGGAAGAGGCCAAGCCGCGCCAGGAAGCCGCGGTCAAGGGCATCACGCCGGAGCAGCCGGCACCGGTCTCCGTGCCGCGCCCGGAGCGCGCCCCGCGTCCGGAAGCTGCCCCGGCAGCCCCGCCCGTCCCGGCCACCAAGCCGGTGGAAGCCGGCGGCTTTATCGCCTGGCTGAAGGGCCTGTTCGGCGCGCGTCCGGCGCCTGCGCCGGTGGTCGAGCCGGCCAAGCCGGCCGCGGCCGCTGAAAGCCGTGGTGGTGAAGGCCGCCGCGAGCGCGGCCAGCGCGGCGAAGGCCGTGGCCAGCGCGGCGAGCGCGCCGAACGTGGAGAGCGCGGTGAACGTACTGAGCGCGCCGAGCGTGGTGAGCGTGGCGAGCGCCAGGAACGTGGCGAGCGCCAGCCTCGCGGACAGCGCGCCGAACGTGGTGAGCGTGCCGAGCGCCAGCAAGGCGAGCGTGGCGAACAACGCGAGGGCCGTGGCGAGCGCCAGGGCCGCCAGCCGCGCCCGCAGGAAGGCCAGGCCACGCCGGCCGTCGCCCGCCAGGCTGAAGCCGCCCAGGGTGAACGTGCCCAGGGCGAGCGCGGCGAAGCCCGCCAGGAAGGCCGCCGCGAGCGCGGCCAGGAACGCCGCGAGCGCCAGCGCGACCGCCAGCGTGAGCGCAGCGACCTGCGTGAAGCCGAGGCCGGCGAAGCGCCGCAGCCGGAAGCCGTAGCCGCCGCCCAGGCGCTGGGCGTGCTGCCGCAAGCCGCCGCAGACGAGGTGCCAGCGGTGCATGCCGAACTGCCGGAAGGTGCCGAAGGATTCGCCGAAACCGCCGAGGGCGAAGAGCGCCGCCGCCGTAACCGCCGCGGCCGCAACCGCTATCGCCGCGAGCGCGACGAGGCCGGCCAGGGTACGCAAGGTGAAGGCGAAGCCGCTCTGGAAGGCGCTGCCGAAGCCGCCGAAACCACCGAAGCCGCCGAAGGCATCGCTCCGGTGACCGCCGAGGCCACCCCGCGAGCCGAACCGGCACCGCAGGCACCTGTCGCTGTTGCCGCCGCGGAAAGCGTCGAAGCGATCCGCATCGCCATGCCGGAAGGCGTGACGACGGCCCCCGCCCCCGCCCCCGCAGCCGAACCGGCACCGGTAGCCGCGCCCGTGGCCGAACCCGCCCCGGCCGCAGTAGCCGTGCAGGCGGAAGCCGCCGCAGCAGTAACCGAAGCGGTCGCCGCCGAAGCCGTGGCCGAGCCGGTCGTGACCGCGGCCGTGGAACCCGCCCCTGCCGTGGCCGCGCCCGCCGCGGAACCGGCCGGCGCGCCGATCCAGGTCGCCCAGGTGGCTCAAGCCGCACCGGTAGTGTCCGCTGCCCCGGCCGCTGCGCCGGTCGCAATGGAAAGCCTCGAGCCGATGCTCGCCGGCGCCGGCCTGCAATGGGTCCACACCGATGCCGACAAGCTGCGCTCCGCGCAGGAGGCCGCTGCCCGCATCGTGCCCGCGCCGCGCGTGCCGCGCGAGCGCAAGCCGCTGCCGCCGCTGCCCCAGGGTCCGATGATCCTGGTCGAGACCCGCGCTCGCGAGGTGGAGATGGCGTCGCAACAGTAAGCCTGCCGGGGTGCCGCCGCCGGCACCCACGCCGCTGCAGAAGGGACAGCCCGAGGGACAGCCTTGGCTGTCCCTTTTTTCATGCACGGCAAATCCCTGCGATTCGCGGGAATGCGGCTGCCCGGGCGCCCACTCGGCTAGAATGGCAGCAAATGCATCCGGGCTGCCGGAGTCTCCCGCCTGGCCTTGCCAGGCCACTCGCCGCAGCAGCGCCCACCCACAGGCCATGACTGAATCCGTCATTCCGATCTTCGACCTGCGCGACCATCGCTACCATTCGATGACGCCGCGCATTCCCGGCAAGCTGGAAGCGCCCACCGGCCTGGTGGCCGACACCCGCGGCCGGCCGCTGCATGACCTGCGCATCTCGGTGACGGACCGCTGCAACTTCCGCTGCGTCTACTGCATGCCGAAGGAAGTGTTCGACAAGGACTACACCTTCCTGCCGCACTCGGAACTGCTCAGCTTTGAAGAAATCGAGCGCACCGCGCGCCTGTTCGTCGCGCATGGCGTCGAGAAGATCCGCCTGACCGGCGGCGAGCCACTGCTGCGCAAGAACATCGAGCACCTGGTCGAGATGCTGGCAAAGATCGAGACCGTCTCCGGCAAGCCGCTCGACCTGACGCTGACCACCAATGCCTCGCTGCTGGCGCGCAAGGCGCGCTCGCTGCGCGACGCCGGCCTGACGCGCGTGAGCGTCAGCCTGGACGCGATCGACGACGCCACCTTCCGCCGCATGAACGATGTCGACTTCGCCGTCGCCGACGTGCTGCATGGCATCGAGACCGCGCAGGCTGTTGGCCTGGCGCCGATCAAGGTCAACATGGTGGTCAAGCGCGGCACCAACGACCAGGAAATCGTGCCGATGGCGCGCCATTTCCGCCACAGCGGCATCATCGTCCGCTATATCGAATTCATGGACGTCGGCGCCAGCAACCACTGGCAGATGGACGAGGTGCTGCCCTCGGCCGAGGTCGTGCGCCGCATCGATGCCGAGTTCCCGCTGGAACCCGTGCAGGCCAACTACAGCGGCGAGACCGCCGAGCGCTGGCGCTATCGCGACGGCAGCGGCGAGATCGGCGTGATCTCCAGCGTCACCCATGCCTTCTGCGGCGATTGCAGCCGCATCCGGCTGTCCACCGAAGGCCGGCTCTACCTGTGCCTGTTCGCCACCGAGGGCTATGACCTGCGCGCGCTGCTGCGCGGCGGCTACAGCGACCTGGAGATCTCGAACGCCATCGCCCAGGTGTGGCAGGGGCGCACCGATAACTACTCCGAGCAGCGCGGCGACCCGGCAGTGCGCCAGGCACGGGCCGAGCGCAAGATCGAGATGTCCTATATCGGCGGCTGAACCCGCCGCCGCACCTTCATGATTGCACGCGACGACATCACCGGCCTGATCCTCGCAGGCGGCAGGGGCAGCCGCATGGGCGGCACCGACAAGGGGCTGCAGCCGCTGCGCGGCACGCCCATGGCAATGCACACGATGATGCGCCTCGGCCCGCAGGTCGGCGGCCTGATCATCAACGCCAACCGCAACCTTGCCGCCTATGAATCGTTCGGCGTGCCGGTCTACACCGACACGGTGCCCGACTTTGCCGGGCCGCTGGCCGGCATGCTTGCCGGGCTGGAACAGTGCGGCACATCCTGGATGGTGACGGCGCCATGCGACTCGCCTTTTCTCCCGACCGACCTCGTGGCACGGCTGTCGCAGGCCATCGAGTCCGAGGGCGCGGAACTGGCGATCCCGGTCACGCTGGATGAAACCGGAAAGCGCCAGACCCAACCCGTGTTCTGCCTGATGCCGGTCAGTGCGCTCGACAGCCTGGTCGCGTATCTTTCCGGCGGCGGCCGCAAGATCGAGACCTGGGCCGCCTCGCACCGGCTGGCCGAGGTGATGTTCGACGACGCCGCGGCCTTCGCCAATATCAACACGCTGGACGAACTGCGCACGCACGAAAGCCGCTAGTCGCCCGCTAGTCGCCCGCTAGTCGCCAACAACGCAATCACCCGCCGCCGAGCCACCATGCCTTCCCTGCAATCCGTCATTTCCTGCCTGTCCGACTACGACCCCACCGCGTTGCCGGTAGACCAGGCCAATCGCATCATCGGCGAGGTGGTGGAGCCGGTGCGCGGCATCGAACAGCTGCCGATCCGCAGCGCACTCGAGCGCGTGCTGGCCGAGGACATCGTCTCGACCCTCGACGTGCCTGCCCATGACAACTCGGCCATGGACGGCTACGCCTTCCGCAGCGAAGCGCTCGCCGCGGCGCAGACCGACACCATCGAGCTGGAAGTGATCGGCAGCGCCTTCGCCGGCGGCGCCGGCGCGCTCGCACCCACGGCCGTGCAGGCGGTGCGCATCATGACCGGCGCGGTAATGCCGGCCGGCTGCGACACGGTGGTGCCGCAGGAATTCGTCGAAGCGGTGGCCGACGGTACGCACATCCGCTTTGCCGCCGATTGCGTGCGCGCCGGCGACAACCGCCGCCTGCGCGGCGAAGACCTCGCGCGCGGCCAGGCCGCGCTGCCGGCCGGCCGCATCGTCCAGCCGGCCGACCTCGGCCTGCTGGCTTCGCTGGGCATTGCCGAAGTGCGCGTGCGCCGGCGCCTGCGCGTGGCCTTCTTCTCCACCGGCGATGAACTGCGCTCGATCGGCGAGCCGCTGGACGCTGGCTGCGTCTACGACTCGAACCGCTATACGCTGCACGGCATGCTGCGCCGGATGAACGTCGAATTCCTCGACATGGGCGTGGTGCGCGACGACCCCGAGGCACTGGAAACGGCTTTCCGCACTGCCTGCGAAAGCGCCGACGCGGTCATCACCTCGGGCGGCGTCTCGGTCGGCGAGGCCGACTACACCAAGCAGATCATGGCGCGCCTGGGGGATGTCACCTTCTGGAAGATCGCCATGCGCCCGGGCCGGCCGATGGCGTTCGGGCGCATCGGCAGCGGTGAGGGCCAGGAGGGCCGCGATTCGGCGCTGCTGTTCGGCCTTCCGGGCAACCCCGTCGCGGTGATGGTCACCTTCTACCACTTCGTGCGGGCAGCGCTGCACCGGCTGATGGGTGCCAACGTGCCGCCGCTGCCGCTGCTGCAGGTGCGCAGCGCGCAGGCGATCCGCAAGAAACCCGGCCGCACCGAATACCAGCGCGGCATCCTGGGCCGGGCGGCTGACGGACATTGGGAAGTGCGCATCACCGGCCAGCAGGGTTCCGGCGTGCTGCGCTCGATGAGCGAGGCCAACTGCTTTATCGTGCTCGGCCACGAGCAGGACTCGGTCAAGGCCGGCGATCCGGTCGAGGTCATGCTGTTCGACGGGCTGGTCTGAGCGCGGCGACGGGCCGGCCGCTTCGCTGCGGCCGCAATGTGTCGTATTTGTGCTGCACATTTGCCTCCGTGACGCGTCCGGCGCACGGCTTTCGGCCGCGGCGCGGGCAGCGGACTATGCTTGGGGTCGGCCAGTCGCTACACTTGGCGCACGATTCAGCAACAATCAAGTCATCCCCCGTCATGAATCAGGAGATCGCCTACCTCCACCCCGTGAAGACCGCCCGCGCGCTGGTGCTGGTCTACCTGTGCTTCTCGCTGCCGATCGTCTCGCTGGGCCTGTTTGTCACCTTTGTCCGCTATGGCGACCTGCCGGCGATCACGGTCTTCAGCGCGATCATCCTGAATGCGCTGATCGGCTTTGGCCTGCTGTGGCTGGCGTGCAAGGCGTACAACTGGGTGGCCGCCCGCTTTGGCGGCATCGAAGTCCACGTGCGCGAACTGGCGCCCGAGGACGACCGCTGAACCCACGCTGATTTGCGGGCCGGCAGCCTGCCGGCCCTTCCCTGCTCCGGCGCGCTCAGCCGCCGTTGTCATCCGGCGTCTCCGCCGTCTCCACCCCGTTCAGTCCGAGCAACTGTTGCGCGGCATCGCCCGGCAGCGCTTCCACCGTCCGCAGCTTGCGCGCCATCTGGCGCGTGCGCACCTCGGCCTGCTCGATATTGCGCGCCGCGCGCTCGAGGGTGTCGCGGGTCTTGGCCAGCACGTCGCCAAACTTGCCGAACTCGGTCTTGACCGCACCGAGCACTTCCCACACTTCGCTTGAGCGTTTTTCCAACGCCAGCGTGCGGAAACCCATTTGCAGGCTGTTCAGCAGTGCGGTCAGCGTGGTCGGACCCGCCACGGTAACGCGATAGTCGCGCTGCAGCAGGTCGGTCAGGCCTGGTCGCCGCAACACTTCGGCATACAGCCCTTCGGTCGGCAGGAACAGGATGGCGAAATCGGTAGTCTGTGGCGGCGCCAGGTATTTTTCGGCAATGGTCTGCGCCTCTCGGCGCAAGGCAACTTCCAGTTCGCGGCCGAAGGCAATGACGCCGTCCGGGTCACCGCGCTCCTGCGCATCGACCAGCCGCTCGTACTGTTCCTTGGGAAACTTGGCATCGACCGGCAACCACACCGGCATGTTGTCGCCACCCGCGGCCTTGCCGGGCAGCCGGATGGCAAATTCCACCCGCGCGCCCGAATTGCGCACCGTCTCGACGTTCTTGCCGTACTGGTCCGGCGTCAGCATCTGCTCCAGCAGCATTTCGAGCTGGACCTCGCCCCAGGTGCCGCGCGACTTCACGTTGGTCAGCACCTTCTTCAGGTCGCCCACGCCCTGCGCCAGTGCCTGCATCTCGCCCAGCCCGCGATGCACTTGCTCGAGCCGGTCCGACACCAGCCGGAACGACTCGCCCAGGCGCTGCTCCAGCGTGGCATGCAGTTTCTCGTCGACGGTGCGGCGCATTTCTTCCAGCTTGGTCGCGTTGTTGGCCTCGATGTCGCGCAGCTTCTGCTCCAGCGTGGCCCGCACCTCGGCCAGGCGGCGCTCGTTGGCTTCGGACATCTGCGCCAGCTGCTGCTGCAAGCCGTCACCGAAGCGGCGCAGCGCCCCCGCCTGCTCGTCGCGCGCCTGCTGGCCTTGCAGCATCAGGTGCTGGCGTACGTGCTCGAGCTGCTGCGTATTGGACTCGGTCAGCTTGGCGAGCTGCTGCGCGAAGGTGTCGATCTGGTTGTTCTGCAGCGTGGCGATACCGGTCAGCTGCGACGACAGCGCCTGCTGGAAGCGCAGCATCTGCTGGGCCGACTCGTCGCGGTTGCCGCGCGCCGCCTCGGCTACGTCGGTGCGGACCGCGCGCTCCACGCGCTCCATGCCGCGCGCCCCTTCCACGCGCAACTCGGCAAGTTGCCTGGCCAGCTCGGCGCCGGGCGCGGCTGCCTGCTGGCGCAGCAGCACCACCACGAGCAAGACAACCGCGAGCAGCGCCACGGCCAGCGTCAGGTACGGAATCAGCGACATGCGGCAACAAGATAAGCGACAGACTACCGAGCGCGCCTCAGCGGCGGCGCGGCATGACTTCGGGGTTGATCACGGTGGGCGGATGGCCGGCCTGCGGGCCCTGGTCGAGCGCGGCGATCAGGTTGTCGGCGGCCAGCATCGCCATGGCGCGGCGGGTCTTTTCCGAGGCGCTGGCGATATGCGGCGTCAGCACGACATTCGGCACCGTCAGCAGGTCGGGATGGACACTGGGCTCGCCCTCGAATACATCCAGGCCGGCGCCGAAGATGCGCTTGTCGCGCAGCGCCTGCGCCAGGGCGGCGTCGTCGACGATGCCGCCGCGCGCCAGGTTGACCAGCGTCGCGGTCGGCTTCATCAGCGCCAGCTCGGCAGCGCCGATGGCATGGTGGCTCTGCGGGCCATAAGGCAGCACCAGCAGCAGGTGGTCGGACTGGCGCAGCAGGTCTTGCTTGCTGACATAGCGGGCATTGAGCGCGCGCTCGGTGTCCGCCGGCAGCTGGCTGCGGTTGTGGTACAGCACGCTCATGCCAAACCCGCCGGCACGGCGCGCCAGCGCCTGGCCGATGCGGCCCATGCCCAGGATGCCGAGCGTGCTGCCGTACAGGTCCATGCCGACCAGCATGTCGTAGCTCCAGCGCTGCCACTTGCCGGCGCGCAGGTAGTGCTCGGCCTCGGTGACACGGCGCGCCGTGGCCATCAGCAGCGCCCAGCCGAAGTCGGCGGTGGTCTCGGTCAGCACGTCGGGCGTATTGGTGGCAACGACCCCCGCGGCGGTCAGCGCCGGCACGTCGAGGTTGTTGTAGCCGACGGCCATGTTGCACACCGCGCGCAGCGAGGGCAACGCAGCGACCAGGCCTGCGTCGATGCGGTCGGCGGCGTTGGCCAGCACGCCGGCCTTGCCGGCCAGCCGCGCCTTCAGCGCGGCGGCATCGAGCACCGCGTCCTGCTGGTTGTCGTCGACATCGAAATACTGCGCCAGGCGGTCGATCACTTCGGGATAGATGGCGCGGGTGACAAGGACGGACGGCTTCATGGCATCACACGTGGAAGAAGAGGAAGGTCATGATGACGAACAGCGGCATCAGGAAGATGCCCGAGTACAGCATGTAGCCGAAGAAGCTCGGCATGCGCACGCCGCGGTTCTCGGCAATGGCCTTGACCATCAGGTTGGGCGCGTTGCCGATATAGGTGTTGGCGCCCATGAAGACCGCGCCGGTGGAAATCGCGGCCAGCGTCGAGGCATCGCGCGTCATCAGCGTGGCGGCGTCGCCGCCGGCGGTGTTGAAGAACACCAGGTAGGTTGGCGCATTGTCCAGGAACGACGACAGCAGCCCGGTCGCCCAGAAATACATGCTGTCGACCGGCTGCCCGTTGCTGTCGCTGACCGCGCGGATCACGCCGGCAAAGGCGCCGTCGGTGCCGGCCTTGAGCATGGCGATCACCGGGATGATGGTCAGGAAGATGCCGGCGAACAGCTTGCCTACCTCCAGGATCGGCTCCCAGTTGAACTCGTTGCCCGCGCGCGCGGTATGCGGCGTGACCAGCAGCGACACCACCGCCACCACGATCAGCAGCGCATCGCGCGCCACCGCCTGCAGCGGCACGTCGGTACCGAAGACGTTGAACGAGATGGCCGGCTGCCACAGCCCGCTCATCAGCACCAGGCCGATCACCGCCAGCAGCAGCACGAAGTTGATCTTGCCGTCGATCGAGATACTGTGCGAGTCCGGCGTTGGGTCGTTCTTCTGCGGCAGTTCTTCTTCCTTGTTGCGGTAGTAGTGGCGGTCGACCAGGTAGAACACCACCAGCAGCACCGCGCAGATAAACAGCGTCTCCAGGTAGATGTGGCGCATGGTCCAGAAGAAATCCACGCCCTTCAGGAAGCCCAGGAACAGCGGCGGATCGCCCAGCGGCGTCAGCGAGCCGCCGGCATTGGCCACCAGGAAGATAAAGAACACGACCACGTGCGCCACGTGGCGACGGTTGTCGTTGGCGCGCAGCAGCGGCCGGATCAGCAGCATGGCCGCGCCGGTCGTCCCCATGAAACTCGCCAGCACCGTGCCCAGCGCCAGGATGCCCGTATTGAGCCTCGGTGTCCCGTGCAGGTTGCCGCGCACGCAGATGCCGCCCGCGACGATATAGAGCGAAGCGATCAGCGAGATGAACGGGATGTACTCGGCGAGCAGCGCATGCACCACGCTGGCGGCTGCCGCATGCGTGCCGAATACCGCGGCGAACGGCAGCAGGAACAGCAGTCCCCAGCCCGCGGCGATCTTGCCATAGTGGTGGTGCCAGACCTTCGGCGCGAGCAGTGGCCACAGCGCAATCGACAGCAGGATGCCGGCAAACGGCAGCCCCCATAGCGGCGACAGTGCAGCCCCGTCGAGGTCAGCGGCATGCGCGGCCACAGGGAAGACAGCAAGGACAGCGGCCAGCATGGCCAGCATCGGCAGCTGTACGAAAGCAAGTCGCATCAGGCAGGATCTCCTCGGGAATGCAGCATTCATGGTGCATCGAGCCCCCGCCACCAACGGCGTGCGGGCTCGCACGGCAAGCCTGCAAGTGTAATCGAACCGCCGCGCGCGACCGCTGTGCGGCGCGCGTTTACAGGCGATTCTTACGTCCGTGCTGCCCCGCGGATCAAGCCTGCTCGACCAGGATCACATGCACGCGATACGGGCCATGCGCGCCCAGCACGATGGTCTGCTCGATATCCCCGGTGCGCGACGGGCCGCTGATGATATTAGTTGCGCGCGGCAGCTCGCCGCGCTCGCTGCGCACCAGCGCAAAGGCGTCTTCCAGCCCGGCGACCACGCGCGAGCGCGGCACCACCGCGATATGCGTTTCCGGCAGCAGCGCCGCGGAGGCGAATGTCGCCGGCCCCGACAGCAGCATCAGCGAGCCGGTCTCGGCGATTGCGCAGAAGCAGCCGGTGATGCCGACCAGGTCGCCATGGTCGCGGTCGGCCTCGACCTCGCGCAGCGGCGGCCGGCATTCGACCGCAATGCCGGCGTCTTGCCACGGCAGCGTGCCCAGCGCATCCCATGCCACCGCGCGCTGCACCAGGTTCAGGCTGTCGAGGAAACGCCGCGCAGCCGCCGGCACTTCGTCCATGGTGGCGACACGATCGACGGTGGACGCCATGCGCTGGGCCTGCAGCAGGAAGGCTTCGACGAGATCGGCCGCCGGCACCGGACGCGGGCCTTGCGGATGGCGCGCGAGGTAGTCGGCCACCGCGGCGCGTTCGCCCTGCGTGGGCTGGTGCGGCCGGCCCTGTGCGGCACGGATGCGGGCGAAGATGCGGTCGCGGGCGTCGTTGGTTTCCATAGGGCCTGGCAGTGCGGTTGGCAAGGATGCGGCAAGAGGTGCGGCAAGAGGTGCGGCAAATTACGCGATGCGCCGATTATAGTTGCCGCGGCACGGCATACGGCGCGCCGGCATCCCGCTATGCCGGCTGGACCGAGAACACCTGCCGCAGGTAGGACAGGTAGCCGGGATCGTCGCACATGGTCTTTTCCGGCGTGTCCGACAGCTTGGCCACGGGCTGGCCATTGCAGCGCACCATCTTGATCACGATCTGCAGCGGCGTGTAGCCGAGGTCGTTGGTCAGGTTGGTGCCGACGCCGAAGGCCAGCCGGCAGCGGCCATGGAAGCGCTGGAACAGCTCGATCACGCGCGGCACGTCCAGGCTGTCGCTGAAGATCAGCGTCTTGGTGCGCGGGTCGACGCGGCTGGCGGCGTAGTGCGCCACCATGCGCTCGCCCCACACGACCGGGTCGCCCGAGTCGTGGCGCACGCCGTCGAACAGCTTGCAGAAGTACAGGTCGAAGTCGCGCAGGAAGGCATCGAAGCCGTAGGTATCGGACAGCGCGATGCCAAGATCGCCGCGGTACTCGCGCGCCCAGCGTTCCAGCGCATACACCTGCGAATCGCGCAGCCTCGGTCCCAGCGCCTGGCAGGCCTGCAGGTATTCGTGCGCCATCGTGCCGAGCGGCACCATGTTGTGCAGGCGGGCGAAATGGACGTTGCTGGTGCCGGCCAGCTGCGCACCGAGCTCGCGCCGCATGGTCAGCAGCACCTCTTCCTGCCAGTCGCGCGAGAAGCGCCGGCGCGTGCCGTAGTCGGCGATGACGCAATCGGCGAGTTCCGGCGGCTGCAGCAGGGCCAGCTTGTCTTCCAGGCGGCGGCGGCCGCCGGCGAGGTCGGGCCGCGGCTGGGTGCGGCGGAAGTAGACCTCGTTGACGATCGCCAGCACCGGCACTTCGAACAGGATGGTATGCAGCCACGGGCCGATGATCGAGATCTCGATCTCGCCGTTGCCCTGCGGCGCCTCGCGCACCGACACGTATTTTTCGTTCAGGTGGAACAGGCCGAGGAAGTCGACGAAATCGCTCTTGATGAAGCGCAGGCCGCGCAGGTAGGCGAGTTCGTCGTCAGTGAAACGCAACTGGCACAGGTGCGCGATCTCGGCACGCACCTCATCGATATACGGCGTCAGGTCGACGCCGGCGTTGCGGCACTTGAAACGGTATTCGACCTGCGCCTGCGGAAACTGGTGCAGGACCACCTGCATCATCGTGAACTTGTACAGGTCGGTGTCGAGCAGGGACTGGATGATCATAGCTAGCCAGACGGCGATGTGCCGGGTCAGTCCGACATGCTAACCGAGACTGCGCGCGTCCGGGGCGCTCAGGGGCAGCTCAGGCGCCGTCGAGGAACGGCTGCGGCGCGCGCAGCGCCGGCTTCCCGGCCGTCCCGCCCTGCAGGCACCACAGCACCCGGCCGTCGCTCCCCCGGCAGGACACCAGCGTGGCGGCGCTGCGCGGCACGCGCTGCGGCAACGGCTCGGCAAAGGCGCCGTCCTCGGCAAGGATGCGCTCGGTGTAGACCGCCGCGCCTGCGCGCTCGAAGCGCAGCACCTGCATCCGGTCGCCCGGCTTCGGATGCAGCTCGGGTCCGCAAGGCATCAGGCCGGCGCGGCCGCAATGCGCGATGGCATCGCCCGCGGGGGAATCGGTCACGCTGAAGTGGTCCCAGTCGAAGCCGGTCAGCGCCGGCAACGCGACCGGCGCCTCGGATCGTGCGCGCCATGCCACCAGCCGGGACACCACGCTGTCCGCCATGCCGGGCTGGGCCAGGGCTTGCGCACGGGCGGACGGTGTCATCGCCGGAAATGCCGCCAGCATCACAAGCAGCGACAGCAAGGCGGCGCGGCGGCAACAACGAAGCGGGCGTGGCATACGAATCTCCCGGCGTGGAGGCATGTGGCACTCAGGCGGCCTCATCATGCCTGCGGTTGCGCAAGCACGCCAGCGGCCCGCCATGTCTTGGATCAAAAGCACATAAAGAAATAAGAAAACTATCTGATCCAGCTATATAGACCCGCTATCCTTGCCAGAAGGCTCGGCTACAATACCGGTTTCCGAAAGGCCACGGCCGGCGCTCGTCCCGCCCATCCCCGCCCGCCAGGGCAGATGGAGGCGTCCGCCGGCAAGAAGCGGCCCAACAGTTTCCCATCAAAAGCCGACCCGTTTTCCTGGAACCGAAATGACTCACGTTGTCACCGAATCCTGCATCCGTTGCCGCTACACAGACTGCGTTGACGTATGTCCGGTGGATTGTTTCCGCGAAGGCCCGAACTTCCTGGCCATCGACCCGGATGAGTGCATCGACTGCGCCGTGTGCGTGGCCGAATGCCCGGTGAACGCCATTTACGCCGAGGAAGACGTGCCGGGCGACCAGCAGCAGTTCATTGAACTGAACGCCGACCTGGCGCGCGCCTGGCCTTCGATCACCAAGACCAAGGCCCCGCTGGCCGAGGCCGAGGAGTGGAAGGACGTCACCGACAAGCTGCAATACCTGGAGCGCTGAGCGCAAGCTGAGCCCACCAGGCAGCAAAGAAAGCCGTCCCCACGCGCTTTCCGCAATGCCGGGCACCCGCGTGCCCAACCAACGTATCAGGACGAATATGGACTTGAGCATTCCAAATCCCGTTGCCGACGCGACCAGGCAGGTCGAGGGCGGCAGCCCCGCAGGCGGCCAGCCGCTGGAAATCGACGCACTGATCGTCGGTGCCGGTCCGGTGGGCCTGTTCCAGGTGTTTGAACTGGGCCTGCTCGAAATCAAGGCCCACGTGATCGATTCCCTGAAAGTCGTTGGCGGCCAGTGCGTGGAACTGTATCCGGACAAGCCCATCTACGACATCCCGGCCGTGCCCAGCTGCACCGGCCAGGAACTGACCGACAACCTGCTCAAGCAGATCGAGCCGTTCGAGCCCACCTTCCACCTGGGCCAGGAAGTCTCCGTGGTGGAGCGCCGTGAAGACGGCCGCTTCTTCGTCGAGACCTCGCTCGGGACCCGCTTTATCACCAAGACCATCTTCATCGCTGCCGGCGTGGGCTCGTTCCAGCCGCGTACGCTGAAGGTCGAGGGCCTCGACAAGTTCGACGGCAAGCAGCTGTTCTACCGCGTCAAGGATCCGAGCCGCTTCCACGGCCGCAACCTGGTGATCGTCGGCGGCGGCGACTCGGCGCTGGACTGGACGCTGGACCTGGTCGGCAAGGCCGAGTCGGTGGTGATGATCCACCGCCGCGACGGCTTCCGCGCCGCGCCGGCCTCGGTGGCCAAGATGAAGGAACTGTGCGAACAACTGGAAATGCAGTTCGTGGTCGGCCAGATCGGCGGCTATGAAGAAAAGGACGGCGTGCTCACCGAGATCAAGGTGACCGGTGCCGACGGCGTGACCCGCCGCCTGCCGCTGGACGACCTGCTGGTGTTCTTTGGCCTGTCGCCCAAGCTCGGCCCGATCGCCGAGTGGGGCCTGGACCTGGAGCGCAAGCAGATCAAGGTCGATACCGAGAAGTTCCAGACCAATATCCCGGGCATCTTCGCGGTGGGCGACATCAACACCTACCCGGGCAAGAAGAAGCTGATCCTGTCGGGCTTCCACGAGGCCGCGCTGGCCGCGTTCGGTGCTGCGCCGTATATCTTCCCCGAGAAGAAGATCCACATGCAGTACACCACGACCTCGCCGAAGCTGCACAAGGTCCTGGGCGTGGAATCGCCGGTGTTCGACTGATACGGCGCTGCACGGTGCCGCAGAAAAAAGCCGCCGCAAGGCGGTTTTTTTCTGGCACAAACGAAAAACCGTCGCTATAATGCGGCCTCGCTGCTGAACACCAACGTGGGCCGCAGCCAGCCAGCCGCTCCGAAGCCCCTGACGACAAACAAAATGTTGATAAGGTGTTGACGACAAAAAGAGAAACTGGCTATAATCTCTTTCTCAGCTGTTCCCCGATAGCTCAGTCGGTAGAGCGACGGACTGTTAATCCGCAGGTCCCTGGTTCGAGCCCAGGTCGGGGAGCCAACCGATACGGAAGCCCGGTGCAAACGCACCGGGCTTTTTCGTTTGTGGCTCGTCGAGGCTTGCCTCCGGGGCCGCCGCAGCGCCCCTGCCCTCCGCTTATCCCTGCAGCGAACCGCCTGCGGCCTTCAGCGCCACGACGATCGCCTGCGCATTGGCTTCGACCCGATGCAGCGGCCCCGCTACCGACATCCCGTAGACAACGCCGCCGAGCGATAGCGGAATCGCGATGGCCCCCAGGTCCGGGAACGACTCGCCGAAGTTCGGATACCACCCCTGCGCCTGCCATTGCTGCATCGCTGCCTCGAATACCCGCAGCGAGTCCACCGTGCGCCCGGTGCGCGAGGCAAAGGAAACGCTGGCCAGCAGTTCCGCGCGGCTCTCCGCGGTCATGGTGCCGAGGATGGCGCGGCCGATGGAATTGACATGCGCGTCGCGCAGTTCGCCCGGCGCGGCGATATAGCGCACCGGGTTGGCGGATTCGCGCACCTCCAGGTACAGCACGCGGCCGTCGTCCTGCAGCTTGCCGAAGATCACGGTTTCGCCGGTGTCATCGCGCAGCGACTCCAGCACCGGCTGCACGCGTTCGAGCAGCGGGTCGTTGCGCGCGATGCGCTGGGCGATATCGAGCAACCGCCGCGTGGGGTAGTAGCCCTGGCGGCGGCCGGTTTCGTACAGGTAGCCCAGCGACGCCAGCGTGCGGATCAGCCCCAGGCAGCTCGACATCGGCGCACCCAGCAGCTTCGCCAGTTCGGTCAGCGTCAGCGAGCGCCCTTCGCGTGCATAGATTTCCATGATCTCGATCACGCGCAGCGCCGTCTTGACGCTGCCGTAGCCGGATTTTTCCGCCGCTTCGTTTTCTGCCATCGTTGGCTTCCTCGACTTCCGTGTGCTTTGGCCGGAATTGTACGCGGCGTGTTTCCCTACGCAGCCGGATCAGGTGCCGGAGCCGTCCTGCGCCTGTGGCAGACCTTCCGGCCAGCTACGGATATTGCCCGGCGTGCGCGAGAACCGCGTGGGAATGCCGACACCACGCAGGCGCCCTTCGCTCGGATGGTCGTATTCGAACATCATGCCGGTGGCGCGAAGGTGCGGGTCATCCACCAGGCTGTCGAAATGCGGCAGCTCGCTGTGCGGGATATCGGCATCGCGCAGCAACGCCAGCCACTCCGCGGTGGTGCGCTGCGCGACGATCTCGGCGAGCGTGGCGTAGAGCGCGTCGATATTGGCGCTGCGCGCGGCGGGCGTGGCATAGCGCGGGTCGCGCGCCAGTCCGGCATGGCCCGACAGGTCGAAAAAGCGCAGCCACTGCGCGCTGGTATAGGGCAGCAGCGCAAGATGGCCGTCGCTGGTGCGGTACGGCTTGCGGTGGGCCGACATCACGCGCGGATAGCCGGCAGGGCCGAGCGGCGGCACGAAGGTCTGCCCGGCGAGCTGCTCGGTGGCGAGGAACGACACCAGCGTCTCGAACATCGGCACCTCGATGGCCTGGCCCTGGCCCGATCGCTCGCGTTCATACAGCGCCATCGGGATCGCATAGGCGACGGTCAGGCCGGCAACCTTGTCGGCCAGGATGGTGTTGACGTACTGCGGCCCCTCGTTCGAGTTGGCGCCCTGGAACTGCGCCATCCCGCTGCGTGCCTGGATGATGTCGTCGAAGGCCGGTGCGCCGGCATACGGGCCCTCTTCCGAATAGCCATAGGCGCCGCAATAGATCAGCCGCGGATGGTCCGACCTGAGTGAGGCATAGTCCAGGCCGAGCTTGCGCAACGACTGCGGCCGCACGTTGGAGACGAAGACATCGGCCGTGGCGATCAGCGCCTTCAGCTCGGCCAGGTCCTCCGGCTGCTTGACGTCGAGCACGACAAACCGCTTGTTGCGGTTCAGGTTGAGGAAACTGGCGCCCATCGCGGCGTGGCGCGCCGGCTCGGCATGGCGGAACACATCGCCGGCGGGCGGTTCGACCTTGATCACTTCGGCGCCCATGTCGCCGAGGATCTGCGTGGCGTACGGCCCCATCGCCACCGAGGTCATGTCGATCACCCGCACGCCCGCCAGGGGCCCGGTCGCGGGAGGCGCTTTGTCTTGCATCGTCACCCTCCCCGTTCAGTACGACTTGGGCAAGCCCAGCACGCGCTCGGCGATAAAGCACATGATCAGCTGCGGGCTGACCGGCGCGATGCGCGGGATATACGATTCGCGCAGCAGGCGCTCCACGCGGTATTCGCGCGAATAGCCCATGCCGCCCAGCGTCAGGATCGCGGTCTGGCAGGCGTTGTGGCCGGCCTCGGCGGCAAGATACTTGGCCGCATTGGCCTCGGCCCCGCAGGACTGGCCCGCGTCGTAGCGCGCGGCGGCCTTCAGCATCATCAGGTTGGCCGATTCGAGCTGCATCCATGCCTGCGCCAGCGGATGCTGGACGCCCTGGTTCATGCCGATCGGGCGGCCGAAGACTACGCGCTCCTTGGCATACTGCGTGGCGATCGCCAGCGCGGCGCGGCCAAGCCCGATGGCTTCGGCGGCGATCAGGATGCGCTCGGGGTTCAGGCCATGCAGGATGTATTCGAAGCCCTTGCCCTCCTCGCCGATCCGGTCTTCTTCCGGGATATACAGGTCGTCGATGAACAGCATGTTGGTATCGACGGCGGCGCGGCCCATCTTGTCGATCTCGCGGATCTCGATCCTGCTGCGGTCCACCTTCGTGTAGAACAGCGACAGCCCTTCGGTCGATTTCTTCACCTGCTCCAGCGGCGTGGTGCGCGCCAGCAGCAGCATGCGGTCGGCCACCTGCGCGGTCGAGATCCAGATCTTGCGCCCGCTCACCGAATAGCCGCCCGGCACCTTGCGCGCGAAGGTCTTGAGCTTGGTGGTGTCCAGCCCCGCATCGGGCTCGGTCACGCCGAAGCACGCCTTCTCCTTGCCGGCGATCAGCGGCGGCAGGAAGCGGCCCTTCTGCTCTTCGGTGCCGAACACCACCACCGGGTTCAGGCCGAACACGTTCATATGCACCGCCGAGGCGCCGGTCATGCCCGCGCCCGACTGCGAGATGGTCTGCATCACCAGCGCCGCTTCCAGGATGCCGAGACCGGCGCCGCCGAACGCCTCGGGCATCGCCACCCCCAGCCAGCCGCCCTCGCACAGGGTCTTGTAGAACTCGTGCGGATAGGTGCCGGACTTGTCGAGGCGGTCCCAGTATTCCATGTCGTACTGCGTGCAGACCTGCTGCACGGCTTCGACGATCGATGCCTGTTCTTCGGAGAGATCGAAATTCATGAGATTGCCTGTCAGGTTGTTTATTCCGGCTGGATGCCAGCGTCCTTCACCAGCCGCGACCACTTCTGCAGTTCGGCCACGACAAACTGGTTCAGCTCGGCGGGCGTGCTGCCAAAGGGCTCGAAGCCCAGCGCGTGGAACTGCGCGGCATGCTGCTTGCTGGTGGCGATGGCAACCAGCTCGCGGTTGAGGCGCTCCACGACGGGCGCCGGCACGCCGGCGGGTGCGAATACGCCGTTCCAGGAGGTGATGTCGAAACCCTTGAGCTCGGGCGCGCTGCCGACCGGCGGCAGGTCCGGCAGCAGCGCACTGCGTTGCGCGGTGGTCACGGCCAGCGCGCGCAGCTTGCCGGCGCGCACATTGGCGATGCCCGCGGCAAAGTCGACGAACATCGCCTGCACCTGGCCGCCCATCACGTCGGTCATCGCCGGCGGCGTGCTCTTGTACGGCACGTGCAGCATCTTCAGGCCCGCCATCTTCGACAGCGTCGCGCCGGCAACGATGCCGGTGCTGTTGCCGCTTGCGTAGCTCATGCCAGGATGCGCGCGGGCGTAGTCGATGAACTCGCGCAGCGTCTTCACCGGCAGTTGCGGATTGACCACCAGCATGAACGGCAGGTTGCCCATGCGCGAGACCGGCGTGAAGTCCTTGACCGGGTCGTAGCGCAGCTGTTTCATCAGCGACGGGTTGGCCGAATGCGTGGTGTTGGTGGTCATGAACAGCGTATAGCCGTCGGCCGGCGCCTTGGCGACGAACTCCGCGGCGATGGTGCCGTTGGCGCCCGGCTTGTTGTCGATCACCACCGGCTGCTGCAGCGACTCGCCCAGGTACTTGGCGGTCAGCCGCGCCACGGCATCGGTGCCGCTGCCGGCGGCGAACGGGACCACCAGGCGCAGCGGCTTGGACGGAAATTCATCGGCGGCCAGCGCCGGTGCTGCAAACAGCGCGGCGGTACATCCCAGCACCAGGCTGGCGAAAGCGGTCTTGAAGCACTTCACGGTCTGTCTCCTGTCGTTATATGAACCCTTGCCGTGGCCGGCCGCATCTCAGGCGGGCCGTACCACGCGCTCGGGCGATTCCTCGTACGGTGGGGAATAGATCACCAGGATCCTGGCTGGCTCTTCACTTACCACCGTGAACACATGCATCTCGTCCGGCGGGAAGAAGCAGCAATCGCCCGGTCCCAGTTCCTTGCGCTGGCCGCCGACCTCGGCGATGGCCCGGCCTTCCAGCACGTAGCACACCTGCTCGATGCCGGGGTGCGCGTGGGGCAGCGCGCCCTTGCCTTTCTCGATGGTGCCGTGGATCACTTCCAGGTGGCGCGAACCAACGGTCTCGGGGCCGATCAGCCGGCGGTTCAGCGTGCCGACGTGGTTGGCGGGATGGTAGCCCTCGACCTCTTCGGTCGAGATGAAGTAAACCGGGGGTTGCGGCACGCTGCTCTCCTGTCGAGGACTCGCCATGCTGGCGATTAATTCATATCTATGAATCTTAGTTTATACATATGAATATCATCGTCAAACAATTTCGGGCGTGTTGCGGGTTTACCGGGAGACAGCGTCCGGGTCGTCATGCGCGGATTCCCAAGACTGGGGGCGAGCGAGGCATGGCGGATAATTCGCCGCTTGCCGCCTCCTCCCTGCAGCGTCGGTCGCACGCCATTCTTGACAAATGCGTCGTATACATGCCATAGTTACGGGCGTATAGCATTCATGGAAACCGGTACTGTCAGGCCCCAGTTATTTTTGGACCTGGCGCTATCACCCCTGACACTGGTTGCACGGACTGAAACGTCCACATCTTTCAGGTTCGCGGGGGCGCACCGGGCACATGCCCAGCGTGCAATACCAGTCGCTCCGGCGACAGCAGTTTCCCCCCGTGTGAACCAGCCGCTACCGCGGCAATCCCCTAAAGGACTGAATTGACTAAGATCGTCTTGAAACCCGGTGAGCCCGTTGAAGTTGCAATGCGGCGTTTCCGTCGTGCCATTCTGCAGACTGGCCTGATCGTTGAACTCAAGAGCCGCACCGCTTACGAGAAGCCGACGACCGAGCGCAAGCGCAAGAAGAAGGCCGCCGAAGCACGTCTGCGCAAGCGCCTGCGCATGCAAATGCTGCCGAAGAAGATGTACTGATTCGCGCAAGCTTCGCAAGAAAACCGCCAGTTCGCTGGCGGTTTTTTTATGCCTGCTCGCAACGCGTCACGGGCGCCCGCAACGCTTAGGTTTTTGCTGCATTGCGCCACCTGAGCGTTGCGCCGATGCCCGGCATAATGGCGGATATTGCGCCTGCTTGAGGCGCCCACCGGACCCTGCCTTGACTGCCATCCTCGAGTTGCGCAAGGTGCGCAAGCAATACGGCGATACGGTCGTTGTCGACGACCTCGACCTCCAGGTGTTTCGCGGCCAGTGCTATGGCCTGCTCGGTCCCAACGGCGCCGGCAAGACCACCACGCTGCGCCTGCTGCTGGGCCTGACCACGCCGATGGCCGGCACACTGACGCTGTGCGGCGAACCCATCCCCGAGCGGGCACCGCAGGCGCGCATGCGCGTGGGGGTGGTGCCGCAGTTCGACAACCTCGACCCGGATTTCTCGGTGATCGAGAACCTGCGCATCTTCGGCCGCTACTTCGGCCTGTCCTCGGCCGAGATCGAGCGGCGCGTGCCGATGCTGCTGGAATTCGCCCGGCTGGAAAGCCGCGCCGACGCGCAGGTGCGCGATCTCTCCGGCGGCATGCGCCGGCGCCTGACGGTGGCGCGCGCGCTGATCAACGACCCCGACCTGCTGGTGCTGGACGAGCCCACCACCGGGCTGGATCCGCAGGCGCGCCACCTGATCTGGGAGCGCCTGAAGTCGCTGATGGCGAGCGGCAAGACCATCCTGCTGACCACGCACTTCATGGAAGAAGCCGAGCGGCTGTGCAACTACCTGTGCGTGATCGACGGCGGGCGCAAGATCGCCGAAGGCAAGCCGCACGAGTTGATCGACAGCCAGATCGGCTGCGATGTGGTCGAAGTCTATGGCGATGAACTGGACACGCTGCGCGGCACGCTGACACCGCTGGCGCAGCGCACCGAAATGAGCGGCGAGACGCTGTTCTGCTACGTGCGCGAGCCCGCCCCGCTGCTGGCGGCGCTGCACGGCAGGAGCGGCGTGCGCTACCTGCACCGCCCGGCCAACCTGGAGGACGTGTTCCTCAGGCTGACCGGCCGCGAGATGCGGGACTGAACCAGGGACTGACATGAGCGAACAGGATCCCCGCACCGATACACCCGCCATCGCCAACCGGGACGCTGCCGCGCCAACGCGCCAGGCCTATCCGCAGCCGCTGCTGCCGCGCAACATGCGCAACTGGATGATGGTCTGGTACCGCAACTACCTGGTGTGGAAGAAACTGGCCATCCCGTCGCTGATCGGCAACCTGGCCGACCCGATGATCTACCTGTTCGGCCTCGGCCTCGGGCTGGGGCTGATGGTGGGCCAGGTCAACGGCGTGTCGTACATCGCCTTCCTCGCCGCCGGCACCACCGCATCGAGCGTGATGATGTCGGCCAGCTTCGAGTCGATGTACTCGGCCTTCTCGCGCATGCACGTGCAGCGCACCTGGGAAGCGATCATGCACGCGCCGCTGACGCTGGGCGACGTGGTGCTGGGCGAGATCTTGTGGGCGGCCAGCAAGGCGGTGTTGTCGGGCCTGGCGATCATGCTGGTGGCGGCGGCGCTGGGCTATGCGCAAATGCCGGGCGCGCTGCTGGCGCTGCCGGTGATCGTGCTGGCCGGCATTGCCTTCGCCGCGCTGGCGATGATCGTCACCGCGCTGGCGCCCAGCTACGACTTCTTCATGTTCTACCAGACGCTGGTGATGACGCCGATGCTGCTGCTGTCGGGCGTGTTCTTTCCGGTGGAGCAATTGCCGGAAGGCGTGCAGGCGGCCACCAGGTTGCTGCCGCTGGCGCACGCGGTCGAGCTGATCCGGCCGCTGATGCTGGGCCGGCCGGTGGAAGGCGCCGGGCTGCATCTTGCCGTGCTCGCAGCCTATGCGGCGGGCGCGCTGGTGGTTTCGCTGGTGCTGCTGCGCCGGCGGATGCTGCGCTGACGTTGCGCGCGCGGGCTCAGGCGCTGCCCACCAGCTTGAGCCCGGCAATGCCGCACACGATCAGCGCGATGCAGCCGATGCGCGCCGCGGTCGCGGGCTCATTGAAGAGTATGATGCCGAGGATCGCGGTGCCGACCGCGCCGATCCCGGTCCACACCGCGTAGCCGGTTCCCACCGGAATGTGACGCAGCGCCAGTGCCAGCAGGGATCACACTGATGGCCATGCCGGCCAGCGTGATGACGCTCGGCACCAGGCGCGTGAACCCGTCGGTGTATTTGAGCCCGATTGCCCACACCACCTCGAACAGCCCTGCCAGGGCCAGCAGTGTCCATGCCATACCGAAATTTCCCGTTGCAGCGTACCGTGCGCAACGATAGCGGAGAACCCGCCACCTTGCAGCGCGTTGCCCTGGCGTTGGCAGCCGCGTTGGCAGCCGCGTTGGCTACCCTTCCGCTGGGCGGTTGCATGGTGATGGCCGTGGGTAGTGCCGCGGTCTCGACCGTGGCAACCGTTGGTTCCGCCGCGGTCAGCGTGGCCTCGACCGCGGTCGGCACCACCTATGACATCACCGCTGCCGGCGTAAAAGCGGTAGCCGGCAGCGACGATCCGCCGCCGGCGCAGGAAGCGCCGTAAGCGCGATCAGCCTCTCGCGGTCAGCCTTGCTCGCCCAGGCCGCGCAGCAGGTCGGCCTTCAGGTCCTCGACCGATTCCAGTCCCACCGCCAGCCGGATCAGCCCTTCGCCCACGCCCGCCGCCGCCTTGGCCTCCGGACTCACGCGCGCATGCGTGGTGGTGTACGGGTGCGTGATGGTGGTGCGGGTATCGCCCAGGTTGCCGGTGATCGAGCACAGGCGCGTGTTGTCGATCACGCGCCAGGCGTTGGCGCGCTGCTGCTCGGGCGTGGCGCCCTTCAGCTCGAACGACACGATCGCGCCGCCGCCGCTCTGCTGCCGCATGGCAATCTCGTGCTGCGGGTGCGACTTCAGCGCCGGATGGAACACGCGCGCCACGGCCGGGTGCGACTCCAGGAACTGCGCCAGCGCCAGCGCGCTGGACGAATGGCGCTCCATGCGGATCGCCAGCGTCTCCATGCCCTTGAGCAGCACCCAGGCGTTGAACGCCGACAGCGTCGGGCCGGCGGTGCGCACGAACGGGAACACCTTGCCCATGATGAAATCGTGCGAGCCCAGCACCGCGCCGCCCAGCACGCGGCCCTGGCCGTCGATATGCTTGGTGGCGGAGTGCACCACGATGTCGGCGCCGAACTTCATCGGCTGCTGCAGCGCGGGCGAGCAGAAGCAGTTGTCGACCACCAGCAGCGCATTGGCGTTATGGGCGATGTCCGCCACGGCCGCGATGTCAGCCACTTCGGTCAGCGGATTCGACGGCGTCTCCAGGAAGAACAGCTTCGTGTTCGGCCGCACTGCCGCACGCCACGCCTCGAGGTCGGTCGGATCGACAAAGGTCGTCTCCACGCCGAACTTGCCGAAGATATTGCTGAACAGCGTCATGGTCGAGCCGAAGATCGCGCGCGAGCTGACCAGGTGGTCGCCCGCCTGCATCGACGACAGCACCACCGACAGGATCGCGCTCATGCCCGACGCCGTGGCCATGCAGGCCTGCGCCCCTTCCAGCGCGGCCAGCCGCGACTGGAACATCGACACGGTCGGGTTGGTGAAGCGCGAATAGGTGAAGCCCTCTTCCGAGTTGGCGAAGCGTTCGGCGGCCTCGGCGGCGCTGTTGAAGCAGAAGCTCGAGGTCAGGTACATGGCCTCGGAATGCTCCATGAACTCGCTGCGCAGCGTGCCGGCGCGCACGCCAAGGGTATCGATGCCGAGCGATTCAGGATTGAGCGGTTCGTTCATGCTGGTGGCGCGGTCGTACCCGCGCGAATGCAATGGTTGTGGCCTGCCGCGGCAAGGCGGCGGGCCATGAAAAAAGCCCGTGCGATCGGATGGTCGGATCGACGGGCTTGCTGTGCTGCGGCGGCCTTCGGCAGGCTGTGGCGATTGGCGGGCCAGTTGCGCAGGGCTGTGCGCAGGCACTGTGCGCATCGGCGAATCTTGCTGGCCACCATCTCTTTAGCTGTTTCGGGCTGGACCCGCGTCCGCAAGCTGACTGTCAAATCGACGCCCGGCCATGTTACGGCCGGGCTTCGCATCCGTCAACGAACGGACATGCACGGGGGGACGGCGTGCGGCTTACTCGTTGTTGCCGGAACGCTGCAGGTGCAGTGCCGAGCGCTCGGTGTCGCCGGCGGTGCCGTCGCGGTCGGCCTGGCTGCGCGCGGTCTCCAGGCGGTCCAGGTAGGCCTCGTCGATATCGCCGGTGACGTAGCGGCCATCGAAGCACGAGGCATCGAAGTCCTTCAGCGCCGGGTTGATGTCGCGCACCGCCTGCTTCATCGCTTCCACGTCCTGGTACACAAGCTGGTCCGCGCCGATGATCTGGGCGATCTCTTCGTGCGTGCGGCCGTGCGCCACCAGTTCGCTGCGGGTCGGCATGTCGATGCCGTACACGTTGGGGTACTTCACCGGCGGCGCGGCCGAGGCGAAGATCACCTTGTTGGCGCCGGCGTCGCGCGCCATCTGCACGATCTCGAACGAGGTGGTGCCGCGCACGATCGAGTCATCGACGATCAGCACGTTCTTGCCCTTGAACTCCACGCCCATGGCATTGAGCTTCTGGCGCACCGACTTCTTGCGCACCGCCTGGCCCGGCATGATGAAGGTGCGGCCGACATAGCGGTTCTTGAAGAAGCCTTCGCGGTAGTGGACGCCCAGGCGGTTGGCCACCTGCATCGCGGCCGGACGGCTGGAGTCGGGAATCGGCATCACCACGTCGATGTCGCCGGCCGACACTTCCTGGCGGATCTTTTCGGCCAGGTAGTCGCCCATGCGCAGGCGCGCGTCGTAGACGGGCACGCCGTCGATGCACGAATCCGGGCGGGCCAGGTAGACGTACTCGAAGATGCACGGCGTCAGCACCGGATTGTCGGCGCATTGCTTGCTGTAGAGCTTGCCGTCCAGGTCGATGAAGATCGCTTCGCCCGCCGCCACGTCGCGCTCGAACTTGTAGCCGATGCCTTCCAGCGCCACGGACTCGGAGGCAACCATCCATTCCTTGCCCGTGGGCGTCTCGACGCTGCCCAGGCACAGCGGGCGGATGCCGAACGGATCGCGCACCGCCAGCATGCCGTAGCCGGCGATCTGCGCCGCGATGGCGTACGAGCCGCGCACGCGGCGGTGCATGCCCGCAACCGCCTTGAAGATCATTTCCGGATCGAGCGCCATGCCGTTGCTGGCGCGCTGCAGCTCGTCGGCCAGCACGTTCAGCAGCACTTCGGTATCCGAATGCGTGTTGATGTGGCGGCGGTCGCGGCGGAACATTTCCTCGCGCAGCTGCTGCCAGTTGGTCAGGTTGCCGTTATGCGCCAGGATGATGCCGTACGGGGCATTGACGTAGAACGGCTGCGCCTCTTCCTCGCTCGAGGCCGAGCCGGCGGTCGGGTAGCGCACCTGGCCGATGCCCGCGGTGCCCGGCAGGCCGCGCATGTTGCGGGTACGGAAGACGTCGCGCACCAGGCCGTTGGCCTTGTACATGTGGAAAGTACTGCCGTTGGCGGTGGCGATGCCGGCAGCATCCTGTCCGCGGTGTTGCAACAACAGCAGGCTGTCGTAAATCAGTTGGTTGACAGGCGTGGCTGAAACCACACCGACGATACCGCACATGCCAAGCTCCCAGGAAAGGCTTTGAATCAGGGGGCGCAGCCTGGTCCGGCTATCCTTCCGGACCACAAGGCCTGCGTACTACTGGCCGGGCACCATGCCCGGCTTCATGTCTTGACGTATTTCGCCAGCTCCGGCGGCAGCCATGGCTTCACCGATTCCATGGCCTGCATCACATACGGGCGGCTCACCGCATCGCGCCAGAACGGTTCTTCCGGCAATTTCGTCAGGCTGGCGAGGGTCACCATCACCATTACCAGCAGCGCGCCGCGCAGCAATCCGAACACCAGCCCGAGCCCGCGGTCCGCCGGCTTGAGGCCCGTGCTCTCCAGCAACTGCCCGACCACCATGCCGGCCAGCGACGCCCCGAGCACGGTGCCGATCAGCAGCACCACGAAACCCAGCGCGTGGCGGGCCAGCTCGCCGCCGGGCAGCGACTCGGGCATCCAGCCCGCCGCCACCGCGCCGTAGCGGAACGCAACCCAGAACGCCACCACCCAGCCGATCAGCGACAGCACCTCGCGCACCAGGCCGCGCAGCACGCCCAGCGCGCCCGAGGCCAGCAGGATGAAGACCACGGCGTAGTCGAAGAAAGTCGGCTGCATCGTTGCTCGCTGCCGCGCCCACGCGCCAGGCAGCGCTGGCCCTTACTGTTCGATCACCTTCGAGGTCAGGCCCACCGCCCGCACGCGCTTGTCGGCGGCATCGGCGGCGTCGCGGTCGCTGAAGGGACCGGCGCGCAGCAGGATACGCTCGCCGTCGGCCAGCACTTTCTTCTCCACATAGGCCGGCACCTTGCTCGCCTTGAGCTTGGCCAGCCAGGTCTTCGCCTTCTCTTCCGACGAGAACGCGCCGATCAGGATCAGGTACTTGCCGCTGCCCTGGGGCTTGGCCTCAGGCTTGGCTTCGGGCTTGGCCTCGGCGCGCTGGATGGGCTTGTCGGCAGGCTTGTCCGCCGTGCTGACGATTTCCTCGCCGGCATCGAGCGCCGCGGCGTCGTTGCGGGCCGCCGGCGCCGGCGGCAGCGGGTCGGCCTTGCGCGGCTCGACGCGGGGCTTGCTGCTGGCCTGCCCGCCGCTCACCTTGACCACGACATCGTCGGCCACCGGGCGCGGCTTGGTCTCGAACACGATCGGCAGCACGATCACCGCGGCCACCACCAGCACCACGGCGCCGATCAGGCGGCGGCGCGCGCGCTGCTTCTGCGGGAATTCAGGATCAAGCGTGTCGTCGGCATATTCGTCGGCGAGACGGCGCGACGAGGCGATGCCTGCACCCGGGTCGTTGCGCTGGCGGCGCGCACGCTCCGGTGCCGGGTCGTTGCCCTTGCGGGAAGAAAACAGCGAAAGCAGGCCCATAGATTGGTTCGGTGCGACAGCCCCCTCAGGCAGGGGCCGGTCGTTGCGTTTGCCGCTCAGTGCCAGGTCAGTTGGCTTGCGTGGCCCGGTAGGCCATCACGCCGGCGACGGTATAGAACGATCCGAAGACCAGAATTCTATCATTCTCGGTCGCTCTCTCCATGGCGTCGCGGAACGCCGCCTCCGGACTGGAAAAGCAGGCGGCGGTAGCATCGGGGCCGGCGCGGAAACCGCCCCCCTCCAGCTTCGCCAGCACGTCGGCGGCGCTGGCGGCGCGCTCGGTCGGCAGGTCGCACAGGCACCAGTGGTCGACCTTGTCGGCCACGTGCTGCAGCACGCCGGCGATATCCTTGTCCTGCATCGCGCCGAACACCGCATAGGTGTAGCGGAAGAAGCCCATGTTCTCCAGGTTCTGCCCCAGCGTGGCGGCCGCGTGCGGATTATGCGCCACGTCCAGGATCACCGCGGGCCGTCCCGGCAGCACCTGGAAGCGCCCCGGCAGCTCGACGAACGCGAGCCCGTTGCGCACCTCCTGCGCGCTCACGGGCAGTTGCGGGCGCATGGCCTGCAGCGCGGCCAGCACGGCGGCGGCGTTCAGCAGCTGGTTGGCGCCGCGCAGCGCCGGGTAGCCCAGGCCGTTGAGCTTGCGCCCGCCGCCGCTCCAGTCCCATTGCTGGCGTTCCTGGCCCTTGGCCGCGTGGAAGTGAAAATCGCGGCCCACCAGCCACAGCTCGGCGCCGATGGCCTCGGCATGCGCCACCAGCGACTTGGGCGGCATCGGGTCGCCGCAGACCGCCGGCACGCCCGGGCGGAAGATGCCGGCCTTCTCGAAGCCGATTTCCTCGCGCGTGTTGCCCAGGTACTGGGTATGGTCGATATCGATGCTGGTGACGATGGCGCAGTGGGTATCGATCACATTGGTCGCATCCAGGCGGCCGCCCAGCCCGACTTCGAGAATGATCGCGTCCAGGCCGGAAGCGGCGAAGAAATGGATGATCGCCAGCGTGGTGAACTCGAAGTACGTCAGGCTGACCGGGTCGGCAAAGCTGTTGCGCGCGCGCTCCACCGCCTCGAAGTGCGGCAGCAGCTGCGCATCGGTCGCCATCTCGCCATTGAGGCGCGCACGCTCGTTGAACGAGATCAGGTGCGGCGAGGTATGGCAGCCCACCTTGTAGCCGGCTTCGAGCAGGATGCGCTCGAGCATGGCGCAGGTCGAGCCCTTGCCGTTGGTGCCGCCCACGGTGAAGACCGTGGCGTCGATGCGCAGCCCAAGGGCTTCCTTCACGCGTGTGATACGCGTCAGGCCCATGTCGATGCCCACGGGGTGGGCGGTTTCGAGATGGGCGAGCCATTCGGGGAGCGTGTGGAAGACAGGCATTTCAGGTGTGCGAGGGAAGCGTTTGAAGCGTTTGAAGCGTTTGAAGCGTTTGCTACCAGATTCGGGCAGGCGGGCGCAAAGTCAAGGGCCGGCGCCGCGGGCGTCCAGAAAAGGCGAAAGGCGCGTCAACCACCCGCGCCTTCAGACCAGCGATATTTGCGGCGTTATGCCACCGCGTCGGCCGGCTGCTTCTGCAGCAGCGCCAGCAGCTGCGCCAGTTCGGCGCGCATCTTGCGGCGGTCGACGATCATGTCGATGGCGCCCTTCTGCAGCAGGAACTCCGAGCGCTGGAAGCCTTCCGGCAGCTTCTCGCGCACGGTCTGCTCGATCACGCGCGGGCCGGCAAAGCCGATCAGCGCCTTCGGCTCGGCGATCACCACGTCGCCCAGGAAGGCGAACGAGGCCGACACGCCGCCCATGGTCGGGTCGGTCAGCACGCTGATAAACGGCAGCTTGCTCGCGCTCAGCTGGTTCAGCATGGCCGTAGTCTTGGCCATCTGCAGCAGCGACAGCAGGCTCTCCTGCATGCGCGCGCCGCCGGTGGCGGTAAAGCAGATGAACGGCACCTTCTGCTCGAGCGCGGCCTGCGCGCCGCGCACGAAGCGCTCGCCCACCACCGAGCCCATCGAGCCGCCCATGAACTCGAACTCGAAGCAGCTCGCCACCACCGGGATGGTGTGGATGGCACCGCCCATCACCACCATGGCGTCGGTCTCGCCGGTATCGTCCATGGCCGCCTTGATGCGGTCCGGGTACTTCTTCGAATCCTTGAACTTGAGCGCGTCGACCGGCACGATCTCCTGGCCGATCTCGTAGCGGCCTTCGGCGTCCAGCAGCGCGTCCAGGCGCTCACGCGCGTTGATGCGCATGTGGTGGTCGCATTTGGGGCAGACGTGCAGGTTGGCCTCGACGTCGGTCCGGTACAGGGTGGACTCGCACGACGGGCACTTGACCCACAACCCCTCCGGGATGCCCTTGCGGGTACGGGGGTCGGTCTGTTGAATCTTGGGGGGCAGGAGTTTATCCAACCAGCTCATGAAAGCTCCTTTCGGATAGCTGCGCGCCGCCGGCAAACCCTGTGTCAGGGCGAACTTCGGCAGGAGGCAGGGAATCAACCCGCGAATTTACCACGCCGGGCCGGTTACCTCGAAGCGCGGCGCGCTGATTGAGCACGTCACATCACTTCAGGAGGACTGCCAGGCCAGGTTTAGGTCACTTGGCGTCCAGCGCCTGGCGGATCTCCGCGATAAACGACTGCAGCGCCGCCACCGCCTGCTCGCGCGGCGTGTCTTCCAGCAACTGCACCAGGCGGCTGCCGATCACCACCGCGTCGGACACGCTGCCGATCGCGCGCGCGGTCTGCGCGTCGCGGATGCCGAAGCCCACGCCCACCGGCAGGTTGGCGTGCTGCCTGATCAGCGGCAGGCGCGACGCCACGCTGTCCAGATCGATCGACGCGGAACCGGTCACGCCCTTGAGCGAGACATAGTAAAGATAGCCGCTGGCGACCTTGGCCACGGCCTCGATGCGCGCATCGGTGGAGGTCGGCGCCAGCAGGAAGATCGGGTCCATGCCGTGGTCGCGCATCAGCCCGGCGAACGACTCGCACTCCTCGGGCGGATAGTCGACCACCAGCACGCCATCCACGCCGGCCGCGCTCGCGGCCCTGGCAAAGGCCTCTTCGCCCATGCGCTCGATCGGGTTGGCGTAGCCCATCAGCACCACCGGGGTCTCGGCATTGGCCTGGCGGAACTCGCGCACCCACTGCAGCACCTGGGTCAGCGACACGCCCTGCGCCAGCGCGCGCTCTGAGGCGCGCTGGATCACCGGGCCGTCGGCCATCGGGTCGGAGAACGGCACGCCCAGCTCGATCACGTCGGCGCCGCCCGCCACCAGCGCGTGCATCAGCGCCACGGTCAGGCCGGGCTCGGGATCGCCGGCGGTGATAAACGGAATCAGGCCCTTCTTCTGCTGCGCGGCCAGCGCCGCGAACGTCTTCTGGATACGGGACATATCAGGGAATCAGGTGAGGCCGCGGCGCCGGCGAGGCGTCGTCGTTGGCGGCGGCCGGGGTTGGGGTGACGTCAGGCTCGATCGCGGGCATGGCTTGCGCGGCCGCGGCCACGCGCCCGCACGCCACCTGCACGTACTCCGGGTTGATCTCGTAGCCAACAAAGCGGCGGCCGTGGCGCAGGCACGCCACCGCGGTGGTGCCGCTGCCCGCGAACGGGTCCAGCACCAGGCCGCCCGGCGGGCAACTCGACAGCACCATGCGCTCGACGATCTCCAGCGGCTTCTGCGTCGGGTGGTTGGCGCGCTCGGGATCCTGCCGGTGGATGCGCGAGATGCTCCACAGGTCCTTGGGGTTGTAGCCCACCTCCAGCCACTTCTTGCCCTCGAAGCGCGGGCGGCTGCGCGCCTTCTTGGTCTCGGGGTCGTACGGGATGCGGACCGGGTCGAGATCGAAGTAGTAGTCGCGCGCCCTGGCAAAGAAGCCGATGTTGTCGTGCACCGAAGAGAACTTGCGCGTGGTGCCGCCCATGCTGGGCACGCGGCGGTCCCAGATGATCTCGTTGATCATCGTCAGGCGCCGCTTGAGCATCACGAACAGCTCCGGCGAATACTGCCAGGTGCAGAACAGGTAGAGCGTGCCCTTGGGCGCAAGCTTGGGCACGACCGCGTCCATCCAGCGCTCGGACCAGTCCAGGTAGGCCTGGCCCGACAGCAGGTCGGAATCGTTGCCGTAGTCCTTGCCCAGGCCGTACGGCGGATCGGCCACGATCAGGTCGACCGAGCCGTCCGGCAGGCGGGCAATGCCCTCGAACATGTCTTCCTGGAACAATTGCAGCGGGGGGGCGCCGGACGCGCCAGGCAAGACGTCGGCCCCGCCAACGGCGAGGCCCTGGGGGTGAGGCAGCGCGCGCATCAGAGCTTGAGCCCCGCGCGCTCGGCCACGGTATGCATGTCCTTGTCGCCGCGTCCGGACAGGTTCACCAGCAGCAGCTTGTCCTTGGGCAGCGTCGGCGCCAGCTTGCAGGCGTAGGCGATCGCGTGGCTCGACTCCAGCGCCGGGATGATGCCCTCGATGCGGCAGCAGTCGTGGAAGGCCTTGAGCGCTTCCTCGTCGGTGATCGGCACGTACTGCGCGCGGCCGCTGTCCTTGAGCCAGGCATGCTCGGGGCCGACGCCGGGGTAGTCCAGGCCGGCCGACACCGAATGGGTCTCGATGATCTGGCCGTTGTCGTCCTGCAGCAGGTAGGTGCGGTTGCCGTGCAGCACGCCGGGCGTGCCGCCGGTCAGCGATGCGGCATGGCGGCCGGTGTCCAGCCCGTCGCCGGCGGCTTCGACGCCGATCAGCTGCACGTCCTGGTGCTCGATATACGGATAGAAGATGCCCATGGCATTGGAGCCGCCGCCCACGCAGGCGATCACGGCATCCGGCTGGCGGCCCGCCAGCTCCGGCATCTGCACCTTGGCTTCCTCGCCGATCACGCACTGGAAGTCGCGCACCATCATCGGGTACGGGTGCGGGCCGGCCACCGTGCCGATGATGTAGAAGGTGTTCTCGACGTTGGTGACCCAGTCGCGCATGGCTTCATTGAGCGCGTCCTTGAGCGTGCGCGAGCCGCTTTCCACCGGCACCACGGTGGCGCCCAGCAGCTTCATGCGGTAGACGTTGGCGGCCTGGCGCCTGACGTCCTCGGCGCCCATGTAGACCACGCACTCCATGCCGAAGCGGGCGGCGATGGTGGCCGTGGCCACGCCGTGCTGCCCCGCCCCGGTCTCGGCGATCACACGCGGCTTGCCCATGCGCTTGGCCAGCAGCGCCTGGCCGATGACGTTGTTGATCTTGTGCGCGCCGGTGTGGTTCAGGTCTTCGCGCTTGAAGTAGATCTGCGCGCCGCCGAGCGTCTCGCTCCAGCGCTGCGCGTGGTAGATCGGCGACGGGCGGCCGACGAAGTGCTTCAGCTCACGGCGGAATTCGGCATCGAACTCGGGATCCTTCTGGTAGTGCGCATAGGCTTCGCGCAGCTCGTCCAGCGCGTGGACCAGCGTCTCGGAAACGAAGGTGCCGCCATAGGGGCCGAAATGGCCACGGGAATCGGGCAGGTCGTACATGTCTAGGCTCTTCGGAACAGCGTCCTTGCCTCAGCCGGCAAGGGCGCGTAGTTGACTGGGGTGCGCGATGGCCGCCTTGAAGCGGCGGACACGGGGTGGGCAAGGGACCGGGCTTCGATCCGGCTCATCCGGCCTCGGCGCTGCGGACAGCGCGCACGAATTCGGCAATGCGGGCGTGGTCCTTCACGCCCTTGGCGGCCTCTACCCCGCTGCTGACGTCCACAGCGTAGGGCCGCACGCGTTCAATCGCGCCAGCGACGTTTTGCGCGTTCAACCCACCACTCAAAACGATGCGAGGAGCGCCGCTTGCGTTCGGGTTGCCGGTTGCCGGAACCGGAGGATTGGGCGGAAGCCATGCCGGAGGAATCAGGGTCCAGTCGAAGACGTGGCCGCCACCGCCGTAGCCTTCGACGAAGGCATCGAGCAGCAAGGCAGCGGCATCACGGTATTGGTCGGCAAATTCTACCAAATCAAGCCCCGCACGGACACGGGCGGCGCGCAGGAACGGCAGGCGGCAGCGCTGGGCGGCCTGGGTACAGAACTGCGGGGTTTCGTCGCCGTGCAGCTGCAGCAGCGTCAACGGCACACGCTCGGCCACGTGGGCGATGTCCTCCAGCTCGGCGTTGACGAACAGGCCCGTCACCGCGACGAAGGGCCCGGCGGCCTCGGCCAGTGCCGCGGCGCGCGCCACGTCGACATAGCGCGGGCTCTTCGGGTAGAACACCAGCCCGATCGCGTCGGCGCCGGCATCGACGGCAGCGCGCACGTCGTCCTCGCGGGTCAGGCCGCAGATCTTGATGCGGGTGCGCCGCGGCAGGTGCACCGCACTGCCCTCAGGCTGCGTCATCGAACACTCCATGGAACAGGCTCGCGGACGGGTCGGCCGCGGGGATCGGGTAAGCATCAGGATACTTGACCCCGACCAGGTAGAGGCCATCCGGCATGAATGTGGGCGCTGCCAGCTTGCGGTCGCGCCCGGCCAGCACCTGCGCCAGCCACTGCGGCGGATAGCGGCGCCGGCCCACCGCCACCAGGCAGCCCATCAGGTTGCGCACCATATGGTGCAGGAAGGCGCTGGCGCGGAAGCGCAGGAACACCCAGTTGCCGTCGTCGCGGATCGTGACGTCGTACAGGGTCTTGACCGGCGACTTGGCCTGGCATTCGGCGGCGCGGAAAGCGGAAAAGTCGTGCTCGCCGACCAGATACGCCGCGGCTTCGCGCATGGTGTCCACGTCGAGCCGTTGTCCGGGCGGCAGCATCTGGTAGCCGGCGCGGCCATGCACCATTGGCACCCGGTGCGGACCGGTGTAGAGCGCGTAGTAATACATGCGCTCGTACGCCAGGAAGCGGGCATGGAAGCCTTCGTCGACCGGCAGCGCCCACTGCAGCGCGATCGACGGCGGCAGGAAGGCATTGACGCCGCGCACCCAGGAGAAGGGCTCGCGTTCCAGCCCGGTATCCAGGTGGATGACCTGCCCCAGCGCATGCACGCCGGTATCGGTGCGCCCCGCCACGGTGGTCAGCAGGCGCACGCCGGCGAAGCGCTCGATGGCGTCTTCCAGGTGATCCTGCACGGTATTGCGGTGTGGCTGCGACTGCCAGCCGGAAAAGGCGGCGCCGTCGTAGTGCAGGCCAAGTGCGATGCGGTTCATGTCAGGGGAAAAAGCATGGCGGCGAGCAGGCAATGCGCGCCGGAAAAGCAAATGCGCCGGAAGGGACGCTTCCGGCGCATCGCTTCATGCCGCGGCAACGCGTGCCGCGGCGGAGCGTCAATGATAGCTCAGGCCACTTCCAGCAGCAGCGAGCGGGCCTCGGCCTGCAGCGGGTCCTGCGACTGCTCGACCACTTCCTGCAGCAGCTCGCGCGCCCCTTCCTTGTCGCCGATCTCGATATAGGCGCGTGCCAGGTCGAGCTTGATCTGCATGTCGCGCCCCCCGTCGACGCCATCGACCGACAGCGTGCTGGGCGAAACGCCGCGGGCCGTATCGGGATTGGTTTCGTCCGCTACTCGCGACAGGTCGATCGGCTCGGCCAGCTTGCCGTCGCGCAGCAGGGTCGTCGCAGGCAGCGGCGCGAAAGCTTCGTCCGCCGCGGCCGGCGAGCCACCGGTGGCCGACGCAGCACTGCCCAGGTCCAGCGACAGGCCCGACATGTCGAACTCCAGCGGACGCGAGCGGGTCGGCGTATCCAGGCGCGGCACGTCGTGCGCTTGCCCATCCCCATCATCGGCCAGCGGGTCGGCCAGCGGATCGCCGGCGCGGCCCGGGAAATCCAGGTGCAGTCCGCCGTCCAGGCGCACAGCCGGCTCGGTCGGGTCCGAATCCGCACCGAACACCATGGCCGCCGACGCCGGCGCCACGATCGGGTCGCCCGCCGCGGGCGCCGGGAACGCGTCCAGCGGCAACGCCAGGTCGCCCAGCGAGGGCTCCAGGCGCGGGATCGAAGCCGGATCCTGCGACGGGTCCTGCGTGCGCCACTGGTCCGTCGCGGGCGAGGCCGTGTCCGGACCCGCCGCCTCCGGCGTCACCACCAGGTACATCGCGTTGCCCGGCTCGAGCGCACGCCCCATTTCTGCTGCCTTCAGCCATTCCGCACTGTGTCCGCCGGTCTGGGCGAACATTTCTTCTGCTATCACGCGGAAACCTTCCACATCCTGTCTGTTGCTGTAAATCTCCAGGAGCTTGAGCCGCACCGGCTGCTGCTCCGGGTTTTTCTCCAGGGCTTCGCGCAGGATTTCCTCCGCCTGCACATCGCGCCCGTAGGCGATATAGACCTCGGCCTCGGCAATCGGGTCGACCTCGTTGGCTTCCGGCGTGTTGTTGCCGATGCGGAAGTCGGCGCCGAACACGCTGTGCTGCGAGGTGTCGACACTCTGGCCGCCGGCGGCGCCGAACAGCGAATTGGCGCCGGCCATCACCGTGCTTTCCTGCGACAGGATGCTGTCGCCGAAGCCGGTCGCCTCGCCCTGCTTCTGCTGCTGGCGGCGGCGATAGATCGCGTAGACACCGAGCAGCGCCACCACCAGGCCGCCGCCGGGTAGCAGCATCGGGTTGGCCAGCAGGCCGTCAAGGAACGACGGCTCCTGCACCGGTGCAGGCGCTGCCACCGCAGGCGGCGCCGGCTTGGCTGCCGGGGCCGATGCCGGCGCGGCAACCGCTGCAGCAGCCTGCGGTGCCGAAGCCGCGGCGGCTGCCAGCGCCGGCGCCGCTGTAGCGGGTGCAACGGCGGCACTGGCGGCATCGGGCACTGCGGTGGCGGCACCCGCAACTGCTGCCGCTGCTGCCGGTTCCGCGGCACCCGCCTTCGGGGCCTCGGCAGTCACCACGTTCGGTGCGGCGGCTTCAGGCCTGGCCACCGCGGCCGCCTTTTCCTTTTCCTTGTCGGCCAGCGCAGCCTGGCTGGACTGGCTCAGCTTGGCGATCTCGGCGTTCTTCAGCTCGAGCAGCTTCTGCATGTCGCCGATATTCTTTTCCAGCTGCGCCAGGCGCGCCTCGGCTTCCTTGACCTGGCGCTCGCGCGCGACGTTGGCTTCGGCCTTGGCGGCAGCATCGGCCTGCGCACCCCGCTCGGCCTTGCTCAGCTTCAGTTCGTCGCGCGGGCCATCGGTCGGGGCCGCCTGTTCCTGCACGCGCGCCGTCACGTTGCCGGACTGCTGCCGGCCGCTGTCGGGCTCGACCGACCTGGCCGCGGCGGCACTCGCCAGGCGGCTGCGATAGGCGTCGAAGCCCTGCGTGCGCGCGACCACCTCGCGGCGCGCGGCCTTGGGCGTGACGGACTGCGCCTGTTGCTGGGTCGGCACCTGCAGCACCGCGCCGCTGCGCAGCCGGTTCATGTTGCCGCCGATAAAGGCGTTGGGATTGTTGCGGTAGAGCGCGACCAGCATCTGGTCCAGCGACACCGATTCGGCGCTCTGCACGGCTTCGCCGGCGATCCCGTACAGCGTATCGCCGCGCTTGACGGTATAGCCACCGCCGGGCGCCACGTCGGCGCTGGCTGCGGGCGCCGCTGGCGGCGCCCGCCTGGCCTGCCGAGCGGGGCGCACGGGCGCTGCCGGACGGGCGGACTCGGCGGCGGGCGCAGCTTCCTGTGCGGCCGCTTGCGGCGCCGCGGCAGCCGCGGCCTGTGGCACGGCGGCGGGCGAGGCGTCGGGCGTTGCCGCCTGCACCACCGTCGACGGCGAGTAGGTCTCGTTGGAAGGCTTGGCCCCGGCGGGGTCAAGCAGGAAGGTGTAGGCGCGCGAAACCTTGCCGCTGGCCCAGCTCATGTCGACCAGGATGTCGACGAACGGCTCGCTGATCGGCTGCGTCGAACGGACCTTGGCGACATAGCTGCCGTTGGGACGGCGCTCGATCTCCAGGCGCAGCGAGCTGACCGCAGGCTGGTAGGTCAGCCCCGCCGCGGCATACGCCCCCGGCGACGCCAGCCTGACGTTCAGCCCGGAGGCCTCTTCGGGCGTGACCCCGCTGATGTCGATCTCAGCCTGCAGCGGCTGCCCCAGATTCGACTGAACCCGCAATTGCCCGAACCCCGCGGCATATGCGGCCGGCTGCGCAAGCAGCAGGCCCAGTGCCGTGACGGCCAGCGTTGACCAGCGCTGACGGGCAGTAGGCGCATCTTTCCGGCGATGTTGGCTCACACTCACCTTATGCTCCGTTATGTTTTAGTAGCGACATACATCGACAAACCGACCCCATAGACAGGTCCGGCAGGCTGGCGGGGCATTCTGGCTGCACCCCTTGACCAGCCGGCGCGCAGGCGCCGATCCCTGCGGACCGGGGCGCATGCCGGCGTATTGTGACGCATCGCCCGGAAAAATAGGCGCCCGGATACAACAACGCCGCGCGTGGGCGCGGCGTTGTCGGCAAAGCGGTCGTTTCTGTTGCCTGGCTGCAACGGACGCAACCAGGCACCCCGCTATCAGCCACCCATCAGGATTCGATCAGGATACGCAGCATGCGGCGCAGCGGCTCGGCCGCGCCCCACAGCAGCTGGTCGCCGACCGTGAAGGCCGACAGGTACTCGCCGCCCATCTGCATCTTGCGCAGGCGGCCGACCGGGATCGTCAGCGTGCCGGTCACGGCCGCCGGGGTCAGGCCGGTCATGCTGGCTTCACGCGTATTCGGCACCACCTTGGCCCACGGGTTGTGGGCGGCCAGCATGCCTTCGATCTCGTCCAGCGGCACATCCTTGCGCAGCTTGATGGTCAGCGCCTGCGAATGGCAGCGCATCGCGCCGATGCGAACGCACAGGCCGTCGACGGCGATCGGCGTGGCGCCGGTCGCACCCAGGAAGCCCTCGCCTCGGCCCAGGATCTTGTTGGTCTCGGCGCCGCCCTTCCACTCTTCCTTGGACTGGCCGTTGCCCAGGTCCTTGTCAATCCAGGGGATCAGGTTGCCGGCCAGCGGCACGCCGAACTGCTTGGTTTCCTCGGCGGACAGGCCGTGCTGGGTCGCCAGGATCTGACGGTCGATTTCCAGGATGGCCGACGCCGGGTCATCCAGCAGCGGCTTGACCGAGGCGTTCAGCGTGCCGAACTGCGTCAGCAACTCGCGCATGTGCTGGGCGCCGCCGCCCGAAGCGGCCTGGTAGGTCATCGAGGTCATCCATTCGACCATGTCGGCCTGGAACAGGCCACCCAGGCCGATCAGCATACAGCTGACCGTGCAGTTGCCGCCGATGAAATTCTTGACGCCCTTGGACAGCGCGTCCTTGATCACACCCTGGTTGACCGGATCCAGCACGATGATGGCATCGTCCTTCATCCGCAGCGACGAGGCCGCGTCGATCCAGTAGCCCTTCCAGCCCGCCTCGCGCAGCTTGGGGAAGACCTCGTTGGTGTAGTCGCCGCCCTGGGCGGTCAGCACCACGTCGCACTTCTTCAGTGCCTCGATGTCGTTGGCATCCTTGAGCGTGGTTTCGTTCTTGGCCATGGCGGGCGCCTTGCCGCCGGCGTTGGACGTGCTGAAGAAGACGGGCTCGATGTGGTCGAAATCACGCTCTTCCTGCATGCGTTGCATCAGGACGCTGCCGACCATTCCCCGCCAACCGACGAGACCTACAATCATGATTTACCTCGGATGTGATTTTTACTTCCCCGCCATTTTCCTCGCCCGGCGTGGCTGCGCGGGGAAGACGGGCAGGCACGACGAACGGATCTAGGCGATCGCGGTTTTAATAATGGTTTTAATCGTCGTTGCGGTCTGGCCGAGCGAAATCGTGCCGACCGGGCCGCGGGTGGCGGTCAGGGCGACAACAGCAGTCAGGGTGGACTGGGAAAATCGGGCCATTCGCAGAGTCTACACGATTTTGCGGCGCTGCCGCAGCGTGCAAATTGGGGACAAATAAAACGAGGGCACCGCGCTGGCCGGTGCCCTTTTGCGTGTGACTTACAGTGCCGCCAGCACGGCTTCACCCATCTCGCGGGTGCCAACCTGCTTGCAGCCCGGCGTCAGGATGTCGCCGGTGCGGTAGCCCTGGGCCAGCACCTTTTTGACGGCGTTCTCGATGCGGTCGGCCTGCTCGGCGCGGTTCAGCGAGTAGCGCAGCATCATCGCCGCCGACAGGATGGTGGCCAGCGGATTGGCCACGCCCTTGCCGGCGATATCCGGCGCCGAGCCGTGCGAAGGCTCGTACAGGCCCTTGTTGTTCGCATCCAGCGACGCCGACGGCAGCATGCCGATCGAGCCGGTCAGCATGGCGGCCTCGTCCGACAGGATGTCGCCGAACATATTGCCGGTGACGATCACGTCGAAGCTCTTGGGCGCCTTGACCAGCTGCATGGCGGCGTTGTCGACGTACATGTGCGACAGCTCGACTTCCGGGTATTCCTTGCTGACATCGATCACGATGTCCTTCCAGAACTGGAAGGTCTCGAGCACGTTGGCTTTGTCGACGCTGCACAGCTTCTTGCCGCGCTTGGCCGCGGCCTGGAACGCCACGTGCGCGATGCGGCGGATTTCCGGTTCGCTGTAGCGCATGGTGTCAAAGGCTTCGCGCGCACCCTTGAACAGGCCGTCCGGCGCTTCGCGCAGGCCGCGCGGCTGGCCGAAGTAGATGTCGCCGTTCAGTTCGCGCACGATCAGGATGTCGAGGCCGGCCACCAGCTCGGGCTTCAGGCTCGAGGCGCCGGTCAGCTCCGGGTAGCAGATCGCCGGACGGAAGTTGGCGAACAGCTGCAGGTGCTTGCGCAGGCCCAGGATGGCCTGTTCCGGGCGCAGCGCGCGCTCCAGGCTGTCGTACTTCCAGTCGCCCACGGCGCCGAACAGGATGGCGTCGGCCTCCTTGGCCAGCTTCAGCGTGTTCTCCGGCAGCGGATGGCCTTCGGCCTCGTAGCCGGCGCCGCCCACCGGGGCGGTTTCCAGTTCGAACTTCTCGTCGAGCGCGTTCAGGACCTTGACGGCCTCTGCAACGATTTCGGGACCGATGCCGTCACCCGGCAGGACTGCGATCTTCATTGTTGTCTTCCCTCGTAGAGTCTTATCCGACCAGGCGGTTGTTCAGCCACGGCATCTTCGCCACGCGCTCGGCCTCGTAGGCCTTGATCTTGTCGGCATGGCGCAGGGTCAGGCCGATATCGTCGAAGCCGTTCAGCATGCAGTACTTGCGGAACGGGGCGATGTCGAACTCGTAGCCCTGGCCCGACGGCGTGAGCACCACCTGCTTGTCGAGGTCGATGGTCAGCTGGTAGCCGTTGAACGCGTTGGTCTCGTTAAACAGGTGGTCAACCTGCTGCTCGCTCAGCACCACCGGCAGCAAGCCGTTCTTGTAGCAGTTGTTGAAGAAGATATCGGCAAAGCTGGGCGCGATCACAGCGCGGAAGCCGTACTGCGTCAGCGCCCACGGCGCATGCTCGCGCGAGCTGCCGCAGCCGAAGTTGCGGCGCGCCAGCAGGATCGACGCGCCCTGGTAGCGCGGCTGGTTCAGCACGAAGTCCGGATTCAGCGGACGCTTGCTGTTGTCCATGCCGGGCTCGCCAACGTCCTTGTAGCGCCACTCGTCGAACAGGTTGGGGCCGAAGCCGGTGCGCTGGATCGACTTCAGGAACTGCTTCGGGATGATGGCGTCGGTGTCGACGTTTTCGCGGTCGAGGGGAGCCACGAGGCCGCTGTGTACGGTGAACTTGTCCATGTGTCTTTCCTTACTTCTTGGCCGCGCGCTCGAGCGAGCTGCCGGCGGCCTGCGTGTCCTTGCCCAGGCCGGCCATGGCGTTGCAGCCAGCCAGCTGCAGCATGCCCAGGCATGCCAGCCATGCGATCAGGGTCCTTTTCATCTGCCGCGCTCCGCTCAGCCCAGCTTGCGGATGTCGACGAAATGGCCTTCGATGGCGGCAGCCGCTGCCATCGCCGGGCTCACCAGGTGGGTACGGCCACCGGCGCCCTGGCGGCCTTCGAAGTTGCGGTTCGAGGTCGACGCGCAGCGCTCGCCCGGATCGAGGCGGTCGGCATTCATGGCCAGGCACATCGAGCAGCCCGGCTCGCGCCATTCAAAGCCGGCGGCCTTGAAGATCTTGTCCAGCCCTTCGCGCTCGGCCTGCTCCTTGACCAGCCCCGAACCCGGCACCACCATCGCCAGCTTCACGTTCGAGGCGACCTTGCGGCCCAGCTTCTGCACCACCCAGGCGGCGGCGCGCATGTCCTCGATGCGGCTGTTGGTGCACGAGCCGATGAAGACCTTGTCGATATTGATGCTCTCGACCGGCACGTTGGGCTGCAGGCCCATGTATTCCAGCGCGCGCTCCATGGCGTTGCGCTTGGTCTGGTCCTTTTCCTTCTCGGGATCCGGCACGCGGTCTTCGATGCTGATGACCATTTCCGGCGAGGTGCCCCAGGTCACCTGCGGGCGAATCTCTTCGGCACGCAGCTCGACCACCTGGTCGAACTTGGCGCCGGCATCCGAATGCAGCGTGCGCCAGTAGGCCACGGCCTGCTCCCACTCCACGCCCTGCGGCGCGTACGGGCGGCCCTTGACGTATTCCAGCGTGACATCGTCCACCGCCACCAGGCCGGCGCGCGCGCCCGCCTCGATGGCCATGTTGCAGACGGTCATGCGGCCTTCCATGGTCAGGTCGCGGATGGCCGAGCCGGCGAACTCGATGGTGTAGCCAGTGCCGCCGGCGGTGCCGATCTCGCCGATGATGGCCAGCACGATGTCCTTGGCGGTGCAGCCGCGCGGCAGCTTGCCTTCCACCTTGACCAGCATGTTCTTTGCCTTCTTGCCCAGCAGCGTCTGCGTGGCCAGCACGTGCTCGACTTCCGAGGTGCCGATGCCATGCGCCAGCGCGCCGAAGGCGCCGTGCGTGCTGGTATGCGAGTCGCCGCACACCACCGTCATGCCCGGCAGCGTTGCGCCCTGCTCCGGCCCGATCACGTGCACGATGCCCTGGCGGTGGTCGGTCATCTTGAACTGGGTGATGCCGAAGCTGTCGCAGTTGGCGTCCAGCGTATCGACCTGCAGCTTCGACACCGGGTCGGCAATGCCCTGGCTGCGGTCGGTGGTCGGCACGTTGTGGTCCGACACGGCCAGGTTGGCGCTGATGCGCCATACCGGACGCTGCGCCATCTTCAGGCCCTCGAACGCCTGCGGGCTGGTCACTTCATGCAGCAGGTGGCGGTCGATGTAGAGCAGCGTGGTGCCGTCTTCCTCGACGTGGACGGTGTGGTCATCCCAGAGTTTGTCGTAGAGCGTCTTGGCCATGATGCGATGGCGGGCCGAATGACCGATCCTTGGCAGGAGAAGTCCGCGGTGACCGCGCAGTAGTTTGCAGGGGTTTTTGTTCGCTTCGGTCGCGGCGGCGAACACCGGCGTCGATAGCGACCAATCGCGATGATCGCGCCGGAAGCCGCCTGAAGCGAGCGTTATTTCAAGCGTTGCTGCAATGCTTGACTTGGCAATCGATTATGCCACAGGGGGTATGGGGATCAGCGGCCTGGGCGGCCCGGATGGCGGTGTGATTGGCGAAAGGGGGCTTTCGCGGATGGCGAAAAGGCTCGCCTGCTTGCTTCGATGCCGGCAGCAAGCTCCCCTCTCCCGCTTGCTGTATGGACCGGGGGTGAGGGCAGGCGCTTGCCGAAGCCGCCGCGCTGTATAAAACCGTTGGCCTCGCTTTTTGTGGTTCCTTGCTAGCCCAACCCTCTCCCCATGAGGAGAGGGAGAACACCTTGCTTAGGCTAGCTCGGGCGCCCGGGCGCACCCAAAACCACCCTCTTCTTCCCTGGGTTTTGGGGGCGCGTTCGTCAGCCACCGAGGTATGCAGCCTTGATCCGGTCGTTGGCCAGCAGGTTTGCGCCGGTATCGGCCAGCACCACCTTGCCGGTCTCCAGCACATAGCCCCGATCCGCGACCTGCAGCGCCTTGTTGGCGTTCTGCTCGACCAGGAACACGGTGACGCCCTCGTCACGAATGGTCCGGATGATGTCGAAGATCTGCGCGATGATCAGCGGCGCGAGGCCGAGCGTGGGTTCATCCAGCAGCAGCAAGCGCGGCCGGCTCATCAGCGCGCGGCCGATCGCCAGCATCTGCTGCTCGCCGCCCGACATGGTGCCGGCACGCTGGCCGGCGCGCTGGTTCAGGCGCGGGAACAGCTTGAAGACGTGCTCGATGCCTGCCTCGATCTCGTCGCGCTTGGCAAAGAAGCCGCCCATCTTCAGGTTTTCCAGCACCGTCAGGCTCGGGAACACGCGCCGGCCCTCGGGCGAGATCGCGAGCCCCAACCGCATGATCTCGTGCGTCGAGCGATTGGTGATGTCCTTTCCCTCGAACAGCACGCGCCCGCTCGAGGCGCGCGGCGTGCCGCACACGGTCATCATCAGCGTCGTCTTGCCGGCGCCATTGCTGCCGATCAGGGTGACGATCTCCCCCTTGTTGACTTCGATCGATACGCCCGACAGCGCCTCGACGGCGCCGTAGTGGGTATGGACCTGTTCCAGCTTCAGCATCAGTCCTCTCCCAGGTAGGCCTTGATCACGCGCGGGTCGTTGCGCACTTCCTCAGGCTTGCCGATCACGATCGGCTTGCCGTGCTCCATCACCAGGATGCGGTCCGACACGCCCATCACCAGGCTCATGTCGTGCTCGATCAGCAGCACGGCAATGCCGAACTCGCGCCGCAGCTGGTCGATCAGCTGCTGCAGTTCTACCTTCTCCTGCGGGTTCAGGCCGGCGGCGGGCTCGTCCAGCATCAGCAGGCGCGGCCTGGTGATCATGCAGCGCGCGATCTCCAGCCGGCGCTGGTGGCCGTACGACAGCGTACCGGCCTCGCGGTTGGCAACCTTGGTCAGGCCCATCCGCTCCAGCCAGAGCGCGGCGCGCTCCAGCGCCTCGCGCTCGGCACGGCGATAGGCCGGGGTGGCAAACAAGCCGCGCAGGATGCCGGACTGCACCTGCAGGTGTTGTGCTACCAGCAGGTTCTCCACCACCGTCAGCGACTTGAACAGGCGGATGTTCTGGAAGGTCCGCACCAGGCCCTGCCGCGCCACCTTGTGGCTGGGCAGGCCGGCGATGGCGTGGCCGTCCAGCGTGACCTCGCCCGCGGTCGGCTTGTAGAAGCCGCCGACGCAGTTGAACACCGTGGTCTTGCCGGCGCCGTTGGGGCCGATGATGGCGAAGACCTCGTCCCTGCGGACATCGAAATCGATGCCGTCCACGGCCAGCAGGCCGCCGAAGCGCATCTGCAGGCCGGATACCTTCAGCAACTCGGCTTGTTGCAAATCAGTCATCGGCGCATTCATCGGGGAAGCTCCACGTGGGGACGGCTCGCGGGCAGCAGGCCCTGCGGACGCCACATCATCATCAGCACCATCACCAGGCCGAAGATCAGCATGCGATATTCGGCAAAGTCGCGCGCCACCTCGGGCAGCACCGTCAGCAGGATCGCCGCCAGGATCACGCCCAGCTGCGAGCCCATGCCGCCCAGCACCACCACGGCCAGCACCAGCGCCGATTCGATGAAGGTGAACGATTCCGGATTGACCAGGCCCTGGCGCGCGGCGAAGAACGCGCCGCCAAGACCGGCGAACGAGGCGCCCAGCGTGAACGCCGACAGCTTGATGCGGGTCGGGTTGAGCCCGAGAGAACGGCAGGCGATCTCGTCCTCGCGCAGTGCCTCCCATGCGCGGCCCATCGGCATGCGGATCAGGCGGCTGGTCACGAACAGCGTGAAGCCGACCAGCAGCAGCGCGATCAGGTAGAGGAAGATCACCATGTGCTGGCTGGCATAATCCAGGCCGATCAGTTCGTGGAACGTGCGCGCCCCCTCGACGCTGGCGCTGCGCGCCATCTCGAAGCCGAATACGCTGGGCTTGGGGATGCCCGAGACGCCGTCGGGGCCGCCAGTCAGGCTGGTCAGGTTGTTCAGCAGCAGGCGGATGATCTCGCCGAAGCCGAGCGTGACGATCGCCAGGTAGTCGCCACGCAGGCGCAGCACCGGAAAGCCGAGCAGGAAACCAAAGCCCGCTGACAGCGCCGCCGCGATCGGCAGGCACTCCCAGAACGACAGGCCGAAGTACTGGTTCAGCAGCGCGTAGGTATAGCCGCCCACGGCATAGAAGCCGACATAGCCCAGGTCGAGCAGGCCGGCATAGCCCACCACGATATTCAGCCCGAGGCCCAGGATCACGTAGATCAGCGCCAGCGTGGCCACGTCGACGGCGCCGCGCGAGCCGAAGAACGGCCACACCAGCCCCACCGCCAGCAGCACCCACACCGCCACGCGCTGCTGCTGCGCGCCCAGCTCCGGCAGCGCCGGCAGGCGCACCGCGCTGCCCGCGCGCGACAGCATCGGCTTGAACAACTGGAACAGGAATACCGCCGCCACGGCAATCCATACCGGACGCCAGTGCGGCTCGAGCACGACCTTGTAGCCTTCCAGCCTGAGCTGCAGGCCAAGGATGGGAATGGTCAGGATCGCCGTCATCACGGCCGCCGTGATCGCGTTCTTCAGTGACTGGCCCGGCGTGGCGCCGCGCACTATCTGCCCGGCGGGCATCGCAGAAACTTGGTTGGTCATGGTCTCGCCCCCTTACACCTTTTCGACATCGGGCTTGCCCAGCAGCCCGGTCGGACGGAACAGCAGCACCAGCACCAGCAGGCTGAATGCGACCACGTCCTTGTATTCGGCCGGCATGTAGCCCGAGGCGAAGGTTTCCGCCAGGCCCAGCAGCACGCCGCCGAGCATCGCGCCCGGAATGCTGCCGATGCCGCCCAGCACCGCCGCGGTAAAGGCCTTGATGCCGGCGATAAAGCCGATAAAGGGATTGAGCTTGCCAATGCTCAGCCCGATCAGCACGCCGCCGACGGCGGCCAGCATCGCGCCCAGCACGAAGGTGAACGAGATCACCTTGTTGGTGTCGATGCCGAGCAGGTTGGCCATGCGCATGTCTTCAGCGCAAGCGCGGCAGGCGCGGCCCATGCGCGAACGGCCGATGAACAGCGTCAGCGCGATCATCATCACCAGCGTCACGCCCACGATCAGCAGGCGCGAATACGGCATGGTCACGGTGAAGTCGCCGCCCATCTGGAACTCGATGGCGCCGGAGAGCAGCACCGGCACGGACACGTCGCGCGCGCCCTGCCCGATCTGGACATAGTTCTGCAGGAAGATCGACATGCCGATGGCGGAGATCAGCGGCACCAGCCGCGGACCGCCGCGCAAGGGACGGTATGCCACCCGCTCGACCGCAAAGCCGTAGACGCCGGTGACCAGCACCGAGACCAGCAAGGCGGCGCCCAGCACCAGCGGCAGGGGGTAGCCTGCCTGGGCACCGATCGCGGTGAGCGTGACCAGGCCGACATAGGCACCGATCATGTAAATCTCGCCGTGCGCGAAATTGATCATGCCGATGATGCCGTAGACCATTGTGTAGCCGATGGCGATCAGCGCATAGATCGCACCCAGCGTCAGGCCGTTGACCAGCTGCTGGGTGAACTGTGGAAGGAATTCATTCATTGGGGGAAGCCTCGTAGGCGCCGGAACTGGCCTCGGCGGGGATGCGCCAAAACCATTCGAACTTGCCAAAGCAAGGTGTTCTCCCTCTCCCCTCATGGGGAGAGGGCCGGGGTGAGGGGTGGACTAGCAAGGAACCACGTCAAGCAAGGCCAATGGTGTTAACCCACCGGCCCCAGCCCTTGACCCGCCCGCCCTCACCCCCTGCCCCTCTCCCGCAAGCGGGAGAGGGGAGCACCCCGTCGGGCATGGAAATGCCTTAGTTGGCGGCGGTCTTGCTGGCGTCCTTGTGCCAGGTGTAGACCACGAACTTGAAGGACTTCAGGTCGCCCTTGTCGTCGTACTCGACCTTGCCGATCGGGGTGGTGAAGGCGCTCTTGTGCATGTACGCCGCAACCTTGGCCGGGTCGGTGCTCTTGGCGCCGGCGATGGCGTCGCCGATGATCTTGACGGCGGCATAGGACGGCATCTGGAACGGACCGTTGGCGTCACGCTTCTTGTCGGCAAACGCCTTGACCAGGCCCGCGTTGGCCGGGTCGGCCGAGAAGTCGGCCGGCAGCGTCACCAGCATGCCCTCCGACGACGGGCCGGCGATCGCGGTCACGTCCTTGTTGCCCACGCCCTCGGGGCCCATGAAGGTCGCCTTCACGCCCTGCTCGCGCGCCTGGCGCAGCAGCAGGCCCATTTCCGGGTGGTAGCCGCCGAAGTAGACGAAATCCACGCCCTGCGACTTCAGCTTGGTGATGACGGCGGAGTAGTCCGAATCGCCGGCGTTGATGCCTTCGAACACGGCCACCGGGATCTTGGCCGCTTCCAGGTCCTTCTTCACCGAGCTGGCGATGCCCTGGCCGTACGACTGCTTGTCATGCAGCACGGCGACCTTCTTCGGCTTGACCTTGCCGACGATGTACTGGGCGGCAGCCGGGCCCTGCTGGTCGTCACGGCCGATGGTGCGGAAGATGAACTTGCGCTTTTTGGTCTCGGTCAGCTGCGGCGCCGTGGCCGACGGCGTGACCATCACGATGCCTTCGTTCTCGTAGATGTCCGAGGCGGGAATGGTCGAGCCCGAGCACACATGGCCGATCACGTACTTGATGTTCTGGCTGACGATCTTGTTGGCCACCGCGACGGCCTGCTTCGGTTCGCAGGCGTCGTCCATCATCACCACTTCGAACTTGTTGCCGCCGGCGCCGCCGGCCGCGTTGATCTGTTCGATGGCGGTCAGCGCACCGGCCTTGACCATGTCGCCGTACTGCGCCACCGAGCCGCTCATCGGGCCGGCAATGGCGATCTTCACGGTTTCGGCGTTGGCGGCGGCGCCAAAGGTGGCCAGCATGGCGGCCAGCGAAATGGTCGTGATACGGGACGTAAGACGGGACAGCGTCATCAGGAGCTCCTCGATTTATGTTTGGGTCAACCGGGCAGAAACGGTATGACCTGCGCAATCGAACAACACCCGCGGACTACAGAGATCGGAGCGACAGAAAAGCGGCCCGAAATGCGGAAGACGGGCCTGCGGAAAAGCTCAAGGGATGCGGGGCCCGGCATGTGTCAGTCCCGCTGTGGTATGGGGACCAAGGTTCGGAAAGACAACGTTTGATGCGTTCTCTATTGCGCAAGCGATTCGCCTGCCCCGCTTGCCGCACCGCATGCCGGAGGGATGGCCCGGCTGCCGTCGGCAAAGCAGCCCGCATTATAGGGTCAAAACTCCTGCGGTACGCGACAATCGCACAATAAATGCGGAATCCCATGGGGAAAACGCGACACAATTTTCCACAAATTGCGCCCCGGACCATTCAAGGTGCAATTTCCTGCCCTTGCCGGCGTTGCATCGCACAACGCACGCCCGGCACCAAGACAAACGCCCCGGCGGGCCGGGGCGTTTGCAATTGCTGCACTGCGCAGCGGATCGGATGCGCTTGCGCTTAGCGCTTAGCGTTTAGCGTTTAGCGCTTGGCCACGTCCGGCACGTCGCGGGTGGCGGCGCCGACGAACAGCTGGCGCGGACGGCCGATCTTGTATTCCGGATCGGTGATCATCTCTTCCCACTGCGAGATCCAGCCCGGGGTGCGGGCCAGCGCGAAGATGCAGGTGAACAGCGACGTCGGGATGCCCAGCGCGCGCTGGACGATGCCCGAGTAGAAGTCGACGTTCGGGTACAGCTTGCGGCTGACGAAGTACTCGTCTTCCAGCGCGATCTTTTCCAGTTCCATGGCCAGCTTGAACAGCGGGTCGTTGTGCAGGCCCAGCTCGTTCAGCACTTCATGGCAGGTTTCGCGCATCAGCTTGGCGCGCGGATCGTAGTTCTTGTACACGCGGTGGCCGAAGCCCATCAGGCGCACGCCCGAGTTCTTGTCCTTGACCTGCTTGATGAACTCGTTGATGTTGTCGACGCTGCCGATCTCTTCCAGCATCTTCAGCGCGGCTTCGTTGGCGCCGCCGTGGGCCGGGCCCCACAGGCAGGCCACGCCTGCGGCGATCGCTGCGAACGGGTTGGTGCCCGACGAACCGGCCAGGCGCACGGTCGACGTCGAGGCGTTCTGCTCGTGGTCGGCGTGCAGGATGAAGATGCGGTCCAGCGCACGCTCGAGCACCGGGTTCACGGTGTACGGGGCGCACGGCGTAGCGAACATCATGCGCATGAAGTTGCCCGAGTAGGACAGGTCGTTCTGCGGGTAGATGTACGGCTGGCCGATGTTGTACTTGTACGCCATGGCGACCAGGGTCGGCATCTTGGCGATCAGGCGGATGGCCGAGATCTCGCGCTGGTGCGGATCGTCGATGTCCATCGCGTCGTGGTAGAACGCGCTCATGGCGCCGACCATGCCGGTCAGGACAGCCATCGGGTGCGCGTCACGGCGGAAACCGCGCATGAAGAACTGCATCTGCTCGTGGACCATCGTGTGGTTCATCACGTGGCCGACGAATTCTTCCTTCTGCTTGGCGTTGGGCAGTTCGCCCTTGAGCAGCAGGTAGCAGGTCTCGAGGTGGTCGCACTTCTGCGCCAGCTGCTCGATCGGGTAGCCGCGATACAGCAGCTCGCCCTTGTCGCCGTCGATATAGGTGATCTTGGAATTGCACGAAGCCGTCGACATGAAACCGGGGTCGTACGTGAACTTACCGGTTTGTCCGTACAGCTTGCGAATGTCGATCACGTCCGGGCCAACGGTGCCCGTATAAATCGGCAGCTCAACGCTGGGGGAACCATCGGAGAACGATAGCGTGGCTTTCACATCGGACGGCGTCATGTCGGATCCTTCAAATGCTGTGAATAATAATGTTGACCAAAACTCAGACCGTACGCAGCAGGTTCACTACGCGCTGCATCGGGGGCGTGTCGAGCTCACCGTCCAGTTCCTTGCGGGCAAGGAGCAGGTCCATCAACTCGTTGTCGCTGAGCTCGAACAGCTGGCTCAGCGAAGCCACATCCTCGTCGGACAGGCTCTCCTCGTAACGGTTGAAAAAACGTTCGACGATGATGTCGTTCTCCAGGAGGCCGCGGCGGGCACGCCAGCGCAACCTTGCGCGCTTGTGCGGATCGGCCTGGTGGGAGAAGGTATTGGCAGGACTCTCAGTCATGGCTTCCTACTTTCGGCGCGCCCGCCAGATATAGCCGCTCTGGCTGACGCGCCGCTTACTGCTTAGACAGCCGCAGGATCACACCGCGCGGCGGACCATCAGCTCCTTGATCTTGCCGATGGCCTTGGTCGGGTTCAGACCCTTCGGGCACACGTCGACGCAGTTCATGATGCTGTGGCAGCGGAACAGGCGGTACGGGTCGTTCAGGTTGTCCAGGCGCTCATTGGTGGCCTGGTCGCGGCTGTCCGCGATGAAGCGGTAAGCCTGCAGCAGCCCGGCCGGGCCGACGAATTTGTCCGGGTTCCACCAGAACGACGGGCACGACGTCGAGCAGCTGGCGCAGAGAATGCACTCGTACAGGCCATCCAGCTCGTCGCGCTCTTCCGGCGACTGCAGGCGCTCTTTCTCGGGCGGCGGCTCGTCGTTGATCAGGAACGGCTTGATCGAGTTGTACTGCTTGAAGAAGTTCGTCATGTCGACGATCAGGTCGCGCACCACCGGCAGGCCGGGCAGCGGACGCAGCACGATGCGGTCCGGCAGCTCGCGCATGTTGGTCAGGCAGGCCAGGCCGTTCTTGCCGTTGATGTTCATCGCGTCCGAGCCGCACACGCCTTCACGGCACGAACGGCGGAACGAGATGGTCTCGTCCAGCTTCTTCAGCTTGACCAGCGCGTCCAGCAGCATGCGCTCGTGACCATCAAGCTCGACCTCGTAGGTCTGCATGCGCGGCGCCGCGTCCTTGTCCGGATCGTAGCGGTAGACTTCGAAAATACGCTTCATTTCTGTGGGTCCTGTTTTCTCTACGATGCGGTGCTCAGAAGGTACGTGCCTTCGGCGGCACGCTTTCAGCCGTCAGCGGCTGCATCTTCACCGGCTTGTAGTCGAGGCGGTTGCCTTCGCTGTAGAACAGCGTGTGCTTCAGCCAGTTCTCGTCGTCTCGGTTGGGGAAATCGCTGTGTGCGTGGGCACCGCGCGATTCCTTGCGGGCGGCCGCCGAGATCATGGTGGCCTTGGCCACTTCCACCAGGTTGGCCACTTCCAGGGCTTCCACCAGCGCGGTGTTGAAGACCTTGGACTTGTCCTTCAGGTGGATGTTGCTGGCGCGCTCGGACACTTCCAGGATGCGCTCGACGCCTTCGTCCATCAGCTTCTGCGTGCGGAACACGCCGGCATGCGACTGCATGTTGCGGCGGATGTCGTTGGCGACGTCCTGGGTGTACTCGCCCGACGACGAGTTCTGCAGCTTGGCCAGGCGCGACAGCGCGCGGTCGGCGGCATCGGCCGGCAGCGGCTTGTGTTCCTTCTCTTTCAGGTTCTGCGCGACGATGTGGTTGCCGGCGGCACGGCCGAACACCACCAGGTCCAGCAGCGAGTTGGTGCCCAGGCGGTTGGCGCCGTGCACCGACACGCACGAGCACTCGCCGATCGCGTAGAAACCGTTGACGACTTCGTTCGGGTTGCCGTTCTTCGGCACCACGACCTGGCCGTGATAGTTCGTCGGGATGCCGCCCATCTGGTAGTGGATGGTCGGGACCACGGGGATCGGTTCCTTGATCGCGTCGACGTTGGCGAACTTCATGCCGATTTCGCGGATCGACGGCAGGCGCTTCATGATGGTCTCGGCGCCGACGTGGGTCAGGTCGAGCAGCACGTAGTCGCCGTTCGGGCCACAGCCGCGGCCTTCCTTGATTTCCTGGTCCATCGAGCGCGAGACGAAATCGCGCGGCGCCAGGTCCTTCAGCGTCGGGGCATAGCGCTCCATGAAGCGCTCGCCGTCCTTGTTGCGCAGGATACCGCCCTCGCCGCGCACGCCTTCGGTGATCAGCACGCCCGCGCCGGCCACGCCGGTCGGGTGGAACTGCCAGAACTCCATGTCTTCCAGCGGCACGCCTGCGCGTGCGGCCATGCCCAGGCCGTCACCGGTGTTGATGAAGGCGTTGGTGGAAGCGGCATAGATACGGCCGGCGCCGCCGGTCGCGAACAGCGTGGTCTTGGCCTCGAGGATGTAGACCTCGCCGGTTTCCATTTCCAGCGCGGTCACGCCCAGCACGTCGCCGTCCTGGTCGCGGATCAGGTCCAGCGCCATCCATTCGACGAAGAAGTGGGTCTTGGCGCGCACGTTGCGCTGGTACAGCGTGTGCAGCAGCGCGTGGCCGGTACGGTCGGCCGCGGCGCAGGCGCGCTGCACGGGCTTCTCGCCGTAGTTGGCGGTGTGGCCGCCGAACGGACGCTGGTAGATGGTGCCGTCGGGGTTGCGGTCGAACGGCATGCCGAAGTGTTCGAGCTCGTACACGACCTTCGGGGCTTCACGGCACATGAACTCGATGGCGTCCTGGTCACCCAGCCAGTCCGAGCCCTTGATGGTGTCGTAGAAGTGATAGTGCCAGTTGTCCTCGCTCATGTTGCCCAGCGAAGCACCGATGCCGCCCTGCGCCGCCACGGTGTGCGAGCGGGTCGGGAACACCTTGGACAGCACGGCCACGTTCAGGCCGGCTTCCGCGAGCTGGAGGGATGCGCGCATCCCGGCGCCGCCAGCACCGACGATGACCACGTCAAAGCGGCGACGCGGCAATCCAGTCTTGACTGCGACCATTTATTACACCCTCCAGAGAATCTGAGCAGCGTAGCCCGCGCAACCGACGAGCCACAGAATCGTAAGAACTTGCAGCACGAGGCGCACCGCCATCGGCTTCACATAGTCCATCCAGATGTCGCGCACGCCGATCCAGGCGTGATACAGCAGCGACAGGATGGTCAGGAACGTGATGATCTTCATCCACTGGTTGGCGAAGAGCCCTGCCCACGCTTCGTACGAAGCGCCGTTCGACAGCAGGAAGGCAATGGCCAGGATCACGGTGAAGACCACCATGATCACGGCCGTGACGCGTTGCGCGAGCCAGTCTTTCAGGCCGTAGTGGGCACCGACGACAAGACGCTTGGGACCGATATTGTTATTTGCCACCTTGATTCTCCTCAGAACAGGCCGAACAGCTTCAGGCCGAAAATCAGGGTAAGCAGCAGGCTGACAACCAGCACGCTGATGGCAGACTTAGCCGAAGCGGGCTTGGAGACACCGACGTGCACATCCAGCAGCAGGAAGCGGATACCAGCGCAGAAGTGATGCAGATAACCCCAGATCAGGGCCAGCACAACCAGCTTGACAAAGCCACCGGACAGAAGGGCCGAGAACTTTGCGAAGCTCAGTTCGGAGGTGATGCTCTGCTCAAACAGATACAGGACGAAGGGAAGGAGGAGGAACATCAACGCACCGCTCACGCGATGCAGGATGGATACCTTGCCGGCCCAGGGCAACCGGTATTTCGCGATCTGCGAGATACCGATATTCCGGAACTCCGGCCTGGCTTGTTTGACGGCTTCAGCCATGCGAGACCCCATTAGCGGTAAACAAAGAAACGAAACTGCCATTGCCTGCATGCAGCGGGATGCACTGAGGCAAATCCACAAGATTTTAGCGCCTTTGTTGCGCGCTGCACCAATAATTTTCAGCTATCGCGCAACAACATGCGCCGCCCGACAATCGCACACCATGCACATGACATGGCAATTGCCACGCAACATTCACTTGCGCTGCGCAACAGCCCGCATCACCCTCACAAAAGCCGCAATAATCGCCGCCGGCGTGGGGATCATGCCGGCGCCATGACTCAGCTCAGGTCGTTCTGGTAGTAGTGCTTCGTCGTCACATACAGCCCGCGGCGCACCTCGACAGGACGATCGCCGTAGGTATAGGACACGCGCTCGACCGACAGCAGCGGCGCACCCACCGGCACGGACAGCAGCTCGGCCGCTGTCTCGTCGGCGGCCACGGCGCGGATCTTTTCCGAGGCGCGGATCATGCGCGTACCGAACTCCGCCTCGAACAATGCATACATGGGCCCCTTCCACTCGGTCAGCTTTTCCGCGGTGAGGCCCTTGAAGTTGACGCCCAGCAGCCAGATCTCGTCGAGCACGGTCGACTCGCCGGAGAAATTCAGCACGCGGCGGATCTGCACCACGCTGTCGCCGGTGCGGATATCGAGCAGCCGCGCGATCTCGGCGGGCGCGCGCAGGCGCTTGCACTCCAGCACGTGGCTGGCGCCGTAATGGGGCTCGCCTTCGTCGGGGACGAGGCGCAGGAAACGGAACTTGACCACGTCCTCATGATGCGTGGTCACGAAGGTGCCCTTGCCCTGCCGGCGCGCCACCAGGTTCTCTGCGGCGAGTTCGTCGATGGCCTTGCGCACCGTGCCCTGGCTCACCTTGTAGCGCGCCGCCAGTTCCATTTCGCTGGGGATCATCTCGCCCGGCTTCCATTCGCCGGACTGCAGGCTGCGCATGATGAGCGCCTTGATCTGCTGGTACAGCGGACTGAAGGTAGGCGACGGGGCGGCCTGCGGGCCCGGCTGGGCGGCGGCCTGGGGCGCAGCGGATGCCGGCGGGGTGGCCGAAGTCGACGAAGGCGGCTGCGTCCCGGCGCCAGCGGTGGCCGCGCCAGAATCCTGCGCACCGGGAACGGCAGCGCCGGAGAGGGACGTAGACAGGGAGGACATAGCCGGGATTTCACCACAAAAGGGCGGCGGGCGCCAGCCTGACGTTAATTGTCTTATGTCTTATATAAGACATATGAATTGACAGCCAGTAAGGCCGGGCCTACACTCGCGCTGGTCCACGCCCGCGAATGCCGTGAAAGCCGTGCTCGTGCCGCCGGCGGATGCCTGACCCGGCACCCTCCCCCCGCGGCCCGGACCGGAAATCGGTCTGGAAATGGCGGCTCGCTTCGCAGTAGACTTACGCTTCGTTGCATCACCATGACCCGTTGTGGCTCTCCCTCACCGGTTCCGCCCCGTGGCCCCGCCACCTGGTTCCGGCGGACGGCCGCTCCCCGCTGTGGCGACAACCAGCAACCGGCGTGCACGCCGCCTTGAGTTGGCGACGGCGTGCCGCCGACCGGTTACCCCCTTCTATCGTTTGGAGATTTACTCATGGCTAAAGCCCCAATGCGCGTCGCAGTGACCGGCGCCGCTGGCCAGATCGGCTATTCCCTGCTGTTCCGCATCGCCAACGGCGACATGCTGGGCAAAGACCAGCCGGTCATCCTCCAACTGCTCGACCTCCCGCAAGCCCAGGCCGCCGTCAAGGGCGTGGTGATGGAACTGGAAGACTGCGCGTTCCCGCTGCTGGCCGGTGTGGTCATCACCGATGACCCCAAGGTTGCCTTCAAGGATGCCGACGTGGCCCTGCTGGTTGGCGCCCGTCCGCGCAGCAAGGGCATGGAGCGCAAGGACCTGCTCGAAGCCAACGCCCAGATCTTCACGGTGCAGGGCAAGGCACTGGACGAAGTCGCCAGCCGCAACGTCAAGGTGCTGGTGGTCGGCAACCCGGCCAACACCAACGCCTACATCGCCATGAAGTCGGCACCGAACCTGCCGCGCGAGAACTTCACCGCCATGCTGCGCCTGGACCACAACCGTGCCCTGTCGCAGATCGCCGCCAAGACCGGCAAGCCGGTGTCGTCGATCGAGAAGATGTTCGTGTGGGGCAACCACAGCCCGACCATGTACGCCGACTACCGCTACGCGACCGTCGACGGCCAGAGCGTCAAGGACATGATCAACGACCCGGTGTGGAACAACGACGTGTTCCTGCCGACCGTCGGCAAGCGCGGCGCCGCCATCATCGAGGCGCGTGGCCTGTCGTCGGCCGCCTCGGCCGCCAACGCCGCCATCGACCACGTGCATGACTGGGTGCTGGGCACCAACGGCAAGGTCGTCACCATGGGCATCCCGTCGAACGGCGAATACGGCATCCCGGCCGACACCATGTTCGGCTACCCGGTGACCTGCGCCAACGGCAAGTACGAGATCGTCAAGGGTCTGGAGATCGACGCCTACAGCCAGGAAAAGATCAACATCACCCTGAACGAACTGGAAGAAGAGAAGGCCGGCGTGCAGCACCTGCTGGGCTGATCTTCAGCGCGTTCCAGGAAAGACCGGGGTTCCGCAACGATTCAAGAATCGGCGCGGACCCCGGTTTTTTTCATATCGGGGCGCTATGATGTGCCCTCCCGTCCAACCCCAACCCAACTGAATTCCCGTGCATCCATCCGAGGTCTTGTTCCAGGGCGAAGCCATCCCGGTCCAGTTGCCGGTGTGTGACCACTATGCGGGCAGCGAAAAGCTGATGCGCAAGTCGCTTGCCCTGCAGCAAGAGCTTGGGCCGGTCTTCGACATCACCTTCGACTGCGAGGACGGCGCCGCCGTTGGCCAGGAGCGCGAGCATGCCGAGTTGTGCGCGCAGCTGGTCAACAGCACGCTGAACGCGCACAACCGCGTCGGCGTGCGCATCCATGACCCCTCCCACCCGAGCTGGCGCCAGGATGTCGACGTGCTGGTGCGTGCCGCCGGCGCCCGGCTGGCCTACGTGGTCGTGCCCAAGGTGACCGACGTGGTCGAGGTCGCGCGCGTGACCGACCATGTCAACCAGGTGGCGCGCAATGCCGGCATCGCCCGCCATATCCCGATCCATGTGCTGATCGAGACACACGCCGCGCTCGAGCAGGCCTTCGATATCGCCGCGCTGGTGCAGGTGGAATGCCTGAGCTTCGGCCTGATGGATTTCGTCTCGGCGCACCACGGCGCGATTCCCGGCGATGCCATGCGCTCGCCGCAGCAGTTCGAGCATCCGCTGATCCGCCGCGCCATGCTCGAAATCTCCGCTGCCTGCCATCGCCACGGCAAAGTGCCGTCGCACAATGTCAGCACCGATGTGCAGGCGCCGCAGCGGGCGGGCGACGATGCGCTGCGCGCGCGCGCCGAGTTCGGCTACCTGCGCAAGTGGAGCATCCATCCGGGCCAGATCGAGCCGATTGTCACCGCCTTCCGGCCGGGTGCGGAAGAAATCGGCGCCGCCAGCCAGATCCTGCTGGCGGCCCACGAGAACAACTGGGCGCCGATCCGCCACGACGGCCAGTTGCACGACCGTGCCAGCTACCGCTATTACTGGTCGCTGCTGCAGCGCGCCCAGGCCACCGGCACGCCGCTGCCGGACAATGTGGAAGCGCTGTTCTTCGCCTGACACCGCCACAATAACAAGTCACGGACGCGACCGAAGGAGACCCGGATGTCCGCTTCGAAGACCGCAGCACCGGCCGCCACAACAGGGCCCACGGCACCGAAAGCCAAGAAATCCGTCGCGCTGTCCGGCGTCACCGCCGGCAATACCGCGCTGTGCACCGTCGGCCGTACCGGCAACGACCTGCACTACCGCGGCTATGACATCCTCGATATCGCCGAGACCTGCGAGTTCGAAGAAATCGCCCACCTGCTGGTGCACGGCAAGCTGCCGACCAAGTCCGAACTGGCCGCCTACAAGGCCAGGCTGAAGTCGCTGCGCGGCCTGCCCGCCAACGTCAAGGCCGCGCTCGAATGGGTGCCCGCCAGCGCCCACCCGATGGACGTGATGCGCACCGGCGTGTCGGTGCTGGGCACCGTGCTGCCGGAAAAGGACGACCACAACACCCCGGGCGCGCGCGACATTGCCGACCGCCTGATGGCCAGCCTCGGTTCGATGCTGCTGTACTGGTACCACTACAGCCACAATGGCAAGCGCATCGAAGTGGAAACCGACGATGACTCCATCGGCGGCCACTTCCTGCACCTGCTGCACGGCGAGAAGCCGTCGGCACTGTGGGAAAGCGCCATGAACACGTCGCTCAACCTGTACGCCGAGCACGAGTTCAACGCCTCGACCTTCACCGCCCGCGTGATCGCCGGCACGGGTTCGGACATGTACTCGTCGATCGCCGGCGCGATCGGTGCGCTGCGCGGCCCCAAGCACGGCGGCGCCAACGAAGTCGCGTTCGAGATCCAGAAGCGCTACGACAACCCGGACGAGGCCCAGGCCGACATCACCCGCCGCGTCGAGAACAAGGAAGTCGTGATCGGCTTTGGCCACCCGGTGTACACCATCAGCGACCCGCGCAACCAGGTGATCAAGGAAGTGGCGAAGAAGCTGTCGAAGGATGCCGGCTCGATGAAGATGTTCGACATCGCCGAGCGCCTGGAAACGGTCATGTGGGACATCAAGAAGATGTTCCCGAACCTGGACTGGTTCAGCGCGGTGAGCTACCACATGATGGGTGTGCCGACGGCGATGTTCACGCCGCTGTTCGTGATCGCACGCACTTCGGGCTGGGCCGCGCACATCATCGAGCAACGCATCGACAACAAGATCATCCGCCCCAGCGCCAGCTACGTGGGCCCCGAAAACCGCAAATTCGTGCCGATCGGCAAGCGTAAGTGAACCCGGACTAACCGGACACCCGGATTATGTAACCAAAGGCCAGCGCACTTCGCCGGCCCAGGCAAATCGTAGAGAATAGCGGCGGACTTCCATCCCAGGCGCCGCCCGATGTGACGGCGGCGAACGACAAACAGACCAGATTTCAGAATCCGAGAGGCACTCACAAAATGAAACATCTCGTACTTGCAGCCTGCATCGGCGCGTTCAGCCTGACCACTGCCACCGCCGTGATGGCGCAGGAGCCGGCCAAGAAGCCCACGGCTGCCAAGAAAAAGTCCTCGACCAAGAAGAAGGCAGCAGCCGGCACCGCCGCCGCTGCCGGCGCCGCCGCCGCTGTCACCCCGACCGGTGAAAAGTGGCAGTGCGAACTGGGCAACAGCCTCTATATCTCGGGCGACATGCTGCGCGACGAAATCCTGACCGTGCACTGGCAAGGCCGCGACTACAAGCTGCCGCGCCAGTCCACCGTGACCGGCGCCGACCGCTACTATGACGCCCGCACCGGCCTGGACCTGGTGGTGATCCCGGGCAAGGCCATGCTGTTCAACAAGAACCTGGGCCAGCGCCTGGCCGACGACTGCCAGAACGCCGCCATGCAGGCAGGCGCCGCAGCCCCGACCCAGGCCGGCGGCCTGCGCGCCCCGGTTGGCGCCCCGTTGCTGGTCACGCCCCCGGGCGGCCCGACGATCCAGCCGCAGCAGGCGCAACAGCCTGACGCGACCCAGCAGAGCGCGGCGCCGAAGCAGTAAATCCCTGCAGGGTGCCGGCGGCCGCCTGAATTCCGGCCGCCGGCACCCTTTTGCCTTGCGGGCGGGGCCACCCGCCGGGGGACGCTGTCGCGCCGCAAGAGGCACGGCCGCGGCCCGGCCGATCGAGACCGGGTGGCGGCAAAGCCGCGCGGCGGTTAGAGTATGCAGTTGCAGTGCGCTGCCGACCTCGGACCGCGGTCACATGCCGCGGCAGCGCACCGGGGGTCTGAATCCAGTTTCAGAGGTCCGAGCCAAATGCCATCGCATCATCCTTCGATCGGAGTACGGCAATGCCCCACAACCTCAAGAACACGCTAAAAGAATTCAAGATCGGCGCTTCCGGCAAGGGCCAGTTCTATTCCCTGCCGCAACTGGCGCAAGAACTGGACCTGGACATCGGGCGCCTGCCGGTATCGATCCGCGTCGTGCTGGAAGCCGTGCTGCGCAACTGCGACGGCAAGAAAGTTACCGAAGAACACGTCCGGCAGCTCGCCGGCTGGAAGCCGAATGCCGAGCGTGTCGACGAGATCCCGTTCGTCGTGGCCCGCGTGGTGCTGCAGGACTTCACCGGCGTGCCGCTGCTGGCCGACCTGGCCGCGATGCGCAACGTGGCCGAGAAGATGGGCCAGGATCCCAAGAAGATCGAGCCGCTGGTGCCGGTCGACCTGGTGGTCGACCACTCGGTGCAGGTCGACCATTTCCGCGAAAAGAAGGCGCTGGACCTGAACATGCAGCTGGAATTCCAGCGCAACAACGAGCGCTACCAGTTCATGAAGTGGGGCATGCAGGCGTTCGACACCTTTGGCGTGGTGCAGCCGGGCTTCGGCATCGTGCACCAGGTCAACCTGGAATACCTGGCGCGCGGCGTTCATAAGAAGGATGGGGTCTACTACCCTGACACGCTGGTCGGCACCGATTCGCACACCACCATGATCAACGGCATCGGCGTGGTCGGCTGGGGCGTCGGCGGCATCGAGGCCGAGGCCGGCATGCTGGGCCAGCCGGTGTACTTCCTGACGCCGGACGTGGTCGGCGTGGAGCTGACCGGCCGCCTGCGCGAAGGCGTCACCGCCACCGACCTGGTGCTGACCATCACCGAGATGCTGCGCAAGGAGAAAGTGGTCGGCAAGTTCGTCGAGTTCTTCGGCGAAGGCACGGCCAGCCTGTCGGTGCCGGATCGCGCCACCATCGGCAACATGGCGCCGGAATACGGCGCCACCATGGGCTTTTTCCCGGTCGACGAAAAGACCATCGATTATTTCCGCGGCACCGGCCGCACCGACGAAGAAATCGACGCCTTTGAAGGCTACTTCCGCGCCCAGCAGATGTTCGGTGTCCCCCGGGCCGGCGACATCGACTTCAGCACGACGCTGAAGCTGGACCTGTCCACGGTGGCGCCGTCGCTGGCCGGGCCCAAGCGCCCGCAAGACCGCATCGAGATCGGCAACGTCAAGAGCACCTTCGCGTCGCTGTTCAGCAAGCCGGTGGCCGAGAACGGCTTCAACAAGGATCCGGCCGAGCTGGACCAGCCCTACCGCACCAGCAACGGCATCGAAGTGAAGAACGGCGACGTGCTGATCGCCGCCATCACCTCGTGCACCAACACCTCCAACCCCAGCGTGCTGCTGGCGGCCGGCCTGCTGGCCAGGAAGGCGGTGGAAGCCGGGCTGGAAGTGGCGCCGCACATCAAGACCTCGCTGGCGCCGGGCAGCCGCGTGGTCACCGAATACCTGAAGGCCGCGGGCCTGCTGCCGTACCTGGAAAAGCTGGGCTTCGGCGTGACCGCGTACGGCTGCACCACGTGCATCGGCAATGCCGGCGACCTGACGCCCGAGCTGAACGAGGCGATCGTCCAGAACGACCTGGTGGCGGCCGCGGTGCTGTCCGGCAACCGCAACTTCGAGGCGCGCATCCACCCGAACATCCGCGCCAACTTCCTGGCTTCGCCGCCGCTGGTGGTGGCCTACGCCATCGCCGGCAATGTCACGCGCGACCTGATGACCGAGCCGGTCGGCAAGGGCAAGGGCGGCCGCGACATCTGGCTGGGCGACATCTGGCCGACCTCGGAGGAAATCCACGCGCTGATGAAGTTCGCGATGGACGCCAAGACCTTCAAGGGCAACTACGAGCAGGTCAAGAAGCCGAGCAAGCTATGGGGCGCGATCCAGGGCACCAAGGGCCAGGTCTACGACTGGCCCAGGTCGACCTATATCGCCGAGCCGCCCTTCTTCCAGGACTTCAGCCTGGAGCCGCCGGGCGCCACGGCCAGCGTGCGCGGCGCGCGCGCGCTGGGCATCTTCGGCGATTCGGTGACCACCGACCATATCTCGCCGGCCGGCTCGATCAAGGACACCTCACCCGCGGGCAAGTACCTGCAGGAGCATGGCGTGCTCAAGGCCGACTTCAACAGCTACGGCTCGCGCCGCGGCAACCATGAGGTGATGATGCGCGGCACCTTCGCCAACGTGCGCATCAAGAACCTGATGATCCCGCCCAAGCCGGACGGCGCGCGCGTGGAAGGCGGCCTCACCATCCACCAGCCCACCGGCGAGCAGATGTCGATCTACGACGCGGCCATGAAATACATCGCCGAGGGCACGCCCACGGTGGTGTTCGGCGGCGAGGAGTACGGCACCGGCTCGTCGCGCGACTGGGCGGCCAAGGGCACGCAGCTGCTGGGCGTGAAGGCCGTGGTGGCGCGCAGCTTCGAGCGGATCCACCGCTCCAACCTGGTCGGCATGGGCGTGCTGCCGCTGCAGTTCAAGGGCAGCGACAGCGCACAGACGCTGGGTATCACCGGCAACGAGACCTTCGACATCGAAGGGATCGAGGGCGATCTCAAGCCGCAGCAGGATCTGGTGCTGGTGATCAAGCGCGCGAACGGCGATGTGCAACGCGTGCCGGTGCTGCTGCGCATCGACACGCCGATCGAGGTCGACTACTACAACCACGGCGGCATCCTGCCCTTCGTGCTGCGCCAGTTGCTGGCCGCCTGACGCCCGCGGTTCGCACAAGCAAGCGCCGCCTGCCGGCCCGATATGTGGGGCCGCGGCAGGCGGTGTTTGTCATGGCGCGCCGTGTGAGCCGGGAATCACGCGCGAGCGTGTAAGTTCCACGCAAGGCAGTGCTGCCACACTTTGTCCCAAAGAACAGTGGTCGCAATGACCCGGAGGCGGGACCACCCCGCTTCAGACAGACACTGGAGACAACATGGCAAAGATCATCATCGCGTTCATCGTCATTGCCGGCGCGGCCCTCTACCTGCTGACCAAGGGCGGCAGCGACGTTTCGATGTCCGGCGAGCAGCACGGCGTCGAGACCCACGCACCGGCGGCGCCGGCAGCCAGCGAACAGAAATAAGATCGATTCTCCGGCCTCGCCAGCGGCAAGCGCACGCATCGTGCGGCCCGCTTGTCAACGCAACGAGTAGAATACCGTTTTACGCATAAACGGACGGTTTCTTTCTATGGCAGGTTTTCGCCCCAAGGCTTCCCCACGTCTTTCGCCCGACGCCGAGCGGTTGGTGGCCGATGCGCTCGCCCTCGACGCATCGGGCAGCCGCATGGAGGATGGTTACTGGGAACGGCGGCTGTCGCAGCGCCTGGGCCGCCTGTTGAAGAACGGTAGCCAGACCGCGCTGGACGCGGCGCTGGAACACCTGTTCAAGCACAACGCCGACGCCTCGGACGTGCTGGCCGAGCAGGCCGAGACGCTGGCCGAATCGGCCACCATCGAGGTCGATGGCCAGCGCTACGACGCGCTGCTGATCGCCGCGCCGATCCTGGCGCACACGCGCTACGCCATCCCCTCGGGCGCGCTCAAGCCGGAACTGGCCCAGACGCTGGCCGTGCACTTGCAGGCACATGTGCTGGCTTCCGCCACCAAGGTGGCGCTGTCGCCGTACCTGTACAGCATCGACCAGCTGCCGCGCACCCACAGCGACACGTTTGCGCTGACGCACAAGCTGGCCGCGGCCGCGCTGGCCGGCTCGGTGCCCAAGGTCGACCTGCGCGACCTGCCCGAGACCGCGCCGATCCTGGCCGACCCGCGCTACCTGCTGGCCGTGGTGGTGGCCCCGCACGAGCAGGCGCTGTTCCGCTGGCAGGAAGATGCCAAGGAGCACCATGCCGAGCGCTCGGTTTGCCTGGAGCAATGGCGCAGCCAGGTCCAGCCGTCGGTGGCGCTGCTGCTGCCGGGCTGCGAGTTCGAGCTGCTGCTGCCCGACGCCTTCTTCCTGTCGTGCCGTGAATCGGACAAGAGCATCCGCCCGCTGACGGTGCGCGCCGCCGTCAACTACCTGGCCGGCACGCTGGATATCTCCGCCGGCCAGCTGGCAGCGGTGGTGGCGGCGTTCGGCGAGGAAGTGGTCGAGGAATACCGCGTCGGCTTCACCATGCGCGGCGAGAAGGACGTGATCTACGGCATCGTCTGGCCAGTCTATGGCCGCGAAGCCGGCGAAGTCGATGCCGACGAGAAAGGCAACCCGCTCGAGCAGATCTGCGAAGAATTGCGCAATGCCGGCGTGGAAGACATCTTCCGCCACGCGGCATTGTTCGATCCGGAATACTGCGAGGATTGCGGCACGCCGCTGTATGCCGACCGCAATGGCGAGATCGTGCATGCGGAACTGCCGGAAGACGCGCCGACGCAGCAGCCGCTGTTCCATTGAGCGCCTTCCGCCCAAGCAAGCAAACGGCCCACATCGTGGGCCGTTTTTGTTTCCTGGCTGTCTTCAGGCGCCGCGCTCGCTGACGCAGCGCCAGAGCCCATGTCCCGACGCCGCGTACTTGCGCTCGAACGGCGTCATCGCCTGCGCCGGCTGCCAGGGCTCGACCAATTGCGCCGGACGCCCCACCAGCGCCAGCGCCTGCGCGAACTCGTCGATATAGACCTGCCAGTTGCTGCGGCACTCCAGGTAATCGCCGCACGCCGCCAGCGCCGGGAACACCGCATGGCCCTGCCAGCGCCGCCCCAGGTGGCCGATCTTTGGCCACGGGTTCGGATACAGCACGTAGTGGCGCGCCACCGGCACCGCGTCGGCCTGCAGCATGCGCCAGACATCGACCAGGTCGGCCCGCGCCCAGCAGAAATTGGCCGGCATCGCCGCCTCGCCCCACCAGTCCTTGCCGGCGGCCAGGCGCTTTTCGGACTGGTCGACGCCGATCACGTAATGGTCCGCAAACGCCGTCGCCAGGCGCAGCGTGCTTTCGCCCACGCCGCAGCCGGCATCCAGGATCAGCGGCGCGCCGCCGGCCTGCTGCCAGTTGTCGAGCGCTATGCTCAGCGCGCGCCGGCTGGCTTCGCCGACGGGCTTGCGGAACGGTTCGGCCAGGTGGCGCGCGACACGCGCGGCCAGGTGTTCGTGGACATCGGACTGCGCCGAGACAATGGTGCGGGAATTGGCAAACATGGCCTCCATTCTACCGGCGCCAAACCCGGCAGCTTTGCATCGGAGGCTGCAACCATGCCACTTTAGCGGCACAATGCGGGACAAACCGCCTGAGAACCCGTCCACAAGCGCCGGACCCGTACGAGGAGCCAGTCCCATGCCATCGACCACCGCCACGCCCCGCCAGCCCGCCCGCCGCACCCTGTTCCACGCCACCGCCGCGCTGGTGCTGGGCAGTGCCGCCTGTGCCGCCCTGGCGCTGGTGCCCGCCGGCGCCGCCCACGCCGAGGACCTGCGCATCGGGCTGGCCGCCGACGTCACCTCGATGGACCCGCACTGGAACAATTCCGGCCCCAACAACGCGATCGCGCTGCATGTCTTCGAATCGCTGGTGTTCATGGACAAGAACGCCCGCTATATCCCCGGCCTGGCGCTGTCGTGGAAGCCGGTCAATGCCATCACCTGGGAAATCAAGCTGCGCCCCAATGTGAAGTGGCACGACGGCTCGCCCTTCACCAGCGAAGACGTCAAGGCCTCGCTGGAGCGCCCGGACAAGCTGACCAACAGCCCCGGCTCGTTCACCAGCTACACCAAGCCGATCGCCCGCATCGACACGCCCGATCCGCTGACGGTGCGCCTGACTATGAGCGTGCCCAACTACGCCAACCTGGCCAACGACCTGAACAGCGTGCCGATCATGCCGAAAAAGGTTGCCGCCACGCTGACGCAGGCCGATTTCGACTCGGGCAAGGCCATGATCGGCACGGGGCCGTTCAAGTTCGTGCGTTTCGCGCGCGGGCAGGAAATCGTGATGGAGCGCAATCCCAACTACTGGGGGCCCAAGCCGGAGTGGGACCGCGCCGTGTTCCGCATCATCACCGACAACGGCGCGCGCAGCTCGGCGCTGCTGGCAGGCGATGTCGACGTGATCGAAAGCGTGCCGTCGGCCGACGTGGCCAGGCTCAGGCAGAATCCGAAGTTCAAGGTCGAGCAGCAGGTCTCGTGGCGCACCATCTTCTGGCAGATGGACCAGTCGCGCGACAACCCGCCCTTCGTCACCGACAAGGCCGGCAAGCCGCTGGGCAAGAACCCGTTCAAGGACGCGCGCGTGCGTGCCGCGATCAGCAAGTCGCTGAACCGCGACGCCATCGTCAACCGCATCATGGAGGGGCTGGCGGTGCCGGCGTCGTCGATCGTGTCGCCGCAGATCTTCGGGCATCCGGGCACCAAGCCCGAAGCCTATGATCCGGAAGGCGCCAAAAAGCTGCTGGCCGCCGCGGGCTACCCGGACGGCTTCGGGCTGACGCTGCACGCCACCAACAACCGCTACCTGAACGACGCCGCGGTGGCGCAGGCCACCGCCAGCATGCTGACGCGCATCGGCATCCAGACCAGGGTCGAGACCCTGCCGGTGGCGGCCTATTTCACGCGCGCGCGGCAGGGCGACTTTGCCTTCCAGATGCTAGGGTGGGGTTCGGCGGCGGCAGATGTGGCGCTGCGCTCGATCACGGGCACGCCCAATCCCAAGACGGGATATGGCACGTGGAACTGGGGCAAGTACAGCAACCCGCAGCTGGACCAGCTGATCGAGAAATCGCTGACCACCGTTTCCAGCGAGAAGGCGCGCGAGGAGAACGCACGCACGGCGGCCAAGTTTGCGCTGGCCGACCACGCGATCATTCCGTCGCACAGCCAGCTGGCGATGTGGGCGATGAAGAAGGGACTGAAGTATGAGGCGCGGACGGACGAGTGGTCGCTGGCGCAGTTTTTCCACAAGGAGTGAGGGCATCCGCCTGCTGGCGGTTTGCTCTTGCTTGGGCTAGCTCGGGCGGCTTGGGCGCACCCAACACCGCTCTCCCCTTTTTGCGTTTTTGCTTAGATCCTCAACCGCTCTTCCTGCCGCGCATTCGCCGCGTGCAGCTTCCGCACCCAGTCCCGCGCCGGCAGCCCCGTGGTGGGCTCGACCACGTCGGCGCGCGCTTCCAGCACTTCCCACGCCACATCGATCTCCGGGCCGTTGAACGCCATTGCAATGATGTTGCCGTCATGCACCTCCGGAAACACCAGCACCCGGTTGTCGAAGGCTTCGCAGATGCGCTCGATATTCTTCGGGAAGCTGTCGTGGTCGCCGAACAGGTTGATGGTCATCACGCCCGGCGCCTTCAGCGTGCGGCGGCAGGCGCGGTAGAACGCGGTGGTGTCGAGCACCGGGCCGCGCGCGGTGGCGTCGTACAGGTCCACCTGCAGCACGTCGATGGCATCGGCGTGGGTGCCGTCCATCACGTAGTCCCACGCGTCCTGCTCGCGCACGGTCAGGCGCGCGTCGTCCTGGCGCAGGCCGAACATGCTGCGCCCGGCGATGATCACCGCCGGGTTCAGCTCGACCGCGGTCACGCGCGCGCGGCTGAACTGGCGGTGGCAGAACTTGGTCAGCGCCGCGGCCCCCAGGCCGAGCTGCACCACGTGGAACTCATCCACCGAAGGCGACAGGAACAGCAGCCACGCCATCATCTGCTGCGCGTATTCGAGTTCGATCGCATCCGGCTTGCGCAGGCGCATCGCGCCCTGCACCCACTCCGTGCCGAAATGCAGGTAGCGCACGCCGTCCAGTTCCGAGAAGGTCACCGGCGCAAAGCGCGGCGTCATGCGTTTTTCTTCGCGCGCAGGTGTCTCGCCACGGTTGCGGGTGCCACGTGCCGGACGGCGCGAGGCCACGGCTTCAATCGATTTGCGTTTCAGTAGGGTCATAGTGTCGAGAAATACATCGGCTGCCGTACACGGGGCGCTGGGCAAGCGCCTCACTTGCCCAGCGCCGCCTGCGCGCGCTGCAGCCACTCGCGGTTGTGTTCGCGGGCATGGCGCGGCCAGTGGCGGGCGTCGTGGACGATTTCGGCATAGAGCTCGCGCGCGCGTTCGCGGTCGGCGGCATCGGGCTGCTTTGCCAGCCAGTCGGCAAACAGGCAGCGCGGCGCAACATCGCTGGCGCTGGTCAGCGCCTGCTCGAACGCCGCGCGCGTACCCGGCGCGCCGGTGGCAGCCAGCGCGCGAGCATACAGCAAGGCGGGGCCGGGCTGCTGGCGCGCATGCGGGCTGGCGGCAAAAAGCCTTTCCAGCGTCAGCAGCGCGGCGGCCGCGTCGCCGGTGGCGAACTGCGCCTGCGCCAGCCCCTGCAGCAGCGCCGGATCGGAGGCAAACGGGCCGTTGGCCGCGGCCTGGTAGTGCTGCAGCGCCTCGGCCGGCTCGCCGGCTTCGAGCAGTGCGGCGCCCAGGCGCATGCGGTGCGCCACGGTCGGGGCACGGTCAAAGTCGGTGCGGGCCTCGCGCACCGCGCGGTTGGGGTCGACCAGCTGCGAGATGGCACGCGTGGCCACGCGCGCGCCGCGCGACTGGCGCAGCTCGGGCAGGAAGATCGCAAAGAAATAGACCAGGCTGCCCAGCCCAGGGAACAGGAACAGGATCAGCAGCCAGTACATGTTCTGGTGCGTGCGCACCGCATGCACGGCGAAGAACAACGCAACGATGATATGGATGCTGATACCGAAGATACGCATGAATAAGTCACCCTATGGGGTCATTGGGTCATCAGTGGAGCAAGGATCGGCGCCGAAGCGCTGGCCGCCGGCATTTTGACAGAAAGACGGCGGCACGATTCCCCTGCATTCAGCCCGGAATGCCGGCGCCGGCCGGCTGCAGCCCCGCCACCACCTGCGGCGTAAGCACCGCCTCACCCTTCACCGCGCGCGCCACCAGCGCATCGGCGGCGTCGATGGCGATGCGCTGCTCGGCATACCAGTCTTCGTCGTAATAGGTATTGCCATAGCGATCGCCGCTGTCGCACAGCAGCGCGACGATGGCACCGGCCTGCCCTGCCGCCCGCATCTGCTGCGCCAGGTACAGCACGCCGACGAAGTTGGTGCCGGTCGAGCCGCCGACGCGGCGGCCGAAGCGCCTGGCCAGGTAGCGCATGGCGGCAAACGACAGCGCATCGGGCACCTTCAGCATGGCGTCGATGCAGCTGGGGATAAACGAGCGTTCCACGCGCGGCCGGCCGATGCCCTCGATGCGCGAGCCGGTCGGCAGCGACAGGTCCGGCTCCGGCTTGCCCGCCAGGCTGCTGCGGAAATAATCGAAGAACACCGAGTTTTCCGGATCGACGCACAGCACGCGCGTCTTGTGGCGGCGATAGGCGACGTAGCGGCCGAGCGTGGCGATGGTGCCGCCGGTGCCGCCGCTGGACACCAGCCAGGCCGGCACCGGGTGCTCCTCCTCGGCCATCTGCTTGAAGATGGATTCGGCGATATTGTTGTTGGCGCGCCAGTCGGTGGCGCGCTCGGCGTAGGTGAACTGGTCCATGAAATGGCCGCCGGTCTCCTGCGCGATGCGGTGCGACGCGGCATAGATCTCCGACGGGCTGTCGACAAGGTGGCAGCGCCCGCCATAGAACTCGATCGCCTCGAACTTGGCGCGCGAGGTGCCGGCCGGGATCACCGCCACGAACGGCAGCCCCAGCAGCCTGGCGAAATACGCCTCGGAAATCGCGGTCGAGCCGCTGGAAGCCTCCACCACCGTGCTGCCCTCACGCAGCCAGCCATTGCACAGCGCATACAGGAACAGCGAGCGCGCCAGCCGGTGCTTCAGGCTGCCGGTCGGGTGGCTGGATTCATCCTTGAAGTAGACGCGGATGTCGGGGTAGCCCGGCAAATCCAGCGGGATCAGGTGGGTGTCCGCGGAGCGGTTGAAATCCGCCTCGATCTTGCGGATGGCTTCATGGGTCCAGTCGGAAAGTGGCATGGCGGCTTGCGGGCACGGTGGCCGGGCATTGGGACAGGCCGTCAGCATGCCAGAAGCGACCACGACCGGCAAAAATACGGCCCCGCGCCAGCCCGCAAGCCGGCGGTTGGCCGCAAGGCCGCAAGCTTACCGGTAGACCAGCACCGGGATCTTGCTGTGCGTCAGCACCTTCAGGGTTTCGCTGCCGATCAGCAGCCCCTGGACCCCGCGTCGTCCGTGCGAGGCCATCACGATCAGGTCGCAGTCCTTTTCTTCGGCGGCCTTGATGATGGCTTCGTAGGGATGGTCGTTGACGGCGTACGTGGTATCGCACTTCACGCCTGCGGCGCCGGCCTCGTCGGCCAGGCCGCGCAGGTAGCGGGTGGCATCTTCCCAGGCCTTCTTCACGTAGGTTTCGCGGGTGCCCTCCAGCATTTCGACCTGATAGGTCAGCACGTGGTAGTTCGGACAGACACGCACCACGGTGATCTGCGCGTCCGTTTCCCGCGCCAGCACGATTGCCTTGCGAAAGGCAGATTCAGACAGGTCGGAGCCATCGACCGCCAGCAGGAGATGCTTGAACATGATTGCCCCCTTGCTCGCCTATTACGCTCACTTTCGATGCATCATCGCCCTGCGGCCGAAAGTGTGAGCCGCAAGGCGCACGACAAGGAGCGATCGATACCCCCGGTTTCGAATGATTCGTCACTCGATTGCAGTATAGGGGCACCATGGCCCACGGCAATACGGGATGCATCACACGTGCGCGGTCCCAAGCCGAGGAGGAAGGCGAGCCGGGCTACGCCACCAAGGCGCGCCACAGCGCCAGCTTCTGCTCGAAATTGCGCGCCGCGTGCGCGGGACTGGATGAAGGCAGCACCACCGTCTGATAGCCCTGCGCGGCAAACTGCGGCGCGAAACGCCCGGATGTGCCGCCGTTGAAGCCGACGCGCTCGAGCGCCGGCGCCAGCTGGCGCAGCCGCGTGAAATCGTTGGCCTGCGGGTAGCGGATATTGCTGTCCAGGCTGCCTTCGCGCATGCACGCGCCAAGCACGTCCCAGACGCCGATGCGATGGGCCAGCAGCCGCACCAGCCGTTCGGCATACGGCAGCGCCGGCATCGGCTCGCCGGTGAGCGCGGCCATCAGCGGCCAGAACTGGTTGCGGGGATGGGCGTAATACTGGCGCGCGGCAAGCGAGGCGGCGCCGGGAAAGCTGCCCAGCACCAGCACGCGGGTGTGGGTGTCGATGACGGGCGGCAGGCCCTGGTGCAGGTCGGCCTGGGGCGGGATGGTGTCTGGCATGGCAAAGAGCTCGGGCTGCCGGCAGCGCGAACGGCAGCGAGGGTTGTCTCCCCTCTCCCATTTATGGGAGAGGCGGGGGAGCGGGGAGCAAACCAGCAGCAATGCCTCAGGCCAGCAGCTTGTTGACGCGCTGCACGTAGGCGGCCGGGTCTTCCAGCATGCCGCCTTCGGCCAGCAGCGCCTGGTCGAACAGCACCTGCAGGCGGTCGCTGAAGGCATCGCCCTCCGGAAGATCGCGCAGCTTCTTGACCAGCGCGTGCTCCGGGTTCAGCTCCAGGATCGGCTGGGCGTCCGGCGCCTTCTGGCCGGCCTGCTTGAGCAGGCGCTGCAGGTAGCCACTCATGTCGCCCTCGTCCGACACCAGGCACGATGCCGACTCGGTCAGGCGCAGCGTCACGCGCACGTCCTTGGCCTTGCCGGCCAGCACGGTCTTGGCGCGCTCGACCACGTCCTTCCAGTCGGCCTCGGCCTTCTCCTGCTCGGCCTTCTCGGCTTCATCGGCCAGCTTGCCCAGGTCGAGGTCGCCGCGCGCCACCGACACCAGTTCCTTGCCGTCGAATTCGCGCAGGAACGACAGCATCCACTCGTCGACGCGGTCGGTCAGCAGCAGGACTTCGATGCCCTTCTTGCGGAACACTTCCAGGTGCGGGCTGTTCTTGGCCGCGGACCAGGTGTCGGCCGTGACGTAGTAGATCTTGTCCTGGCCTTCCTTCATGCGGCCGACGTAGGCGGCCAGCGCCACGTTCTGCTCGGCGGTGTCGTTGTGCGTCGAGGCGAAGCGCAGCAGCCTGGCCACGCGCTCCTGGTTGGCCTGGTCTTCGCCTGCGCCTTCCTTCAGCGCCTGGCCGAACTGCTGCCAGAAGGTGTCGTACTTGGCGCGTTCGGCTTCGTCCTCGCTGTCGGCCAGCGACTCCAGCATCGACAGCACGCGCTTGGTGCAGCCTTCGCGGATCGCCTTGACGTCGCGGCTTTCCTGCAGCAGCTCGCGCGACACGTTCAGCGGCAGGTCGGCGGAATCGACCACGCCCTTGACCCAGCGCAGGTAGCCCGGCAGCAGTTGCTCGGCGTCGTCCATGATGAAGACGCGCTTGACGTACAGCTTCAGGCCGGCCTTGTGGTTGCGGTCCCACAGGTCGAACGGCGCGCGCGCCGGGATGTACAGCAGCTGGGTGTATTCGCTGCGGCCTTCGACGCGGTTATGGGTCCAGGCCAGCGGCGTCTCGTTGTCGTGCGCGATGTGCTGGTAGAACGCGGTGTACTGCTCGTCGGTGATGTCGGACTTGCTGCGGGTCCACAGCGCGCTGGCCTGGTTGACGCTTTCCCACTCGTCGGTGCGCTTGTAGCTGCTGGCCTCGGCATCCCACACTTCCTTGGGCATGCGGATCGGCAGCGAGATATGGTCCGAGTATTTCTGGATGATGCTCTTCAGGCGCCAGGCCGACAGGAAATCGTCCTCGCCCTCGCGCAGGTGCAGCGTGATGGTGGTGCCGCGCTCGGCACGCGCGATCGCGTCGACGCTGAACTCGCCGTCGCCGGTGCTTTCCCAGCGCACGGCCTCCTCGGCGCCCACGCCGGCGCGGCGGGTTTCCACCGTGACCTTGTCGGCGACGATAAAGGCCGAGTAGAAGCCCACGCCGAACTGGCCGATCAGCGCGGCGTCCTTCTGCTGGTCGCCGGACAACTGCTGGAAGAATTCCTTGGTGCCCGAACGGGCGATGGTGCCGAGGTTGCGGATCGCCTCGTCGCGGCTCATGCCGATGCCGTTGTCGGTGATCTTCAGCGTGCGCGCCGCGGCGTCGGCCTCGATGCGGATGGCCAGGTCGGCGTCGTTTTCCAGCAGGGAGGGATTGGCGATCGCCTCGAAGCGCAGCTTGTCAGTGGCGTCCGAAGCATTCGAGACCAGCTCGCGCAGGAAGATTTCCTTGTTGCTGTACAGCGAGTGGATCATCAGGTGCAGCAGTTGCTTCACTTCCGCCTGGAAGCTCATCGTCTCGTGCGGTGCGGTCATGGTTCTCCTCTTGAATCTCGAAAAACAGGGGAATCTGGGATGGTCGGGTGGCCGTCGGGGGCCGGTGACGGCAGAAATAGGGCCGCCCGGGCCATTTTTCAAGGCCCGGGGAATGTAACGCGTGCAGGGCAACGAGGGCTCAGAGCCGCTCCAGCTGGCGCGCGAGGAAGCGCAGCATGTCCGGGTCGCCGCTGCTGGCGACATTGAAGCGCATCCATCCCGACGGCATCTGCGACGGCGAGAACAGGCTGCCGGGGGCGAACAGGTAGCCCTCTTCATGCCCGGCGGTGGCAATCGCGTTGGTATCGCGGCCGGTATCCGCCCACAGGTACATGCCGGCGTGCTGGCCCGGGAACAGGCGCAGGCCCAGCCGCTCCAGTTCGCGCCGGGTTTCGTCGCGGGCGCGGTCCAGCCGGGTGCGCACGCGCTCGACATGCTTGCGGTAATGCCCCTCGGTCAGCACCTTGTACAGCACCCGCTCGTTGATCTCGGGCGAGGCCAGGCCCGCCAGCAGCTTGCTGTCGGTCAGCGCCGATGCCATCTCCGGGGGCGCGGCGATAAAGCCCACGCGCAGGTTGGCCGCCAGCGTCTTGGAGAAGCTGCCCAGGTAGATCACCCGGCGCAACTGGTCCAGGCTGGCCAGCCGGGTAGCGGCGTGGCCGGGCGGGCACAGGTCGCAGTAGATATCGTCCTCGACGATCAGGAAGTCGTACTGCTCGGCCAGCTTCAGCAGCTGGAACGCCTTGGCGGCGGACAGCGAGGTGCCGGTCGGGTTGTGCAGCACCGAGTTGATCACGAACAGCTTCGGCCGCCGCGCCTGCACGATGCGCTCCAGCGCCTCCAGGTCCGGCCCCTCGGCGGTGTACGGCACGCCGATCACCTGCGCGCCCTGCGCGGCAAAGCGCGCGAACATCACGAACCACGCCGGGTCACCGACCAGCACGGCGTCGCCGGGCTGCAGGTAAAGCCGGGCGATCAGGTCGAGCGCCTGGGTAATGCCGGAGGTCAGCACGATCTGCTCGGCGCCCGCGCGGATCTCCAGCTCCTCCAGCCGGGTGCGCAGCTGCTGGCGCAGCGGCAGGAAGCCCTGCGGCGTGCCGCTGGCCAGGAAATGATTGCCCGGCTGGCGCCCCAGCCCGCGCAGCGCGCTGGCGATCAGTTCGCCGTCGAGCCACTCGTTGGGCAAGAAGCCCAGCCCCGGCGCCTTGTGCGCCTCGGCGGTATGGAACATGCTGCGCAGCAGCCAGGTGACGTCGATATTGCGCGCCTCGGCCGCGTTGGACGACACCGGCGCGGCGGGGACGGCCGGCGTACGCTCGCGCACGTAGAAGCCCGAGCCACGGCGCGATTCGAGGTAGCCAAGCGCCACCAGCCGCTCATAGGCCTCGACCACGGTAAAGCGCGAGATGCCTTTTTCCTGCGCCAGCTGGCGGATCGACGGCATGCGCATGCCGGCGCGGAACACGCGTTCGTCGATGCGCATGCGGGCCCATTCGGTCAGTTGCTCGACCAGCGTCATCTGTGCCGAGGGGATGGGGTCGGGCAACCGCTCCGTGGGCGGCAGAACCAGGCGCAGCGGGCGTCCCTCGGATGGTGCGGTGGTGCCGCGCGCGCCGCTTCCGCCATGCTGCTGGGGGTTCGCGGCGGTAGTGGCCGCGTCCCGGGTGTTCGTATCCATGTGCTGCTCCTGCAACTGTACTGAAGACGATCCGCACAACTGTACCGGTACTGTACCGACTACCTTGGCTACCATCAAGCCTGACGCTGGCGCACTGTCAGCCCGAAACTGAAACCCCCGCAAGAAACAAGAATCCCCAAGGAGACACCGATGTCCGCGACCCGCAAGCGTTCCGAAGACGATCGCTGCCTCGGTCCCCGCACAGCTGCCACGCTCGCTGCCAGCCCCGAAGGCATCGGAAGGAAGCGCCGCGCCAACCGCCGCGTGCTGGAGGCGTTCGCATGACCGCCGCAACCTCTGGCCTGCTTACCGGTTTGACGGCGGCGCAGTTCCTGGCCCTGCTGACGCTGCTGACGGTCGGCCTGTTCACGCCCGGCCCCAACACCACCATTGCCGCGGTGACCGGCGCCAACTTCGGCCTGCGCGCGACGCTGCCGCACTGCCTGGGCGTGGCGTTCGGCTTTGCCAGCATCCTGGCCCTGTGCGCGGTGGGCGTGGGCGCGCTGATCCTTGGGCAACCGACGCTGTCGTCGGTGGTGCACCTGGCCGGCGTGGCCTACCTGCTGTGGCTGGCGTGGAAGATCGCGCGCAGCACGGCGCTGGCCGAAAAGCAGGTGCTGCGCCCGCTGAACGTGTGGCAGTCCGCCGTGCTGCAGTACGCCAACATCAAGGCGTGGATGCTGGCGCTGGCGGTGGCGGCGTCCTACATGGCAGGCGCCCCCGCGCCGCTGCAGCGCATGCTGCTGGTGTGCGGCGTGTTCGCACTGCTGGGCTTCGTCAGCAACGGCGTGTACGGCGTGCTGGGCGCGGCGCTGCGGCAATGGCTGCGCCAGGGCGAGCGCGTGCGCTGGTTCAACCGTGCCATGGGCGCGGCACTGGCGCTGACCGCGCTGTGGATCGCCGTCAGCGCCCGGCCCGGCGTGCATTGAATCGAACGACAAGAAACACAGGAACACAAGAGGCCAACCATGCCCGCTTCCTCCCGCACTTCTCCGCACACTTCCCTGCACACTTCTCCGCACACCTCCTCGCCTGCTTCGATACCCGCCGCGCCCCCTTCCGGAGGCATGCTGCTCGGCTTCATCGGCGTGGCCATCTTCAGCCAGACGCTGCCGTTCACGCGCCTGGCGGTGGCCGAGCTGGACCCGATTTTTGTCGCGCTGGCGCGCGCCGTCCTGGCCGCGCTGCCGGCGCTGGCGCTGCTGGCCATGCGCGGTGCGCTGGCCGCGGCACGCCGCCCGCGCGGCGGCCAGTGGCCGCGGCTGGCCGTGACGGCGCTGGGCGTGGTGGTGGGCTTCCCGGTGTTCTCGTCGCTGGCGATGCGCGAGGTGCCGGCCAGCCACGGTGCCATCGTGGTCGGCCTGCTGCCGCTCGCCACGGCCGTGTTCGCGGCCTGGTTCGGGCGCGAGCGGCCGTCGGCGGGGTTCTGGCTGTCGGCCGTGGCCGGCAGCGCGCTGGTGGTCGGCTTTGCCGTCTGGCAGGGCGCCGGCGGCCTGCAGCACGCCGACTGGTACCTGTTCGCCGCGGTGGTGCTGGGCGCACTGGGCTATGCCGAGGGCGGCAAGCTGTCGCGCGAGCTGGGCGGGCTGGAAACGATCAGCTGGGCGCTGGTGGCATCGCTGCCGGTGCTGGTGCCGGCGGTGGCCTGGCTGGCGCTGCGCGACCTGCCGGCGATCGCCGCGGCGTCGCCGCGTGCCTGGGCCGGCATGGCCTATGTTTCGGTGTTCTCGATGTTTATCGGCTTCCTTTTCTGGTACGCCGGCCTCGCAAAAGGCGGCGTGGCCCGCGTCGGGCAGATACAATTGCTGCAGCCGTTCCTGACGCTGGCGGGCGGTGCGCTGATCCTGGCCGAGCCGCTTGACGCCCCCACCATCGCCTTCGCGGTGGCGGTGATCGCCGTCGTGGCCGTCGGCCGCCGCGCCGCCGTGCGCCAGAGCGCACCTGCCCCCGCCCCGGAAACGTCCCCGGTCCTTCCAGGACGCATTCACTGACCAGGAGTCCAACGCATGTCCGTCTACGACACCCTTGCCCGCCTCGGCGTCGAACTTCCGACCGCCAATGCCCCTGCCGCCGCCTATGTGATGGCCGCGCAGACCGGCAACACCGTATTCCTGTCGGGCCATATCGCCCGCAAGGACGGCAAGGTATGGACCGGCAAGCTGGGCCAGGACATCGACACCGAATCCGGCAAGGCCGCCGCGCGCGCCATCGCCATCGACCTGCTGGCCACGCTGCACGCGCACGTGGGCGACCTGAACCGCGTCACCCGCATCGTCAAGGTGATGAGCCTGGTCAACTCCACCCCGGAATTCACCGAGCAGCACCTGGTGACCAACGGCGCGTCGGAATTCCTGGCCGAAGTCTTCGGCGACCAGGGCAAGCACGCGCGCAGCGCCTTCGGCGTGGCGCAGATCCCGCTGGGCGCCTGCGTCGAGATCGAGATGATCGTCGAAGTGCAGTAATTTCCGCCGGCCGGGCGACCGCGACCGGCCGGCCTTGCCACACAGAAACACCCTTCCCAGACCACAAGAGACACATCATGAAATGGGCCATTTCCCGCCGGGCGCAGCAACTGACCAGCTCGGCCATCCGCGAAATCCTCAAGGTCACCGAGCGTCCGGAAGTCATTTCCTTCGCCGGCGGCCTGCCCTCGCCGGCATCGTTCCCGGTAGCGGCCATGGAGGCAGCGACGGCCCGCGTATTTGCCGACAACCCGCAGGCGGCATTGCAATACGCCGCGACCGAAGGCTACCTGCCGCTGCGTGAATTCGTCGCCAGGCGCCACGGCGTGGACGTCGAGCGCGTGCTGATCGTCACCGGTTCGCAGCAGGCGCTGGACCTGATCGCCAAGGTGATGATCGACCCGGGCAGCAAGGTGATGGTGGAAACCCCCAGCTACCTCGGCGCGCTGCAAGCGTTCTCGCTGTTCGAACCCGAGTTCGTCTCGATCCCGACCGACGACAAGGGCCTGGTGCCCGAGGCGCTGACGCCCGAGCTGACCGCCGGCGCGCGCTTCCTGTACGCCCTGCCCAACTTCCAGAACCCGACCGGCCGCCGCCTGCCGCTGGAGCGCCGCCAGGCACTGGTGGCACGCGCGCAGGAACTGGGCGTGCTGGTGGTGGAAGACGATCCGTACGGCGCGCTCAGCTACACCGGCGACCAGCTGCCGACGCTGCTGTCGATGAACCCGGACGGCGTGATCTACATGGGCTCGTTCTCCAAGATCCTGGCCCCCGGCATGCGCCTGGGCTACGTGATCGCCCCGCCCGAGCTGCACTTCAAGCTGTGCCAGGCCAAGCAGGCATCGGACCTGCACACGCCCACCTTCACGCAGCGCGTGGCCTACGAGACCGTGCGCGATGGCCTGCTCGACCGCCATATCCCGACCATCCGCGAGCTCTACAGCAAGCAGTGCCAGACCATGCTGGACGCGCTCAAGCGCCACATGCCCGAAGGCGTGACCTGGAACACGCCCGAAGGCGGCATGTTCATCTGGATGGAGCTGCCCGAGGGCCTGGACAGCATGGCTATCCTCGAAGAGGCGGTGAAGCGCAACGTGGCCTATGTGCCGGGCGCGCCGTTCTACGCCAGCAACCCGAAGCGCAATGCGCTGCGCCTGGCGTTCGTCACGGTGCCGCCCGAGCGCATCGAGCAGGGCGTGGCGATCCTGGGCGAGCTGTTCCGCGAGTCCATCGCCGCCGCTGCCGCCAGGCAAGCGCGCGCGGCCTGACGCCGACCGGGCACGCGTATTCCAGGAGCCGACATGCTGCGTATCTGGGGCCGACTCTCCTCCATCAACGTGCAGAAGGTGGTCTGGTGCGCGCGCGAGCTGCACCTGGACCATGAGCGCGTCGATATCGGCGTCAACAAGGGCGACCTCGACACCGAGGCCTACGTCCGCCTGAACCCGAACCGCCAGATCCCGGTAATTGAGGACTTCCGCGGCACGGACGTGGGCGGCGAGCCCTTCGTGCTGTGGGAATCGAATGCGATCGTGCGCTACCTGTGCGCGCGCTATGGCGAGGGCACGCTGTGGCCCGAAGACGTCAAGGCGCGCGCCTCGGCCGACCGCTGGATGGACTGGCAGACCACGGCCTTCAGCCCGGCGATGGTGACGGCATTCCTAAACCTGGTGCGCAAATCCGCGGACGAGCGCGACGAGGCCGCGATCCAGGCCTCGTGCGTGCGCACCGAGCCGCTGGCCGACTTGCTCGACAAGGCGCTGGCGGGCCGCGAGTTCATCGGCGGCGACCGCTTCACCATGGCTGATATCTCGCTGGCCTGCGCCGCGCACCGCTGGATGGGCCTGCCGCGCCAGCACCAGCCGCGGCCGAACCTGGAGCGGTGGCTGTCGGCAATGCGCGCCCGCCCCGCCGCCGGCGGCATCCTGGAACTGCCGCTGCGCTGAGCGGCAGTTTTTCCTTCTCCGGCTTTACCTGCCTGCTTCGCGGCGCCCCTGTCCGCCTGCCCTCCGCCATGGCTGCCCGGCCAGTCATTCTGGCAACGCGCAGGCTGGCAGACTTTTGCAACAAGCGCCCTTTAGAGTACGCTGGCCGGTGTGCCGGGTACGCCCCAAGTGCGCTGCAATGCCCAGGGAAACCCTGATCCCTGAATGTGGCTCATGCCTGGCATGACGCAATGTACGGCAGCGAACACGGAACCCGTTCCTACAATCGCTGGTTCTTTCCCGCGCGCGGCGGACACCGCACGCCGGTGCAAAGCGCATGCGGATTGCCCAGGGCACGCAGACCGCCCGGGCGCCCGAGCCAACCTGAGGAGGATTTCGATCGTGTGGAGTCAAGTCTATGACCCGCTGGGCAATATGGCGCTGTCGACCATTGCCGCGGGCATTCCGGTCGCCGTGCTGCTGGCAGCGCTGGCGTTCTTTCATATGCAGGCACACCTGGCCGCCGGGCTGGCGCTGCTGATCGGCATCGTGGTCGCATCCACGGTGTTCGGCATGCCTGCGGCAATGGCCGGCAAGGCCGCGGGACTCGGCATCGTGTCCGGGCTGTTCCCGATCGGCTGGATCGTGCTGAACATCATCTTCCTGCACCGGCTCACCACGCTGAACGGGTCGTTCAAGGTGCTGCAGAACTCGATCTCCGGCATCACCGAGGACCGCCGCCTGCAGCTCCTGCTGGTGGCGTTCAGCTTCGGCGCGTTCTTCGAGGGCGCGGCCGGCTTCGGCACGCCGGTGGCCGTGACCGGCGCCATCCTGATCGGGCTGGGCTTCTCGCCGCTGGCCGCCTCGGGGCTGGCGCTGATCGCCAATACCGCGCCGGTGGCCTACGGCGCGCTGGGCGCGCCGATCATCGGCCTGGCCTCGGTGACGGGGCTGGACCTGCTCGACCTGTCGGCCATGATCGGCCGCCAGCTGCCGTTCTTCTCGGTGATCGTGCCGTTCTGGCTGATCTGGGCCTTTGCCGGCTTCCGCGGCATGCTGGCGATCTGGCCGGCGATCCTGGTGGCGGGCGTGAGCTTCGCCATCCCGCAGTTCCTGGTGTCGAACTTCCACGGCCCGTGGCTGGTGGACGTGATCGCGGCGCTGGTGTCGATGGGCGCGCTGACGCTGTTCCTGAAGGTCTGGCATCCGAAGGAAATCTGGACCTCGACCAGGATCCTCGGCCGCCACGACGACTCCAAGGTCGACCACCCCGAAGCGTTGGAAGCCGATGCACGCGCCAGCGCCGCCGCGGCCGGCATCTCGGTGGCCAAGGCCTGGATGCCCTGGGTGATCCTGACGGTGTTCGTGTTCGTCTGGGGCATTCCCGAGTTCAAGAAGCTGATGGATAGCCTGTGGGCCTGGAAATTCCCGATCCCGGGTCTCGACAAGGCCATCGTCAAGGTACCGCCAGTGGTGCCCAGGGAAGTCATCGAAGGCGCCGTGTTCAACTTCAACGTGCTGTCGATGGCCGGCACCGGCATCCTTGTCTCGGCCATCGCCGGCGGCCTGCTGATGGGCTACTCGGTGCCGCGCCTGTTCAAGGAGTACTGGGAAACCATCAAGCTGGTGCGCTACTCGCTGCTGACCATCTGCGCGATGTTCGGCGTCGGCTACCTGACCCGCTACTCGGGCCTCGATGCCACGCTGGGCCTGGCTTTCGCCCACACCGGCGTGTTCTACCCGCTGTTCGGCACCATGCTGGGCTGGCTGGGCGTGGCGCTGACCGGCTCGGACACGGCCTCGAACGTGCTGTTCGGCGGCCTGCAGAAGACCACCGCCGAACAGCTGGGCCTGTCGCCGGTGCTGATGGCGTCAGCCAACAGCTCGGGCGGCGTGATGGGCAAGATGATCGACGCGCAGTCCATCGTGGTGGCCTCCACGGCGACCAAGTGGTACGGCCACGAGGGCGACATCCTGCGCTACGTGTTCTTCCACTCGGTCGTGCTGGCGATCCTGGTGGGCCTGTTCGTGACGCTGCAGGCCTACGTGCCGCCGTTCACGCATATGGTGATCCACCATCCCTGATTGCCCTGCTGCTGCAGCCGTTTCGGCATGGCGTTTCAGACAAGGCCCCGCCCCTGGCGGGGCTTTTCCATTGGGCAACGCGCGTATCATGTTGCGTCTGATCCGCCGCAAGCGCCCCCCGGGATCCCACAAGGATGATTGGGCGTGCCGTGGCACACAACGGGGAACCTGCCATGTTGCGTCGCCTGGAAAGACTGATCGACCCCTTCCGCCACATGCCCGACCGCGAGCCGCCGGGCCAGGTCTTGCGTTTCTACACCTGGTACCTGCGCGAAGTCTGGGGCGTGTTCGTGCTGCTGTTGCTGGTGGGCCTGGTCGGGGCGCTGATCGAGGTGGCGCTGTTCAGCTTCCTCGGCCGGCTGGTCGACATGGCGCAGACCACGCCCGGCGCGGAATTCTTCAGCCGGCATCGCAATGAACTGATCTGGATGCTGGTGGTGGCGGTGCTGCTGCGGCCCGTCTTCTTCGGCCTGCACGACGTGCTGGTGCACCAGGTCATCAACCCCAGCCTGTCCAACCTGATCCGCTGGCAGAACCACCGCTACGTGCTCAAGCAGAGCCTGTCGTTCTTCCAGAACGACTTTGCCGGGCGCATTGCCCAGCGCATCATGCAGACCGGCTTCTCGCTGCGCGACTCCGCCGTGCAGGCGGTCGACGCGCTGTGGCACGTGGTGATCTACGCGGTCAGTTCGCTGGTGCTGTTCGCGCAGGCCGACTGGCGGCTGGCGCTCCCGCTGCTGCTGTGGATCGCCTGCTACGTGGCCGCGCTGCTGTACTTCGTGCCGCGCGTGAAGGAGCGCTCGGTCGTCGCCACCGAATCGCGCTCGCGGCTGATGGGGCGCATCGTCGACGGCTATACCAATATCACCACGCTCAAGCTGTTCGCCCATACCCGCCAGGAAGAAGACTACGCGCGCGACGCCATGGCCGAGCAGACCGACAAGACGCGGCAGGCCGGGCGCATGGTCAGCGGCATGGACGTCACCATCACCGCGATGAACGGCGCGCTGATCGCCGGCACCACCGGGCTGGCGGTGTGGCTATGGAGCACCGGGCATGTCACCACGGGCGCGATCGCGCTGACCACCGGGCTGGTGATCCGCATCAACAATATGTCCGGCTGGATCATGTGGGTGGTCAACGGCATCTTCGAGAACGTCGGTCAGGTGCAGGACGGCATGAAGACCATCGCCGTGCCGCGCAAGGTCACCGACCGCGCCAATGCGCAGCCGCTGCGCGTCACGCAGGGCGAAGTCCGCTTCGAGCAGGTGAGGTTCCACTACGGCAAGGGCTCGGGCGTGATCGAAGGCGTCAACCTGACCGTGCGGCCGGGCGAGAAGATCGGGCTGGTCGGCCCCTCCGGCGCCGGCAAGTCGACGCTGGTCAACCTGCTGCTGCGGCTCTATGACGTGGAAAGCGGCCGCATCCTGATCGACGGGCAGGACATCGCCGAGGTCACGCAGGAAAGCCTGCGCGCGCAGATCGGCATGGTGACGCAGGACACCTCGCTGCTGCACCGCTCGATCCGCGAGAACCTGCTGTATGGCAAACCCTCCAGCACCGAGGCCGAGCTGGCCGAAGCGCTGCACCGCGCCCGCGCCGACGAGTTCATTCCCGGCCTGGTCGATGCCCACGGCAATACCGGGCTGGAGGCGCAGGTAGGCGAGCGCGGCGTGAAGCTGTCAGGTGGGCAGCGCCAGCGCATCGCTATCGCGCGGGTGCTGCTGAAGAACGCGCCGATCCTGATCCTGGACGAAGCCACCTCGGCGCTGGATTCGGAAGTGGAAGCGGCGATCCAGGACAGCCTGGAAACGCTGATGCAAGGCAAGACGGTGATCGCCATCGCGCACCGGCTGTCGACGATCGCGCGCATGGACCGGCTGGTGTTGCTGGACAACGGGCATATCGTGGAGAGCGGCACGCACGCGGAATTGCTTGCGCATGGGGGGCTGTATGCGCGGTTGTGGGCGCATCAGACGGGGGGGTTTGTGGGGGTGGATTGATAATCTGGCCCGCTGGATGGAGGGCTCCCTCTCCCGCTTGCGGGAGAGGGGAGCAAACCCTCGCTCCGGCGAAACTCAATTACCGCCCGGCGCCTCCACCCGCACCGGATCGATCCTCGGCTCCTTCAGCCTGGCCTCGATCTGCTTGCCCTTGCGCGCGCGCTTGCCGACATACGGCAGCAGCGACTGCCCGGCCAGCTTCTGCGACGAAGGCTTGCCGCCACGGCCCGCGCCCGACAGCATCAGCCCCGGCGCACCCACGGCCACCGCCTGCAGCAGCTTCTCTTTGGGCTCCAGCTCCATCAGGATCACGCCGCGGCCACCGGCCGACAGCACCTTCACCTCGTCCAGCGCTACCAGCAGCAAGCGGCCGTTGCCCGACAGGCAGGCCGCATGCGTGGCCTCGTCGCCGATCGGCGCCGGCGGCAGCGGGGCATCGCCGTCGTCCAGCGTCAGGAACGACTTGCCGCCCTTCTGCCGGCCGGTCATGTCGCCCACCGTGGTCTGGAAGCCGTTGCCGCCAGCCGTGGCAATCAGCACGCGCTGGGTGGGGCTGCCGGCAAAGGTGTGCGCCACCTGGCTGCCGGACTGCAGCTCGATCAGCGTGGTGATGGGCACCCCGTCGCCGCGCCCGCCCGGCAGGCTGGAGACCGGCACGGAATAGACCCGGCCATTGGTGCCGAATACCAGCAGCACGTCGACCGTGCGGCAGTCAAAGGTGTTGTAGAGCGCATCGCCGGCCTTGAAGGTGAACTGCTGCGGATCGTGGCCATGGCCCTGGCGCGTGCGCACCCAGCCCTTCTGCGACATGATCACCGTCACCGGCTCGTCGATCACGCGCACTTCGGCGGCGGCGCGGCGCTCTTCCTGGATCAGCGTACGGCGCGGGTCCTTGTCTTCCGGGCTGTACTGCTTCGCGTCGGTCTCGATCTCCTTGATGATGCGGCGGCGCATCATGGTCTCGGACTTGAGCAGTACGTCCAGGTCGGCCTGCTCTTCGCGCAGTTCCTTCAGTTCCTTCTCGATCTTGATCGCTTCCAGCCGCGCCAGCTGGCGCAGGCGGATTTCCAGGATGTCCTCGGCCTGGCGGTCGGTCAGCTCGAAGGCTTCGATCAGCGCCGGCTTGGGCTCGTCGCTCTCGCGGATGATGCGGATCACCTCGTCGATATTGAGCAGCACCAGCATCCGGCCTTCGAGGATGTGGATGCGGTCCTCGACCTTGCCCAGGCGATGGCGCGTGCGGCGCGTGACCGTGTCGAAGCGGAACGCGATCCACTCGCGCAGGATCTCGCGCAGGCCCTTCTGGCGCGGGCGGCCATCCGTGCCGATCATCACCAGGTTGATCGGCGCGCCCGACTCCAGGCTGGTATGCGCCAGCAGCGCCTGGATGAACTCCTGCTGGTCGATGTTCTTGCTCTTGGGCTCGAACACCAGCCGCACCGGCGCGTCCTTGCCGGACTCGTCGCGCACCGCATCCAGCACCGCCAGCACGGTGGCCTTGAGCTGCTGCTGATCGGGCGTCAGCGCCTTCTTGCCGGCCTTGATCTTGGGATTGGTGATTTCCTCGATCTCTTCCAGCACCTTCTGCGCGGACGTATTCGGCGGCAGTTCGTTCACCACCATCTGCCACTGGCCGCGCGCCAGTTCCTCGATGGTCCAGCGCGCGCGCACCTTCAGGCTGCCGCGGCCGTTCTCGTAGATCTGGGCGATGTCCGCCGCCGGCGAGATGATCTGGCCGCCGCCGGGATAGTCCGGCCCCGGCATCAGCGCCAGCACCTCGGCCAGCGAGATATTCGGGTTGCGGATCATCGCCACGGTGGCCGCGGCGACTTCGCGCAGGTTGTGCGGCGGGATCTCGGTGGCCATGCCCACCGCGATACCCGAGGCGCCATTGAGCAGCACGAACGGCAGCCGTGCCGGCAGCAGCTTCGGCTCCTGCATCGAGCCGTCGTAGTTGGGGATGAAGTCGACCGTGCCCTGGTCGATCTCGTCGAGCAGCAGCCGCGAGATCGGCGTCAGGCGCGCCTCGGTGTAGCGCATCGCCGCCGCGCCGTCACCGTCGCGCGAGCCGAAGTTGCCCTGGCCGTCGATCAGCGGGTAGCGCAGCGAGAAGTCCTGCGCCAGGCGCACCAGCGCGTCATAGGCGGACTGGTCGCCGTGCGGGTGGAACTTGCCCAGCACGTCGCCGACCACGCGCGCGGACTTGACCGGCTTGGCATCGGCGCGCAGGCCCATCTCGTGCATCGCGAACAGGATGCGGCGCTGCACCGGCTTCTGGCCGTCGGCCACTTCCGGCAGCGCGCGGCCCTTGACCACGCTGACGGCGTAATCGAGGTAGGCGCGCTCGGCGTAGCGGGCCAGCGTCAGCGAATCGGCCGGCTCTTCAGGTTGAAACGTGATGTCTTGTTGTTCCATGGATAGGCAAGAATTCGGCGCGCCATGTTGCAGCAGCGCGCCGGGTTGCTTGTGGTTCGGTCATGCCGGTCAGGGCATGTTGCGCCGTCCGCCGAGCACCATCTTCACGCGCGGGCCGTCGGCACCGGCACTGGCGCGCATGGGCCCCGCGCCTTGCGCGGGCTGGTAGAACCGGTAAAACTGCAGCACGGTGCTGACATACTGCTGCGTCTCGCGGTACGGCGGAATCCGGTTGTTGTAGCGCTGCACCGCGCCCTCGCCGGCGTTATACGCCGCCAGCACCAGCTCCAGGTTGTTCGGGAACAGCTGCATCAGCCAGCGCAGGTAGCGCACGCCGGCGGTGATATTGGTGCGCGGGTCGGCCAGCTTCTGCTCGACCGTGCGGCGCTGGTCGGCGCTGACGCCGAAGCGCGCGCCGGTGTCGGGAATCACCTGCATCAGCCCGATCGCGCCCTTGGGCGAGACCGCGCCGGGGTTGAAGCCCGACTCCACCGCCATCACCGCCTTGACCAGCGCCGGATCGACGTCCTGCCTGCTGGCGATCTGGTGGATCAGTGGCTCGACGGTCTTGATGTTGGGATGGTTGACGACGTAGCGGTAGAGCTTGTGCTGCTCGAGGTCGATGTCATCCGCGCCGTCCGCGCCGACGGGCGCCTTGCCCCGCTGGATCGCCGCCAGCCGCGCGCTGTCGAGCTTGCCGCCGTCCTTCATGAACAGCTTGTAGCGCGCGTCGAGCTTCTGGTCGGCGAAGTGGGCAACACCGTCGGCATCGATATAGCCCCACAGCTCGGCATGCGCCGCCGGCACGAAGGCGAGCCCGGCCAGCGCCAGCACGGCGGCTACCGCGTTGCGCCATGGATTGCCGGGAGGTCTCTTCGTCATCGTGCGTTCCAGCAAATTCAGTTGGGCACCTGCCGAATCTCCCGTCATTCCCGCGAAAGCGGGAATCCAGCGTCTTAAAAGCCGCTGGGTCCCCGCCTTCGCGGGGACGACGAGCAGGTGAACTGGGCGATTATCTACCCAATCGCCGGCCGGTGCTCCCCAATCAGATATCGGCCTCGACCTCGTTGCCCTTCTCTTCCAGCCAGCTGCGGCGCTGCGCGGCCTCGCCCTTGCCCATGAGCATGTTCATCATCTCGACGGTCTGCGGCAGGTCGTATTCGCCCAGCGTCACGGGCAGCAGGCGGCGCGTGTCGGGGTTCATGGTGGTTTCCCACAGCTGCTCGGCGCTCATCTCGCCCAGGCCCTTGAAGCGCGAGATCTGCCAGCTGCCGTCCTTGACGCCGTCCTTGACCAGCTTGTCCTGGATGGCGACCAGTTCGCCTTCGTCCAGCGCATACAGCTTCTGCGCCGGCTTCTTGCCACGCGCGGGGGCATCGACGCGGAACAGCGGCGGGCGCGCCACATAGACGTTGCCGGCCTCGATCAGCTTGGGGAAGTGACGGAAGAACAGCGTCAGCAGCAGCACCTGGATATGCGCGCCGTCCACGTCCGCGTCCGACAGGATGCTGATCTTGCCGTAGCGCAGGTTGGACAGGTCGGGCTCGTCGTTGGCGCCGTGCGGATCCACGCCGATCGCCACGGCGATGTCGTGCACCTCGTTGTTGGCAAAGAGGCGGTCGCGCTCGGTCTCCCAGGTGTTGAGCACCTTGCCGCGCAGCGGCAGGATGGCCTGGAATTCCTTGTCGCGGCCCATCTTGGCCGAGCCGCCGGCGGAATCGCCCTCCACCAGGAACAGCTCGTTGCGGGTCACGTCGGTGGACTCGCAGTCGGTCAGCTTGCCGGGCAGCACGGCCACGCCGGAGCCCTTCTTCTTCTCGACCTTCTGCGCCGCGCGCGTGCGCGCCTGCGCCTGGCGGATCACCAGCTCGGCCAGCTTCTTGCCGTATTCGACATGGTGGTTCAGCCACAGCTCCAGCGCCGGGCGGCTGAAAGTGGAAACCAGCCGCACCGCATCGCGGCTGTTCAGGCGCTCCTTGATCTGGCCCTGGAACTGCGGGTCGAGCACCTTGGCCGAGAGCACGAACGAAGCGCGCGCGAACACGTCTTCGCTCATCAGCTTGACGCCCTTGGGCTGCAGCGCATGCATCTCGATAAAGCTCTTGACCGCCTGGAACAGGCCTTCGCGCAGGCCGGATTCATGCGTGCCGCCGGCCGGCGTGGGAATCAGGTTGACGTAGGACTCGCGCACCGGCGCGCCGTCCTCGGTCCAGGCCACCACCCACGAGGCGCCTTCGCCATCGGCAAAGCCTTCCTCGCCGGGATTGGCGTCGGGGTCGGCGAAATGCTCGCCCTCGAACATCGGTATCACCAGCTCCGAGCCACTGCCTTGCGCCAGCGCCTCGACCAGGTAGCCCTTCAGGCCCTGGTCGTACTGCCAGGTCTGGGTTTCGCCGCTCTTCTCGAGCACCAGCGTGACCTTGACCCCCGGCAGCAGCACGGCCTTGCTGCGCAGCAGCCGCTGCAGCTCTGCCTGCGGGATCGCCGCCGAATCGAAATACTTGGCGTCGGGCCACACCTGCACGCGCGTGCCGTTCTTCTTCTCGCCGCGCTCGAGCTTGCGCGAGGCCAGCGGCGAGGTCACGTCGCCGCCGGAGAAGGTCAGCGTCGAGTTCATGCCGTCGCGCCAGACGGTCACGTCCAGCCGCGTCGACAGCGCGTTGGTCACCGACACGCCCACGCCGTGCAGGCCGCCGGAGAAGGCATAGGCGCCGCCCTTGCCCTTGTCGAACTTGCCGCCGGCATGCAGCCGGGTAAAGACGATCTCGACCACCGGCACGCCTTCTTCCGGGTGGATGCCCACCGGGATGCCGCGGCCGTCGTCCTCCACGCTGACGCTGCCGTCGCGGTGCAGGGTCACCAGGATTTCGGAGCCGTGGCCGCCCAGGGCCTCGTCGGAGGCGTTGTCGATCACCTCCTGCACGATATGCAGGGGGTTGTCGGTCCGGGTGTACATGCCGGGGCGCTGCTTGACCGGCTCCAGGCCCTTCAGGACCCGGATGGAAGATTCGCTGTACTGACTGGTTTTGCTCGCCATGGAGTCGCTACGAAAGTGGATGTCCCGGCTGCCGCGGGCGTACAACTGTGCACGCGCCGGGGCACCGGGCACTGCATTGTAATGGATGCGCGGGGCGGCATTCCCGCTGGAAAGCGCCGGCGGCTGCCGCCAGCGTGCGCGCCGCCTTTGCCGCGGCGCCGGCACTTTTTGCCGCGCCGCCGGCATCAATGGGGTGGCGTACGCGTTTTCCGCGTCCGGGGTAAACTCGCCACCACCCGGCCCACGGCAAGCCAGATTGCCGTCCCGGCACGGTCCACAACAAGCACAGACAATCCATGCCGGCGCCGCGCCACCGCGCGGCCAGCCGCACACCGAGCCAAGACATGCAAAACCGACAACTTTCCCTGACCACCGTGCTGGTGTGCGGGGGCCTGCTCGTCACGTTATCGATGGGCATCCGCCACGGCTTCGGCCTGTTCAACCTGCCGATCACGCAGGCGCACGGCTGGAACCGCGAGACCTTCGCCTTCGCGCTGGCGCTGCAGAACCTGATGTGGGGCGCCAGCCAGCCCTTCGCCGGCGCACTGGCCGACAAGTTCGGCGCGCTGCGCATCATGCTGGTCGGCGTGGCGCTGTATGTGGCGGGCCTGGTGGTGATGGCGCTGGCGACCAGCGGCACGGCCTTTGCCACCGGCGCCGGGGTGATGATCGGCATCGCCCAGTCCGGCACCACCTACAGCATCGTCTACGGCGTGATCGGCCGCGTGGCCAGCCCCGAGAAGCGCGTGTGGGCGATGGGCATCGCCGCCGCGGCGGGCTCGTTCGGGCAGTTCCTGATGATCCCGGTGGAACAGGGGCTGATTTCCGGCCTGGGCTGGCAGAACGCGCTCTATGTGATGGCGCTGATGGCCTGCGTGATGCTGCCGCTGGCGCTGACCCTGCGCGAGCCGAGCGAGATGGCGCACGGCGCCGGCCAGCACCAGACCATCGGCCAGGCGATCCGCGAGGCCTTCGGCAACCGCAACTACCAGTTGCTGACGCTGGGTTACTTCGTGTGCGGCTTCCAGGTGGTCTTTATCGGCGTGCACCTGGCGCCGTACCTGAAGGACCAGGGCCTGACCGACCCGAAGGTGGCGGTCGTGGCGCTGGCGCTGATCGGGCTGTTCAATGTGTTCGGCACCTATACCGCCGGCGCGATGGGCCAGCGGCTGCCCAAGCGCTACCTGCTCGCGTTCATCTACCTGGCGCGCGCGGTCGTGATCGCCGGCTACTTGCTGTTGCCCCTGACGGTGGCCAGCACCTGGGTGTTCGCGGCGCTGATGGGCTTCCTGTGGCTGTCGACGGTGCCGCTGACCAACGGCATCATCGCGCAGGTGTTCGGGGTGAAGTACCTGTCGATGCTGTCGGGGGTGGTGTTCTTCTCGCACCAGATCGGCAGCTTCCTGGGGGCGTGGCTGGGGGGCTATCTCTATGACCGCACCGGTGGCTACAACACCGTGTGGCTGATCTCGATCGGGCTGGGGGTGCTGGCGGCGCTGGTCAATCTGCCGATTCGCGAGCAGGCGCTGGTGCGTGGTCAGGCGGCGGCGGCGTGATGGCTGAGACTCGCGCGCGCGTGGCGAAGGCGGCCGGGCTGGCGGTGCTGGGCGGGCTGCTGGTGCTTGGGTTCGTGGGGTATTTGCGGCCTTCGTTTGTGGTTGAGCTTAGTAATATGGTGTTGGCTTGGTGTGGGTGAGGTTGCCGTGGAGCCGCCGCTTTCGCTGTTTGTGACATGCTGCCGGCTGTTTAGGCGCTGGCCTGTCGCGGTTAATGACATGCTGTCGGCTGTTGAACCGCCTGGTTCCGCCCTCCTGGGCGGGTCACTTTTTTGGCCGAGCGCCAAAAAGATGGAATGAACGCGCCCCGGCCTGCGATCAAAGGTGCCGGTAGTCGGTTATGCATCCGGGAAACGTGACAGGGTAGGCGGGTCCCCCCTCACGAAACGGCATCGATGTGCCAGAGTGGGAGTGTGACCAACCACGCGAGGATGGAGGGACCCGAGATGAATACTACGACTTACGGTCTGGACATTGCAAAGACTGTCTTCCAGCTCTATTGGGTCGAGCCTTCGGGCAAGTGTTTCAATCGTCGCTTCAGTCGGTCCAAGCTGCTGGAGTTCCTCGCGAATCGCGAGCCTGGACGCATCGCGCTGGAGGCCTGTGGCAGTGCGCACTGGTGGGCCCGCCAAGTGCGAGCCTTGGGTCATGAGCCGGTGCTGCTGCACGCCCGGTACGTGCGACCGTTCGTGCAGACGAACAAGACCGATGCGGCCGACGCCCGTGCTATCTGGACCGCAGTCCAGCAGCCGGGCATGCCGGTCGTGGCAGCAAAGACCGAGTCCCAACAATGTGTGCTCGGCCTGCACGCCATGCGCCAACTGCGCGTGAAGATGCGCACCATGCTGGTCAACCAGCTGCGCGGCATGTTGTTCGAATTCGGGATCCGGATCCGTCCCGGGCTACGAGCTGGCCTGAAGGAAATCGTACAAGGGATGGACGAAATCGAACGGGGCGTGCCGCCCCTGCTGTTCGAGTTCGTGCATGAGCAATTGCAAAGCATCGAAGGGCTCGATCGAGAGATAGCTCGCCTGGATCAACGCATTGATGCCTGGGGTCGGCAGAATCGGGCCTGCAAAACGATTCTGGCCATTCCTGGCATCGGCATGCTGACCGCCACGGCCATGGTCGCCACCATTGGCGACGCGCGCACCTTCAAGTCCGGGCGGCAACTGGCGGCGTATCTTGGCCTGGTGCCCAAACAGACCGGCACCGGGGGCAAGGTCTGGCTGAGCGGCATCAGCAAACGCGGCGACCCCTACCTGCGCACCTTGCTGATTCATGGCGCTCGGGTCGTGCTGAGTCACCTGCGCAGAAAGAACCAGCCGGGCTGGAGCCTGCTGCTCGCGCAGCGACGGCCGAAGAACGTCGCGGCGGTTGCCTTGGCCAACAAGACGGTGCGTACCATCTGGGCCCTGTTGACCCACGATCGGGCCTATGACCGAGACTACGTCTCGGTCAGGCCTGCCTGACGGCAGGCTGAGCTAGCAAGGAAGGAACCCGTCCACAGGTTGCGACGGTAATGTCAGCGTGATGGCAAAACAGGTTGGACCGCGGGAGTGCAAGCTCAATTGGTTACTGGTGCTCAAAGCACGGCAAAAAGATAGGGACACTCCCGGTGAAATCCATCAGGGCCCGCAGGCATGGCCTGCATCGCAAGGCCGGATATAAGTCTGCAGCCAATCCTGTCCAAGCCTGATGTTGGCGTTACCTTGCAAACCGGGGCGCGTTCATATAAGTAACCAAAAAGCGCGTTTACGGCCCTGCGGGCGGTCACTCTTATCGTAGTGTGCCTGGGATTTCGTACGGGGCTTGGCTTCGTTGCAGAGCGGGACTGCCTGACGCCTTGGTGCGCCACGGTGGCGCGGGATCGACGCGATGGTTGAACGAGCCCAGAGCTGGGCGTGGCCCCTGCTGCTGCCGTCAACGCGGGGACGCCTACGGCTGCGCTGCGCGCCGGCAGCATCTCAGGTCAGGGGCTCTGGCGCGGAACGCATCGCTGCGCTCGCTTGGCGATTTCGCTGATGAGCCCACAGGCCCTTCCCTGCCCGTTGTTTGCTCCCCTCTCCCGCGAGCGGGAGAGGGGCGGGGGTGAGGGCCAGAGCCCCCACGGAGTGCCAGCGCACGAAACCTACGATACTGATCGCGCGCAGCGCAGCCGAAGGCGTCCCCGCGTTGACGCCGGCAGCAGGCGGCCTACGCCCGGCATGGGGATCGTCCAATAGTGGGTCGACGCAGCCACGATCCCAAACTCACCTGGCGTAGCAGGTCCGAACCACCACCCACATCGAACGGAAATCACCACCGCCCGAACCACCCACACCGATGAATTGATAGCCAGCCGCTCAGGCGACGCGCTTTTTGGTTATTTTTTGGCGCTCGGCCAAAAAGTGACCCGCCCAGGAGGGCGGAACCAAGCGGTTCAACGGCCGACAGCATGTCATCAACAGCGACAACGCAACTTCAAAAAATCATTATCCCCCTTCCCCCTTAACCTTCCCCTCCAACACCTCCCACCTCTCCAACGCCTCCAGCAATTCCATCTCGATCTCATCATGCCGCGTGGCCAGCTGCGCAGCCTTGGCCGCGTCGCTGACATAAAGCGAGCCATCCTCCAACTGCCCCGAAATCGTCTTCTGCTCGGTTTCCAGCGCGGCGATGCGCTCCGGCAGGCCATCCAGCTCGCGCTGCTCCTTGTATGACAGCTTGACCGAACGATTGGCGCCGCGCGCCTCGCGCGACTCCTTGCCCCTGGCCGGCTCGGCCGCCTTCGGCTCCGGCTTGCGCGCTGCCTGGATCGCGGCGGCGCGGGCCGATTGCTCGACCCAGTCGGAATAGCCGCCCACCGACTCCCGCCACACGCCTTCGCCCTCGGCGGCAATGGTGGACGTCACCACGTTGTCCAGGAACGCGCGGTCGTGCGAGACCAGGAACACCGTGCCGCTGTAGTCCTGCAGCAGTTCTTCCAGCAGCTCCAGCGTATCGATATCGAGGTCGTTGGTCGGCTCGTCCAGCACCAGCACGTTGGCCGGCCGCGCGAACAGCCGCGCCAGCAGCAGGCGGTTGCGCTCGCCGCCCGACAGCGACTTGACCGGCGAACGCGCGCGCTCCGGCGCGAACAGGAAATCGCCCAGGTAGCTCATCACGTGCTTGCGCTGGCCGTTGACCTCGACCCAGTCGCTGCCCGGGCTGATGGTGTCGGCCAGCGACCTTTCCAGGTCGAGCGCGGTGCGCATCTGGTCGAAGTACGCCACCTGCAGGTTGCTGCCGTTGCGCACCGTGCCGCTGTCCGGCGCCAGCTCGCCCAGGATCAGCCGCAGCAGCGTGGTCTTGCCGGCGCCATTGGGGCCGATCAGGCCGACCTTGTCGCCGCGCATGATGGTGGCGGTGAAATCGCGCACCACCACCTTGTCGCCATAGGCCTTGCTCACGTCGGTCAGCTCGGACACGATCTTGCCGGAGCGGTCGGCCTGCGACACCTCCAGCCTGACGTTGCCCTGGACTTCACGGCGCGCGGCGCGCTCGGTGCGCATCGCCACCAGCCGCTGGATGCGCGACACGCTGCGCGTGCGGCGCGCCTCCACGCCCTTGCGGATCCAGACTTCTTCCTGCGCCAGCAGCTTGTCGAACTTGGCCTGCTCGACCTGCTCGGCGGCCAGCATTTCTTCCTTGCGCGCCTGGTAGGCGGCGAAGTTGCCCGGAAAGGACACCAGCCGGCCGCGGTCCAGCTCGACGATGCGGGTGGCCACGCGGTCCAGGAAGGCGCGGTCGTGGGTGATCAGCAGCACGCTGCCGCGGAACGCCAGCAGCAGGTCTTCGAGCCAGCGGATCGCTTCGACGTCGAGGTGGTTGGTGGGCTCGTCCAGCAGCAGGATGTCGGGTTCGGCCACCAGCGCCTGCGCCAGCGCCACGCGCTTCTGCAGGCCGCCGGAGAGCGCATCGACGCGCGTGTGCGAATCCAGCCCCAGCCGCGCCAGCGTGGTTTCCACGCGGGTGCGCAGCTGCCAGGCGCCGGCGGCGTCCAGCTCGGACTGCAGCCGGTGCAGTTCGGCCAGCGCGGCTTCGTCGTCGTGGTGCTCGGCGACGCGATCGGCGGCCGCCTCGTAGCGCACCAGCAGGTCGTGCGCGTCGCCCATGCCCTGCGACACCGCGTCGAACACGGTGATGCCCGGCTCGAACTGCGGCTCCTGCGGCACGTAGGCGCTGGTCACGCCGCTCTGGCGCGCGATCAGCCCGTCATCCGGCGCCGACAGCCCGGCCACGATCTTCAGCAGCGAGGACTTGCCCGAGCCGTTGCGCCCGATCAGCCCCACGCGTTCGCCGGCCTCCAGCGAGAAATCGGCGTGGTCGAGCAAAGCCACGTGCCCGAAGGCGAGCTGGGCGTCGGTGATGGAAAACAGGGCCATGGGAAAAGACGACGAATGGGAAGACGGAGCCGGATGGAACGGAGACGGTTGCCGGGCATCGCGCGGCAGCCCGCATTGTAGACGACCCCGGCCACAGGTGGCTCCGGACAAGCGGCTCCGGACAAGCGGCCCCGGCAGGCGGCGCACAAAAAGAAGGGCCCGCGCATTGCGGGCCCAAGAGTCTCTCCTCGGTGCCCTGCTCGCAAGGCACGCAAGCAGAATATCAATGCGCCCTGTCCCGCTCCAGTCGGACAACTCCGTAAGGGAAAGCCCCGTCAACCCGGGCGCGCCCGCGTTGCTCGCCGGGCACGCCTGCCGCGCCGGCAGTTGTCCGCACCGGGCACGGCATGGAACAATGGCTTGTCCTGCACCCCGGGTGCCGGCACGACAATCAAGACCACGCAGAGCCGGCGCCAACAGCCGGCCAGAAGGCGGAACGGGTGGTTGGCCTTCGGCCACCGCCCGCGCCGGTTCCAGTCATTTTTGTACGGGGGTTACATGTTCGATCCGGGTCCGGGGCGCCTGCCTTCCTGCGGGAAGCGCGCGCCCGTCTTGTCATGCCCTGCCTTGGCCGCGCTGGTGTTGGCGCTGCTGGCCACGGCCATGCCGGCACCAGCGGCCGCCACAACCACCACAACCGCCAACACCGACCCTGCCGCCACGGCGCCACCCGACGGCGCGCCGGTGCTGCGCCGGATCCGGCAGACCGGCGCCATCCGCATCGCCCACCGCGAAAGCTCGGTGCCGTTCTCCTTCGTCGCCGACGGCAAGCCGGTCGGCTATGCCGTCGACCTGTGCCTGAAGGTCGCCGACGCCGTGCGCGGCGCGCTGAAGCTGCCGTCGCTGCGCGTGGACTGGGTGCCGGTCACGCCCGCCAGCCGCATCCCGGCCATCGTCGAGGGCAAGGCCGACCTGGAATGCGGTTCCACCACCAACAACCGCGAGCGGCGCGAGCAGGTCGCCTTCACCATCCCGCACTACATCGCCGGCAGCCGCATGCTGGTCAAGGCGGCGTCGGGCATCAACAGGTGGCCGGACCTGCGCGGCAAGACCGTGGTCTCGACCACCGGCACCACGCCGCTGGCCACGCTGCGCAAGATGGATGAGTCCGGCGCGCTGCAGCTGCGGCTGGTCGAGGCCAGGGACCACGCCCAGGCCTTCGCCATGGTCGAGGGCGGCAAGGCCGATGCCTTCGTGATGGACGACGTGCTGCTCTATGGCCTGCGTGCCAACGCGGCGCACCCGGACGACTACCGCGTCACCGGCGACCTGCTCACCATCGAGCCCTACGCCATCATGCTGTCGCGCCACGACACGGCCTTCAAGCAGCTGGCCGACAAGACGCTGGTGGCGTCGATCTACGACCAGGACACGCAGCGGCTGTACCGCAAGTGGTTCCAGGCACCGATCCCGCCGCACGGCACCCGGCTCGATATCCCGATGAGCTACCTGCTGCGCGACTCGTTCAAGTTCCCCAGCGACAAGGTGGCGGACTGACGCGGCCAGGCCAGGGGAAGGCGCGGCGGATGGTACGGCCAGGGCACTCGTGCGAAGATGTCGGCCTGCCTATGTGCGTGCCCCGTTCCGCGCCTTTTTCCGCGCCTTTTTCCGCGTCTGCCCGATGACCACCGCTTCCCTGAAATTTTCCGACCTGTCGGTCTCCGCGCTCGTCGCGGGGCTGGTCGCCACGCTGACGGGCTATGCCAGCTCGCTGGTGCTGATGATCCAGGCCGGCCAGGCCGCGCACCTGACCGACGCGCAGGTCTCGTCGTGGATCTGGGCGCTGTCGATCGGCATGGGCGTCACCACCCTCGGCCTGTCGCTGGCGTCGCGCATGCCGATCGTGGTGGCCTGGTCCACCCCCGGCGCCGCGTTGCTGATCGCCAGCCTGCCCGGCGTGCCTTATCCGGAGGCGATCGGCGCCTTCCTGATGGCCGCGCTGCTGATGGTGGCCGCCGGCATGACCGGCTGGTTCGACAAGCTGATGCGGGCGCTGCCGGCGAGCATTGCCTCGGCGTTGCTCGCCGGCATCCTGTTCCGCATCAGCGTGGATGTGTTCGTGCAGGCGCAGCACCAGACCGTGCTGCTGCTGGCGATGTTCGCCGCCTACCTGCTGGGCAGGAAGCTGTGGCCGGCCTACGCGGTGCCGGGCGTGCTGGTCACCGGCGCGGCGGTGGCGGGCGTGCTCGGCCAGCTCGACTTTTCCAGCCTGCGGCTGGAACTGGCGGTGCCGGTGTGGACCACGCCGGCGTTCTCGCTGTCCGCCTTCATCAGCATGGCGATCCCGCTGTTTATCGTCGCGCTGGCGTCGCAGAACATCCCCGGGCTGGCGGTGCTGCGCGCTGACGGCTACCACGTGCCGGCCTCGCGCCTGATCACCGTGACCGGGCTGGCGTCGGCCGTGCTGGCGCCGTTCGGCTCGCACGGCATCAACCTCGCGGCGATCACCGCCGCCATCTGCACCGGCCCGCAGGCCGACCCGGACCGCAACCGCCGCTATACCGCCGCGGTGGTCTGCGGCATCGGCTACCTGGTGGCGGGCACGCTGGCCGCGAGCATCGCCGCGCTGTTCGCTGCCTTCCCCAAGGCGCTGGTGGTCGGCGTCACGGCGTTTGCGCTGCTGGGCTCGATCGCCAACGGCCTGACCGTCGCCATGCAGACGCCGGCCGAGCGCGAAGCCGCCCTGCTGACCTTCATGATCACCGCCTCGGGCATGACCCTGGCTGGCATCGGCTCGGCGTTCTGGGGCGTGGTCGGCGGCATGCTGGCGTTCTACGTGCTGCGCCCGCGCTCGGCCTGAACGGATTGAACGGCCCCAGGCGCCGCTACAGCATCAGGAAGGCAACGTCGGCGGCACGGACCTCATCCGGCAGCACGCCCTTGCGGCGCTGGAACAGGATGTGCTGCAGCACGCGGTCGCGGTGCGTGGCAAAGGTCTGCGGATCCAGCCGCAACGCCATGCGGGCGTAGTGCTCGGCCATCAGCTTGTAGACCCGGTGGCGCACCAGCAGCATCTCGTTCTCGGCCTTGAGCCGGCTCATCGCCCCGGTGTGGTCGTCTTCCAGCTGGCGCATGCCGACCACCACCCGCGCATGCATGCCCCGGTAGCGGTCGATTTCCGCATGGGCCTTGCGCAGCTCTTCACGCAGCGACCGGACCTCCTGCATCAGCTTCAGGTTGTGCTGCACGCCGCGCTGGATGCGCGTGGCTTCTTCCAGCGCATGATCCGCCGCGGCGATGGTGTCCTGCCACGGCGTCGCGTCCGGCGCCGGCTCCCCGAACTGCGTCGTCGGCCAGACGGCCGTGTCCTCGATGCCGGTGTGATTCATACCGCTCCCCTTACCCCAACAAGCCAGCCGCCGGCATCGTAAGGTTCGTGCCGGCTTGGTCAGGCCTCAACTACCGCGACTGCCTGGTAACGCATGCCCGAGAAGGCCTGCTTTGTTCTGTATTTTGTTCCATTCAAAACCGCATTGGCGCTTTGCACAACCACCGCAACGGAGGGACGCGGCTTTGGCGCAACATGGCGGCGGCGCTAAGATGCCGGTTCGGCGCCTTGCCGCCCCCATTTTCCAGCACTGCCCATGAACGGATACCTGCTCCTCGCCCTCGCCATCGTCGCCGAAGTCATCGCCACCAGCAGCCTGAAGGCCTCGCAAGGATTTACGCGGCTCGTGCCCAGCGTACTGGTGGTGGGCGGCTATGTGGCGGCGTTCTGGCTGCTGATGATGGTGATGCGGACCGTGCCGGTAGGGATCGCCTATGCGATCTGGAGCGGGGCCGGGATCGTGCTGGTGACGCTGATTGCGATCGTGCTGTACCGGCAGATCCCGGACCTTGCCGCTTGCCTGGGGATCAGCCTGATTATTGCCGGCGTCGCGGTCATCCAGCTGTTTTCGAAGACCAGCGCGCACTGAGCCAGCGATGTGCCCGGCGGACCGCTTACCGCACCTCGCACGGCCCAGGTGTACATGTCACAGTGGATCCCGGCGGTACTATGACCGTACGGCCGCTCGGAGGCGGATCGGAAACGGTTCGCTGCACCGAGATACAGCCGGCAAGCCCGAGAAGCCCGAGAAGCGGCAACAACGCTAGTGAACGTACGAGAAGTCCGACGCGCGCCATGGTGATCTCCCTGTCTGGCAAGGGCCGCTGCCGGCAGGTGGCCGGAACGCAACCTTTGCCCTTGCGGAAGTATAGGCAACGCAAGGCGCAATCAGCCCGGCTGGTGATTCGGCCCGGGATGAGAAGAATTTGCTGATGGATATGGTCCCGCCGACAGGAATCGAACCTGTATCTAGCGCTTAGGAGGCGCTCGTTCTATCCATTGAACTACGGCGAGGGGACCCTGAAGCAGGAGGGGAGTATATCAAAATCCTCTTGCCGGAAGTCACCCGGCACAGGCGCCCCCTCCATCCAAGGATTCCGCGCCGCGACCGTGTCTCAGTGCGACTGGATGTCCGCCGCGAACGCCAGTGCCTGTCCCAGCGACTCGCATTCGATAAGGTTGCCGAAGTCGTCTGTCACGCATATGTCCCGATGCCCCCAGAAAGGTGTCCTCACGATGCTCAGCCCAAGGCGGTTCAGGGGTTCGACGATGGTCAGCACGATCAGCATGACGCCCTCGCAATGTTGCGTGAGGGCTCAGTGTGGCTGCACGGCACGTGCCGCATCGGTGGTCTGCGTCACATAACACACGAATATGACGATGGAAGCCGGCTTTTTCCCGCCAGCACTCCCGTGATGGGAAAAAGCCGACATCTGCTCGCGCAAGTGTCGGCGCCAGGCCAACGCAAATTGCCGGCCGCTGCTGGCGCTACGCCGTGCCGCCACCCCGTGGGCCGCGCCGGACGGCGCTCCGGCGCCAGCCCGGCCAGCTGCCGCCGTCCGTGGCACGCGCCTTGCTCTGTTCCGGTACCGCACCGGCACCACGCCGCTACCACCCGGAGACAGAAACATGGCCACCCTAGCTATCCACGACCTTGCCAGCTGCCGCGAACTTGCTTCCGACGCCATGGCCCGTGTACGCGGCGCCGGCGGGCAGTGGGTGTTCGGGTGGATCCGCCCGTTCGTGCCGTCGTCGCCGGTGCCGGCCGGCGCAGTGTTCAACTTTTACGAGATCAACTACAGCTTCTATGCTGATCAGATGAACAACCAGTTCCAGAACATCGATATCCGCAACAACGCGCCCAACGCCAATATCAATGTCCAGGGCGACCAGGGCGCGAGGAACGACGGTCGCCTGGTCTGAGCGCCCGTCGTGGCATGCCCCGGCGCGACGGGGCACGAAGAAGGGGCGCGACGAAGGGGCGCAAAGAAGGGGCGCGATGCGCGAACGGAGGCTAGATTTGGGTTTCGATTCGCACTTCCAGTGGACCTCGGCGGCCTGCACCGACGTCGGCCGCGTACGCGAACGCAACGAGGATGCGTGCCTGGACCTGCCCGCGCAGCAGCTGTGGGCGGTCGCCGACGGCATGGGAGGACACGCCGTCGGCGACTTCGCCAGCCAGGCCGTGGTCCAGGCGCTGGCGGCGCTGCCGCCGCAGCCGCTGCTGGAAGACCGGATGGAGGCCACGCGCGCGGCGATGCAGGGCGTCAACCTGGCGCTGGTCGACGAAGCCGCGCGGCTGGGGGTGCGCTGCATCGGCAGCACGGTGGTGGTGCTGCTGGCCGGCGACCGCCGCTGCGGCTGCCTGTGGGCCGGCGACAGCCGGCTGTACCGGCTGCGCGGCGGCGAGCTGGTGCGGCTCACGCGCGACCATAACCAGGTCGAGCGCCTGCTGGCGCGCGGCCTGATCACGCCCGAGCAGGCGCGCCACCATCCCGCGCAGAACACCATCACGCGCGCCGTCGGCGCCGCGGCAACGCTGGCGCCGGAGCAGCTGCTGACCGAAGTTGCCGATGGCGACATCTTCCTGCTGTGCAGCGACGGCCTGAGCAATGAGGTCGACGACCCCGACATCGCCGCGGTGCTGGCGCAGCAGGATCCGCCGCAGGCCGCGCAGACGCTGCTGAAGATGGCGCTCGATGCCGGCGGGCGCGACAACATCTCGGTGGTGGTGATCCGCGCCACCGATCCCTACGGCTCGGACAAGACGCTGGTCAATCCCGAGCTGGACACCTGAGCGCCGCCCCTACCCTTTGCTTCCATCCGCCTGCCGGCTGGCACGGAAATCCTTGGAATGGATGCCGTGCTTCTTCAGCAGCATCTGCAGGTGCGAGCGGTTCATGTCGCAGCGCCGCGCCAGCTCGGCAACGGTGCCGCCGACCTCCTGCAGCCCGCGCTCCAGGAAAGCGCGCTCGGCCTCGTCGCTGGCCGCGCGCTTGGCCTCGCTGAGCGAGGCCGGCATGGCGATGTCCGCCCCTGCGGATCCCATGCTCCCCACCACCGCCAGCGCGGCTGGTCTGGGCCGGATGTCCTGCGGCAGCTGCGCCAGGTCGGCGGTGTCGCCGGCCAGGCATGACAGCCGGTACATCAGGTTGCGCAGCTCGCGGATATTGCCCGGGTAGTCGTAGTGCAGCAGGAAGTCGCGCAGCCGCGGCGTCAGCCTGACCGGCGCGCGCTTGAGCATGCTGGCGGCCTCGTCGCTGAAGTAGGACACCAGCAGCGGGATCTCGTCGTGCCGCTCGCGCAGCGCGGGCAGGCTGACATGGATCACGCTCAGGCGGTAGAACAGGTCCTCGCGGAAGGTGCCGGCCTCGCTCATCTTGCGCAGGTCCTTGTTGGTGGCCGCGACGATGCGCGCATCGACCGAGATGATCTCGTCCGAGCCCACGCGCTGGATCTCGTGCGCTTCCAGCACGCGCAGCAGCTTGACCTGCCCCGTCAGCGGCAGCTCGCCGATCTCGTCGAGGAAGATCGTCCCGGTATGCGCGCTTTCGAACTTGCCGCGCCGGTCGTTGCTGGCGCCGGTGAAGGCGCCCTTCTTGTGGCCGAACAGCTCGGATTCGAGCAGGCTGTCGGGGATCGCGCCGCAGTTGACAGAGATGAAGGGCTTGTCGGTGCGCGAACCGTTGGCGTGGATCACCTTGGCCATCAGCTCCTTGCCGGTGCCGCTCTCGCCGTCGATCAGCACCGGCAGGTCGGTCGGCGCGGCTTTCTCGGCAATTTCCAGGGCTTCCAGCAGCCTGGGGTTGTCGCCAAAGGTGCCCTCGAAGATAAAGCTGCGCTCCATCAGCGCCTGGCGCCGCTCGCGCGGCATGCGTTCGACCTCCTGCTGCGGCGGCGCGCTTTCGCCGGCGCTTCCGGCCGCGGCTTCGGCGGATGACGCTGCCTGCACGAAGCGCTCCTTGTGCGACAGCCCCATGACCTCGTCGCGCAGCGTGGTGGCCTGCTTGAGCAGCTTCTCGATCTCCGGGCGGTCGAGGCGCGAGGCCCAGCGCAGCGTCGAGCGCAGGATCTCGATCTTCTCGATCAGCCCGGCGAACGACACCGGCGAGGTGACCGAGGCGGGGGTGGCACCCTGGTTATATAGCTTCATGCTGCGCTCAGTTGCTTCTGCACCAGTTGGTAATACATGCCCTTGCGTTCCAGCAGCTCTTCATGCCGGCCCTGCTCGACGATCGCGCCTTCATACAGCACCAGGATCTTGTCGGCCTGCATGATGGTGCTGAGCCGGTGCGCGATGATGACCGCGGTGCGCCCGCGCAGGATCTCCTGCATGTTCGCCAGGATATTGCTCTCGGATTGCGTGTCGAGCGCCGAGGTCGCCTCGTCGAACACCAGCAGCCGCGGGTCGTGGTACAGCGCGCGCGCGATGCACAGCCGCTGGATCTGCCCGCCCGACAACCCCATGCCGCGCTCGCCCACCACCTGCTCGTAGCCGAGCGGCAGCTTGCTGATAAAGGCATGGGCATCGGCCATGCGCGCCACTTCCTCGATGCGGCGCCGGTCGGGGCTGTCGTCGCCGCAGGCGATGTTCTCGGCGATGGTGCCCGAGAACAGCAGGTTGGACTGCATCACATAGCCAACCTGCGCGCGGTAGAACGCGGCGTCGATCACGTTGAGGTCGTAGCCGTCCACCGACATCGAGCCCTCGGTCGGCTTGTAGAAGCCCACCAGCAACTTGGCCAGCGTGGTCTTGCCCGAACCGCTGCGCCCGACGATGGCGACCATCTCGCCCGGCTGGATGGTAAAGCTGATGTTCTCCAGCACGTAGGGCGTGTCCTCGCCGCCATAGCGGAAGTACAGGTCCTTCATCACGATCTCGCCCTGCAGGTCGGGCAGCATCACGCGCGACAGCACATCCTGCGGCTTCTGCTCGGGCTCCAGGTCGAGCACGTCGCCGAGCCGTTCCATTGCCACGCCCGCATCGTTGAGCTGACCCCACAACGCGACCAGGCCCATCAGCGGCGCCAGCACGCTGCCCATGAAGGCATTGAAGGCGATCAGCTGGCCGATGGTCAGCTCGCGCTCCAGCACCAGTGTCGCGCCCACCCACAGCACCGCGATGGTGGTGGCCGCGTTGAGCAGCTGGCTCACCAGGCCCACCAGGATATGGAAGGCCTGCGCCTTGTATTGCGATTCCAGCGCCTTGGTGTACTTGCGCTCCCAGCGCAGCCGCACCGGACGCTCGATGCCCATGCCCTTGACGGTTTCGGCGCCGCCCAGCGTTTCCATCAGGTAGGCCTTGGCATCGGTCGAGGTGGCAAAGACCTCGCGCGCATACGTCTTGATCCTGGGCGTCACCAGCACCGTCAGCGCCGCGATCGGGATCACGAAGGCGATCAGCAGCAGCGTCAGCTTGACGTTGTAGAGGAACATGATGGTGAAGTAGATAAACACCATCAGCAGGTTCAGCGCCGTGGTCACCGTCGACTCGGTCAGGAAGGCGCGGATGGTCTGGTTCTCCTGGAAGCGCGCGAAGATGTCGCCGGTCTTGCGCTTGGCGAAGAACGACAGCGGCAGCGACAGCGTGTGCTTGAAGAAGTGCGACATCATGGCGAAATCCATGTTGCGCACCATGAAGTTGGCCAGGTACGCGCGGATCGTCGACATCAGCTGCGAGAACACGTTGGAGATGATCAGCCCCACGATCAGCAGGTGCAGCAGCCCCACGTTCTGGTGCACCACCACGCCGTCGAGGATGTTCTGGATGATCAGCGGCGGCACCACGCCCAGCATCTGGATCACGAAGGTCGCCAGGAACAGGTGCGCCAGGATCTTCTTGTACGGCGCCAGGTAGCCGATGAAGCGCAGCCACGGCGAGCGCTGCACCGACAGCTGCGTCATGCTCTCGCCCGGCGCGAACAGCAGGCAGGTGCCGCTCCAGCCGCGCTCGAACTCTTCCGCGCTCATCTTGCGGAAGCCGATGGCGGGATCGGCCACCCACACCCAGCGCGACGAGATGCCGTACACCACCACGTAGTGGTAGCCCTCCCAGTGCACGATGAACGGCAGCTCGAAGCCCATCAGCGAGTCGCGCGTGCATTGCACCCCGCGCGTGGTGAAGCCCAGCGACTCGCCAGCGCGCGCCAGGCTGTCGAGCGTGGCGCCCTGCGTGGTCACGTTGGCCAGCTCGCGCAGCTTGCCCAGCGTCATCGGGATGCCGTAGTGCCGGCAGATCATCGCCAGGCAGGCCGCGCCGCAGTCCATTTCCTCGGCCTGCTCGACCAGGCCGAAGCGGCGGATCAGCTTCTCGCCCAGTTCCGGCTTCGAATGCAGGTCCAGCAGCACGGGGCGCTTGCGCCGCTCGGCCAGCTTCTTCTGCCGGTGCAGCTCGCGGTCGAGCGCGCGGATGCGTTCCTCCAGCACCTCGCGCAGGCGCGGGTTGCGCTCCAGGATCAGCTGCACGGTCTTCTCGGGAATGACCAGCAGGCGCACGTCGGTCTCGGCGACGGCCGCTGCCAGCTGCTCCTGCCGCATCACGCAGGCGCGCTCGCCGAAGATATCGCCCTGCCCGAGTGTCGCCAGGGGAAACTCGCTGCCCTCTTCGCTGCGCACCACGCGCACGGTGCCCTGGCGCACCACGTACAGGCGCCGGTCCTCGCGCCCGTCCTGCTTCAGGATTTCCTTGCCGGCGCTGACGCGCTTGACGCCCACGCTGCGCACGGCATCGGCCAGTTCCTGCTTGTCGAGCTTGCCGCGCAGGTCGAACAGCCGCGCGACAAAGCCGCCGGCCGAACTGATCGCGACATAGCTGGTGACAAAGGCCAGCGCGGCCGGGTTGCCGGCGACCACCGGCTCGGCCACGCTGCGCGGGATCATCAGCAGCTCGGTCTTGCCCGAGGCGCGCACCGACGACTCGTGCCGGTACTCGCGCAGCAGCGCGATATCGGCAAAGACCTCGCCGGCCTTGCGCACGCCCATGCTGATTTCCTTGCCGTGCTCTTCGTTGAACACGCGCACGGATCCCGACTTGACGATGAACAGGCCAGGCGCCGCATCACCGGCATTGCAGACGGTATCGCCAAAGCCAAAGGTCAGCACCTGCGCGGCATCGGCCAGGCGCGCCAGCTCCTCCGGCGTCAGCACCGACAGGATTTCGACCCCGGCCAGGAAAGTGGCCAGCGCGGATCCACCCTCGGGCAGCCTCTCCGGCGGCGGCGGGGCAGCCGGGGCAGCAGCGGCGGCGGCTTCGCCAGACTCGCTAGCGGGCTTCGATGACATGTTCCTGCGCCCTGCCCATCAGCCAGTCTTCGCGCAGCAGGCGCCGCACTTCCACCGCGACCTCGCTGTCGAGGGTGGCGGGATGCTTGGCGCGCACCAGGAAGACTTCGAAGAAAGAGCGGTCCGGCGCGGGGAACGGCCCCAGCAGGTCGCCCGGCTCCGCGTTGAACACCTTGGCCTCGATATCGGTCTTGAGCGAGCCGCGCAGCACCTTGCCGATCTCGCCGCCGTGCTCGCGCGTGTCGGCGATCGAATGCTCGCGCGCCATCTCGGCGAACGCCTCGGGATCGTCCTGCAGGTAAGAGATCAGCTCCTTGGCCTTGCCCTCGCTGTCGACCACGATATGGCTGACCTCGATGCTGTCGAAGCGCGGCGAGTTCAGCGCAAAGTACTCCTGCACCGCGGCGTCGCTGCAGACCTGCTCCATCATCCGCTCCTGGTACAGGTTGTCGGTGATGAACGCCTCGAACTCGTCGAGGCTGACGTTGAGCGCGTCGAGATAGTGGTTCATGTCGGCGGCGCGGTGCAGGCCCTGCACGCGGCGGAACTGGTCGGCGCGCTCCTGGATTTCCTCGGGCGTGACCACCATGCCCTGCCGCTTCGCGGCGTGCACGGTCAGCTTGTCGCGCACCATCTGCTCGACCAGCCCTTCGAACTGCCCGGTCAGCTTGAGCAGCCGCACGAATTCCTCGACGCCGAGCACCTCGTCGTCGATACGGACAATGCCAGTCATGTCTAGGCTCCTTGTTGACTCTTGACGGCCCGCTGCGTGCGCACGGGCATCCGGATCGATCAGCCAGCCACCTCGCGGAAGGGGTCGAGACCCAGGTCGATCAGGCGGCGCTCGCGCACCACGATCTCCGCCGTGGCGGTCATGCCATAGCGCAACGGATACTTGTTGTCGGCCACGGTGTAGTAGTCGCGCGCCAGGCGCACCCTGCCCTCGTAGACCGGCTGCTTGTCGGGGCCCGGCTTGGTCGCGGGCGAGATGAATTCCAGCGTGCCTTCGATGATCCCGTAGCGCTGGTACGGGAACGCGCTGAACTTGAGCTTGACCAGCAGCCCCTCGCGCAGGAAGGCGCGGTCGCGCTCGGCAATGACGATCTTGACCACCGGGCGCGCATCCTTGGGCGCGATCCCGCCCAGCGGCGTGTTGGCCTGCACCTTGTCGCCGCGCTGGGTGGAGGTGACATCGGTGATCACGCCCGACACCGGCGCCAGGATCAGCAGGAAATTGTCCTTGTCGATATTCTCGAAGCGGATGCGCGCGGCCGCATCGGCCACCAGCCGCGCGGTCTGGACCTGCAGGCGCAGCTTGTCCTCGGTGCTGGCGATCTCGCGCAGCGCGGCGTCGTACTGCACGCGCAGCCCGGCCAGGTCCTGCCCGCTGCTTTCGAGCAGCGCACTGGCCTGGGTCATCTCGCGCGACAGGCGGGCATCGAGTTCGCTCAGCCGCGACTGCGCCACGCGCAGGTTGTTCTCGGCGTCCTGCGCCGCGGCGCGCTTGGCATCGAGCTGCGACTGCGACACGCCGCCGCCGCCGGGCAGCGCCAGCAGGCGCGCATAGCGGTCCTGCTCCTGGCGCGCGAACTCGCGCGCGCGCCGGGCGTTTTCCAGGTTGCTGCGCGCCTCCTGCAGCTGCGCGCGCTGTTCCTCGGCCAGCCGCGTGGTGCCTTCGGCCAGGCGATTCTCGTGCTGGCGCGTGGCCACGTCGATCTGCTGCTTGAGCGCGTTGGCGCGGCGTTCCATCAGCGCCTTCTTCTCCGGGAACTGCTTCCAGTCGCGCTCGGAATCCTCCAGCTTGAGCTGCGCCTCCAGCGCATTGGCGGCGGCCTCGATCGCCCCGCGCGCGTTCAGCCGCGCCAGCACGTCGTCCTTGGACACCGGCTGGCCTTCGGCGACATACAGGTCGGCCAGCTCGCCGTCGACCGGCGCATAGAAGCGCCGCACTTCCGATTCGGGCGCCAGCGTGCCTTGCGCGGTGACGATGACGTCGGCGTGGCCGACGAAGGACCACACCAGCCCGCAGATCACCAGCGCAAACGTGGTGACGATGGTCAGCATGCCCAGCCGCGACGGTTCCGCGGTCAGCAGGCCGATGCCTTCGGCGCTGTGGTCTTCCAGCGCTTCGGACAGCGGCTTCAGGCCGGCCTGGCGGGAATCGTCCTTCATGGCTGCCTCGCTGGCTGCGGCGACGCGGCGGTGGCGTCGGTGGTGGCGGTGGTGGCGGTGGTGGCTGCCTCCGCGGGCACCTTGCCGCTGTCTTCGCCGCCGATCAGCTCGAGCTTGGTCTTGAGGACGCCGGGATCGAGCACGGTGCGCAGCTCGCGCAGCGCATGGCGCTGCTGGTCGGCCTCGGCGCGGATTTCTTCCTCGACCTTGGCCAGCTGCGCCAGGTCCGCACTTTCGCCGGCGCGCAGCTGCGTAAAGATGCGCATGCCCTGGCGCGCATCTTCCTGCGCCTGCGACAACAGCCGGGCCTGCGCGCGGAACCTGGGCGAGATGCCGGGCTCGAGCCGCTGCTCGCTGCCGATCACGCCGTTGCTGCGGTATTGCTTCCAGGCGGCAACGGCGCTTCCCATCAGCTCGCGCGCACGCCGCAGCGCACTGTCGCGCACGCCGTTGACATCGGCTTCCACCGCGCTGGCGAAGAACTTGTCTTCATCGGCGTCGAGCATGGCGTAGAAGCCGAGCAGGCGGTCTTCATAGCCCTTGCTGCCGCGCGCGGACTGCAGCTCGGCAAACTGCGCCGCCACCTTCTGCTTGTGCGCGAGGTCGCGCGCGAGATCATCGCTCCACGCACCGCCTTGAATCTGCCTGAATCCCGCCAGTGCGGCGTTGCTGTCGCCCTTCTGCCACGCGCTGGCGGCGCTGGCGTACTGCGTTGCCATCGCCGGCGGCGGCAGCCGCGGCGCCAGTTGCGCGAACTGCGCCTGGAACGGCGGCGTGGCGAAGCGGCTGTCGGCCAGCCGCGCCACCAGCGTGCCGGGGCGGCGCGCGCGCAAGGCCTGCAGCAGTGCGGTGTAGCGGTCCAGGTCGCCCTGCACCTGGTCCAGGCCCGCCAGGCGCGGGTATTTCTCGCGATAGTCGGCGATCACCGGCTGCAGCGCTTCGGGGCGGTCGCGGCCGAGTTCGGTGGCGATGCTGGTGTCGAGCCGCGCGATCGCCGCGAGGTAGACCGACGCATCGTTCTGCAGCCGGCGCACGTCGCTGAGCGCATCGGCATAGAGGTCGCGGAATGCCGGCACGTCGGCGGCGATGCGGCCCAGCGCGCGCTGGTGCGCGATGGTGTCCTGGTTCCAGTGCGCCAGCAGCTGGCGGATCGGCGCTTCGTCGGCGTAGAGGCGGATCGGCGCATCGGCGCCGCGCTGCGCGGCATAGCGCTCGAGCCGGCCGATCCATTCGAGTTCGGCCACCAGCGGCCGGGCGTCGGCGTTATGCGCGCCGAGCTGCCGCATCTGCGCGAGCGCGGCATCGGCGCCGCCGAAGTCGCCGGCCTTGAGCTTCGCGGCCCAGCCGGGCACGAAGGCGCGCAGCAACGCTTCGGTGCCGAGCGCCTGCACTTCGGTGTCGTCGGGATGGCGCGCGAGGTAGCCGTCGGCCGCCTTCGCGGCGCCGGCGTAGTCGCCCGCCGCATGCAGGGTCTGCACCGCGCGCTCGTCGGCGCCATGCCAGTAGAGCGCCACGCCGGCCAGCGCGGCCAGCAGCAACAGCGCGCCGCCCCAGCGCGCGGCGCGCCGCAGGCGTGCGCCGTCGTCGAGGCCGAAGCTGCGCGCCGCCTCTGCCAGCAGCAGCGCGACACGCCCGCGCTTGCGCGGCGGATGCGCGCGGTCGGGCGCGGCGGTCGCGGCCGCGGCCTGGGCTTCGGCGTCGGCGTTGACTTCATCTTCCTGGTGCGAGGCGTAGTCGACACAGAAGATGTCGAGGAAGGAATCGGCGGCACCGACAAAGGTGGTGCGGTCCTCCTCGTCTTGCGCGGCCGGTGCGGCCGGTGCGGCCGAGGCCGCCGGCATCGGCACGGCAGGCTCCAGCGTGGTCCGCGTCGCGGTGGCATCGTCATCGCCGGCGCGGCGGACCTCGGCCTTGTAGACGAAATGGCTGCCGCCGAACGCTATGCGGTCGCCGTTGTCCAGCGGCACGCCGTGGTCCGCCAGGCGCCTGCCGTTGACGAAGGTGCCGTTGGTGCTGCCCAGGTCTTCCACGAACGGGACGCCGCCCTTCAGGTACACGTGCGCGTGCCGGCGCGACAGGTAGTTGACCTGCTGCGGATAGTTGTCGCGATAGCGCGCAAAGGCATCGTCGGCCTTGCTGATCAGGTACGGGAAGCCGTCGACATGGATCGGCTGCAGCCCGACATCGCTGCGTTCCGGCAACAGCGTCAAGGCGACCCGCGGCGGTTCCGGCTGCGGTGCGCGCGGCGACAACCGCACGCGGAACGACAGCGCGGGACCGAAGGCCACCTCGTCGCCATCGCGCAGCTGCGCCGGCTGCAACGCCACCGCCGCGCCATTCACGCGCGTGCCGTTCTTGCTGCCGAGATCGGCGACATAGACCGCACCCTGTTCGGCAAAGATGCGCGCATGGCGCCGCGACAGCGGCGCCGCGAGGTCTTCGGGATAGGCGGCGAATGGCAGCTCGGTGCGGCCGACCGGGAACAGGTCTTCGTCGATGCGGATCTCGCCCAGGTCCGGCCGCGAGACCGGCGTCAGGAACACATCGAATTCCCTTGCCAGATCCTGGCTCGACTCCCGAGCGATCCCCTGGGCCATTTTCACCGGCATTTCCATGATCAGTGCTTCGTCAGGAGCCATGTTTCCAGGGAGCCAACAGCACGGCTGCCGCGGCGGCCGGCCAAGGGGGGTGAAGCGACTAAGAACATAGTAGGCGACGGCTTAGGCTAGTCAATCGGCTGCGGCGCGCGTGCAGGCGCGTATTTTCACGGAACTGGGCAGGGAAAGAGACAAGGGCTGCACGCACCACGCGAGGCATTGCGCAACGCGTTGCGTACGCATGCGTCACACGGCGCACGAGGTCCGGCCCGCGCCGCGCGGCAGCGAGTGCACTATTGCGGCTGGCTGGCCGCCGTGTTGCGCACTTCGGTGTCGGGCCAGCCGCCGCCAAGCGCCTTGTACAGCGTGACAGTGTCGGCCAGGATCTGTTGGTGGACCGCCAACAATTGCAGCTGGGCGTTCAGCAGCGAGCGCTCGGTCTCGAACACCTCGAGCTGCGAAACCACGCCTTCCCTGAGCTGCGCCTCGATCTGCGCCGAGACCACGCGCAGCTGCTCGACCTGCTGCTGCAGCTCGACGCGCTGCTTCTTGTGCGCATCGACGTTGACCAGTGCGCTCTCCACCTCTTCGAACGCCGTCATCACGGCGCGGCCATATTCGTTTTCCGCCACGCCCACCTGCGCCTCGGTGGTCTTCACGCGCGCACGCACGCTGGGATCGAGCATGGGCAGGTTGATGCTCGGCATGAAGCCGAAGGTGAAGGACTTGAGCAGGTCGCTCAGCGCAAAGCTGGCGGTGCCGCCGCGCGCGGTCAGGCTGATGCTGGGCAGCTGCGCCAGCCGCGCCTGGCCGACGATGTTGTAGGCCGCCAGCACGCGATACTCGGCCGCGACGATATCGGGCCGGCGCGCCAGCAGCTGCGACGGCAGGCCGGCCGGCACGCTCGGCGGCTGCACGCGGTCCTGCAGGCGTCCCGCCGGCACCTTGAGGTTGCCCGCGGGCACGCCCACCAGCGTCGCCAGCGCGTTCTCCGCCACATCGCGCGAACGGCGCAGCTCCAGCAGGTCCTTGTTGAGCCGGTTGATTTCCGCCTGCTGCTGCATCACGCGGATCTTGGGCACCAGCCCGTTCTGGTACATGGCCTGGTAGGTGCCGAGGATCTGCCCGTTCTTGGCGACGGTGCGCGTCTGCTGCTCGATCTGCTCGTCGAACTGCAGGATCGTGAAGTAAGTGGTCGATACATTGGACACCAGCGTCAGGTAGCCGGCACGCCAGTCAGCCTCGGTGGCGCGGAACTCGGCGGTCTGCGCCTGCACGCCCTTCTCGACCTTGCCCCAGATATCGATGTCCCAGTTCAGCTGCGCGCCGGCGTTGTAGGTCCAGGTGGACTTCTGCCCGGTGCTCTTCTCGAAGCTCGCCCCGGCGCCGATATCGATCACCGGCAGCCCGCCGGCACGCGCCTCCCCGATCTGCGCAGTGGCCACGCGGATGCGCGCGGCCAGCACCTTGATGTCGTAGTTGCCGGCCAGCGCCTGGTCGATCAGCCCGTCCAGGTACGGGTCGTTGAAGTTGTGCCACCAGTTGGGCTGCACCGCTTCCCTGGGCGACACCGTGATCGAATCCTGGCGCGACCATTCGGCCTTGGCCGGCGTTTCCGGGCGCTGGTACACCGGCGGCCGGAAATCGGCGCAGCCGGCCAGCAGCGCGGCGCATGCGGCGGAAGCGAGCCAGGCAAGGCGGCGCGAGCCTTGGGTCGGCATGACCCGGGGAGCGGCAGTAAGGGATACGGGCACGGTGCGATCCTGCGTGCGTGCGCGGCGGGCGGGACGCACTGGCGTGCCGTGGCCACGGAGGTCTGTCTGTATTGTGGTGCGCGCGGGCGCGCGCTCCAACCCCGATCTGCATCAGGCGAAATCCGATGCAGTCGGCCATGGATGGGCACATGAAGCGCGCCGCGGGGACACCCTCGCGGCGCGGCGCCATCTCAACAAGCTTCTCAACGATAGATATTGTTGCTGGCGTTCTGGTTGGTATCCACATGCGAACGGACATGGTCAAGGAAGGCCGAGCCGTTGCCATTCAGGTTGGTGACGGTCTGCATCTGCGCGATTTCCTGCGTGGCGGTGATGCTGCTGTCGAGCTTGAGCTTGATCGGGGCGTAGACCGCCGCGAAGGGCAGGTAGGCGAGACCGCCGCGCACGGCTTGCATGCGCTTGCTGTCGAGGGTTTCGGTGGCGGCCAGGTCCTTGATGGTCAGCGTGGTCATGATCGTTCTCCGGGTATCGGTATGTGTGTGGGGCAGCTATGGCGCGGGGCTCAGCCGTAGATGTTGTTGGTGGCGTTCTGGTTGGTGTGGACGTTCGACTTGACGTGGTCCAGGAAGGCGGAGCCGTTGCCGTTCATGTTGGTGACGGTCTGCATTTGCGCGATTTCCTGCGTGGCGGTGATGCTCTTGTCGATCGACAGCTTCAGCGGCATGTAGGCGGCGACGAACGGGACGTAGGCGAAGCCGCCGCGGACGGCGTGCATGCGCTTCTGGTCCAGGGTGTCGATGGTGGTCAGGTCGTTGATGGTCAGCGTGGTCATGATGGGCTCCTGGTGCGGATGGTGTTGCCTGGGTTGGATTCGAGCATCGGGTTGGTGTCGCGCTCGGTTGGGATATCGCAGGGAGCGTGCCAGGAGGGGTTGGTTGGGGGTTGGCGTGTTGTAAACGCCTGAAAATAAGGGCTTTTTTGTTCGGCCTTGCCCTGCAGGCCTCAGGTCGATGCTGCTTGTGCAGGGCGGGAGTGGTGGGCTCGGCCCAACACGTCGAGGATGAGTGTTGGGTGTGCCGTGACAGCGGGGCCGGTGTTCCGGAGGTGCCTGACGCCTTGGTGCGCCACCGTGGCTGGGATTGACGCGATGTTTGAACGAGCCCGGAGCTGGGCGTGGCCCCTGCTGCCGGCGGCAACGTAGGAACGACTTCGGCTGCGCTGCGCGCCGGTCCTACGCGGATCCTTTTACTTTACGTAGATTGTGATGCGCTTTGAATACACGGGTGGATTTGTGGGGATGTGCTTGTCATCCCCCATGATCAGCTGCAACGTATGCTTCCCGGGCGGCAGCTCCAGCATGGTCTCCGTCTCGCCCGCGCCGAAATGCAGGTGATTCCGGTCGTTCGGGATCTCCTTGTCCATCGGCGGCAACTCGACATCGATCAGCAAATGGTGATGACCCGTGTTGGGATACTTCACATCCTTGGGCGCCACCCCCATGTTCCGCAATCCAAACCATACCTTGAACGGCTTGCCGGCAGGCATCACCTGCCCGTCATTGGGCCAGCCGATATAGAGATAGGCATTCGGCGGCGCCGGCGTAGGTCCGCCCTGGGCCGCGACCGATACCAGCACGCTGGCAGCCAGCGCAGCGGCAACAAGTAGTCTGGACATAACCCTCTCCCCTGGTGACCATGCCATGCCATGCCACGCCGCACGCAACGCTAGCGCACGGTGATCGTGATTTTCTTCGAATAGATCGGCGGCTCGAACGGTATGTGCTTGGCGTCGCCCATCAGCAGTTGCAGGGTGTGCTTGCCCGGCGGCAGTTCGATGCGCGCATCGGTCTCGCCCGCGCCGAAGTGCAGGTGGTTCCGGTCGTTCGGGATTTCCTTGTCCAGCGGCGGCAGCTCGACGTCGATCAACAGGTGGTGGTGGCCGCAGCGCGGCAGCTCGATGCCCTTGGGGCACACGCCCATGTTGCGCAGCCCCATGCGGATCCAGAACTTGCCGCCGGTGATCACCGTGCCGTCGTGCGGCCAGATGATGTAGGCCTCGGCATTGGGTGGAGCGGCTGTCGACAGGGACAGCGATGGCGCGGCGGCGAACACGGCAGCCGCCGCCAGGCGGAACAGGAATCGTCTGGACATACGCCCTCCCCGGAGATCTGCCCGAAACCCGATCACGTTGTCCCGTCAGCCCATTCTTGTTGCTTGTTGGCCAGCGCTCGGCGATTCGTCATTCAGGTTAGGACGCAAGCCCGGAAAATGCGACCCCGGCGAAGCGTGGCGGCTTTGCAATGCTTCGCCCGGGACACAGGCGCTGTGCTATCTTGAAGCAAGCCGGTCGAGGTCTCGGCAACACCACAATGCGCCCGCAGGGCATGTGCCGGCATGCAACGGGTTCGCTGCCGTCCGACGAGGTGTGAAGATGTGGCGCAATCTACCAGTCGTGCATCTGGCCGCGATGGCCGGGATTCTCGCCTCCACAGCCCTTTCCATGGGTGCGGCGTCTGCTGCGTCCGCGGACCCGCTGCTGCTGGCCGGCATCATGCCGAAGAATACCGACGAGCAGTACGAGCTCAGCTTCTGGGAATCGATCAAGAACAGCAACTACGCGAGCGACTACGAGGCATACCTGAAGCAGTATCCCAACGGGCGCTTCGCGGTGCTGGCCAAGGCCAGGCTCGAGCGGCTGCGTGCGTCGGCACCGGCGCCGGCACCGAAGGCACAGCAGCAGCCCGCGCCGCCACCCCGCTCCGGCACTTCCTCGGGCGGGCAGGTTTCGCGCGCGCCGGCTGCGTCGGCACCTGCTGCCCGTTCGGCGCCCGCTCCTGCTCCGGCTCCGCCCTCGGCGGCAGCGCCCAAGGCCGCCACCGCTGCCGGCGGCGCGGTCAGTGTTGCGCCACCGCCAATCCGCACCGGCGAAATTCGCGATTGCCCTGCCTGTCCGGTGCTGATCGCACTGCCCGGCGGCAGCTTCACCATGGGCAGCAACACCAGCGATCCGGCGGAAAGGCCGCCGCACCAGGTCACCATCAGCCAGCCGTTCGCGATCGGCCGCTTCGAAGTCACGGTCGAGCAGTGGAGTGCCTGTGTCGACGCCGGCGGCTGCCAGCGCGTGCCGACCATTGCTGAAAGCGCCAAGAACTCACCGATGCGCGATGTCAGCTGGGATGATGCGCAACAGTACGTGGAGTGGCTGAGCAAGACCACCGGCAAGGCCTACCGCCTGCCGACCGAGGCGGAATGGGAATACGCGGCGCGCGGCGGCACCGCCAGCGCGTTCTGGTGGGGCGACCAGATGCGCAAGGGCAACGCCAACTGCAAGGAATGCGGCGATCCGTGGAGCGGCGATGCGCCGGCGCCGGTGGGCTCGTTCGCCGCCAACCCGTGGGGCCTGCATGACGTCAACGGCAGCGTGTGGGAATGGGTCGCCGACTGCTGGCACAGCTCGTACAAGGGCGCGCCCGTGGACGGGCGCGCATGGAACGAGAACGCCTGCGGCGCGCGCGTGATACGTGGCGGCTCCTGGCGCGAAGGGGTCAGCTACATGGTGTCCTCCACGCGCTTCAAGTACAGCCCGAGCGTGCGGCAGTCGCAGAACGGCTTCCGCGTCGCGCGCGACATGAAATAGCGCGTGGCGCCGTCAGCGCGCACGCGTCGAAATCTGCACTACGTCCGCGCTGATGCGGTCGCTGCCATAGGTGCGCGCCATCTGCGCCAGCGGCCTTTCCAGCGCGCGCAGGTAATCCTGCTGCCCTTCCACCTCGGTGCGGCGCCCTTCGAACAGCGGCACCGGCGTCGTCAGCAGTACCACCAGCTCCGTGCCGAAGGGAGCCGACACGACCCAGGCGCCGCCTTCTCCGATCGTCGCCTGGTGGCCTGCGGGGGCCTGGTGGGCCGACACCCGGCTGCTTGGCACCATGTGCGCGACCTTGCCGTCGGCCGCGAAGTAGTCGACGTAGACATACGACTCCTGCGCCGGCGTACGCAGCTCCAGCACCAGCGGCGAGCCATCGGTCAGCTGCGAGCTCTTGCCGCGCAGCCGCAATGACGAGGCGCTGCCGCCTTCGCGATTGCCGGACCAGTATGGCGCGACCAGCTTGGCGACATCGCACTTGTCGGCGGCAAAGGGCTGGGTCTCGACGGTCACGCCCTTCACGCCCGGCAACGCCGCGAGCTGCTCGCGCAGGCGCGCCTGCCCCACGCTTTCGGCCAGGAAACCGCGCACGCGCAGCGTATGGGCTTTCTCACTGGCGCTGAGCAGCGAACACGGCACGGCGGCGAGCGCCCTGGTGACATCGGCCATGGAGAACACCGCGGGGCGCGCCGGGGCAGGCGTTACCGGCGTTGCCGCCGGCACCGGCGCGGATGGCGTGGCAGGCGCTTCCGCACGTGTCTCGGCGGGCGGCGCGGCGGGCTGCCGCTGCACATGCCAGGCGTAGTAGCCGATTGCCGACACCCCGGCAAGCACGGCGGCGACACCGCCGATCATCACCGGCGAGCGCTGCGACGGCGTGGTCATCGGCACCGCGCTCATGCCGTGCAGGAAGCGTGCGACGGTTGGCGTGCGCGTGGCGCGATCCAGCGACAATGCCTCGCGCATGGTCTTCCACTGCGTGCGGCTGAGCTGCGGCGGCTGCGGCGGCTTGACGCCCGCTTCGCGCGCCTGGTTGGCCGACATGCGCTGGTACGGGTGCTTGCCCGTGATCAGTTCGTAGGTCACGCAGGCCAGCGCGTAGATGTCGTCGCGCGGGTCGGGCTCGCGATGCTCGAACATCTCGGGGCTCGCATACGCCGGCGTCATGCCGCCCAGCGAACCGGGGTCGAACACGGTCCGGTCCGACTCGTCGGCCGGCGGCAGGAAGCCGCGCGCGATGCCGAAGTCGATCACCTTGACCTCGCCGCTGTCGGTCAGGAACACGTTGGCGGGCTTGAAGTCGCAATGCACGAAGCCGCGCTCGTGCGCATAGGCCAGTGCGTTGCCCATGCCGTTGATGATGGGCATGGCGCGCGCCATCGGCATGCCGCTGAAGCCGGGCGCCTTCAGCACATGGTTGAGCGAATTGCCCGACAGGTATTCCATGGTCAGGAAGACCACCGGCCCGTCGCGGTCGAAGTCGTAAACGGTGACGATATTCCGGTGCGCCAGCGTCTGTGCCTTGCGCGCCTCGCGCTGCAGCGCGATCAGAGACTTGGGGTGGCCGCTGAACTGCAGGTTCAGCACCTTGATGGCGATATAGGGCTTGCGGTCAGACGCTTCCAGCTTGCGCAGGTCGAGCGCCTTGTACACCGTGCCCATGCCGCCCACGCCCAGGCACTCTTCCAGCACGAAGCGGCCATTCAGCGTATCGCCCACGCCCTTGGCATGCGCCGCCGGCGGCAGCGTGCCGGCCTCGGGCGAGGTCGCGTAGAGCGAGCCTGTCTGCGGCCCGCTGGCCATGCGCGTGGCTTCGGTGACGCCCTCGTACCGGGTGGCGCTGCGGCGCTCGATGCGCCGCATCACTTCGGCATAGACCGCGGGCGGAAACGGGAAGCGCGTGTTTTCCTCGATCACCACGCGCGCCGCCTGGCTGGGCGAGGTGGGATCCTGGGCCAGCGCCGTCTCGAACGACGCAACGAATTCGTCGTCGGACAGACCGCCGTTCTGGAACTTGCGGATCAGGTCTTTGAGACTGGTCACGGCTCGCCCTGACATGGTTTTTCGGGCAGGGTCGCCCGCGCAGTGTGCAGTGCGAAGTTGCCCTGTCTTCGATGGATACTAGTGCGCACCCATGGCATGCGCAATCCGTGCGCTTGCGCCGCGCTGCCGGCACGCAACGCCGTGCGCATGCGGCGTCGGCGTGCGTCGGCCGCGATCGGCGCCGACTGTCGCTGCCGGGCCAACACCGGCGCCACAGGTGTTGGCCCGGCACCGCCATCCAAGGCGCTGCATCGGCGCGCGCGATCGGTGCCGCCAAGCCGACATGCAGTCAAAAAACCCCTTGTTTTCAGGTATTTGCGCGCGGCGCGCGCCGCTGGCCGCAGCGCTGGCACGCTCCCTGCGATATCCCAACCGAGCGCGACACCAACCCGATGCTCGAATCCAGACCCAAACGCAATACCTTCCGCCATTGGAGACCATCATGACCACGCTGACCATCAAGGACCTGTCCTCCGCCGAAACCCTGGACCGCAAGGGCATGCAAGCCGTGCGCGGCGGCATGACCTACATGCCGTTCGCCGCGGTGTACAGCCCGCTGAAGCTGTCGTTCGACAGCAGCATCACCGCCGTGCAGGAAATCGCGCAGATGCAGACCGTCACCAACATGAACGGCAATGGCTCGGCCTTCCTGGATCACGTCAAGTCCAACGTGCACACCAACCAAAACGCCACCAACAACATCTCGCGCTAAGCCCCAACGCTGCCAACGCATCCACCGAGACCCGGAGACCATCATGACCACGCTGACCATCAAAGACCTGTCCGCCGCCGAAACCCTCGACAGCAAGCGCATGCACGCCGTGCGCGGCGGCCTCGCCTACCTGCCCTTCGCGGCCGTCTATGCCCCGATCAAGCTCAAGCTCGACAGCAGCATCGACGCCACGCAGTCGATCGCGCAGATGCAGTCCGTCACCAACCTGAACGGCAACGGTTCGGCCTTCCTGGATCACGTCAAGTCCAACGTGCATACCAACCAGAACGCCACCAACAACATCTACGGCTGATCCAGCCACGGCCGCGGCGCGCGGTGGACCTATGCAACCCCCGCGCCAGCCGCCCCGGAACACTCATCGCATTGCCTGAAGGAGCACCATCATGTCATCGATCATCGTTCGCGACCTCGCCGTCAGCAAAGACCTCGACCGTGCCTCGCTGCGCGCCGTGCGCGGCGGCAATTCCTGGCTGACCCGCGGTATCGGCAACGTCGGCCCGCTGGCCAACGTCACCGTCAACGTCAACCAGAACATCGCCCAGCTGCAGAGCATCAATGTCAACACGCTCAACAACAGCTTCGTCGGCCACGGTGTCGGCCCGGTGAAGGTCGACGTCAACCCGTCGCAATGGGCCGGCAACTTCGCCGCGGTCTGAGCACCTGGGTATTACGGGGAGCGGCGGCAGGCCCGCGGCAAAGCACCGCGGGCCGACGCCTATACTGAAGCGGTTCCGCGGCCGCATGGCCGTGGCGCCGCGTAACCGGAAACAGCGGAGACAGCCATGGCAGTAATCGTCATCAAGGATTTGTCCGACAGCATGGATCTCGACCGGCAGGCCATGACCGCCATCCTGGGCGGCGGGCGCACTGCCGGCGGCCGGGGATGGCATGGGCTGCGGCGCAGCGGACCGGCGCGCATCGTCGATTACCCGGGCGGCCTGCCCGGCAATCGCCATGTGATGCCACGGGAGGTCCCGCTGGGCCGGCTGCCCCGAAAACCGGCAGGGCCGGCAGACAAGGGCACGGGCGGCTAAGCGCGGGCGGCAACGGGTAGAGAGAAAACGGTCGATCAAATGAAAAGCCCGCCAGTCACTGGCGGGCTTGGTTGCGGACGGGCCCGGACCTTCTGGGTCACGCGGTCAACAGTTCGGTCATTCTTTTGCCAGGCAGGCTTCCCATGATTCCGCCCATGACGCGGACGCCCATCCGGACCACCCGGAGAGTCGCAGGAAGACTGGCGCTTGGGGCAATGACCGCAATGCTTGCCGCTAGCAGTGGCGCAATGCCGCTGGAGGAGGTCAAAGCGGGAACGTTTTCGTCCGCCCCGTGCGGGCATCCTGTATGCTCGCGCCTCCAGTATAGGCAGGGGCCGCGGGCTTTCAACCCGGCTGGCGCCTGCGACGCGCCAGTGTGGCGCCTGCGACGCATGCAGGTGACGCCAGGCTGACATATCTGGTTACGCTTTCGCAGTGCAACAAAAATTTCCCACTCTGCTATAATCCGCGCCGTGAGTTTCGCAACTGTGAGATCCGCCAACCGCCCGGCACCAGCTTCACCTCAATGCCGCGGCGAATCCGCTGCCCTCCCAAGCTCTGTTTCCTCGCTGCCGGACGCCTAGTTGTTGTTTGCGCCAGCCGCCCAGCAGAACGCACCGCTCACCTGACGTCGCCTCGTCTCCGATCCTGTTGAACAGCCTTTAACCTTGAGCTGTTTGCCTGCCAGGGACATGGCCGGACCGCCCCGCGGAACCAGCCAACGCCCTGCCTGCCGCCGTACTGCCAGCTGTGTCTGTCGTAACGGCCTCACCGATTGGCGCCGAAGCCTTTTTAAGACTTTGCACTGCGCCCACCCCATTCTGCGATTCGGGGTGCCATGCATTTATTTGATCCTTACGACATGACCCAGCACGACATTCGTGCGGAGCAAGCTATTGCCTCCGCGACCGACGCTTCGATCACTTCCGACGCTGCCCAGATTATCGAGAGCCCGCTCGACAAGCTCGACGCCATGCTCAACGGCAACCCGGCAGCCGAAGCTGCGGCCGCCACGGAAACCACGCCGACTGAAAGCGGCTTTGCCAGGCTTGGCCTCGACGCGGCCATCCTGCGCGCGCTTTCCGAACTGAACTACAACACGCCGACCCCGGTGCAGGCGCAGGCCATCCCGGCCTTCCTGGCCGGCCGCGACCTGCTGGTGTCGAGCCAGACCGGCTCGGGCAAGACCGCCGCGTTCATGCTGCCCGCGATCCAGCGCATCAGCGAAATGCCGGCGCCGCAGCGCCCGACCGAGCCCGCCAAGCGCATGAAGGGCAAGCGCCCCCGTCCGTCGCCGGCCCAGCCCGCCCTGCTGGTGCTGACCCCGACGCGCGAACTGGCGCTGCAGGTGACCGAAGCTGCCGCCAAATACGGCCGCAACCTGCGCCGCATCGTCTGCGCCAGCATCCTGGGCGGCATGCCCTACCCCAAGCAACTGGCCGCGCTGGCCAAGATGCCTGACATCCTGGTGGCAACGCCGGGCCGCCTGCTCGACCATATCGACGCCGGCCGCATCGACCTGTCGGCACTGCAGATGCTGGTGTTCGACGAGGCTGACCGCATGCTGGACATGGGCTTTGCCGACGACATCGACGCCATCGTCAACGCCACCCCGGCTTCGCGCCAGACGCTGATGTTCTCGGCCACGCTGGATGCGCGCATCGCCCAGCTCGCCTCGCGCCAGCTGAAGGATCCGCAGCGCATCGAGATCGCCGCGGCCCGCGCCGACCAGAGCCATATCGAGCAGCGCCTGCACTACACCGACGACATGTCGCACAAGGAGCGCCTGCTGGACCACCTGCTGCGCGACGTCGGCCTCAAGCAGGCCATCGTCTTCACCGCGACCAAGCGCGATGCCGACTCGCTGGCCGAGCGCCTGTCCGACACCGGCTTTGCCGCCGGCGCGCTGCACGGCGACATGACCCAGGGCGCGCGCAACCGCACGCTGACCGCATTGCGCCGCGGCAACCTGCGCATCCTGGTGGCCACCGACGTGGCTGCGCGCGGCATCGACGTGCCCGACATCACCCACGTGGTGAACTTCGACCTGCCCAAGCAGGCCGAGGACTACGTGCACCGCATCGGCCGCACCGGCCGCGCGGGCCGCTCGGGCATCGCCATCAACCTGGTCAACCACGGCGACGTGTTCCAGTGGCGCCGCATCGAGCGCTTTACCAACCAGCGCATCGACGCTTCGGTGATCGAAGGCCTGGAGCCGCGCCGCTCGCCCAAGCCGCGCTCGAACTTCGGCGGCAAGCCGGGCGGCCGTGGTGATTTCCGTGGCAATGGCGGCGGCTACCGTGGCGGCGAACGCAGCTTCGGCGACCGCAAGTTCGGCGGCGGCGAGCGCAGCTTCGGTGACCGCAAGTTCGGCGGCGAAAGCCGCGGCTTCGGCAACCGCACCGAAGGCGCACGCCCGTTCGGCGATGACAACCGCGGCGGCTTCGGCAACCGTGAAGGCGGCTACCGTGGCCAGGGCGGCAACGGCGGCTACCGCAGTGCCAATGACGGCGCCCGTGGTTTCGGCAACCGCGAAGGCGGCCGCGAAGGCGGCCGCAGCTTCGGCGACGACAACCGCGGCGGCTTCGGCAACCGCGATGGCGCCCGCAGCTTCGGCGACGGCAATCGCAACAGCGGCGGCTACCGTGGCAACGGCGAAGGCCGCAGCTTCGGCAACCGTGACGGCAACCGCGGCTTTGGCGGCGGTTACGGTGGCAATGGCGGCAATGGCGGCAATGGCGGCAATGGCGGCAACCGCAACAGCCGCTCGCGCTACGAGCGTTGATGAGCCGGTGCGCTGAGCGCACCTTGCCGCCGGCAGCAAGAAGGGCACCCTCGGGTGCCCTTCTTGCATTCGCGCGGGACAGACGCTACAGCGCGCAGGTCCGGAAGCCGACGAACGCCAGGTCATCCTCCGGCATCAGCGCCCAGCGCGCCCGCGCATGGCGCAGCCGCGACGGACTGGCGAACGATACGCCGCGCACCGCCTGGTGCGTGCCGAAGCGGCCGACAAACTCGCCGTCCGACGGCGCCGCGGTGAAGCCCGCGTAAGGCTCATACGGCGTCGCCGTCCACTCGCGCAACGCGCCCCACTGCAGCCCGCGGTTCTGCGTGGCCGCCAGCTCCCATTCCGATTCCACCGGCAGGCGCCGGCCGGCCCAGGCACACCACGCCTGCGCTTCGAACAGCGTCACGTGGCGCACCGCCTCGTCGGGATTGAGCGTGCGCAGCGTGCCGAAGCGCTCCACCATCCATTGGCGCGAGTCCGGGTGGCGTGACCAGTAGCGCGGGGACGAGCGCTCCTGCGTCATCAGCCACTGGCGGCCCGACGCCGACCACCACACGGGCCGCTCGTAGCCGCCGTCTTCGATGAATTCCAGGAACTGCGCGTTGCTGACCGGCGCGACATCCATCTCAAAGGCCGGCACATAGGTCGGTTGCGGCGGCAGTTCGTCGGGCCACGCAAAGCCGTCCGCCTCGCTCCAGCCCAGCGTGAAGCGCCCGCCCGGGAACTGCAGCGTGCCGCCGTGCCCGGCCGGCCGGGCAGCGGCCGTGGAAGGCGCCGATTCCGCGGGCGCCATGCCCAGCGCCTGCAGCAGCGCGGCCAGCCCCTCGCCCTGCGCATCTTCATGGAACAGCGCGCGGCGGTACGGGTACAGGGTCAGGTCGTTGTCGTCGGGCAGCAATGCCACCCGGCGCAGCAAGCCGTCGAGCACCTCGGCGGCATAGCGCTTGACCACGGCCACGTCGGGCAGCGTGACCTCCCAGCGCTCGTCCGGGCCGATGCGGTCGGGATCGAACCATTCATCGGCGCCGTCGAGCAGCGAGGGCTCGGACGCCACCGGCACCGGCACGCCGCCGCGGTCGACCTGGCGCACGCCGCGCAGGCACCACCACTCGGCATGCCAGGCAACATGGCCCAGTGTCCACAGCGGCGGGTCGGCATCGTACTGGCGCGGCACATCCCAGGCGCGGCGGGTCTGGCCGAACGGTGCCAGCCATGCCAGCGTGCGGTTGCGCGTCTCGACCAGCGCCTGCGCCAGGCCTTCGCGCGGCAGCCGGCGCGGGTCGGACCAGGCCGCCTTGCCGCCGGTGAAATAGAGATCGGGAAGCATGGGAAAGCCGCTCATCGGAAGGTCCGCGCAGGGGGATTGGAGGTGGTGGCCGCACCGGCGTGCAGCCTGCAGCGCACGCCGGTGCGGCCATTATGACACCACCTGCCGGCCCGGCCCGAAGGCGGCCCGAAGGCAGCCCGAGCCTGTCCGGCAGCCTCAGCCGCGCGCGTGGAACACCGCGAACCAGCCGCGCGGATCGGTCCAGCAGACCGGGTCGTCAAACCCCGCGGCCTCGAGCAGCAGCGCGAAGTCGTCCTGCTTGTACTTGTACGAGTCTTCGGTATGGATGCGCTCGCCCGCGCCGAACTCGCGCGCGCCGCCGTCCCACTGCACGCGCACGTCGCGGCATGCCTCCAGGTGCATCTGGATGCGCGACGCCTCGCGGTCGAAGCTGGCCACGTGGCGCCAGTCCGCCAGCACGAAGTCGGTGCCGACGATCCGGTTCACGTTGCGCAGCATGTTGCGGTTGAAGGCGGCCGTGACGCCCAGCGCATCGTCATAGGCGGACACCAGCGCGGCCTCGTCCTTGTGCAGGTCGATGCCGATCAGCACGCCATCGCCGCGCCCGGCCGCGCCGCGCAGCCGCTGCAACAGCGCCAGCGCTTCCATCGGGGAGAAATTGCCGATGCTCGAGCCCGGGTAGAAAAACAACCGCCTGCCATGCCTCACGTTGCGCGGCAGGTCGAACGGCGCGCACAGGTCGGCGCCCAGCCCCAGCATCGGGATGCCAGGATGTTGCTGCTGTAGCGAGGACAGCGTCGCGCGCAGGAAATCGACCGAGATATCCAGTGCCACATACTGTGCCGGACGCAGGCTGCCGAACAGGCGCGCGGCCTTCTCGCAATTGCCGGCGCCCAGGTCCACCAGCACGCAGCCGCTGCCGGCGCGTGCCGCGATGGCGGGGGCGGCGCTGGCAAAGATGGCCGCCTCGGTGCGCGTCGGGTAGTACTCGGGCAGATCGGTGATCGCCTCGAACAGGCGCGAGCCGAGCACGTCGTAGAAGAACTTGGGACTGATCGCCGCCGGCTCGGCGCACAGCCCGGCCAGCAACTGCCGGCGCAGCGCGCCGCTGTCCTCGCAATACTGCTGCACGAACTCGGGCTGTGGCGGCGGCCGGTGCGCGTGGCCGTTGGCCAGTGCGACCAGCGCGGGCTGGGCGCCGGGCGCCGGCGACACGGCATGGCCGTTGTGGTGATGGTTGCGGGGAGTAGTCTGCGGGGTCTGCTGGGAAGAGGCGTTCGGCGGATTCGGGACAGCCGGCATGACGTTTCCTTGTGTGGTCGCGAATGGTTACTGCTTCACTGCGTATTCCCCAAGGCCGCGCTGTGCATGTCGTGCGCGCCGGTCTCCGCAACCCGCCCCTGTGCTGTCCGGTGCGCATCGGGCGGAGCCGAGCTTCAAGGATAGGTGCATCCGGCGGATTGCGCACCGTTGCATGTCCGGACGGGCATGATGCAGCACATGCAACGACTTGAGTCGGTATCTCCCCCAATGGGCCACACCGGCAACAGTTCGTTTATAATGCCGCCCAGCGCGGCCTCAGTGGCCCGCGACCCTCAAAGGGGAGTAGCTCCGGGGCCCGATGCCCTTAGCACAATCGTCATTCCGGGACTCGCGTCCCCGGTTGTGCTGACCGCCGGTGCGCATACCGCACCTGTGGTCGAGCAAGACCTTTGCAACCTGGACTTCATGGTTTGCAAAGGCGCCCCCATGCTCCCGTGCTCCACGAATCCAGGCGAACCAACGTTAAGCGTGCGCATCTGCGCTGTTTTATACCCTGATTTGTACCTGAGGAGAGTTCATGGAGTGGCTTACCGATCTGTTCACGATGCAGTTCCTGACGGCGCTGCTGTCGATTGTCGTCATTGACCTGGTGCTGGCCGGCGACAACGCCATCGTGATCGCACTGGCGGCACGCAACCTGCCGCCGCACCTGCAAAAGAAGGCCATCATCTGGGGCACCATCGGTGCCGTGGTGGTGCGCTCGGCCATGACGATCGGCGTGGTCTGGCTGCTGAAGATTCCGGGGCTGCTGCTGGTCGGCGGCCTGGCGCTGGTGTGGATCGCCTACAAGCTGCTCTCCGACGACAGCGGCGAAGAAGGGCACGGCGCGGGCGCCGCGACCCTGTGGGGCGCGATGAAGACCATCATCATCGCCGACGCGGTGATGGGCGTGGACAACGTGCTGGCCGTGGCCGGCGCCGCGCACGGCAGCTTCCTGCTGGTGGTGCTGGGCCTGCTGATCAGCATCCCCATCGTGGTGTGGGGCTCGAGCCTGGTGCTCAAGCTGATGGCGCGCTTCCCGGCCATCATCTACGTCGGCGCGGGCGTGCTGGCCTTCACGGCGGTCAAGATGATCGTGCACGAGCCGCTGGTCAAGGCCTTCTTCGAAGCCAACCCGGTGGTCAACTGGGGCCTGTACGTGCTGATCATCGGCGGCGTGCTCGGTGCCGGCTACCTGGTGCAGAAGCGCCGCGACCAGCAGGAGCCGGCCGGCAGCCACTAAGGCTTGCCGCCGCGCCGGGGCAGCCGCCCCGGTCCGCTGAAGGAAGGGCCGCCCGGAGGGGCGGCCCTTCTTGCTTTAAAATGCCTGCTTTGCGGGTCCAGCGCCCGCGTCACATCCCCTGCCCCGCGCCGATGAAACAGTATCTCGACTTCATGCGCCATGTGTACCAGCATGGCACCGACAAGGCCGACCGCACCGGCACCGGCACGCGCTCGGTGTTCGGCTACCAGATGCGCTTCGACCTGCGCGAAGGCTTCCCGGTGGTGACCACCAAGAAGCTGCACCTGAAGTCCATCATCCTGGAACTGCTGTGGTTCCTGCAGGGCTCGACCAATGTGCGCTGGCTGCAGGAAAACGGCGTCAGCATCTGGGACGAATGGGCCGACGAGAACGGCGAACTGGGCCCGGTGTACGGCTCGCAGTGGCGCTCGTGGCCGGCGCCGGACGGCCGCCATATCGACCAGATCTCCGACCTGATGGCGCAGATCCGCGCCAACCCGGACTCGCGCCGGCTGATCGTGTCGGCCTGGAACGTGGCCGATATCCCGCGCATGAAGCTGCCGCCCTGCCACGCGTTCTTCCAGTTCTATGTGGCCGACGGCAAGCTGTCGTGCCAGCTGTACCAGCGCAGCGCCGACATCTTCCTGGGCGTGCCGTTCAATATCGCCAGCTATGCGCTGCTGACGCACATGATCGCGCAGCAGGCCGGGCTGGAAGTGGGCGACTTCATCTGGACCGGCGGCGACTGCCATCTCTACAACAACCACTTCGAGCAGGTGCAGACCCAGCTGGGGCGCTCGCCGCTGCCGCTGCCGCGGCTGAAGATCCTGCGCAAGCCCGACAGCATCTTCGACTACCGCTATGAAGACTTCCAGCTGGACGGCTACCAGTCGCATGCCGCCATCAAGGCACCGGTGGCCGTATGACGATCCTGACCCTGGTTGTCGCCAAGGCCCGCAACGGCACCATCGGCCGCGACAACACGCTGCCGTGGCGCCTGCCGGAAGACCTCGCGCATTTCAAGCGCACCACCATGGGCGCGCCGGTGATCATGGGCCGCAAGACCTGGGACTCGATCGGCCGCCCGCTGCCGGGCCGGCGCAATATCGTGGTCAGCCGCAATCCGGACCTGCGCATCGAAGGCGCCGAAGTGGCAACGTCGCTGGAGGACGCGCAGCGCTTGTGCGTGGGCGCCGACCAGATCTTTCTGATCGGTGGCGCGCAGCTGTATGCCGAGGCGATGCCGAGTGCCGACAGGCTGGTCGTGACCGAGATCGATGCCGACGTGGAAGGCGACGCGTTCTTCCCGCCGATCGACCGCACGCAATGGCTGGAAACCGCGCGCGAGACGCATCATTCCGAGGCCAACGGCTTCGATTATGCGTTTGTCACCTATGATCGGCCGCCTTCGGAAGAGTCCTGAGCCGATGGCGGCGGCATTGACAAATCCCGCCGCATCGCCCAGAGTCTGTGCCATGGACCGCCGTCACTTCCCCATCGCGCGAATTATTCGCACCATTCTCCGAATGGTGGGTTAGCGCGCGTCCAGAACCAGTTTTCCGCAAACACCCGCCCTGCAGGCGGGTGTTTTGTTTTCCGGCTCCAGGGCAACCGACAACGAACCCCGGAGCCGCACCATGCATGCCACCGCCGAAGTCGCCGAAGTCGCCACCGACGACGCCGCATCCGACCATCACGCCTACCTGAAGCGCATCCTGACCGCGCGCGTCTACGATGTGGCGCGCGAGACCGAACTGGACTTTGCCAGGCACCTGTCCGCGCGGCTGCACAACAAGGTCTACCTCAAGCGCGAAGACACCCAGCCGGTGTTCTCGTTCAAGCTGCGCGGCGCCTACAACAAGATGGCACACTTGAGCCCCGAGGCACTGCGGCGCGGCGTCATCACCGCCTCGGCGGGCAATCATGCGCAAGGCGTGGCGCTGTCCGCGGCGCGGCTCGGCGTGCGCGCGCTGATCGTGGTGCCGACCACGGCGCCGCAGGTCAAGGTCGACGCGGCGCGCGCGCACGGCGGGCCCACCGTCGAGGTGGTGCAGGCCGGCGACTCCTATACCGATGCCTACCGTCATGCGATGCAGCTGCAGGCCGAGCAAGGGCTGACTTTCATCCCGGCATTCGACGACCCCGATGTCATCGCCGGTCAGGGAACCGTCGCAGCGGAAATCCTCAACGCGCACCGCGGCCCGATCCACGCGATCTTCGTGCCGATCGGCGGCGGCAGCCTCGCTGCCGGCGTGGCCACCTACGTCAAGGCGGTGCGGCCGGAGATCAGGGTCATCGGCGTGCAGACGGAGGACTCCTGCGCGATGGCGCAATCGATCCGCGCGGGACGGCGCGTCGAACTGGAGGAAGTGGGACTGTTCTCGGACGGCACCGCGGTCAAGCTGGTCGGCGCCGAGACCTTCCGGCTGTGCCGCCGCTACCTGGACGAGATCGTCACCGTCGACACCGACGCGCTGTGCGCGGCGATCAAGGACGTGTTCGAGGACACCCGCAGCGTGCTGGAGCCCGCCGGCGCGCTGGCGGTGGCCGCGGCCAAGCAGTACGCGGCGCGCGAGGGCCTGTGCAACCAGACGCTGGTGGCTGTGACCTCCGGCGCGAATATCAACTTCGAGCGCATGCGTTTCGTCGCCGACCGCGCCGAACTGGGCAACGCGCGCGAAGCCATGTTCGGCGTGACCCTGCCCGAAGCCTGCGGCGCGTTCCGCCGCCTGTGCGCACGCGTGGGCGACAGGCAGATCAGCGAGTTCACCTACCGGATTGCCGATGCGCACACCGCGCACGTCTTTGTCGGCATGCAGCTGCGCGCGGCCGGCGAGGCGACGGAGATCCTCGACACGCTGCACGCCGACGGCCTCCCGGCGATCGACCTGACCGCCGACGAGGTGGCCAAGGAGCACGTCCGCCACATGATCGGCGGCCGCTCGCCGCTGGCGCACGGCGAGCGCCTGTTCCGCTTTGAGTTCCCCGAGAAGCCCGGGGCATTGATGGCCTTCCTGTCGACGCTGGCGCCGGACTGGAACATCAGCCTGTTCCACTACCGCAACCAGGGCGGCGATACGGGGTCGGTGCTGGCCGGCATCCAGGTGAGCGACGGCCAGGCGCAGGCGTTCCGCGAGCGGCTGGCCACGCTGGGCTATCCGTGGCAGGAAGTCAGCGACAACGCGGCGTACCGCATGTTCCTCGCGTAAGGAAGGGGAAACGCAAGCGAGCCGCCCGCAGGCGGCTCGCCATGTCCGTCAGTTGCCGATCAGTCGCCGATCAGTTGCCGGCGATGGTCATCTGCTCGATCAGGATCGAGCCGGTTTCCTTGGTGCCGCGGATCAGCGAATCGGCGCCGATCGCGACGATCTGCCGGAACATCTCGGCCATATTGCCGGCAATGGTGATTTCCTCCACCGGGTACTGGATCACGCCGTTCTCGACCCAGTAGCCCGACGCGCCGCGCGAATAATCGCCGGTCACGTAGTTGACGCCCTGCCCCATCAGCTCGGTCACCAGCAGGCCGGTGCCGAGCTTGCGCAGCATCGCCGGGAAGTCGTCGCCGGGCTCGGTCAGGTTGCTGTGCAGCGTCAGGTTATGCGAGCCGCCGGCATTGCCGGTGGTCTTCATGCCGAGCTTGCGCGCCGAATACGTCGACAGGAAGTAGCCCTGCACCACGCCGTCGCGAACCACGTCGCGCTCGCGCGTACGCACGCCTTCTTCGTCGAACGGGGCGCTGCCCATCGCGCCCGGGGTGTGCGGCTGCTCGTGGATCTGCACGTGCGGCGCGAATACGGCCTTGCCCAGCGTATCGCACAGGAAGGTGGACTTGCGGTACAGCGCGCCGCCCGACACCGCCTGCACGAAGGCGCCCAGCAGGCCCGCGGCCAGCGGCGCCTCGAACAGCACGGGGCAGCGGCGCGTGGACAGCTTGCGCGCCTGCAGCCGCGCCAGCGCGCGCTCGGCCGCGTAGCGGCCGATGTCCTCGGGGTTGGCCAGTGCCAGCGGCGAGCGCTTGGACGAGTACCAGTCATCGCGCTGCATGCCGCCGCCGCTGCCGGCGATCGGCGCGCACGAGATGAAATGGCGCGAATACGGATAGCCGCCCGAGAAACCGCGCGTGGTCGCCAGCACGAACTGCGAATGCTGCGCCGACACGCTGGCGCCGTCGCTGTTGCGGATGCGCGGCGACACCGCGAAGGCGGCGGCCTCGGCGCGGGTGGCGATGTCGATGGCGGCCTCGGCATCGATGGTCCAGGGATGGAACAGGTCCAGGTCCTGCGGCGAGCGCTCCAGCAGTTCTTCCTCGGCCAGGCCCGCGCACTCGTCTTCCGCGGTGAAGCGGGCGATGTTGTAGGCCGCCTCGGCAGTGGCGCGCAGCGCGGCCGGCGAGAAGTCCGAGGTGCTGGCGTTGCCCCGGCGCTTGCCGATCATCACCGTCACGCCGACCACCTTGTCGCGGTTCTGCTCGATCGTTTCCACCTGTCCCTTGCGCACCGATACGGACAGCCCGCTGCCTTCGGAGATCTCCGTGGCGGCATCCGTCGCGCCCAGTTCGCGTGCCACACGCAGCACATCGGCGGCCATCTCGCTGAGCTGGGCCTGGGTGTAGGTGAAATGCGCGGTCTGTTCTGCGATCTGGTCCATGGGGGATCCGTGCCTGGGGGTCATCAAAAGTCCAAGCGGGAATCATAGCAAGATAAAATGCCGGTCATGACGCGAAATTCCCGTAATTCCCAAGGCTCGCGCTTCCCCGGCGCGTTTTCGCCGGAGCCCGAAGACGACGAACCGAAAAGCAAGTCGCAGCGCAAGCGCGACATGACCGCCCTGCAGGACCTTGGCGCCGAGCTGGAAAGCCTGGCCAAGGACCGGCTGGCGCGCGTGCCCATGCCCGAGACGCTGGCCGATGCCATCCACGAGGCGCGCCGCATCACCAGCCACGAAGGCAAGCGCCGCCAGATGCAGTACGTGGGCAAGGTCATGCGCGGCCTCGACGACGACGAGGTCGAGGCGATCCGCGCCGCGCTGGAAGGCTTCAAGGGCACCAGCAAGGCCGAGACCGCGCGCATGCACCTGATCGAGCGCTGGCGCGAGCTGCTGCTGGCCGACGATGCGGCGCTGACGCGGTTCCTCGGCGAGCACCCGGTCGCCGACGTGCAGTCGCTGCGCAACATCATCCGCAACGCACGCAAGGAGAAGGAGCAGGCCAGGCCGCCGCGCTACTTCCGCGAACTGTTCCAGGCCATCAAGGCAGCGCTCGACGCCAAGGACGGCGCTGCCTCCAGCGACGCAGCCCCTTCCCCGGAGCCCGAGGCATGACCCAGACCACGCAGTCCACGCAGCCGGTATCCCGCAACCATCCCGACGAGCTCGTCGTCGGCTTTGTCTCGGTCTCGGACCGCGCCTCGGCCGGCACCTACCAGGACGAAGGCATCCCGGCGCTGCGCGAGTGGTTCGGCCGCACGCTGACCTCGCCGTGGCAGGCGGTGGAGCGGCTGATCCCCGATGAGCAGGCGCAGATCTCGCGCACGCTGATCGAGCTGGTGGACGTGGCCGGCTGCGACCTGGTGCTGACCACCGGCGGCACCGGCCCGGCGCGACGCGATGTCACGCCGGAGGCCACGCTGGCGGTAGCCACCAAGGAAATGCCGGGCTTCGGCGAGCAGATGCGGCAAGTGAGCCTGCACTTCGTGCCTACCGCGATCCTGTCGCGCCAGGTGGCCGTGATCCGCGAGACCGCCAGCCGCGCCGCGCTGATCATCAACCTGCCCGGCCAGCCGCGCGCCATCCGCGAGACGCTGGAAGGCCTGCGCGATGCAGACGGCAAGCCGGTGGTGCAAGGCATCTTTGCCGCGGTGCCGTATTGCATCGACCTGATCGGCGGGCCTTACATGGAAACCGACGAGGCCGTGGTCAAGGCCTGGCGGCCTAAGAACGCCGTGCGCGCCAAGCCTGCGGGCTGATCTCCCGGCGAACGTCGTTCCCGCGCAGCGGGAACGACAGCAAGGACTCAGCGCAATCCCAGGTACAACCCCACCGGCACGAACACCACCGCGGCAATATTGCCGAGCAGCACGATCGACGCGACCTGGTCGGGCTCCTGCCGGAAATGGTCGGCGATCAGGAAGTTCAGCACCGCCGGTGGCAGCGCCGCGAAAACGAACAGCAGCCCGCGCTGCAGTTCTGTCAGCGGCACCCACTGCGCCAGCAGCAGCGCCACCGCGACGCCGGTCAGCGGGCATGCCACCGCGCCCACCACGCCCATGCCCCAGTTGCGCAGGCTCACGTCCTTCATGCGCACGCCCAGCGCGAACAGCATCAGCGGCACAGTGGCATCGCCCAGCAGCTTGACCGACTGGTAGACCGGGTCCGGCAAGGTGAACCAGGGCCGCGCCAGCGACAGCCCGACGCCGGCTACCGTGGCCAGCACCATCGGGTTGCGCGCGATCTGCGCCATCGACGCATGCCGGTTGACGATCTTCAGGCCGAGGGTGAAGTGCATCAGGTTCGACGCCGCGAACAGCGCCACCGCCGGGGCCAGCCCGGCGTGGCCGAAGGCAAAGACCGACAGCGGCAAACCCATGTTGCCGCAGTTGTTGAACATCATCGGCGGCACGAAGGTGCGGGGATCGACCTTGAGCAGCCGCGCCACCGCCCACGCCAGCACGCCCGAACCCAGCACCACCGCCACCGCGCAGGCCAGCAGCACCAGCTGGTCGGCCAGCACGAATTCCTTGCTGACAAAGGCCGATACGACCAGCAGCGGCGCGATCACATCGAGCGTGGCGCGGTTGATGCCGGCCATGTCCGGATGGGCCTTGCGCCCGTACAGCCACCCGACCAGGATGATCAGGATGACCGGCGTGATGATGGATACGATGCGCTCGAACATGGCAGGCTCGACGGGAGGTGCCCGGGAGGGCAGCGCGCGCCCCGTCGGTGGTGGTTGGTTGTTGTTGTCGGAGGCCGGGAAGCCGCTTGTTGCGCCGGCTTATTGTGCCGGGGTGTCGGCAGCCGGGGTGTCGGCAGCCGGAGCAGCGGCGGCCGGTGCGCCCGGCGGCGTGTGACGGATAAAGTGCGTGCGGTAGTAGCGCAGCTCTTCCACCGATTCCAGGATGTCGGCCAGCGCCGTGTGCAGCTGGCGCTTGACGAAGCCCTTGTGGATGACCGGCTCCCAGCGCTTGCACAGCTCCTTGAGCGTGGACACGTCCAGGTTGCGGTAGTGGAAGAACGCCTCCAGCCTGGGCATGTAGCGCGCCATGAAGCGGCGGTCCTGGCAGATCGAGTTGCCGCACATCGGCGACTTGCCGGCCGGGACCCAGCGCTTGAGGAAGGCCAGCAGCTCGGCCTCGGCCTGCTCCTCGGTCAGCGTGGACGCCTTGACCTTGTCGATCAGGCCGGAGCGGCCGTGGGTGCCCTTGTTCCAGTTGTCCATGCCGTCGAGCACGGCATCGCTCTGGTGGATCACCAGCACCGGGCCCTCGGCCAGGATGTTCAGTTCGGAGTCGGTAATGACGATCGCGATCTCGATGATGCGGTCGGTATCCGGCTGCAAGCCGGTCATTTCCATGTCCAGCCAGATCAGGTTGTGTTCGCTCTTGACGGACTTGGCGGCGGCGTGGGTGGTCATCGGGACTGCTGAGAAAGGGATTTGGGGAAGCGGCCGCGGCGGAGGCGGACACGAACAACTTATAATTCTCGCATATCCGTCCCAAGGCTCTTGCCGATGTTCACGATTGTCTTCCTCGCCGCGCTGGTGCTGATGGTGCTGACCAAGCTCTGGCTGGCCGCGCGCCAGGTGCGCCATGTGGCACAGCACCGCAACGCGGTGCCGGCGCGCTTTGCCGACACCATCTCGCTCGACTCCCACCAGAAGGCGGCCGACTACACCATCGCCCGCACCCGGCTGTCGATGCTCGAAGTGCTGGCCGGCGCCGCGGTGCTGATCGGCTTCACCATGCTCGGCGGGCTGCAGTGGCTCAACCAGGCCTGGCTGGAAACCTTCGGCCCGGGCTATGCGTATGGCGTGGCGCTGGTGGCCAGCGTGGCGGTGATCGGCGGGCTGGTCGACCTGCCCTTCTCGCTCTACGGCCAGTTCGGCATCGAGGAGCGCTTCGGCTTCAACAAGATGATTTTTGGCCTGTGGCTGGCCGACATGGTCAAGATGCTGCTGGTTGCGAGCGTGCTGGGCCTGCCGCTGCTGCTGGCGGTGCTGTGGCTGATGGAGCGCGCCGGCTCGCTGTGGTGGCTGTGGACGTGGCTGGTGTGGATGGGCTTCAACCTGTTCCTGCTGGTGGTGTTCCCGACCTTTATCGCGCCCCTGTTCAACAAGTTCGAGCCGCTCACCGACGAAGCGCTGCGCCAGCGCATCGAGGGCCTGATGCAGCGCTGCGGCTTTGCCAGCAAGGGCCTGTTCGTGATGGACGGCAGCAAGCGCAGCGCGCACGGCAATGCCTACTTCACCGGCTTCGGCGCGGCCAAGCGCATCGTCTTCTTCGACACGCTGCTGGCGCGGCTGTCGGGCGACGAGATCGAGGCGGTGCTGGCGCACGAACTCGGCCACTTCAAGCGCCGCCACGTGGCCAAGCGCATCGCGGTCACCTTCGCACTGAGCCTGGTGTTCCTGGCGCTGCTGGGCTGGCTGGCGACACGCACGTGGTTCTACACTGGCCTCGGCGTGGCGCCCAACCTGGGCGTGTCCAACCATGCGCTGGCACTGGTGCTGTTCTTCCTGACGCTGCCGGTGTTCACCTTCCTGCTCGGCCCGCTGTCGAGCCAGTCGTCGCGCCGCCATGAATTCGAGGCCGACGCCTTCGCCGCCGACCAGACCAACGCCGGCCACCTGGTATCGGCGCTGGTGAAGCTGTACAAGGACAACGCTTCGACCCTGACGCCCGATCCGCTCTACAGCGCCTTCTACTACTCGCATCCGCCCGCCGCGCAGCGGATCGACCGGCTGCTGGCGCACGCATGAGCCGCACCTCCCGACACCGCGGCGCCAATGCCGACACGAACGCCGAACCCGCGCTGATCATCGCCGCGCACGGCCGCCACTATGTGGTCGAGCTGGCCGACGGCACGCGCATGCATGCCTTCCCGCGCGGCAAGAAGAGCGACAGCGCCGTGGGCGACCATGTCAGCGTCGAGCGCGCCGCGGCCGACCAGTGCGTGATCACCAGGGTGCAGGCGCGCAAGAACCTGCTGCATCGCTCGGACCAGTTCAAGTCCAAGCTGCTGGCAGCCAATATCGACCAGGTCATCATCGTGCTGGCGACCGAGCCGGGCTTCTCCGAAGACCTGCTCGGGCGCGCGCTGGTATCGGCCGAGGCGCTCGAGATCCGGCCGCTGATCGTGCTCAACAAGACCGACCTGCCCGAGCGGCTGGACGAGGCGCGCCGGCGCCTGGCGCTGTACCGCGAGCTGGGCTACGACACGCTGGAACTGTCGGTGCGCGCCGACCCCGAACAGGCGCTGGCGGCGCTGCAGCCGCGGCTGGCCGGGCTGTCCAGCATCCTGATCGGCCAGTCGGGCATGGGCAAGTCGTCATTGCTCAACCTGCTGATCCCGGGCGTCGATGCGCAGACGCGCGAGATCTCGGCCAAGCTCGATTCCGGCAAGCACACCACCACCTTCACGCGGCTGTACCACCTGCCGGCGGACTGGGGCACGGTCGACGGGCGCCAGGGTGCGCTGATCGACTCGCCCGGCTTCCAGGAATTCGGCCTGTACCACCTGAGCGAAGGCATGCTGGAGCGCGCCTTCCCGGAGTTCCGGCCGCGGCTGACAGAGTGCCGCTTCTACAACTGCCACCACACCAACGAACCCGGCTGCGGCGTGCTGGCGGCGGTGGCATCCGGCGCGATCGCGGAGCGCCGCCACCAGCTCTACGCGCAGCTGCTGCACGAATCCAGCCAGCAGAAGCCGTGGTGAAACCCTGGCAGGGCCGTGGTAAGGTAAGCGCACCTGGGTAACCGGTGCGCCGCCATGAAACTGCTGCTGTCAGCCACCTCGCTCGTCCACGCCGCCCATTGCCAGAACGTCCTGCAGGCCGCCGGCATCCGGGCAGAGCTACGCAACACCTGGCTGGGCGGCGCCACCGGCGAGATTCCGTTCCGGGAAAGCGCGCCGCAGGTCTGGCTGGTCGATGACGAGATGGAAGCGCAGGCGTGGGCGGCGCTCAATGCCGCGGCCAACCCCGTGCCGGGACCGAGCTGGCAATGCCGCCACTGCAAGGAATGGCACGAGGCCCAGTTCGGCGCCTGCTGGCGCTGCGGCGCTGCGCGCGACTAGCCGGCAGCCGCTTTTACATACTTGCGCACGCCGGTATCAGCCCACCCACAGCGCCAGCGACACCATGGCAAGCAGCAGCATCCACAGCACCACCGCCCGCCATACCAGCCCGACAGCCGACTGCAGCGTGCGCACGCTTGGCTCGGCGCCGAATTCCGGCGCCGACGGCTCAGGACCGTTGTCCTCTTCCATGCCGGGCGCATAATCCACCGCCGGGCCGACCACGCTGGCGCGCAGCACCACGGTGGAGTCATCCTCGGCCAGCGGCGTGCCCAGGCGCACGCCCAGCGCCCCGCCGCCGCTGGCGAGCAGGATGCCGTTGACCGCATCGTTCCACTTGCGCGCATGGTTGCGCCACGCGTACACCGCATCCTCGAAATTGCCGACGATGGCAAAGCCGATCGCGGTCAGGCGCGAGGGGATCCAGTCGAGCAGGTAGAACGCGCGCGCGGCGAAACGGCCCAGCGCGGGGCTGCGCTCGGTCGACGGCTCGTTCCAGTGGCGGGCGAGGTATTCCGCGACGCGGTACAGCACCACGCCGCCGGGCCCGACCGGCACCAGGAACCAGAAGAACACGCCGAACACATGCCGGTGCACGGCGATGATCGCCGCCTCCAGCGTGTGCCGCACGATCTCGGTGACCGGCATCTCGACCGTGTCGAGGCCGGTCCACTCATGCAGCAGCGTGCGCGCGGTATGGACGTCGTCGCGGTTCAGCGCCTCGTGGATGTCGGTGAAGTAGTGGCTGAACTGGCGGAAGCCCAGCGTCAGGTACAGCACCAGCACGTTCCAGGCGAGGGTCAGCGCCACGCTGATCGAAGCCAGCAGGTAATGCACCACGACCACGGCCAGTGTCAGCGGCAGCACTACGGTAAACCAGGCCAGCGCGGCATCGCGGGGGCGGCCGGTGTCGAAGGCGTGCTCGGCGCGGTCGCCGAGTGCGCGCACGATCTCGTGGATCGGGTTGTTGCGGCCCAGGGCGCGGAACTGCTCGGCGATCAGCGCCAGGAGAATGGAAACAAAGGTCATCTTGGTACGGGTGTTCCAAGGGGGCGCGCCCGCCCGATGTGCCGGTGCAGGCGCAATGCATAGCGAGAAGATAGCACAGCGGTACCTGACCCTACCCGTTGCGATACAAAAAGCAAAAGCCCGCCGGTGGGCGGGCAGGACTTCCTCGATCGAATCTACGCGTGGCGGGGTCAGGGCAAATCGAACACCAGCACCTCGGCCTCATCGCCACCGGACAGCGCGACCTCGCCGACCGATTCCAGCCTGGCCGCATCGCCCGCTTCCAGCGCCGTCCCATTGACCAGCACGCGGCCGCGCGCCACATGGACATAGGCGCGGCGGCCCGGCGCGAGGGCCAGCGTGGCAGCCTCCTGGCCGTCGAACAGCCCGGCGTACAGGCGCACGTCCTGGTGCACTACCACCGAACCGCCGGCGCCGTCCTGGCTCGCCACCAGGCGCAGCTTGCCGCGCTTGTCGGCCGCCGCGAAGTGCTTTTCCTCGTAGCCCGGCTCGATGCCATTCTGCGCAGGCATGATCCAGATCTGCAGGAAGTGAGTCGTATCGTGCGCCGCGTGGTTGTACTCCGAGTGCCGCACACCGGTGCCGGCGCTCATGCGCTGCACGTCGCCCGGGCGGATCACGCTGCCGTTGCCCATGCTGTCCTTGTGCGCCAGCTCGCCTTCGAGCACGTAGCTGATGATCTCCATGTCGCGGTGGCCGTGCGTGCCGAAGCCCATGCCCGGCGCGACGCGGTCCTCGTTGATCACGCGCAGCGGCCCGAACTGCACATGCTGCGGATCGTAGTAGTCGGCAAACGAGAACGAATGATAGGACTTCAGCCAGCCGTGATCCGCATAACCGCGCTCTGCAGACTTTCTGATTTCAATCATTTTGATGGCCCTCCTAGGCCTACTTCCGTGTCGCCACCGGCAGCGGAACTGCTTGCAACCGTTTGGCGGCATGTATTGCGTTGTCGATGCTAGGAAGTTTAGGCCCCGACGCGTATATTTACGGGGACCACCTTAGAAGCATTCATTCAGTTTTTCTGAATATGCCACTCTCACTCGAATCCCTCGAAGTCCTGGACGCCATCGAGCGCAAGGGCAGCTTCGCCGCCGCCGCCCACGAGATGGGCAAGGTGCCCTCCGCGCTGACCTATGTGGTGCGAAAGCTGGAGGAAGACCTGGACGTGCTGCTGTTCGACCGGCGCCGCCACCGCGCCGAACTGACCCCGGCCGGACGCGCACTGCTCGACGAAGGCCGCCACCTGCTGCACGCCGCCGACGACCTGGCGCGCCGCGTCAAGCGGCTGGCCACCGGCTGGGAAGCCACGCTGACCATCGTGGTGGACGACCTGATCAATTTCCGCGCGCTGCTGCCGGTGATCCACGACTTCTATGCCGAGAACACCGCCACGCGGCTGCGCTTTGCCAAGGAAGTGCTGGGCGGTGCCTGGGACGCGCTGGTCAGCAACCGTGCCGACCTGGTGATCGGCGGCGCCTACGATGCGCCGAGCACGCAGGGCTTCCAGATCCGGCCGCTGGGCACGGTACCGTTCGTGTTCGCGGTGGCGGCGCACCATCCGCTGGCCACCGAGGAAGGCCCGCTCACCACCATCCAGATCGCCAGGCACCGCATCGTCGCGGTGGGCGACACCTCGCGCAACCTGCCGGCGCGCACCCATGGCGTGCTGGCCGGCCAGGACGTGCTGGTGGTGCCGACCATGCGCGACAAGCTGGAAGCGCAGATCCGCGGCCTGGGCTGCGGCTGGCTGCCGGCGCCGATGGCACAGCCGCATATCGAAAGCGGCGTGCTGCAGGTGCGCGAAACGGTCGAGGTGCGCGCCCCGGGCAACTTCAAGGTGGCGTGGCGCACCAGCAACCGCGGCAAGGCGCTGCAATGGTGGGCCGGCAAGCTGGAAGACCCGCGCCTGGCGCAGGCGCTGCTGCTGCAACCCGAACTCGCCGGCTGAGGGTGTCCGCATGGCAGTGACGGCTGCAATGTTTGCCGCGGCGGCCGGCTACCGCGGCCGCTTTGCCCCCTCGCCGACCGGCCCGCTGCATATGGGCTCGCTGGTCACCGCGCTGGCCAGCTGGCTGGATGCGCGCGCGCACGGCGGCCAGTGGCTGGTGCGCATCGAGGACATCGACATGCCGCGCTGCGTGCGCGGCGCCGACGAAGACATCCTGCAGACGCTGGCGCGCCTGGGCATGACGCCGGACGAGCCGCCGGTGTGGCAGAGCCGGCGCGAGGCGCACTACGCCGAAGCGCTGCGCCGGCTCGACGCCGCCGGACAGCTCTACCCCTGCGGCTGCTCGCGCAAGGAGATCGCCGACTCGCTGGTGCACGTGCGGGAGCGGCACCAGACGCTGGGCTACCCCGGCACTTGCCGCCACGGCCTGAACGGCAAGCTGCCGCGCGCGTGGCGCGTGCGCGTGCCGGATGGCCCAGCCGCCACGATCTGCTTCGACGACCGCTGGCAGGGGCGCCAGTGCCAGGACCTCGAAACCGAGCTGGGGGACTTCGTGCTGCGCCGGGCCGACGGACTATGGGCCTACCAGCTGGCGGTGGTGGTGGACGATGGCCTGCAGGGCATCACGCATATCGTGCGCGGCGCCGACCTGCTCGACTCGACGCCGCGGCAGATCCACCTGCAGCACCTGCTGGGCCTGCCCACGCCAAGCTACCTGCACGTGCCGGTGGTGGTCAACGAGATCGGGGAAAAGCTGAGCAAGCAGAGCGGCGCGCAGGCGATCGACACCGGCGCGCCGCTGGAGGCGCTGCGCCAGGCGGGCAGGCACCTGGGCCTGGCGAACAATGAAGGGAATGTGCAGGACTGGCTGGCGCGCGCCACGGAGGAGTGGCGCCAGCGCATGGCGGCGGCCTGACCTGCAGGCCGCCTCAGCAGGATCGCCCGATCAGGACTTGCGCGGCACGCCGCCCAGCAGCGCCGCGACCGGGCGCTTGGGCGCCTGGCGGCCACGGCTCAGCGCGGCGGCGATTTCCTCCGACGGCTTGACCTGCGAACTGCTGGCGCTGGGCTCGTACGGGCGCGAGAAGAACGGATCGTCGGACGGACGGAACACCTGGCGGCTGCCGCTGTGCTCGTGGCGGCGCGGCCGCTCCTCGTCGCCGTTGCCGCGCGCGCGGCGCAGGTCGCCGCGCTGGCGGCGGCGCTCCGCCTCGTCCTGGCGCGACTTCTCGCCGGTCGGGTCGAAGCCCTCCAGCTTGCCACGCGGAATGCTGCGCTTGATCAGCTTCTCGATGTCGGACAGCAGGCGCTCATCGTTGCCCGGCACGAAGATCGACAGCGCATCGCCGCTGGCGCCGGCACGGCCGGTGCGGCCGATGCGGTGCACGTAGTCCTCGGCGCTGTACGGCACATCAAAGTTGATCACGCACGGCATGTCGGGGATATCGAGCCCGCGCGCCGCCACGTCGGTGGCAACCAGCGCGTCGATGGTGCCGCTCTTGAAGCCGTCCAGCGTCTGCATGCGCTCGGTCTGGGTCTTGTCGCCGTGGATCGCGGAGGCGTTGATGCCCTCGCGCTCCAGGTGCCGCGCCAGGCGCGAGCAGCCGATCTTGCTGTTGACGAAGACGATGCACTGGCGCGACAGCCCCTGCTCGGCCCGCTGCTTGAGCAGATGCACCACCGCCGCCTGCTTGTGGCCATCTTCGACCTGGTACACGGTCTGGCGCACGTTCTCGTTGGTGGAGTTGCTGCGCGCCACCTCGATGGTGACCGGCTGCTTCAGGTAGCTGGCGGCCAGCCGCTTGATTTCCGCCGAGAACGTCGCCGAGAACAGCAGCGTCTGGCGCTGCGCCGGCAGCAGGTTGATGATGCGCTGCAGGTCCGGCAGGAAGCCCATGTCGAGCATCCGGTCGGCCTCGTCCAGCACCAGCATCTGCACCTGCGACAGGTTGACCGACTTCTGCTGCACGTGGTCGAGCAGGCGGCCCGGCGTGGCCACCAGGATTTCGACGCCGCGGCGCAGGGCATCGGTCTGCGGATTCATGTCGACGCCGCCGAACACCACCGTGCTGCGCAGGTCGGTGTGCTTGGCATAGCGGGCGACGTTGTCGTAGACCTGGTCGGCCAGTTCGCGCGTGGGCGTCAGCATCAGCGCGCGCACCGGGTGGCGCGCCGGCGAGGCGCTGGCGTTGGCCAGCGGCAGCAGGCGCTGGATGATCGGCAGCGCGAAGCCGGCGGTCTTGCCGGTGCCGGTCTGCGCGGCGCCCATCACGTCCTTGCCGAGCAGCACGACGGGAATGGCCTGCGCCTGGATCGGCGTGGGCGTGGTGTAGCCCTGGTCGGACAAGGCACGCAGGATGCGCGCGTCCAGGCCAAAGCTCTCGAAGGTCTGCACCGCGGTCTGCCCGGCGGTGGTGGGTTCTGGTGCGGTCGTAGTGGTCATGGGTATCGGTGTCTGGCGGGAGGCGAACCCGGCACAAACGGATACGCGTCTGGAACTCATCTCGCCCTGGCTCTCGGCTGGCACCGGAGCGGCGCCGGCGCGGCCACGCCGCGTGCATCGGGCTTGCGGCTTTTGACCAAGAGAATCAAAGACTTAAATTTTAGCATTTCTGCCCGCACAGTGACCAGCACGGCGCGGGCGTGCGGGCGCCGCGACGGGGTGCGGCCACGCTGGGGCGTTTTAAAGAAGCTGTCACATCGACGATGGATGATGCCGGCGGCACCGTAGACAAGGCGAGCCCGAACCGGCCGCGCGGACGCCACCTTCGACCACCGAGACCAATATGGACTTCGAGCAATTCCGCCAGACCTGCCAGCAATTCCTGCGCACTTCGAGCCAGTTCCTTGGCCTCGCCGCCGCCCTGCCCTTGCCGCCGCGGCCGGCGAGCCAGCCGGCCCCGCCTGCCCGGCAGGCGGCCTGACAGGGGATCCGCCGGACCGCCAGCACGGCATCCAGGTGACTCAATCGCCGCGGATGCCGTTGCCCCACTGGTCGAGGGGTGCTCGATGCCGAGTCGGTGGTGCTGGTGGCCCGCGAAGAGCCACGCCAGCTGCTGCGCGTCGAGGTTGCCGCAACGGAAAAAGCCCCGCGTGCCGGGGAGGGCAGCGGGGCCTGAGTGGTAGCGGAGCAACCTTTCGATTACCCACGCCGTGATCTTGTCTGATCGCGCCGAGGACCACATCACCCAAATGTGGGTTTATGTACGGCCCGCAACATAGCGCCGGACGGCGGCTCTGACGTCACCCGCAGAGCCTGTCGATCATCACCCGCACTCGCCTGGCCTGGAATCGGGGTTTTCTCCGAGCGGGTTTCCGCCAGCTTCCCGTCACGCCGCGCATGCGGTCTACTGGTATCACATTGACAGGGCATCGCCAACGCGGCGTATCGCCGCAGTCGATGAAGCACCAAGAGGTTCCAATGACCGGGAGACAGACCATGGTGACGAAAAAAGAAGACGCATTCGTACTGAAGAACCTTCTCGCCCTCGCAGCAGTGGAAACCGTGGGCGGCGCGATCGCCCTAAGCATGGTCTTCCACCTGATCTGATCTGAACCTGCCCGGACACCGCGCCGCCACGCCGGCGCGGTGTTGGTTGCCCCGGCGTTACTCGTCGACAATCACCTCGAAGCCGCCGTAGATCATCCGCTGGCCATCGAACGGCATCGGGTCCATCCCTTCCTTCAGGCGCGGGTCTTCCATCGCCGCCTTCATGCCGGTGTCGCGCTTCTCCTTTGACGGCCACACGATCCAGGAGAACACCACCGCCTCATCATCCTTGCGCTTGACCGCCATGGTGAAGGACGTCACCTTCCCCTCCGGCACGTCATCGCCCCAGCATTCCACCACCTTCAGCGCGCCGTACTCCTTGAACACCGCCGCGGCCTTCTGCGCCACCTGGCGGTAGGTTTCGCGATTGGCCTGCGGCACGGCCAGCAAGAATCCGTCGATATAGGACATGGATCTGACTCCTCTTCGGGTTGAACGGGTGCGAACGGGTCGCGTCCGAATACCTTAGGCCGTCGTTATGAGGGCCAAAGTTCCAGGTGCTTGCCCGCAGTCAGCGGCAGGTAGAGGTGTTCGGACCGGGGCTGGACTGGAGAACGAGGCGGCGTTGCCACATGTGGGGTTCTGGAAGTAACCCGCGAAAGCAAAAAGGGGTTACGGCGTTCACCGTAACCCCTTTTTGCAGCATTGGTGGGCCTCCCGTGAGTCGAACACGGCACCAACGGATTATGAGTCCGCTGCTCTAACCAGGCATGAGCTAGAGGCCCTTGGAAGCGTTTAGTTGCCTTCCAGGAAACTCTTCAGCTTGTCGGAGCGGCTCGGGTGGCGCAGCTTGCGCAGTGCCTTGGCCTCGATCTGGCGGATCCGTTCACGCGTGACGTCGAACTGCTTGCCGACCTCCTCCAGCGTATGGTCGGTGCTCATTTCAATGCCGAAGCGCATGCGCAGCACCTTGGCTTCGCGCGGCGTCAGCGAGTCCAGCACGTCCTTGACGACGTCGCGCATGGAGCCGTGCAGCGCCGCTTCGGCCGGGGCCAGCGTGTTGGTGTCCTCGATGAAGTCACCCAGATGGGAGTCGTCGTCGTCACCGATCGGCGTTTCCATGGAGATCGGTTCCTTGGCGATCTTCATGATCTTGCGGATCTTGTCTTCCGGCATCTCCATCTTCTCGGCCAGCGTTGCCGGATCCGGCTCATTGCCGGTTTCCTGCAGGATCTGGCGCGAGATGCGGTTCATCTTGTTGATCGTCTCGATCATGTGCACCGGAATGCGGATGGTGCGTGCCTGGTCGGCGATCGAGCGCGTGATGGCCTGGCGGATCCACCACGTCGCGTACGTCGAGAACTTGTAGCCGCGGCGGTATTCGAACTTGTCCACCGCCTTCATCAGGCCGATGTTGCCTTCCTGGATCAGGTCGAGGAACTGCAGGCCGCGGTTGGTGTACTTCTTGGCGATCGAAATCACCAGGCGCAGGTTGGCCTCGGTCATCTCGCGCTTGGCTTCGCGGGCACGACGCTCGCCCTCGGCCATCTTGCGGTTGACGCCCTTCAGCTCCTTCAGCGGCAGCACCACGCGCGACTGCAGGTCGATCAGCTTCTGCTGGAGTTCATGCACGGCCGGCACGTTGCGCTCGACGATGGCGCTGTAGCCCTTGCCGTCGGCCACCACGGTGCTGATCCACTCGAGGTTGGTCTCGTTGCCCGGGAAACGGGCGACGAATTCCGAGCGCGGCATGCCGCACTTGTCGACCACGATATTCAGGATCGAGCGCTCGAGCTTGCGCACTTCGTCCACCTGGCCGCGCAGCGTGTCGCACAGGCGCTCGACATTGCGGGCGGTGAAGCGGATGCCCATCAGTTCGGCCTGGATGGCTTCCTGCGCCTTGACGTAAGGCTTGGACTTGTAGCCCTCCTTCTCGAAGGCACGGCGCATCTTGTCGAACTGCTCGGCGATCACGCGGAATTTCTCCAGCGCGTTCTGCTTCAGCTCTTCCAGCTGGCGAGCGGAGGCGCCGGCGCCGGCATCGCCTTCGTCGTCATCGTCCTCGTCGCCTTCCTCGTCGCCTTCCTCGTCACCTTCCTCGTCGTCGTCGGACGCCGCGGCCGGGGCCGCGGGTGCTTCAGGGGCTTCGTCGGCGTTCGGGTCGATCAGGCCGTCGACGAACTCGTCGATCTTGATCTCGTCGTTGGCCACGCGCTCGGCGTGGGCCAGGATCTCGGAGATGGTGACCGGGCAGGCCGAGATCGCCATCACCATGTCCTTCAGGCCGGCTTCGATGCGCTTGGCAATCTCGATCTCGCCCTCGCGGGTCAGCAGCTCGACCGTGCCCATTTCGCGCATGTACATGCGCACCGGGTCGGTGGTGCGGCCGAACTCCGAATCCACCGTGGACAGGGCCGCCTCGGCCTCCTCCTCGGCTTCTTCCTCGCTGGTGGCGGACGGCGCGTTGTCGTTGAGCAGCAGCGTCTCGGCATCCGGCGCCTGTTCGTAGACAGCGATGCCGATGTCGTTCAGCGTCGCGACCAGCGTGTCGATCGTTTCCGAATCGACCATGTCGTCCGGCAGGTGATCGTTGATTTCCGCGTAGGTCAGGTAGCCGCGCGACTTGCCGAGCTTGATCAGCGCCTTGAGCTTCTGGCGACGCAGTTCGAGCTCCTCTTCGGTCCCCTGCTGGGTCGAGGCGAACTCCTTGAGCAGGGCCTTTTCCTTGGCCTTGCGGTCCTTGGCCTTCTGCTTCTCGGTCTTCGGCGCGGCCGCGGGCGTCGCGGCGCGCACGTCGTTCTCGTAAAACTCTTCAGTCACGTCGTCTGTTGTGCTGTCGTCGTGCTGCATCTCGGCCTTTGGCTTGCGGCCGCGCTTTTTCGGCTCCGGCTTGATTGCCGGGGCAGCGGGACGCTCGGATGCAACGGATGCAGGGGTCGCGGTGCGCGCCTTGGATGCCGTCGCGGTGCTGTCCGCCTTGGCGGCTCCGCTCCTGGCGCCGGCTGCTGCCGCTCGCTTGCTCTCGACTTCGGTCTTCTGCTGTTTCGCCACGGTGATACTCTTGCCTTTCACTGGTGCAGACACGGCAACCTTGCCGCTCGTACTGGCGCCCTCGCGTGCCGAAGTCGAGGCCTGTGTTTCCTTGGATGTGCGAGTCCTGGCAGGAGTGGTCACGGCGGGCGCTTGCGCGCTACGCACTGACTTGGATGGCGCAGACCGGGCTGGTGTCCTGACTGGCGCGGTCGATGTCTTCGCCGCCGTCGTTTTTGCAGACGCCTTGCCGCTCCCTGATTGGGGAGCCTTCGTTGTAACCTTTTCGGTTGCTTTGGCCTTTGCCATTGGCACGCTCACTTTCACCAGAACTGGGAAGAAAGATTTCGCAATCCAAACCGGCTATTGTAGCACGCCACGGATAGCCGGCTTCCTGTCAGGTGAGGTTTTCACCTGAAAAATCAAGGCTTAAGCTCGGCGATGCCGGCCTGGCCCCTCATCCAACGCCTGATACTGCCTCCAGGTTGATAGCCGTTGCACCATGGCGCTTCAGCCAAGTTGACGCCGCCGGTGGATCTCGCCCACCAGCCAGCGCATGCGCTGCTTGGCCGCCTCATCGGCGGTCCCCGCCACCACTTCAGCCTGAAGCATGTCGAGTTCGCGCCGCAACGGCTCGGCCAGCAGCTTGGTGATGGCGGCATCGAACTCCTGCGTGGCAGGCGCCTCTTCAATCTCTTCCTTCAGCACGGCGGTGCGCGCGGCAGCATACATCTCGGCGTACGGCGACTGGGCAAGGTGCTCGCTGAATGCCGCGAAATTCACCTCGCCCTGCAGGCCGTCGCACGCTGACACGAGGTGAGTCAGCACTTCGCTCTCTGCCCCCATGCCGCCCTCGCCATCCAGCAGCAGGGCACGCGCGTCGTCATCGAGCCGCGCCGACAGCGCCGGATAGCACATCAGCAGCTGGATCACGCGCTGCTCCAGGCCCGTCGGCGCCTGCCGCCTTGCCCGCGGGCGCGGCTTCTCGAAACGGCCCACCCGGGCCGGATCGCTGCGCAGGCCGCAGATGGCCTCGATCTCGGCAGGTGTCGTACCCGTAGCATCGGCAAGTTCGCGCACAATCTGTAGCCGCAGGCCGCCAGCCGGCATCGCCTGCAGCAGCGGCTTGGCCTCGTACTGGGCGCGGGCGCGACCCTCTGGCTGGCGCAGGTCAAGCTCCTCGGTCACCGACTGCAGCAGGAAGCGCGACAGCGGCATGGCGTTGCGCACCTGCGTGGCAAAGGCCTCGGTGCCCTCTTCACGCACATAGCTGTCCGGATCGTGCTCGGCCGGCAGGAACAGGAAGCGGATGGTCTTGTTGTCCGCCACATGCGGCAGGCAGGCTTCGAGTGCCCGCCGCGCCGCACGGCGGCCGGCGGCATCGCCATCGAACGAGAACACCACGGCGTCGGTCTGGCGCAGCAACTTCTGCACGTGCACGGGGGTGCACGCCGTGCCTAAGGTAGCGACGGCATTGGCAAAACCGAGCTGGGCCAGTGCCACGACGTCCATATACCCTTCGACCACCAATACGTAGCCGGTTTCCCGGATGGCATGGCGCGCCTCGAACAGCCCGTAGAGTTCGGTCCCCTTGCTGAACAGCGGGGTTTCGGGCGAGTTCAGGTACTTGGGCTCGCCCTGCCCCATCACGCGGCCGCCAAAGCCGATCACGGCCCCCTTGGTGTTGCGGATGGGGAACATGATGCGGTCGCGAAAGCGGTCATAGCGCCGCGGCTTGCCGTCGGGGTCGCGCTTGTCGCTTTCGATCAGCAGGCCGGCCTCGACCAGCGGTGCGGCGATATTGTCGTCGCGATAGCTGCCGAACACCGCTTCCAGCCCTTGCCAGTCGTCTGGCGCATAGCCCAGGCCGAACTGCGCGGCGATCTCGCCGGTCAGCCCGCGCCCCTTCAGGTACTGGATCGCCTGCGGCGCGGTGCGCAGCTGGCGGCGGTAGAAGTCGGTCGCGCGGGACATGGCGTCTGACAGCGCCACCGAGCGCGACTGCTGCTCGGCGCGCTGGCCCGGCGGCAGGCGGTCGCGCTCTTCCGGCACGGTCATGCCGACCGACTGGGCGAGCTCACGCACCGCCTCCGGGTAGGACTGCCCGGAATATTCCATCAGGAAACCGATGGCCGAGCCATGCGCGCCGCAGCCGAAGCAGTGGTAGAACTGCTTGGTCGGCGAGACCGTGAAAGATGGCGATTTCTCGTTATGGAAGGGGCACAGCCCCATGAAATTCGCGCCGCCCTTCTTCAGCTGCACATACTTGCCCACCACATCGACAATGTCGACACGGTTGAGCAGGTCCTGAATAAAGGATTGCGGAATCACCCGACTGACCGTCCTGAGGCTTGGCCGTCCCGCGACGGGAGGCAATTTCTAGGAATGCGTGACCGGTACGACGCCCGGTTGCTTATCGGAATATTGTAGTGCAGCGCGTCCAGGCTGCCCGCAATGTTATCAACTCCGTGCATCTACGCCGAACCCCAGGGATTCGGCGCGCATCATACTCATAACTGATTAAATCAGCATTTACTTCGGAGCTAGCGCGGCCTTGACCAGCGCCGACACGGCGGTCATGTCGGCACGGCCGGCGAGCTTGCCCTTGAGCACGCCCATGACCTTGCCCATGTCCTGCGGGCCGGCCGCCCCGGTGGCGGCAACCGCCAGTTGGACCTCGGCGGCGACTTCCGCCTCGGACAGCGCGGCGGGCATATAGACCTTCAGCACCTCGACTTCGGCCAGTTCCTTGTCGGCCAGATCGTTGCGGCCAGCCTGCTGGAACTGGGAGATCGAGTCCTTGCGCTGCTTGATGAGCTTCTCGACCACGGCCAGCACGGCGGTATCGTCAAGCTCCGTGCGCTCATCGACCTCGCGCTGCTTGATCGCGGCCAGCAGCAGTCGGATGGTGCCGAGGCGCTCCGTTTCGCGGGCACGCATGGCGTTCTTCATGTCTTCGCTGATACGGGCTTTGAGGGACATCGTGATCTTCCAGAAAGTGGGCGGACACTCACAGGTGGTGGCAAGAGCCGCTCGCTGCAAGGCCAATAACGCAAAAACCCGCCGAAGCGTGCGCCACAGCGGGTTGGTGCAAGCGCGAGGCCCGGTTCGGTACAGCTTCGATTTTCGGGATAGCGGCTTTACGAAGTTCTCGATTGTATCACCAAGCCCGGAGCGCCGAAGTGGCGCTCAACACACACTGAAAAAGCGACGTCCGGGGCTCAGCCAAACCGGGATCAGGCCACTGACTGCCCGGCGGCCGCGCTGCGGCTGGCCTCCGCCACCGCCTTGCCTGCCGCGACGGCGGACGCCCAGGCCCACTGGAAGTTGTAGCCGCCCAGCCAGCCGGTCACGTCCACCACCTCGCCAATGAAGTAGAGCCCTGGCACCTCCCGCGCCATCATCGTGGTCGAGGACAGGGCGCGCGTATCGACGCCGCCGATCGTCACTTCGGCCTTGCGGTAGCCTTCGGTACCCGACGGCACGATGCGCCAGTCGTTGAGCGATGCGCCAAGCTTGCGCAGGCCCTTGTCCGTGACATCGTGCAGCGGCATGGCGGCATCGACGCCGGCGGCCGCGCACCATGCATCGGCCAGCCGCGCCGGCAGCCGCTGCGCCAGCAGGTTGCCAAGGTGCTTGCGGCTGCCGCTTTTCTGCTCCAGCAGCCATGCCGCGGCGTCTTCGCCGTCGAACAGGTCGATGGCGATCGGCGTGCCCGGCTTCCAGTAGCTCGAGATCTGCAGCACCGCCGGCCCGGACAGCCCGCGGTGGGTCCACAGCAGGTCTTCGCGGAACGCGCCGGCCGCCTTGCCGTTGCCGGTGGCGACATCCACTTCCAGCGACACCCCGGCCAGCGGCGCGAACGGGGCCCAGTCCTTGCCGTCGAAGGTCAGCGGCACCAGCGCCGGCCGGGTTTCGACGATGCCCAGCCCGAACTGGCGGGCGATGCGGTAGCCGAAGTCGGTGGCGCCGATCTTCGGGATCGACAGCCCGCCGCTCGCCACCACCAGTGCGCCGGCGCGGATCATGCCGGTGGAGGTCAGCAACACGAAGTCATCGCCCTCGCGGCGGACTTCCGCCACCGCACAGCCGGTCTGCCAGCGTACGCGGCCGGTGTCGCATTCGGCGCGCAGCATGGCGATCACGTCCTCCGCGCTGTCATTGCAGAACAGCTGGCCGCGATGCTTTTCATGCCAGGCGATGCCGTGGCGGCGCATCAGGTCGAGGAAGTCCTGCGGGGTATAGCGCGCCAGCGCCGAACGGCAAAAGTGCGGATTGGACGACAGGTAGTTGGTTGGTCCCGCCTGCAGGTTGGTGAAATTGCAGCGGCCGCCGCCGGAGATGCGGATCTTCTCGGCCAGCCTGGTGGCGTGATCGACCAGCACCACGCTGGCGCCGTTCTGGCCGGCGACGGCGGCGCACATCATGCCGGCCGCGCCCGCGCCCAGCACGGCCACGTCGTACCGGCCCGTCCGGGTTCCCGTCGCCCCGCTCATTGCTCGCCTCGCCAATCCATCTGTTGCCACCGCTCAAGAAAGGGCAGATTGTAGCGAAAAGCGCGCGGCGCCCCGCTGTGCTACCCTGCGCGCTTCCTGCAACCTGTTGTTTCAACGTCCGTTTCGCCTTTTTCGGCGGCGTTCGGCTTCTTTCCCATGCTTGTCCTCGGCATCGAATCTTCCTGCGACGAAACCGGGCTGGCCCTCTACGACACCGAGGCCGGCCTGCTGGCGCATGCCCTGCATTCGCAGATCGCCATGCACCGCGACTACGGTGGCGTAGTCCCCGAACTCGCCTCGCGCGACCATATCCGCCGTGTGCTGCCGCTGCTCGAGCAGGTGCTGGCCGACGCCGGCCGCACCCGCCGGGACATCGACGCCATCGCCTTCACCCAGGGGCCGGGCCTTGCCGGCGCGCTGCTGGTCGGCGCCTCGGTGGCCAATGCACTGGGCTTCGCGCTGAACGTGCCGATGGTCGGCGTGCACCACCTGGAGGGCCACCTGCTGTCGCCGCTGCTGACGCGCGAGCCGCCGCCGTTCCCGTTCGTGGCGCTGCTGGTGTCCGGCGGACATACCCAACTGATGGATGTGCGCGGCGTCGGCGACTACACGCTGCTGGGCGAGACGCTGGACGATGCCGCGGGCGAGGCCTTCGACAAGACCGCCAAGCTGCTCGGCCTGGGCTACCCTGGCGGGCCGGAAGTGTCGCGGCTGGCCGAGTTCGGCACGCCGGGCGCGTTCGCGCTGCCGCGGCCGATGCTGCATTCGGGCAATCTCGATTTTTCCTTCGCCGGGCTGAAGACCGCGGTGCTGACGCAAACCCGCAAGCTGTCCAATACCTGCGAGCAGGACCGGGCCAACCTGGCGCGGGCCTTTGTCGATGCGATCGTCGATGTGCTGGCGGCCAAGTCGTTCGCCGCGCTGAAGCAGACCGGCCACAAGCGGCTGGTGGTGGCCGGCGGCGTCGGCGCCAACCGGCAGTTGCGTGAGCGGCTGGACCTGCTCGGCAAGCAGCGCAAGGTTGAAGTCTATTATCCGGACCTGGCGTTCTGCACCGATAACGGCGCGATGATCGCGTTTGCCGGCGCGATGCGGTTGCAGGCGGCGCCTGAGCTGGCGCGGCGCGAGTATGGCTATGGCGTGACGCCGAGGTGGGACCTGGCGGATATCCGGCTGCCGTCCGCAGCCTGACGGCTCTCTCGCCAAGGAAAAAGCCACCGCATGCGGTGGCTTTTGCTATTTCAGCGACCAACAGGATCAGCTCACCCGCTTGTCCCGCTCGATCACCGCATACGCGCTGTGGTTGTGGATCGACTCGAAGTTCTCGGCCTCCAGCACATAGGCCACGATGCGGTCATCCGCATTCAGCCGCATCGCGATATCGCGCACCAGGTCCTCGACGAACTTGGGGTTCTCGTACGCACGCTCGGTGACGAACTTCTCGTCGGGGCGCTTGAGCAGCCCCCACAGTTCGCACGATGCCTCTTCCTCGGCCATCCGCACCAGCGCTTCCACCGGCAGTTCTCCGGCCAGTTCCACGTCCATCGTGATGTGCGAGCGCTGGTTATGCGCGCCATACTGCGAGATCTTCTTCGAGCACGGGCACAGGCTGGTCACCGGCACCATCGCCTTCAGGAACACGCGCGCCTGGCCGTTGCGCACTTCGCCGGTCAGCGTGACCTCGTAGTCCAGCAGCGACTGCACGCCCGACACCGGCGCGATCTTGCTGATGAAGTACGGGAAGGTGACCTCGATGCGGCCCGCCTCGGCTTCCAGCTTTTCCAGCATCTTGTCGAGCAGCAGGCGGAAGCTGGCCAGTTCCAGCGGCGCGCGCTCTTCTTCCAGCAGCGCGACGAAGCGCGACATATGCGTGCCCTTCTGGTCCGCCGGCAGGTGCACGTCGAGATTGAAGGTACCCACGCTCGGCACGATGCCGGCCGGGGTCTTCAGGGTCACGGGATATCGCACGCCCTTGACACCGACACGCTGGATGGGGATCTGGCGGGTGTCGAGGCTCGACTGGACGTCGGGCATCACGAAGGCGGGATTGATGTCATTCATCTAACGGTTTCCTCCAGGGCTGCGCCAGGGGACGGCGCTGACCCTTACGGTCGCGGCATTTTCGCAGTCCATCCATGCCGCGCAACGAGTGTGAAACCACGGGCCCCGGCACAAGGCGCGCCGACCCGCAGCTGCGAACACAAAAAGGGGGAGTTTAAGGGAATTCGGGCGCACTCGTTGCCGAGGGCCGAATCCCCTTGCCCGGCGCGGGTGATCCCGGCCACCCGCCGGGATCACGCCGGAACACGCCGAACGTGGTCAGGCCACGCGCGAAGCGACAGTAACCTTGGGCTGGTCCAGGCCGAAGCGCTGCCGCACCGAGCGCTCGATGCCGGCCGCGTCGAGCCCGCACTGCTGCAGCAGGTAGGCCGGGTCGCCATGGTCGACGAAGCGGTCGGGCAGGCCCAGCACCAGCACCGGGATATCGATGCCGGCTTCGGCCAGCGCCTCAAGCACGGCGCTGCCCGCGCCGCCCATCACGCTGCCCTCTTCCACCGTGACCAGGAAGTCGTTCCCGGCGGCCAGCCGCTTGACCAGCTCCACATCGAGCGGCTTGACGAAGCGCATGTCGGCAACGCTCGCATCCAGCGCCTCGGCCGCGCCCAGGGCCGGATGCAGCATCGAGCCGAAGGCCAGGAAGCCGACCCGCTGGCCGGCGCGCGCAGCGCCTTCGCGGCGCACCACGCCCTTGCCGACCGGCACGCCGGCCAGTTCGGCGGCGATCGCCGCGCCCGGGCCGGAGCCGCGCGGATAGCGCACCGCGGTCGGGCAAGCCTGGTGGAACGCCGTGGTCAGCAGCTGGCGGCACTCGTTCTCGTCCGACGGCGTCATCACCATCATGTTGGGGATGCAGCGCAGGTAAGCGATATCGTAGGCACCCGCATGGGTGGCGCCGTCTGCGCCGACCAGACCGGCGCGGTCCAGCGCGAACACCACCGGCAGGCCCTGCAGCGCCACGTCGTGGATCAGCTGGTCATAGCCGCGCTGCAGGAAGGTGGAGTAGATCGCCACCACCGGCTTCAGGCCCTCGCAGGCCAGGCCGCCGGCGAAGGTCACCGCGTGCTGCTCGGCGATGCCGACGTCGTAGTAGCGGTCCGGGAAGCGCCTCTCGAACTCGACCATGCCCGAGCCTTCGCGCATCGCCGGGGTAATGCCGACCAGGCGCTTGTCGGCGGCGGCCATGTCGCACAGCCATTCGCCGAACACCTGCGTATACGTCTTGCGCGCCGGCTTGGCGGCCGGGCGGATGCCCTCGGCCGGGTTGAACTTGCCCGGGCCGTGGTACAGGATCGGGTCGGCCTCGGCCAGCTTGTAGCCCTGCCCCTTCTTGGTCACCACGTGCAGGAACTGCGGGCCGGCGCCTTCCAGCGCGCGCTCGCGGATATTCTGCAGCGTGGGCACCAGCGAGTTCAGGTCATGGCCGTCGATCGGGCCGATGTAGTTGAAGCCGAATTCCTCGAACAGCGTCGCCGGCACCATCATGCCCTTGGCGTGTTCCTCGAAGCGCTTGGCGAATTCCAGCACCGGCGGCGCCACCGACAGCACCTTCTCGATGCCCTTCTTGGTGGCGGCATAGAACTGGCCGCTCAGCAGCCGGGCCAGATGGCGGTTGAGCGCGCCCACCGGCGGCGAGATCGACATGTCGTTGTCGTTGAGCACCACCACCAGCGGCAGGTCCTTGTACACGCCGGCGTTGTTCAGCGCCTCGAAGGCCATGCCCGCGGTCATGGCGCCGTCGCCGATCACCGCCACCGAGACGCGTTTTTCGCCCAGCGTGCGCGCGCCCAGCGCCATGCCCAGCGCGGCCGAGATCGAGGTCGACGAATGCGCGGTGCCGAAGGTGTCGTACTTGCTCTCGCTGCGGCGCGGGAAGCCCGAGATGCCGCCCCACTGGCGCAGCGTGCCCATGCGCTCGCGGCGTCCGGTCAGGATCTTGTGCGGGTAGCTCTGGTGGCCCACGTCCCACACCAGCCGGTCATCGGGAGTGTTGAAGACGTAATGCAGCGCGATGGTCAGTTCGACCGTGCCGAGGTTCGAAGAGAGGTGCCCGCCGGTCTGCGAGACCGATTCCAGCACGTAGGCGCGCAGCTCTTCGGCCAGCGTCTGTAGCTCGCGCCGGTCCAGCTTGCGCAGGTCTGCGGGGGCGTCGATCTTCTTGAGGAGTGCGTAGGTCATGATTTCCGTTCGGCCGCCGGTTTCTTTCGTCCGGCTCGTCATTTCAGTGTGTGCGCAGCACGATCAGGTCCGCCAGGCCGGCCAGGCGGGCCGCGCGGCTGCCGAAGCCGGCCAGCGCCGCATGTGCCTCGGTGCGCAACGCCCCGGCCAGGTCGCGCGCCGCTGCCAGCCCCATCAGCGACACGTAGGTCGGCTTGTCGTGCGCGGCGTCCTTGCCGGCGGTCTTGCCCAGCGTGGCGGTATCCGCGGTGACGTCCAGAATATCGTCAACCACCTGGAACGCCAATCCCACCGCCGCCGCATACTTGTCCAGCGCGGCCAGCCCGCTGGCGTCGATTTCGCCACACAGCGCGCCCATGCGCACGCTGGCCCGCAGCAGCGCACCGGTCTTCATCCGGTGCATGGCCTCGAGCGCGTCGCGCGTCATGGCGCGGCCCACGTTCTGCAGGTCGATCGCCTGGCCGCCGGCCATGCCGGTCGAACCCGATGCCTGCGCCAGCTCGGCCACCAGCTTCAGCCTTGCCATGGTGGGCAGTACTTCGGCGCCGGCCAGCACGACAAAGGCCTGGGTCTGCAGCGCATCTCCCACCAGCAGCGCGGTGGCCTCGTCGTAGGCCTTGTGCACGGTAGGCCGGCCGCGGCGCAGGTCATCGTCGTCCATGCACGGCATGTCGTCGTGGACCAGCGAGTAGGCATGGATCATCTCCACCGCGCAGGCCGCGGCATCGCAGGCCGCGGGATCGGCCCCGCTGACCTCGCCGGCAGCGTGCACCAGCAGCGGCCGCACGCGCTTGCCGCCGCTCAGTGCAGCATAGCGCATGGCTTCGTGCAGCGTATGTGGCACGGTGTTGGCATCGGGCAACACTGCCTGCAGCGCGGCTTCGGTACGGGCGCCCTGCGCCTGCATCCACTGGGCGAAATCGGTCATGCCTCCTCTCCCCCCTGTACTCCCTGCGCATCGTTGGCGCCGTTGCCTTCGCCGGCGAGCGGCTTCAGCACCTCGCCTTCCAGCACCCTGACCTGCTGCTCGACGCGCTCCAGCTTCTGCTGGCAGTAGCGCACCAGCTCGGCACCCCGGCGGTAGGCCGCCAGCGATGCCTCGAGCGGCAATTCGCCGCTCTCCATGCTGGCCACCAGGGTCTCGAGCTCGGCCATCGCCGCTTCATAGGAAGCGGGCGGCGCGGAGGCCGTGGTGGTGTCTTCGGTCTGGACCGCAGCGGTCGTCGTCTTTGGCATGTAGGGCCCTGAAAATATGGCGCCGGGGGAAAACCCGGATGGGGAAGCCCGGATTTTACGCCAAAGCCGGCGCTTGCCCCATCCTTGAGCATGCGCGAGCGGACAGCAACGGGGTGGCGACGGAGTGCCTCCGGGACATATGTGACTTGTGCGCTCGGGTCGTCTTTCCGAATGCGCCCGGTACGGCACCCCGATGACGACCCGGGTCGACTTTTTCGCTAAAAAGGCAAAAAAATCAGTCCCTTAACTTTTTGGGTCGGGTACAATCCCCCGTTCGCCGCAGGGGTCCGATGGAATGCTTCCAACCCGCGGCCGTGTTTCCCAAATCGATTCAATTTTCGATGGTTGGGTTGTTCACTGCTTTCACCTGTTCATCTGGGAGTGGGGATAATGTCCAATCTCAGCACCGCGCTCAAGCTGGCGCCGGCTGATACGCAACTGCCCGTCGGCGTCTACTTCGACGAAACGCTGCATCAACAAGAACTGGAACTGCTGTTCAGGCAAGGTCCGGGCTACGTCGGCCACGAACTGATGGTTCCCGAGGTCGGCGACTACCACACGCTCAAGGCCGAGGACGAGGGGCGCATGCTGGTGCGCAACGCCGCCGGTGTCGAGCTGATGTCCAACGTGTGCCGCCACCGCCAGGCCATCATGCTCAATGGCCGCGGCAACAAGCAGAATATCGTCTGCCCCCTGCACCGCTGGACCTACGACCTCAAGGGCGAACTGCTCGGCGCGCCGCATTTCGACCAGCAGCCGTGCCTGCACCTGAAGCGCTCGCCGCTGCAGAACTGGAACGGCCTGCTGTTCGACGGCAAGCGCGACGTGCGCGCCGACCTGGCCAGGCTGGGCGTGGCGCAGGACCTGAACTTCGACGGCTACATGCTCGACCACGTCGAGGTGCACGACTGTGATTACAACTGGAAGACCTTCATCGAGGTCTACCTGGAGGACTACCACGTCGTGCCGTTCCACCCGGGGCTCGGCAGCTTTGTCTCGTGCGACGACCTGAAGTGGGAGTTCGGCGAATGGCACAGCGTGCAGACCGTGGGCCTGCATGCCGGCCTGAAGCGCCCCGGCAGCCCGACGTACCAGAAATGGCACGACGCGGTGCTGCGCTTCAACAATGGCGTGCTGCCCAAGCACGGCGCGATCTGGCTGACCTACTACCCCAACATCATGGTGGAGTGGTACCCGAACGTGCTGGTGATCTCGACGCTGCACCCGCTCGGTCCGCGCAAGACCCGCAATGTGGTGGAGTTCTACTACCCCGAGGAAATCGCGCTGTTCGAGCGCGAGTTCGTCGAGGCCGAGCGCGCCGCCTATATGGAAACCTGCATCGAGGACGACGAGATCGCCGAGCGCATGGACGCCGGCCGGCTGGCGCTGATGAAGCGCGGCACCAGCGAGGTCGGGCCGTACCAGTCGCCGATGGAAGATGGCATGCAGCACTTCCACGAGTGGTATCGCCGCGCCATGTCATACCAGGGCTAGTGCGATAACCGCACGGCTTGCGCCATCACGGACTGCCGCGGCGGTCCGTTTTGCTTTTTGGCCCGATGTGCGCTGATAGAATCATTGCTCCGCAATGCCGCGCGGCGCCGCCGTCCGTGCCTTTCGCAAGTCCCCCGCAATACCACGCCACTCCACGCTCCGCCCCCACCATGCAATCGCTCTGGATGCTGTTCGCCGCCTTCTCGTTCTCGTTGATGGGGGTGGGCGTCAAGCTGGCATCCGACCTGTACACCACCGGCGAGATCGTGTTCTACCGCGGCCTGATCAGCGTGGTCATCATGTGGGCGCTGCTGTCGTCGCGCGGCGTGCCGGTGCGCACCCCGTACATGCTGTCGCATATCAAGCGCAGCGTCTTCGGCGTCACCGCGCTGATGCTGTGGTTCACCTCGATCACGCTGCTGCCGCTGGCGACCGCGATGACGCTGAACTACATGTCGCCGGTGTGGATCGCGCTGATCCTCGGCGCCAGCGCCGCCCTGGCCGGCACCGCCGGCAATGCCGACCGGCGCCTGGTGCTGGCGATCCTGCTGTCCTTCGCCGGCGTGATCTGCCTGCTGCAGCCCTCGGTCGGCAAGGACCAGCTGACCGGCGGCCTGGTCGGCCTGATCTCCGGGGTCTTTACCGCACTGGCCTATGTCGAGGTTCGCCAGCTCGGCCAGCTGGGCGAGCCCGAGGGCCGCATCGTGTTCTATTTCTCGCTGGTCGGCATGATCGCCGGCCTGGCGTGGATGCTGATCAGCGGCGTCAGCCCGCATACCTGGTATGGCGTGGGCCTGCTGCTGGCCATCGGCATCCTGGCGACGCTGGGCCAGACCGCGATGACGCGCGCCTACAAGCGTGGCAACACCCTGCTGACCGCCAACCTGCAATATGCCGGCATCGTCTTTTCCAGTGTCTGGGGCATGCTGATCTGGTCCGACCAGCTCAACTGGCTGTCGTGGCTGGGCATGGGGCTGATCATCGCCAGCGGCATCGCCACCACGCTGATGCGCGCCCGCCAGGGCACCGACGCCAAGCCGACGCCGGCCACCCCGGTCAAGTCGCCGGAGGCCGAGGTGCATCCCGAGGTGTAGCATCCCGAGGTGCAGCAATCCAACATGCTCTCATTCCCTTCGCTCGCTACAGGATTCAGGATTCCCATGCAGAAACCGCTGATTTCCGTCACCGCACTGCAGGCGCTGCTGGCCGGCAACGGCCGCTGCGTCGTGATCGACTGCAGCTTCGACCTGGCCAGCCCCGCCGCCGGGCGCGAGGCGTACTACGCCGGCCACCTGCCAGGCGCGTTCTACCTGCACCTGGACAACGAACTATCGGGCCGCAAGACCGGCAGCAACGGCCGCCACCCGCTGCCCGACGCCGACGACTTCGTCGCACGGCTGCAGGCGCTGGGCGTGGAAGACGACACCCCGGTGGTGGCCTACGACGCGCAGGGCGGCATGTTCGCCGCGCGCCTGTGGTGGCTGCTGCGCTGGATCGGCCATGACGAGGTCGCGGTGCTGGATGGCGGCAAGGACGCCTGGGTCAAGGCCGGCATGCCGCTGGAGCATGAGGCCACCCCGGAGCCGGAGTTTCCCGGCAAGATTTCGCGCCGCGAGTCGCTGGTGCCAACGGTGGATGCGGCCGCCCTGCTCGACAACCTCGACCGCGCCGCGCTGCTGGTGGTCGACGCGCGCGCGCCCGACCGCTTCCGCGGCGAAAACGAAACGCTGGATCCGGTCGGCGGCCATATCCCGGGCGCGGTCAACCGCTTCTTCAAGGACAACCTCGACGCCGAGGGCCGCTTCAAGTCGCCGGAAACACTGCGCGCGGAATTTGGCGCAGTGCTGGGCCGGCATGCGTCCGCGCAGACGGTGATGCAGTGCGGTTCCGGCGTCACGGCGTGCCACAACCTGCTGGCGCTGGAAGCGGCCGGCCTGGGCGGCGCGGCGCTCTACCCGGGCTCGTGGAGCGAATGGTGCGCCGACCCGGCGCGCCCGGTGGCGACCGCCACCTGACGACCCCGACCTGGCGCTCCGGCTCAGTGTGAGTGTGACGTTGCCACCGGCGCGGCGCCGCCGTGCCCGTGGCCGTGCCGCTCGTGCACGCCGTTGGTGATAAAGACGATCGCCGAAATCCCCGCGGCCACCAGCACCACCTGGATCGCCGACTCGCGCCAGCGCGGCTTGCGCTGCATCTGCGGCATCAGGTCGCTGACGGCGATATAGAGGAAGCTGCTGGCGGCGATCACCAGCACGTAAGGAATCCAGCCGCTCATCTCGTCGAGCAGGAAATACCCGACCAGGCCGCCGGCGATGGCCGCCACGCTCGACAGCAGGTTGAAAGCGAAGGCGCGCGCCTTGGAGAAGCCGGCGTTGAGCAGCACGATGAAGTCGCCCACTTCCTGCGGGATCTCGTGCGCGGCGATCGCCAGCGCAGTGACCACGCCGATATGCGGGTCGGCCAGGAAGGCCGCGGCGATCACGATGCCGTCGGCAAAGTTGTGGAAGGTATCGCCCACCAGGATGGTCAGGCCGCTGCGCCCCGCTTCTTCGCGGTCATGGCCGTGGTGGTGGTGGTGCCCGTCGCCCTCGTGGTGGTGCGAGTGGCGCAGCAGCGAGATCTTCTCCAGCAGGAAAAAGCCCAGCAGCCCCGCCAGCAGCGTGCCGAACAGCGCGCGCGGGTCGGCGCCGGACTCGAACGCCTCCGGCAGCGAATGCAGCAGCGCGGTGGCAAGCAGCACGCCCACCGAGAAGCTCACCATGCGCTCGACCACGCGCGACGCCACCGTCAGCGACAGCAGCGCCGCCCCGAAGATGCTGCCCACGCCCGAGATCGTGGCGGCGAGCAGGATGTACACAAGCGTCGAATGGATGATGGGCTCCCAGGTGGCGACGCTGCCGGCCTTTCGGCCATCCGTTCAGCAGCCACGCCGTTCCGCCCGCATTGCGCCGGGCGGCTAACGCAACAATGTTGCAATAACTCAAAGGCCGCATTGTACGTATCCGCCGGGACTTTGCAATCCTGCTGTCGGCCGGGTCACCCCGAAAGGATCACGCCACGCCGTGCTGCTTGAACCAGGCCAGGCATTTCTGCCAGCCATCCCTGGCATCGGCCTCGCGGTAGCTCGGCCGGTAGTCGGCGTGAAAAGCGTGGCCCGACTCGGGATAGACGACAAAGCGCGAAGCCTTGGCGGCCGGGGCGGACGAAGCCGCCAGCGCCGCCTTCATCTTCTCCACATGCTCCAGCGGGATGCCGGTGTCCTTGCCACCGTACAGGCCGAGCACCGGCGCGTGCAACTGGCCGACAAGGTCGATCGGGTTCTTCGGCTTGAGCGGCGTCGGCTCCGGCGACAGCTGGCCGTACCAGGCCACGGCAGCCTTGAGTTGCCGGCTGTGCGCCGCGAACAGCCAGGTGATGCGGCCGCCCCAGCAAAAGCCGGTGATGCCGAGCCGCGACACGTCGCCGCCATTGGCGCCGGCCCAGGCCACCGCGGCGTCGAGGTCGCCCATGACCTGGGCGTCCGGAACCTTGGCGATCACCTCGCGCTGCAGTTCCTGGATGGAGCCGAAGCTCTGCGGGTCGCCCTGGCGCGCGAACAGTTCGGGCGCGATCGCCAGGTAGCCGAGCCTGGCGAAGCGCCGGCAGATATCGGCGATGTACTCGTGCACGCCAAAGATCTCGCTGACGACCAGCACCACCGGCAGGTTCTTCTTGCCTTCCGGCTGGGCGCGGTAGACCGGCATGCTGAAGCCGCCGGACGGAATCGTGACCTCGCCGGCGGTCAGGCCGGCGAAATCGGTCTTGATCGCTTGCTGGGCCATCACCGGCAACGCGGCGGCCGCAAAGGCGGAACCGAGCGCGGTCTTGACGAAGCCGCGGCGGTCGAAGGTCTGGCCGGGGACGAGGCTTTCCACTTCAGGTTTGAGCATGCATGTCTCCAGGAACGTGGGTGGCTGGCGCGCCAAAAATCGCCAGCCACCGATTCTAAGCAGACATGACGCGTCGTGCTCATGCCTGCACGACATTCCCCTCAGTGCCGCCTCAGTGCCACCTCAGTGCAATTTCACCCGCGGGCTGGTCTTGCTGCGCAGCCAGTGCGACACCGTATCCAGCGCCATGCCGACCGCGCCGTGCAGCGCCATCACGTGCATCCGGTACAGCGAGGTGTACATGACCCGCGCCATCAGCCCTTCGATAAACATCGAGCCGCCGATCAGCCCGCCCATCAGGCTGCCCACCGCGCTGAAGTGCCCCAGCGACACCAGCGAGCCGAAGTCCTTGAAGGTGAACGACGGCAGCGGCTTGCCTTCGAGCCGCGCACACAGCGCCTGGTAGAGGAAGGTCGCCTGCTGGTGCGCCGCCTGCGCGCGCGGCGGCACCGAGGCCTGCTTTTCCGGCCACGGGCAGCTGGCACAGTCGCCGAAGGCGAAGATGTCGGGATCGCCCTCGCTCTGCAGCGTCGGGCCGACCACGATCTGGCCCTGGCGGCTGGTCGGCAACCCCAGCGTGGCCAGCACCGCCGGCGCGGTAATGCCCGCGGCCCACACCGTCAGGTCGGCATCGATGGTCTTGCCGCTGGCGGTCAGCACGGCCTGCGGCGTGACCTCGGTGACGCGCTCGCTGGTAAAGACATCGACATCGAGCTTTTTCAGCAACTTGGCGGTCTCTGCCGAGACGCGCTCCGACAGCGCCGGCAGGATACGCGGGCCGGCCTCGATCACATGGATGCGCACGTCGCGGCGCGGGTCGAGGCGGTGCAGGCCATAGGCGCTGAGCACATGCGCGGTGTTGCGCAGTTCGGCCGACAGTTCGACGCCGGTGGCGCCGGCACCGATGATGGCCACGTCCACGCGCGGGCGGCCGTCGTCGCCCATGCGCCCGCGCCCGTTCTGCGCGCGCACGCAGGCGGCGATCAGGCGCTTGCGGAAGCGTTCCGCCTGCGCCACGGTATCGAGCGCGATGGCATGTTCGGCGGCGCCGGGCACGCCGAAGAAATGGGTGACGCAGCCGATCGCCAGCACCAGCGTGTCGTACGGCAGCTCGCGCGCGGGCAGCAGTTCGGCACCGTCCTGGTCGTAGCAGGCCGATACCGCGATGATCTTGCGCGTGCGGTCGATGCCGGTCAGCTCGCCCTGCTGGAACTCGAAGTGATGCCAGCGCGCCTGCGCCGCGTATTCGAGCTGGTGCGTGTTCGGATCCATGCTGCCGGCGGCAACCTCATGCAGCAGCGGTTTCCAGATGTGGGTGGGCAGGCGGTCCACCAGGACCACTTGCGCCGTTCCCTTCTTGCCAAGCTTGTCGCCAAGCCTGGTTACCAGTTCCAGCCCTCCTGCCCCGCCGCCGACGACAACGATGCGGTGTGCCTTTGCTTCTGTCATGGTCTACCCGATGCGTATTGTGAAATCCGTGCCTGAGGCATGGCCACAGTCTGCTGCATTGCAGCATGCATGGCAAGCCGCATAGCCTGACTCAGCAGTCGCTTCAATCGATACCACCATGCAGCGGCGGGCGGAGGTTGTCAGTTCAACTTCAGTGCGGCTTCAGTGCGCTTCTTCCCAGTTGGCGCCGCTGCCCACCTCGGCCACCAGCGGCACGCGCAACTGCGCCACCGTGCACATCAGCTCCGGCAGGCGCGCCTTCACCAGCTCCAGCTCATGCTCGGGCACTTCCAGCACCAGTTCATCGTGCACCTGCATGATCTGGCGCGTCTGCAGCCCGTCGCGCTCCAGCCAGCCCTGCACCGCGATCATCGACAGCTTGATCAGGTCGGCGGCCGTGCCCTGCATCGGCGCGTTGATGGCGGCACGCTCGGCGGCCTGGCGGCGCGGGCCGCTGCCGCCGTTGATATCCGGCAGCCACAGCCGGCGGCCGAACACGGTCTCGACATAGCCTTGCTCGCGCGCGGTCTGCCGGGTTTCTTCCATGTAGTGCGCCACGCCCGGGTAGCGCATGAAGTAGCGGTCGATATAGTGCTTGGCCGCCTCTCGCTCGATGCCCAGGTTGCTGGCCAGCCCGAACGCGCTCATGCCGTAGATCAGGCCGAAGTTGATGACCTTGGCATAGCGGCGCTGCTCGCTGCTGACCGCGTCGCGCGCCACGCCGAAGATCTCGGCGGCGGTGGCGCGGTGGATGTCCTCGCCATTGGCGAAGGCGCGCAGCAGGTTCTCGTCGCCCGAGATATGGGCCATGATGCGCAGCTCGATCTGCGAGTAGTCGGCCGACACGATCACGCTGCCCGGCTCGGCGATAAAGGCTTCGCGGATGCGGCGGCCTTCCTCGGTGCGCACCGGGATGTTCTGCAGGTTGGGGTCGGTCGATGCCAGCCGGCCCGTCACCGCGGTCGCTTGCCCATAGCTGGTGTGCACGCGGCCGGTGCGCGCATTGACCATCCTGGGCAGCTTGTCGGTGTAGGTGGACTTGAGCTTGGCCAGGCCGCGGTAGTCGAGCAGCAGCTTGGGCAGCGGGTAGTCCTCGGCCAGCTTCTGCAGCACCTCTTCGTCGGTCGACGGTGCGCCGCTGGCGGTCTTCTTCACCACCGGCAGCTTCATCTGGTTGAACAGGATCTCGCCGATCTGCTTGGGCGAACCCAGGTTGAACGGCTGGCCCGCGGCCTCGTAGGCGGACTGCTCCAGCGCCAGCATGCGCTGGCCCAGCTCGGCGCTCTGCGCGGCCAGGCGTTCGGCGTCGATCAGCACGCCGTTGCGCTCGATCTTCTGCAGCACCACCGAGACCGGCATCTCGATCTCTTCGTACACGCGGCGCAGCCCTGCGGCGGCTTCCACCTGCGGCATCATCTTGCGGTGCAGGCGCAGCGTCACGTCGGCGTCTTCGGCGGCGTACTCGGTGGCGCGCGCCAGGTCGATCTGGTCGAAGCAGATCTGGCCGGCACCCTTGCCGCACACTTCTTCGTAGGTGATGGTCTTCAGGCTGAGCAGCCGCTCGGCCAGGCTGTCCATGCCGTGGTTGCGGTGCGAGGCCAGCACGTAGCTCTGCAGCATGGTGTCGTGCGCCACGCCGCGCAGCGTCACGCCGTGGTTGGCGAAGACGTGGATGTCGTATTTCAGGTTCTGGCCGAGCTTGGGGCGGCTGGCGTCCTCGAGCCAGGCGCGCATGCGCTCCAGCACGAATTCGCGCGAGAGCTGGCCATGCTCGGGCAGGCCGGCCACGTCGGGGCCGCGGTGCGCCACGGGGATGTAGCAGGCTTCGCCCGGCGTCGCCGACAAGGAGATGCCGACCAGCTGCGCCTGCATCGGGTCGAGCGAATCGGTCTCGGTATCGATCGCCACCAGCGGCGCGGCCTCGATGCGCCGCATCCAGTCGTCCAGCACGCCCTGGGTGGTGACCGTCTCGTAGCGGATCTCGGTCGGCGCACTGTCTTCTGTTGCCTGGACCGCACTGCCTGCGGCTGCCGCCGGCGCATCGAACAGGCCGCCCTGCGACGGCGCCGCGGCCGCGCGGGCGCGGGCCTGCGCGCGCGCGTCGGGCAAGCGTTCGCCCGTGGCTTCGCGCAGCCAGGTCTTGAAGCCGTAGCGCTGGAAGAAGTCGACCAGCTTGTCCTTGTCCTCGCCGGTCTCGCGCAGCGCATGGAAGTCAGCCACGGACTTGCTCAGGTCGCAGTCGGTCTTGACCGTCACCAGCCGGCGCGCCATCGGCAGCCAGTCGAGCGTGTTGCGCAGGTTCTCGCCGACCACGCCCTTCATGCCCGGCGCGGCGGCCATCACGCCGTCGAGCGAGCCATGCTCGGCCAGCCATTTGACCGCGGTCTTGGGACCCACCTTGGGCACGCCGGGGACGTTGTCGACCGCATCGCCAATCAGCGACAGGTAGTCGATGATGCGCTCGGGCGGCACGCCGAACTTGGCCGCCACGCCCGGGGGATCGAGCACTTCGCCGCTCATGGTGTTGACCAGCGTGACCTGGTCGTTGACCAGCTGCGCCAGGTCCTTGTCGCCGGTGGATACGACCGTACGCACGCCCTGCTCGGTGGCCTGGCGCGACAGCGTGCCGATCACGTCGTCGGCCTCGACGCCGTCCACCACCACGATCGGCCAGCCCAGCGCGCGCACGGCCTCGTGGATCGGCTCGATCTGGCGGGCCAGGTCTTCCGGCATGGACGGGCGGTGTTCCTTGTAGGCCGGATACATGTCGTCGCGGAAGGTCTTGCCCTTTGCGTCGAACACGCAGGCGCTATACTCTGCCGGGTAATCGTTGCGCAGCTTGCGCAGCATGTTGATCATGCCGTAGATTGCCCCTGTGGGCAGACCCTCTCCATTCCTCAGGTCCGGCAGTGCGTGATAAGCGCGATACAAATAGCTCGATCCGTCGACGAGCAAGAGTGTTTTTGGACTATCCGACATTCCCATGGACTCAAAATTGACTGGTGCCGCTGCGGGCGGTGCGTCGACCGCCCCCCTCGCTGATCCGGATGTTTCCGATATCTCCGGTGATACCGTACAACCCCCGCCGGAGGCCGCTTCCGAACACGCGGCGGCGGTAGCTGCCGCGGCCGATGCTGCGGCCGCTGGCCATCCGCCCGAAGTGGCAGCTGAAAAAGCCGCCGCCGCCGCCGCGCGCGCCAATCCGCGCAAGATGATCCCCAGCCTGCGTGCGCTGGCCGACGAAGACCGCGCTACCGCAAAGAAGGCGCGCGCATCGTGGCAAATGTTCACGATTATGGCAGAGTTCATCGAGGCGACCGAGTACCTTTCGGAGATCCGCCCGGCCGTGTCGATCTACGGCAGCGCGCGCCTGCGCGAGGATTCGCCCTACTACCAGCGCACCATCGAGATCGCGCGGCTGTTCTCCGATGCCGGCTTTGCCGTCATCTCCGGCGGCGGCCCCGGCATCATGGAAGCGGCCAACAAGGGCGCGCACGCCGGCAAGTCGGCCAGCGTGGGCCTGAACATCGAACTGCCGCACGAGCAGCAGGGCAATCCGTACCAGGACATTGCCATGCGCTTCCGCCACTTCTTCACGCGCAAGGTCACCTTCGTCAAGAACTCGGACGCGTTCATCGTGATGCCGGGCGGCTTCGGCACGCTGGACGAGCTGGCCGAGGTGCTGACGCTGGTGCAGACCGGCAAGTCGCGCTCGGTGCCGGTGGTCATGTTCGGCAGCCGCTTCTGGAAGGGCCTGCTGGACTGGTTCCGCTTCACGCTGCTGCCGATGGGCCTGATCGCCGAACACGACCTCGACCTGATGAAGATCGTCGACGAACCGCATGAAGTGCTCGAAGCGGTCTACGACTACTACGAGCGCCGTGGCGGCGACAAGCCGATCCCGCCCAAGGAAGAGATGTTCTACCTGTAAGCGCGCCGCCCCAAGCCACGCGTCCGGCACACCGGGCGTTGCGCGGGTGCGCCGCGGGGCACGGGCCGGCCTCCGGGCACGGCAGAATTGCTAGAATGGAACCTGTCCGTTCTGCCAAGCCCGGCGCCGCCGGGTTGCAGCCAACCGCCGCATGCCGCGGCGCCGCCCCTTATTGCCCTTATGGCGCGGCGACGCCGCACAGGAGCCCCTGATGACCTCCCGTTCCACCCGGTCGTGCCGTTCTGCCCGGCCCGAAGACCCCCTGCCCGCAGGCCTGCGCCTGGTGGCCGCAGCCGTCGCCGCATTCGCGCTGGCGGCGCCCGTGCTGGCCCAGGGCAACCAGGAAAGCAGCGCACTGACGCAGCAGGAACTGAACCAGATCAACAACCAGCCGATCGCGCCGGCAGCCAAGACGCAGCTGAACCAGCCGCGCCAGCCGAGCTTCCAGCTCAACGAGCGCGACGGCACGCAGGTGCGCGAGTACCGCGACAAGGGCCGGGCTACCGATATCCAGGTCAAGTCCGGCTTCGGCACCAGGTACGAGATGAGCAAGCCGGAGGACAGCTCGCCGCGGATCCGCGAGCACGATGTCAACCGCGTGCCCTCGGTCAACCTGAAGTTCTGACCACGCAAGCGCCCTGCCGCAACGGCGGCGGGACGCTGACCCACGGCCCGGCGTGAGCGGGCCGCGCCGGCCCTCCGGCAGTCATGCCGCGGCGGCGGCCCTGGTTTTGCCGCCGCTTTCCGATTCGCTTCACACAACGAGTATGGCCGTATTCACCACGGTCTCGCAGGACGAGATCGCCAGCTGGCTGCTTGATTTCGACCTTGGCGAAGTGCGCGAACTGCGCGGCATCGCCTCGGGCATCGAGAACAGCAATTTCTTCCTTACCATGGAGCAGGATGGCCAGGCACGCCAGTACGTGCTGACCATCTTCGAGCGGCTGTCGTTCGCGCAGCTGCCCTATTACCTGCACCTGATGGCGCACCTGGCCGAGCGCGGCATCCGCGTGCCGGCGCCGATCCCCGCGCGCGACGGCGAGATCCTGCGCCCGCTCAAGGGCAAGCCCGCCACCATCGTCACGCGCCTGCCCGGCGCCTCGCAGCTGGCGCCGGACGCGCAGCACTGCGCCGAGGTGGGCGACATGCTGGCGCGCATGCACCTGGCCGGCCAGGACTACCCGCGCCGCCAGCCCAACCTGCGCAGCCTGGCCTGGTGGCAGCAGACCGAGCCCGAGGTCCTGCCCTTCCTCGATGCCGGCCAGCGCGCGCTGCTGCAACAGGAAATCGCCCATCAGGCCGCGTTCTTCGCCAGCGCGGACTACGCCAGCCTGGGCGAAGGCCCCTGCCACTGCGACCTGTTCCGCGACAACGTGCTGTTCGAGGAAGACGGCAGCGGACGCCACCGTCTCGGCGGCTTCTTCGATTTCTACTTTGCCGGCAACGACAAGTGGCTGTTCGACCTGGCGGTCACCGTCAACGACTGGTGCATCGACCTGGCCAGCGGCGAACTCGACCACGCGCGGGCGCAGGCAATGCTGCGGGCTTATCATGCGGTCAGGCCGCTGACCGGCACCGAGGCCGCGCACTGGCAGGACATGCTGCGCGCCGGCGCGCTGCGCTTCTGGGTGTCGCGGCTGTGGGATTTCTACCTGCCGCGCGAAGCCGACATGCTGCAGCCGCACGATCCCACCCATTTCGAACGCATCCTGCGCCGGCGCCTGGACGCCAGTCCCGCGCACCCGCTCCCCTGGATCTGATCCGTCATGCAACTACTGGAAGTTCCTGCCAAGGAAGGCTACGTCTGGTTCCGCCAGGGTATCTGGCTGTTCCGCAAGAATCCGCTGACTTTCCTGATGCTGCTGTTCATCTACCTGATCGCCGCGCAGCTGGCCATCGTGGTGCCGCTGATCGGCATCATCGCGCTGCTGGTGGTCACGCCGGGCCTTTCGGTCGGCGTGATGACCGCGTGCCGCGACGTGATCCAGAACAAGCGCGTGCTGCCCACGGTGCTGCTGGCGGGCTTTCGCGCCAACGGCAAGGAAGCGACGCGCAGCCTGCTGGTGCTGGGGGGCATCTACGCCGGGCTGGTGTTCGTGCTGGGGCTGATCGCCGGCTCGGTGGTCGACATGAGCGCGCTGGTGCCGATCGTGCTGAAGGAAGAAGCGCCCTCGGCCGAAGCGGTGCGGCAGCTGTACTACGCGATGATGATCGGCGCGCTGCTGTACACGCCGATCGCGATGATGTTCTGGTTCGCGCCGCTGCTGGCGGCCTGGCACGGCGTGCCGCCGGTCAAGGCGCTGTTCTTCAGCTGGACCGCGTGCTGGCGCAACCGTGGCGCGTTCTTTACCTACATCGTGCTGTTCGCGATGCTGCTCGTGGCGATCCCGTTTTTCCTGGAAGCGGTGTTCAGCGCGTTCGGGGCGGAGACGGTGCTGTCGTTCCTGGTGACGCCGTATTCGCTGCTGATGCTGGCGATCTTGTATTGCTCGTTCTATGCGACGTACCGCGGTTGCTTCAACGTGACGCCGCCGGGCGTGGAGCCGACGGCGCCGGCGGTCTAAGGCCCCTGCCCCTCTCCCGCAAGCTGTATAGACCGGGGACATGGGTAACACATGTGCCGGGACATGGGTAACAGTCCAGTCATCAGTTTAGTCGGCCTGCTGTAGGTCTATTGTGGCCACCTTTTGATGGCAGAAGTAGACGTCAAAGGTGCCGTCCAGATCCACGCGAGGGCGCAACGCTACGGGCGTTCCGATCAAGGCTCGTCCGACCCGGAACGTCTTTCCTCGGAAGCAGATGCGCCCACCGTCGCCTACCTTTCGCACGATGTCATCGCTGCCGTACTCGATGGGCGGGAGTTCGTGCGGCATCGCCCGTGGACTAGGCGCATAGCGGCTTGCGGGTGTCTCCATATCCAGCGCGTGGTGTGGGCGCTTGAAGTTGTACACGTGGCGCCAATGGCTGAAGTGATGCTGCGCATCATCCAGATCCCGGAAGCGCTGGTTGGCCAGCAGCTCTGCCTGCATGGTTCGATGGAAGCGCTCGTCCTTACCGTTGGTCTGAGGATGGCGAGGTCGGCTATGACTGAGCCGCACGCCCAGGCGAATCAGCCAAGCGCCCAACGTGGTAAGTGCCCGGGGCACCGGAGAACCCCAAGGTGGGCCATTGTCTGCATTGATCCGCTCGGGCAGCCCGTAGCGCGCGAACGCGTTCTCTAACGCTTCCTGTACGGATTCAAACTGTTCGTTGCCCAAGGCCCTGAGCAGCACATTGAAGCGGGAGTGATCGTCCAAGACTGTGAGCGGATGGCACCGCTGCGTGTCGGTGGCGAAGTGGCCTTTAAAGTCAATTTGCCATAGTGCATTGGGCCGGTCGTGCTCGAAGCGCTGCCATGCTGTAGCGGCCGCACTGGCGGCCGGATCGATCAAGCCATGGCGGCGCAGCACCCAATTGACTGTGCTGGGAGCGATTTGGACGCAGTGGTCACGTTCCAGCACGCGTGCGATCTTGCGGGCGCCCCAAGCCGAATGTTCGGCTCGTATCGCTAGCACGCTCTCTTCGACTGCCGCTGGAGTTCGGCCGGGAGAGCTATGTGGCCGCCGAGTTCGGTCGTCCAGATCTTCTCGGTTCAACCACTTGTAACCGGTCTTGCGACTGATGCAGAAGCGGCGGCAAAGCTCCGCAATATTGGCGTCCGCCTGGCGTGCCAGGCGGACGAACTCTTCTCTTTGCTGCTTCACGGTGATTTGGCTCCAGGGCAACGTTGTCCTCCCGCTGACTAAGCGGGAAAAGTGTTACCCATGTCCTGGCACACCTGTTACCTTTGTCCCCGGTCCATACAGCAAGCGGGAGAGGGCGCAAACCCCCTACTCCCCAAACGTCTTCACCATCGCGTCCGCCGCCATGCGCAGGTCGGGCACGAATCCCATCAGCCGGTCCATCGTCATCCGCGCCAGCGGCGCCTGCACCGCGATCGCCGCGCACGCGCGGCTGCGGTTGCGCATCACCGGCACCGCCACCGCGATCATCCCCTCAAGGTTTTCCTGGTTGTTGATGCCCAGGCGCCGCCGCCGCGTCTCTGCCAGTTCCGCATGCAGTGCGGCAGCGTCGGTGATGGTACGGGCCGAATGCGCCCGCAGCGGCAGGTTTGCCACCAGACGCTCGCGCTGCGCGCATGGCAGGAACGCCAGCAGCAGCTTGCCGCTGGCGGTGCAATGCAGCGGCACGCGCGAGCCCGGCTGCAGGTGCATGCGCAGCGGCCATTGCGTTTCCACCCGGTCCAGATAAACCACGTCGTCGCCCGACAGCATGGTCAGGTTGCAGGTCTCGCCGACCTTGTCGACCAGCTGCTGCAGGATCGCGTGGCGCGCCGCGGCCGGCCCCGCCTGCATCAGCACGTTGACCGCAAGCTGGCGCACGCGTGACGAACATTCGTAGCCAGGGCTGCCCGCCGTGCGCGATACCAGCCAGGTGCTTTCCAGCTGCTTGAGGATGCGGTGCACGGTCTGCTTGGGCAGTCCGATCTCCTCAACGATGGCGCACAGCGGCATGGGCCCGTCGGCGGCGGACAGGATCTCCAGGATGCGGAAGGCGCGCACCGCGGCGGCGTTCGAGTGATTGCTCATGGGTGCAATTTAGCGGATTCCGGGACGCCATGGCGTCCCGAAAACTGCGTTACCGGTTGCAGCCCGCAGCTGTGCTCGCGAAAGCGCACAAATTGGGACGGCATGCCTGTCCGGGTTCACTAGATTCGATCCGGGGCCGCCACGGCGGACCCACCCGATCCAACCCCGGAGCCGATCCATGAGTGTGCAACTACTGCAGCGCCAGCAGTCCCATTCCACCGATGTGCCCGTGCAGGAATATCCGGCAGACCACGCGGTCGATGCGATCGTGGCGCGCGCCCGGCAGGCGCAGCGCGCGTTCGCGCGGGCCGGCCAGGCCACCGTCGACACCGCCGCGGCCGCCGTCGCGTGGGCCATCATGGAGCCCGCGCGCAACCGCCAGCTGGCCGAGCGGGCCGTGGCCGACACCGGCCTTGGCAACGTCGACGACAAGATCCGCAAGAACCATCGCAAGACACTGGGCCTGCTGCGCGACCTGCACGGACGCAAGACCGTCGGCGTGATCGCGCGTGACGCGGCCACCGGCATCACCGAGATCGCGCGGCCGGTCGGCGTGGTCGCCGCGATCACGCCGTCGACCAACCCCGGGGCGACGCCTGCCAACAAGATCATCAACGCGCTCAAGTGCGGCAACAGCGTGGTGGTGGCGCCCTCGCCCAAGGGACAGGGCACGTGCGCGCTGCTGCTGTCGTTCATCCACGCCGAATTCGCGCGTGCCGGCCTGCCCGCCGACCTGGTGCAGATGCTGCCCGCGCCGGTGTCGAAAGCCTCCACCGCCGAGTTGATGCGCCAGGCCGACCTGGTGGTGGCCACCGGCTCGCAGGCAAACGTGCGCATGGCCTACACCTGCGGCACGCCGGCGTTCGGCGTCGGCGCTGGCAACGTGGCGGCCATCGTCGACGCCGGCGCGGCGCCGGGCGATGCGGCGGCAAGGATCGTCCGCTCCAAGACCTTCGACAACGCCACCAGCTGCTCGTCGGAGAACAGCCTGGTGATCCTCGACGCGGTCTACCAGCCCATGCTGGAAGCGCTTGCCGCCGTCGGCGGCGTGCTGCTGACCGCCGAGGAAAAGGCGCGGCTGCAGGCGCTGATGTGGCGGCACGGCAAGCTCGCCGGCGACATGACCGGCCAGAGCGCGCCGCGCATTGCCGAACTGGCGGGCCTGGCACGCGTGCGCGCGCTGCAGCCGACCATGCTGCTGGTACCGGAGACCGGCGTCGGCAGCGACTATCCCTTCTCCGGCGAGAAGCTTTCGCCGGTGCTGACGCTCTATCGCGCCGCCGATTTCGACGCCGCCGTGGCGCGCGTGGCGAGCCTCTACGACTACATGGGCGCGGGCCACTCGGTCGGGCTGCATACGGCCGATTCCGGGCAGGCGCTGCAACTCGGGCAGGAACTTCCGGTGGCGCGCGTGATCGTCAACCAGGCGCACTGCTTCGCCACCGGCGGCAATTTCGACAACGGCCTGCCGTTCTCGCTGTCGATGGGCTGCGGCACCTGGGGCGGCAACAACTTCTCCGACAACCTCGGCTGGCGGCAATACCTCAACATCACCCGCATCGCCGAACCCATTGCCGAGCACGTGCCCGACGAGCGCGAGCTGCTGGGCGACTATTTCGCGAGGGTCGGCCAATGAACGCGCGCATCCGACCCGAAGTGCTCGACACCGTGGCCACGCTGCTGGCCGCCCGTGCCGCGCAAGTCCCCGACAAACCCTACCTGCTGTCTCCCGACAGCGGCCGCGCGCTCAGCTTCGGCGCACTGGCCGCCGACGCCGATGCGCTCGGCCGCCGCTACGCCGAGGCTGGCCTCGCCAGCGGCCAGACGGTGTCGGTGTACCTGCCCAACGGCGAGCAGACCGCGCGGCTGCTGCTCGGCACCATGGCGTGCGGGCTGGTGGCCAATCCGCTCAACCTGCTGTGCCAGCCGGCGCAACTGCGCTACATCCTCGGGCACTCCGACACGCGGATCGTTTTCACCTCGCCCGAAGGCGAAGCCACGATCCGCACGGCGATGGCCGAAGCCGGCGTGGAGGTGCCGGTGGTGGTCACCGCGCCGGACGACAGCGCCTTGCCCGCGCTGCCGGCGCTGCAGCCCGGCGCCGCTCCCCTTCCGCCGCCGCAGCCACACGATCCGGCGCTGCTGATGTACACCTCCGGCACTACCGGCACGCCCAAGGGCGTGCTGCTGACCCACCGCAACCTCGCCGCCAACGGCGCCAGCGTCAGCCGCGAGCATGCGCTCGGCGCGGGCGATCGCGTGCTGGCCACGCTGCCGCTGTACCACATCAACGGGCTGGTGGTGACCGCGATCGCGCCGCTGGTGCATGGCGGCTCGGTGGTGATGCCGATGCGCTTCTCGGCCAGCGCGTTCTGGCACGACATCGCCCGCCATGGCTGCACCTGGCTCAACGTGGTGCCGACCATCATCGCCTACCTGCTCAACGATCCCGCCGGCCGCGCGCCGGCCGGCGTGCGCTTCTGCCGCTCCGCTTCCGCCGCGCTGCCGCCCGAGCACCACCGCGCGTTCGAGCAGCGCTTCGGCATCGGCGTGATCGAGACCATGGGCATGACCGAGACCGCGGCGCCGGCCTTCAGCAATCCGCTCGATCCGCAGCAGCGGCGCATCGGCAGCATCGGCCGGCCCTCCGGCACGCAGGCTCGCGTGCTGGGGCGCGACGGGCAGCCGCTGCCCGACGGCGAGATCGGCGAGATCGTGCTGCAAGGCGAGAGCGTGATGGCGGGCTACTACAAGGCACCCGAGGTCACGCGCGCGGCCTTCACGCCCGACGGCTGGCTGCGCACCGGCGACCTCGGCTACCGCGATGCGCAGGGCTATTTCTACATCACCGGCCGCGCCAAGGAACTGATCATCAAGGGCGGCGAGAACATCGCCCCGCGCGAGATCGACGAAGCGCTGCTGCGCCATCCGGGCGTGCTGGAAGCGGCCGCGGTGGGCGTGCCCGACCCGGCCTACGGGCAGGAGATCGTCGCCTTCGTCGTCAGGCGCGAAGCCGTGGCCTGTGACGACGCGGCGCTGCGCGCGCACTGCCTGCGCGAACTGGGCCGCTACAAGACGCCCAAGGAATTCCGCTTCATCGCGGAATTGCCGCGCGGGCCCTCCGGCAAGGTGCAGCGGCTGAAGCTGCTGGACCCTGCCTGACCTGACGCATCGTCCTTTCCCACCCCTCGCCAAGGAGCCCGCTCACCCGCCACCACGACATCCGGAGACACGAACAGAGACATAAAGCTGATTGCTCAAGGACGGGGCAGCGCAGCCAGCACTTACCACTGGCGCGCCTCGGCGAACCGCAAGCGCATGGCGATGGATCATGCGCCGGCCGCCGCCCCGCTCATGCCACGCGCGCCCGCCGCGCATAGGAGGTGGTTATGCAGCAACGCATCAAGACCCGTCACATGATCCTCGGCGTCATGTGCCTGATGTATTTCATCGCCTATATCGACCGCGTCAACATCTCGGTCGCCGCCCCGCTGATCCGTGAGGAGATGGGGCTCACGTCCTCGCAGCTCGGGCTGGTGTTCTCGGCCTTTGCCTATCCCTATGCCGCCATGCAGATCCTGGGCGGCTGGATGTCCGACAAGTTCGGGCCCAAGAAGGTGCTGATCGTGCTGTCGCTGATCTGGGGCGTGGCCACGGTGCTGACCGGCTTTGCCGGCAGCGTGATGATGCTGGTGGTGCTGCGCTTCGTGCTGGGCATCGGCGAAGGCGGCGCGTTCCCGACCGCCACGCGCGCCTTCACCTACTGGATGCCGGTGGCCGAACGCGGCTTCGCGCAGGGCATCACGCACAGCTTCGCGCGGCTGGGCGGCGCGATCACGCCGCCGATCGTGCTGGCCATCGTCGCCGCGGCGGGATGGCGCGAGGCCTTCGTCGTGCTGGGTGCGGTGAGCCTGGGCTGGACCGTGCTGTACGCGCTGACGTTCAAGGACACGCCCGACAAGCACAAGCGCGTCACCCCGGAAGAACTGCAGGAAATCGGCTACCGGCGCGGCGATTCGCAGCAGGCAGCCAAGGCGCCTACGCCGTGGCGCCGGCTGTTCCGCCGCATGTGGCTGGTGACCTTCGTCGACTTCTGCTACGGCTGGTCGCTGTGGGTCTACCTGACCTGGCTGCCGTCGTACCTGAAGGAAGCGCGCGGTTTCGACCTGAAGCAGCTGGCGCTGTTCACCGCGCTGCCGCTGATGGCCGGCGTGGTCGGCGATACCCTCGGCGGCGTGCTGTCGGACCGCATCTACCGGCGCACCGGCAACCTGCGGCTGGCGCGCGGCGCGATCCTGTTCGTCGGGCTGGCCGGCTCGCTGATGTTCATCGCGCCGATGACCTTTACCGCCGATGCCGTCAACGCGGTGATCCTGCTGTCCCTGTCGTTCTTCTTCCTGGAGCTGACCAATGCCGTGCTGTGGAGCCTGCCGCTGGACATCGCCGGCAAGTACGCCGGCACCGCGGGCGGCATGATGAACACCGGCTTCGGCCTGGCCGGCATGGTGTCGCCGGTGGTGTTCGGCTACCTGATCGAGCGGACCGGCAGCTATGACCTGCCGTTCATGATCTCGGGGGCGTTGCTGGGCGTCGGTGCGGTGGCGTCGCTGTTCATCAATCCCTTGCTGACCGTGGACAGCCCCGAACCCAAGGCCGGCGAGGTGCGGCACGCGCTGTCCTGAGCCGGCGAGTGGCGCTGGCCCGGCCGGCGTCGCTGCCATCGCCCTCCAGCGCGGTGATCACGCCTTCGCCAAACTTGTTGTGGAACACCGACTGGCCCACACAGAAGCCGGTGCCCGCCTCGCGTTTGGCGTCGGTATGTGGCGGTTGAACCAGGCGGGCAGAACTCAAGGAACGGTGCCCTTATACACGGGCACCGGTATATCCCATTTCCTTATACTCCCGTGTACCGACCTATCGCATATGACATTCACATGTTCACCGGCACGCCCTCGGTGTTTGTCTAACCATGCCGATCTCAATGGAACGGCACAGCGAGGCACTAACGTCTTTGCATTCGGATCAACGACCACGTAATTGCTACCGTGCTCGGCATTCCATTTCCTTACAAAGGCACGCGCCTCTTCCCTCACTTCATACAGCCCCTGCACATCAGCGCGGGTTCTATCCGTATCGATGACTGTCCCGGGTAAGTTTTGAGCCGTGGCGCACCCTGCCCCTAATAGAAACAGGCCCAAAGCCCTATTCAATCGCGATGACCCCAACATACTTGCCCTCAGCATCGAGTCGATTGGAAATCAAATATTTGTACAGGCTTTCCCACATCTCCAGCTGGTACACCGTCACACAGCCCTCCGACAAATGGCCAACATGCACAAAATTGCTGTAATTGGTGGGAGCATACTCCACGAGGAACCACACCGTGTGGTAATTAACGCCGTAGAATGCTGTTGCACCGGCGTTTCCGGCCGCCTCCGGGGCGCGAATCTTGTAAGTCCCCTTTGGTAGTGGTTTTGAATGTTTGATCCCTATTTCACGTCGTGTTTGCGGGTCAAACTCCATGAAGTCGACATCCGAATCCAGAGTAATCGTTGCCTTTTTGCCATCAAAATAAAGCACCGCAAGTAGTTGGTTACTTGAATCACCCCTCTTGTCGGAGCGGAGCAATTTTCTACCCTGTATTTTTGCAACCAATTTCGCGCCGGCGCCGCGCCGCGCGGAAATCAAGCATCTTTCTTTGTATTCACCCTTGAGGCTCGCGCGCTTTCCTTTGTAGCGCCCTTCAAGGACCGTAAAATAATAGCGGCCGTCCTTCTCCCCAACCCCGGATACCCTCACGAATTCCGGGACCGTGACAATCCTGTCATCAACACGAATCGCAAGCCATCCGCCCTGGTCAATTGATTTCGTGTAAAGCAGCTTGTGAAATGAATCCTGAACACTTCCGCTGTTGCTATTACTTGTTCCTGTCGGTCTTTGAGGCATGCTTTATCCCTCAAAGTGACCAAGATGGACGATGAGGGGCTCGGGCTCGACGGTGTAGTAGCGACGCGTTCTTCCTTGCTCATCGGTGATGCCGCGCACCATGGTTCCGTCTTTGAATTCAACGGTGTACGGCATCGCCGCAAGGATTTCGCCTGTATCGTGGTCCTTGAGAATGAATTGCTCGTCGTAATCGCCATAGCCATAAGAGCAATCAGAACCATTCGCGGCAGGCTGAGCGCCTGCGCCTTTGCGATTAACCTCAATGGTAAAGTCCATTTGCGAGTGAATTACGACGGGGCGCGTTTGGCATCTGCAATAGACGCGCGCACCGCTCACCAGCACTTGTTTTCCATCTATGTCGAAGGCGGGATAACAGTCGTTCTTGACCGTACCGCCCACCTTGCATGCCGGGCAGGTCGCATAGTCCCCTTCGACACCAATGGTCGTGTCATGGTGGAACACACTGCGGCCAGTAGCTATGAGCGCTCCGCCTGTACTGGTGTGGTCGCCATTCTTCAGCGCAAAGCGCATATCAGCCATGCAAGCTCTCCCGTTTCGACACAAGGAATCGGCCCCTATCAAGGGGCCGGCAGTGACGGACGGATGTAAATCCTCCGACGCAAACGAGAGTGTCAGATGGTGCGCTAAAGCGTTATCAGAGGCATCCTAAATTTGCCCGGGAAACTTCCAAACCTCCCTCCGTCGGCCACTCAGTCGATCGCATCCAGCTTCGCCACCGACAGCGCCAGCCACTTGGCGCCGTGGCGCTTGAACTTGATGTTGGCGCGGGCGTCGTTGCCTTCGCCCTCCAGCGCGGTGATCACGCCTTCGCCGAACTTGTTGTGGAACACCGACTGGCCCACGCGCAAGCCGGTGCCCGCCTCGCGCTTGGCGTCGGCATAGCCGTTGCCCTTGTCCATGCCGCCGGTCGGGCGCGTGCCGGTGTAGGGAACATCTTCCGGCTTGCGGAACCAGTCGCGGCCCCAGGCGTTGTCGCGTTCCTGGCGGCGTACGCCGCCATAGCTCTGCACCGCGGGCGTCAGCCACTTGAGCGCTTCCTCGGGCAGTTCCTCGAAGAAGCGCGAACGCACGTGGTACTTGGTCTGGCCGTGCAGCACGCGGCTCTGCGCGAACGACAGGAACAGGCGCTTGCGCGCGCGCGTGATCGCCACGTACATCAGGCGGCGTTCTTCTTCCAGCCCGTCGGGATCCATCATGCTGTTCTCGTGCGGGAACAGCCCTTCTTCCAGCCCGGTGATGAAGACCACGTCGAACTCCAGCCCCTTGGCCGCGTGCACGGTCATCATCTGCACCGCGTCCTGGCCGGCCTGGGCCTGGTTGTCGCCGGCCTCCAGCGAGGCATGCGTCAGGAACGCAACCAGCGGCGTCATCACCACCGGCAGCGCCTCGGGGTCGAGCACCTGCTGGGACTGGTCGCCGTCGGCCAGCACCGGCGTGGCGGGGGCGCGATCCGCGGGGATCACCGCGGCGAGCGCATCCAGCCCGTAGCCCTCTTCCACCACGAAGGCCTGCGCGGCGGTCACCAGTTCCTGCAAGTTCTCGATGCGGTCCTGGCCCTCCTTCTCGCCCTGGTAGTGGGTGATCAGGCCGCTGGTGTTGATCATGTACTCGACGGTCTCGGCCAGCGTCATGCGGCGGGTGTCGTCGCGCATTTTGTCGATCAGGCGCGTGAACGCGGCAAGCTTGCTGCCGGCCGCGCCGGGCACGTAGGCCACGGCCTCGGACAGCGCGCAGTCATACTGGCGCGCCATGTCCTGCAGTACCTCCAGCGAGCGCGCGCCGATGCCGCGCGCCGGGAAGTTGACCACGCGGCCGAAGGCGGCATCGTTGCGCGGGTTCTCCAGCAGCTGCATATACGCCAGCGCGTGCTTGATTTCGGCGCGCTCGAAGAAGCGCAGGCCGCCATAAACGCGGTACGGGATGCCGGCGGAGAACAACGCGTGCTCGATCACGCGCGACTGCGCGTTGCTGCGGTACAGGATGGCGATCTCGGCGCGGCTGGCGCCCTGTGCGATCTGGTCGCGGATTTCCTCGATGATCCAGCCCGCTTCCTGGCCGTCGGAGCCGGCCTGGTACACGCGCACCGGCTCGCCGTGGCCGGCGTCGGTGCGCAGGTTCTTGCCCAGGCGGCGCGCGTTGTGCGAGATCAGGTGGTTGGCCGAATCCAGGATATGCCCGTGCGAGCGGTAGTTCTGCTCCAGCTTGATCAGCCGGCGCACGCGGAACTCATGCTCGAAGTCGCGCATGTTGCCGACGTTGGCGCCGCGGAAGGCGTAGATGCTCTGGTCGTCGTCGCCCACGGCGAACACCGCCGCCGGATTCTGCGTGCCATGGCCGGCCAGCAGCTTGAGCCACTGGTACTGCAGCACGTTGGTGTCCTGGAACTCGTCGACCAGCACATGGCGGAAGCGGTGCTGGTAGTGCTGGCGGATGGCGTCGTTGTAGCGCAGCAGCTCGTAGCAGCGCAGCAGCAGCTCGGCGAAGTCGACCACGCCCTCGCGCTGGCATTGCAGGTCGTAAGCGGCGTAGAGATCGACGAAGCGCTTGTTGAAGTCGTCGTTGGCCTCGACGTCGGCCGGGCGCAGCCCCTGCTCCTTGGCGTTGTTGATGAAGTACTGCAGGTTCTTGGCCGGGTACTTCTCGTCGTCGACGTTGAGCGACTTGAGCAGCCGCTTGAGCGCCGAAAGCTGGTCCTGGCTGTCCAGGATGGCAAAGGTCTGCGGCAGCCCGGCGTCGCGGAAATGCGCGCGCAGCATGCGGTTGCACAGGCCGTGGAAGGTGCCGATCCACATGCCGCGGGTGTTGATCGGCAGCATCGACTGCAGCCGCGTCTGCATTTCCTTCGAGGCCTTGTTGGTGAAGGTCACCGCCAGGATGCCCGCCGGCGAGACCCGGCCGTTCTGCAGCAGCCAGGCGATGCGCGTGGTCAGCACGCGGGTCTTGCCGCTGCCCGCGCCCGCCAGGATCAGCGCCGGCTCGTCGGGCAGGGTGACGGCGGCAAGTTGTTCGGCATTGAGGTTGGCGAGCAGGTCGGACATCGGAGGGGCCTTGTGGAATGGCGCCAATTATACCGATGGGCCCTGTCCGATCCGTCACATCCGAGGGACGAAAACTGCCCTGCATGCGGACGTGCGCAGGCCCTGGCCAGCCTTTCCGGGCCGGGGCCACTGTCTTCAAAATAGGCAGCGACCGGCCCGCCCCCGTATAATTTGAGGTTTCACTGGCGCAAGGCCGCCAGGCGCAGGCTGCCGCACCCCGCTCCAGCCCTGCGACGCATCCAGACGCCAACCTCGACATCCCAGCATGACCGCCCAAGACCAATCGCTTGCCAAGAGCTTCGAACCCGCCGCCATCGAGGCGAAATGGGGCCCCGAGTGGGAGAGCCGCGGCATCGCCAAGCCGACCTTCGACCCTGACCGCCCGGACTTCGCGATCCAGCTGCCGCCGCCGAATGTGACCGGCACGCTGCACATGGGCCATGCCTTCAACCAGACCATCATGGACGGCCTGGCGCGCCATGCGCGCATGCTGGGCGCCAATACGCTGTGGGTGCCGGGCACCGACCACGCCGGCATCGCCACCCAGATCGTGGTGGAGCGCCAGCTCGAGGGCCAGGGCGTGTCGCGCCATGATCTCGGCCGCGAGAAATTCACCGAGAAGGTGTGGGCCTGGAAGGAAGAATCGGGCTCGACCATCACCCGCCAGGTGCGGCGCATGGGCGCGTCGATCGACTGGAGCCGCGAGTACTTCACCATGTCGCCGGAGATGTCGAAGGCGGTGACCGAAGTGTTCGTGCGCCTGTACGAACAGGGCCTGATCTACCGCGGCAAGCGCCTGGTCAACTGGGACCCGGTGCTGGGCACCGCCGTGTCGGACCTGGAAGTCGACAGCGTCGAGGAAGAAGGCTCGCTGTGGCATATCCGCTATCCGCTGGTCGAGGCTGACGCCAAGGGCGGCCTGACCCACCTGACCGTGGCCACCACGCGCCCGGAAACCATGCTGGGCGACGTGGCCGTGATGGTCCACCCCGAAGACGAGCGCTATGCGCACCTGATCGGCAAGTCGGTGCACCTGCCGCTGACCGGCCGCCAGATCCCGGTGATCGCCGACGAATACGTCGACCGCGAGTTCGGCACCGGCGTGGTCAAGGTGACCCCGGGCCACGACTTCAACGACTACGCCGTGGGTCAGCGCCACAACCTGCCGCAACTGTCGATCCTGACGCTGGACGCGAAGATCGTCGCCGATGCGCCGGCCGCGTACGCCGGCCTGGACCGCTTCGACGCGCGCAAGGCCATCGTCGACGACCTGGACAAGCAGGGCCTGCTGGCCGAGGTCAGGAAGCACAAGCTGATGACCCCGCGCAGCGAACGCACCGGCAGCGCGATCGAGCCGATGCTGACCGACCAGTGGTTCGTCGCCATGAGCAAGCCGGCGCCGGCAGGCACCTTCCAACCCGGCCGCTCGATCGCCGAGGTGGCGCTGGAAGCCGTGCAGAGCGGCGAGATCAAGCTGGTGCCGGAGAACTGGATCAGCACCTACAACCAGTGGCTGGGCAATATCCAGGACTGGTGCATCTCGCGCCAGCTGTGGTGGGGCCACCAGATCCCGGCGTGGTACGACGATGCCGGCAACTGCTTCGTCGGCCGCACCGAAGAGGAGGCGCTCGCCAAGGCAAAGGCCGCGGGCAGCACCGGCGCGCTGCGCCGCGAGGAAGACGTGCTCGACACCTGGTTCTCGTCGGCGCTGGTGCCCTTCTCCTCGCTGGGCTGGCCCGAGGAAACCCCGGAGCTGAAGCACTTCCTGCCGTCGTCGGTGCTGGTCACCGGCTACGACATCATCTTCTTCTGGGTGGCGCGCATGGTCATGATGACCAAGCACTTCACCGGCAAGGTGCCCTTCCATACCGTCTACGTACACGGGCTGGTGCGCGATTCGGAAGGCAAGAAGATGAGCAAGTCCGAGGGCAACACGCTCGACCCGGTGGACCTGATCGACGGCATCGACCTCGACACGCTGCTGACGAAGCGCACCACCGGCCTGCGCCGCCCCAAGGACGCGCCCAAGATCGAGAAGAAGACGAAGAAGGAATTCCCGGAGGGCATTCCCGCCTTCGGCGCCGATGCGCTGCGCTTCACCTTCGCCTCGCTGGCCACGCTGGGCCGCAACATCAACTTCGACACCGGCCGCTGCGAGGGCTACCGCAACTTCTGCAACAAGCTGTGGAATGCGACCCGCTTCGTGCTGATGAACACCGAGGGCCATGACTGCGGCATGGGCCCGTGCAACCACGACTGCGGCCCGGACGGCTACCTGCACTTCTCGCAGGCCGACCGCTGGATCGTGTCGCTGCTGCAGCGCGTGGAGGCCGACGTCGAGAAGGGCTTTGCCGAGTACCGCTTCGACAATATCGCCAACGCGATCTACAAGTTTGTCTGGGACGAGTACTGCGACTGGTACCTGGAGCTGGCCAAGGTGCAGATCCAGAACGGCACCGAAGCCCAGCAGCGCGCCACCCGCCGCACGCTGCTGCGCGTCCTGGAAACCGTGCTGCGACTGGCGCACCCGATCATCCCGTTCATCACCGAAGAGCTGTGGCAGAAGGTGGCCCCGCTGGCGGGCCGCGCCAGGGGCGACGGCAGCGAGACCATCTCGCAGCAGCCCTACCCGCTGGCGGCCATCGCCAAGATCGATGAAGACGCCGAGCAATGGGTCGCGCGCCTGAAGGAAGTGGTCGATGCGTGCCGCAACCTGCGTGGCGAGATGAACATCTCCCCGGCGCAGCGCATCCCGCTCTATGCCGAAGGCGACAGCGAATTCCTGAAGGCGGCCAGCGCACATATCCAGGCGCTTGCGAAACTTTCCGAGGTGCGCGTCTTCGAAGACGAGAGCACCCTGCAAGCCGAAGGCGCCGGTGCCCCGGTGGCCATCGCCGGCGGCAACCACCTGCTGCTGAAGATCGAGATCGACGTCGCCGCCGAGCGCGTGCGGCTGTCCAAGGAGATCGAACGCCTCGGCGGCGAGATCGGCAAGTGCCGCGGCAAGCTCTCCAACGAAAGCTTTGTCGCCAAGGCGCCGCCCGCGGTGGTGGCGCAGGAGACACAGCGCCTCGCCGATTTCGAGCAAACGCTGGCCAAGCTGCAGGGCCAGCTGCAACGGCTGCCGGCCTGACCGGCAGCCGATGACGCCCCTGCCAGTCTGGTTCCTGTCCGGCCTCGTCGGACGGAACCGGACAGACGGCGCCGGCCATGGCTGGCAGGGTTATGAACCAGCATCTGAGAGGTACACCTGATATGGAAAATCGCGTCACCAAGGCCGTCTTCCCGGTCGCGGGCCTGGGCACCCGCTTTCTGCCAGCCACCAAGGCCAGCCCGAAGGAAATGCTGCCGGTGGTGGACAAGCCGCTGATCCAGTACGCCGTGGAAGAAGCCATGGCCGCCGGCATTACCGAGATGATCTTCGTCACCGGCCGCTCCAAGCGCGCCATCGAGGACCATTTCGACAAGGCCTTCGAACTGGAAGTCGAGCTGGAAGCCAAGAACAAGCAGGCGCTGCTGGACGTGGTGCGCTCGATCAAGCCCGCCAACGTGGAGTGCTACTACGTGCGCCAGCCCGAGGCACTGGGCCTGGGCCACGCGGTGCTGTGCGCCGCCAAGCTGGTCGGCGACACCCCGTTCGCCATCATGCTGGCCGACGACCTGATCGACGGCAACCCGCCGGTGATGAAGCAGATGGTGGATACCTACAACCACTACAACTGCTCGGTGCTGGGCGTCGAGGAAATCTCGCCGGAACAGAGCCGTTCCTACGGCGTGATCGATGGCCGCGAGTGGGACGAGGGCGTGATCAAGGTGTCGGGCATCGTCGAGAAGCCGGCGCCGGAAGACGCACCGTCGAACCTGGGCGTGGTCGGCCGCTATATCCTGACGCCGCGCATCTTCGACCACCTGCGCGAACTGAAGCCCGGCGCCGGCGGCGAGTTCCAGCTGACCGACGCGATCCAGTCGCTGCTGGGCCAGGAGCAGGTACTGGCGTACCGCTACCAGGGCCGCCGCTATGACTGCGGCAGCAAGCTGGGCTACCTGAAGGCGACCGTGGAGTTTGCGCTGAAGCACCCGGAAGTGGGCGCCGAATTCAGCGCCTACCTGGAGTCGCGCGAGCACCTGACGCGGCCGAACAGCTGAGCGTTCGCCTCGCCCTAGAGAAAAAAAGCCGCTTTCGAGCGGCTTTTTCTTTACCGTCGTTCCCGCCTGCGCGGGAATGACATGAAGGCTTATCGGAGGTCGACGCAAATTTACCGCCGGCGCATGTAGAACACGAACACCTTGTCGACTTCCGAATGCGACAGCAGCTCGTTGCCGGTCTGCTTGGCAAAGGCCTGGAAATCGCGCGTCGCACCGGGATCGGTCGCCAGCACTTTCAGCACTTCGCCGCTGGCCATATCGGCCAGCGCCTTCTTGGTGCGCAGGATCGGCAGCGGGCAATTCAGGCCGCGCGCATCCACTTCTTTCTGGAACTCCATTCGTCTCTTCCTTCTGTTTCAGGGGCTATTCGGGTGGCTATCACCAGCGGTATTGTAGCGAAGCCCCGACCTGGCTGAAGTCATGCGGGCGGCGCGGGTCGGAGATGTCCTCGCCGCTCTGCCGGTCGAAGAAGCGCACCGGATAGCCGCGCGCGGCCAGCCAGTCGGCCACGGCGAAGCCGGTGCCTGCCGACCACACGCGCACGTCCTCGGGCGCCACCAGCTTGTATTCGGCCAGCTCCTCGGACAACTCGACGGTGCCGCTCGCCTTGACGTGATAGGCGATGATCAGCTCGTTCTTGCGCATGAACTCGTAGACGCCGATCAGCGAGACCGACTCGGTGTCGAGGTTGGTCTCTTCCTTCAGCTCGCGTGCCACGCCCAGCTCGGGCGGCTCGTCGCGCTCCAGGAACCCCGTCACCAGCGCAAACATCTGCTGCGGCCAGGCCGCGTTGCGCGCCAGCAGCAGCTTGTCCTGGTACTCCACCACCGCGGCCAGCACCGGCAGCGGGTTGTTCCAGTGCACGAAGCCGCATTCATGCTGCACGCAGGCGTGGCGTTCGCGCCCGGACAACGGCAGCACCTCGAGCGGCGCGCCGCATTGCGGGCAGAATCGGTATTGCATCTGGGGCTCCTCTAGGGGTCTCGTTATCAGTATGATCGCGCTGCCGCGTTCAGGCACCTGTTCGGGCACCCGTTCAAGCCGCGCACGCCGCGCGCATGTCGGCGGCGAGCGCCTCCACCGTCTGCGGCTGCAGGTCCCACGCACACATGAAGCGGCAGCCGCCGGCGCCGATGAAGGTATAGAAGCGCCAGCCCTGCGCGCGCAGTGCCTCGATCGCCGGTAGCGGCAGCTCGGCGAAGACGGCGTTGGACTGCGTCGGGAACATGATGCGCACGCCGGGGATGTCGGCAATGCGCTGCTGCAGCAGTTGCGCCATCGCGTTGGCATGGCGCGCGTTGGCGAGCCACACATCGTTCTCGAGCAGGCCCAGCCACGGCGCCGAGATAAACCGCATCTTCGACGCCAGCTGCCCGGCCTGCTTGACGCGGTAGGCAAAATCCTCGGCTAGGCGGCGGTCGAAGAACACCACCGCCTCGCCCACCGGCAGGCCGTTCTTGGTGCCGCCGAAGCACAGCACGTCGACGCCGGCGCGCCAGGTGATCTCGGACGGATGCACGCCCAGCGACGCCACCGCATTGGCAAAGCGCGCGCCGTCCATATGCACGCGCAGCTGCCGGCGCTTGGCGATGGCCGCGATCGCGCGCACCTCGTCCACGCTGTACACCGTGCCGACTTCGGTCGACTGCGTCAGCGACACCACCTTGGGCTTGGGGTAGTGGATATCCGAGCGGCGCGTCACCAGCGCCTCGATCGCATCGGGCGTGAGCTTGCCGTTCTCGCCGGGCGCGGTCAGCAGCTTGGAGCCGTTGGAGAAGAACTCCGGGCCGCCGCACTCGTCGGTCTCGATATGCGCCAGCTCGTGGCAGATCACCGAGTGGTACGACTGGCACAGCGCCGACAGCGCCAGCGAGTTGGCCGCCGTGCCGTTGAACACGAAGAAGACTTCGCAATCGGTCTGGAACAGGTCGCGGATGCGGTCGCAGACCTTCTGCGTCCAACTGTCGTCGCCATAGGCCTGCTCGTGGCCGCTGGCGTTGGCTTCCAGGAAGTACTTGAGCGATTCCGGGCAGAAGCCGGCGTAATTGTCGGAGGCGAAGTGCTGCATGGTGTTCAGGCCGTTCAGTGCCTTACTTCTTGTCGGCCCAAAGCTCGCCGCCGGTGGCCCAGTTCTCGCGCTTGACGTCGGTGATGATGATGTCGACGGCCGAGGCCGAGCAGCCCAGCGTCTCGCAGGTGACGCGGGTCACTTCCTCGACGAACTTGCGCTTCTGCTCGATGGTACGGCCTTCAAACATTTCGACGTGGAAAGTCGGCATGCAATGCTCCTTGTGATGATTGGTGTTCTGGAAATTCGCTGGGGACGTGAAGATCAGTCCCGGTAGGAAGGATCGATTCTATCGAGTTTGCGCAGCAGCGCGGGCCACTCCATCACGCCCTCGATGGCGCCGTTGTCGAACAGCTGGCCGGATGTCTTGTGCGCGACCGCCTCATCCGGCTGCACCAGGGCGCCGCCCGCCTGCGCGGCGATCTGGATCTCGCAGGCCTTGATCAGCGTCGCCATCAGCACGTAGGCCTCGGCCACGGTGCGGCCCACGGTCAGCGTGCCGTGGTTGCGCAACAGCATGGCCGGATGCTCGCCGAGCGATGCGGTCAGGCGTTCGCCCTCGGCAGGCGTGAAGGCCAGGCCCTCGTAGTCGTGATAGGCCATGCGGCCGTAAAAGCGCATCGCATGCTGCGACAGCGGCAGCAGGCCGGCGGCCTGCGCCGACACCGCGATGCCGGCGGTGTTATGCAGGTGCATCACGCACATCGCGTCGGGCCGGGCCGCGTGCACGGCGGCGTGCAGCGCGAAGCCGGTGACGTTGACCGGGTGCACCGTTTCGCCGACCACCTCGCCGCGGCTGTTGATCTTGACCAGGTCGCCGGCGCGGATCTCGTCGAAGGCAAAGCCGAACGGGTTGATCAGGAAATGGTCGGGCTCACCGGGCACGGTGGCCGAGATATGGGTGTAGATCAGGTCATCCCAGCCCGCGCGTGCGGCCAGCCGGTAGGCGGCGGCAAGGTCGACGCGCACGCACTGCTCTGCGGCGGAGACAGGCTGCGGGGAGGCGCCCGCGGCACGCGCGGGCTGCAAGGCAAAAGACATGGGGCTCGCTCCTGCGCCGCCCGGTCTCGCGTGCCGGGGTCGGCCCCGGCCTTCTGTGCTGCGCCACGGGGCTGCGGCGCACGCGCGGCAGCCGCGATGCGTGGCGCGTCAGGCGGCAAAGGCGATACTGTAGCGCACCTTCACGATCCGCTCCGCGCGGGCGCCAGCGGCCAGGCGCGGCGCATCCATGCGAACACCAGCGCGCCCGCCAGCAGCGCCGCCGCCGCGCACGCCAGCGAACTGGCGAAGCCGCCGGTACGCGCCACGAGCGCGGTCGCCAGCGGCGGGCCGGCGATCTGGCCGAGGCCGTACGACGCGGTCATCAGCCCCATCAGTCGCGGCGCGTGCGGGCCCCACAGGCGCCGGGCCTCGCGCATGGCGAAGGCCACCAGCGCGGTGAATGGCAGGCCGGCCAGCAGGCTGCTGAGCGCAAAGCCCGCCACCGTCGGCCACAGCACCGCGATCGCCACCCCCAGCGCCTGCATGCCGTAGGAGAGCGTCAGCAGCTTGCGGCTGTCATGGGCCATGCTCACCCGCGTCGCCAGCAAGGCGCCGAGCGCCACGCCGGCGCCGAAGATCGGCCAGAACAGGTCGGCCCAGACCGTGCCCGGCAGCGCCTCGCGCGCAATCACCGGCAGGAACGTGGCGGTGATGATGTAGCCGAAGCCGGCCAGGCCGTAGGCCAGCGTCAGGGCCCAGGTCTGGGCGTCGAGCCGCGCGGCGGCACCGGCTGGCGCCGCGGCGCCAGCCGGTGCCTGGCCGGCGCCAGCGGCGACCGGCGTGGCCACGAAAATGCGCCACACCAGGGCCACCAGCACCGCGGCCAGCACCGTGAAGGCCAGCCAGCCATGGTCGGCATGCCAGCCCGCGCCAACCATGCCGGAGGCGCCGAGGCCCGTGGCGACGATGCCCAGCCCCGGCCCGCAGAAGATCAGCCCGCCCAGTTCCGGCTTGCCCAGTTCAGCCAGCCGTTGCAGGCACCAGCCGGCGGTATAGACCAGCACCACCGCGCTGGCCACGCCGGCGGCGAAGCGCCACAGCGACCACGCCGGCATGCCGCCCGGCAGCGCCATGCCCAGCGTCAGCAGCACTGTCGCCACCAGCCCCCAGCGCACCATGCGCAGGGCGTCGGGGCGGATAACCATGCACAGCGCGGCGCCAAGAAAGTAGCCGATGTAGTTGACCGTCGCCAGCCAGCCGCCCTGGTGCAGGTCGACGATGCCGTCGTGCAGCATCATCGGCAGCAAAGGCGTAAAGGCGAAGCGGCCGATTCCCATCACCACCGCCAGCGACACCAGGCCGGCCACCGCCACCGCCACCGGGCCGGCATGACGAATGCCGGGCTGCTCGGCTTGCATCGGGCTGGCAGCGCCGGCGGCGGCCTGGTCGGGGTCAAGGCTGTGGAGCTTGGACATTGGCTCTGGCTGTAGAGGCAGCGGTTGCATGGCAATCCCTGTATGCTACGCTGGGCAAACCATCCCTAAAAATGAATTATAAAGATGCAATGCATCCCTGATAGAGATGGATGTCCTCGGATCACGTTCCGGAGCCCATAGCCATGGACCTGGCCGCACTTGAGATCTTCCGTGCCGTCGTCGAAGCCGGCGGCATCACCCGCGCGGCAGAGCGGCTGCACCGCGTGCAATCCAATGTCACCACGCGCATCCGCCAGCTGGAGCAGTCGCTCGGTGTCGAATTGTTCGTGCGTGACGGCCGGCGCATGGTGCTGACGCCGGCGGGACAGACCCTGTTCGACTACGCCTGCCGCATCCTGCAGCTGACCGAGGAAGCGCGCCAGGCGGTGCAGCCGGCACGTCCGAGCGGCCGCCTGCGCATCGCCTCGATGGAGAGCACCGCCGCCAGCCGGTTGCCCAATGTGCTGGCCGCGTACCACCAGGCGTGGCCCGAGGTGCAACTGGAGCTGGTGACGCTGCCGACCCGGCAAGCGCTCGATGCACTGGCGCGCTTCGAGGTCGATTGCGCCTTTGTCGCCGAGCCGCTATCCGAGCCGGGACTGGAAGCCATTCCGGCCTTCGAGGAAGAGCTGGTGGTGATCGCGCGGGCGGGTCATCGCCCGATCCACGCCTCCTCCGACCTGGAAGTGCCGACGCTGCTGGCGTTCGAGCCCGGCTGCAACTACCGCGCGCGGGTCGAGGCCTGGTATGCCGGCGGCGACACCGCGCCGCCGCCGCGTGTGCTGGAACTGGGCTCCTACCATGCCATCGTCGCCTGCGCGGCGGCCGGCATCGGCGCCGCGATCGTGCCGCGCTCGGTGCTGGGCCTGTACCGCGACCTGCCCGCGATCAGCCAGCACGGCCTCGGCGCCGCCGGCCGCGTGCGCACCCTGCTGGCCTGGCACCCGGCCATGGCGAGCGCGGCCCTGCATGCGCTGGCAGACGCCCTGGGTACGCAGGCGCCCGGCCCCGCCGGCAAGCCGGAACTGGCAGCCGCCTGAATGGCCGGACACCGGGCGCGGCGACCATCCCGTGCAAGATGTGGCCGGTGGTCTACACTGGAAATGGCACCACCACCGCACCCTGTGTGCCCGCCCACGTGATGAAACCTGCCACCGTGCCCCCGCGGGCCCTTCGGCGTCTGCCTCACTGGCTGCTGGCCGGCCTGGCCCTGGCGTGCTGCCTTGCCGGGCTGGCCGGCCTCCTCGCCAGCGCCGTCGCCGTGCCGCCCGCCCGCGCCGCGCCACCGTCCGGGGCGTCCGCCCCGGCTGCGGGCGCCGTCGCGCCGGTCTACGCGATCCCGCTCAAGGGCGCGGTCGGCCCGGCCAGCGCCAGCTTCGTGCTGCGCAGCATGGCGCGCGCCCGCGACGCGGGCGCCCAGCTGGTGGTGCTGGAGATGGACACGCCGGGCGGGCTGGATGCGTCCATGCGCGAGATCATCCAGGCGATCCTGGCCTCGCCGGTGCCGGTCGCCACCTACGTCTATCCGGGCGGCGCGCGCGCCGCCAGCGCCGGCACCTACATCCTCTATGCCAGCCATGTCGCGGCGATGGCGCCCGGCACCAACCTGGGCGCGGCCAGCCCCGTGCAGATCGGCATTGGCGGCCCGCAGCGCCCCGACGCCGTGCCCGGCGCAAACCCGGCATCGGCCCCCGCCAGCGAGCCCTCCACCGCCGACACCATGGCCCGCAAGCAGATGCACGACGCCTCCGCCTATATCCGCGGCCTGGCGCAACTGCGCGGGCGCAACGCCGAGTGGGCCGAGCGCGCGGTGCGCGAGGCGGTCAGCCTGTCCGCCGACGAGGCCCTGGCGCAGCGCGTGATCGATGTGGTCGCGTCCGACCTGCCCGCGCTGCTGCGCCAGATCGACGGCCGCCAGCTCACCGCCGGCGGCAAGGCCAGCGTGCTGCACACCCGCGATGCGACGGTGGTCGACATGGAACCGGACTGGCGCAGCCGCTTCCTGGCGGTGATCACCGAACCCAGCGTGGCGCTGATGCTGCTGATGATCGGCATCTACGGGCTGATCTTCGAGTTCTCCACGCCGGGCATGATCGTCCCCGGCGTCGCCGGCGCGATCTGCCTGCTGCTGGCGCTGTTCGCGCTGCATATGCTGCCGGTCAGCTACGCCGGCCTGGCGCTGGTGGCGCTGGGCATTGCCTGCATGGTGGCGGAGCTGTTCCTGCCGAGCTTCGGCGCGCTGGGCCTGGGCGGCATCATCGCCTTCGCCTTCGGCGCGGTGATGCTGATCGACACCGACGTGCCGGGCTTCGGCGTGCCGCTGCCGATGGTGGCGATGCTGTCGGCCATGTCGGCGGCATTGCTGCTGGGCATGTCGGCCATGCTGATGCGCTCGCGCAAGCGGCCGGTGGTCAGCGGCGCCGACACGCTGATCGGCAGCCGCGGCGAGCTGCTGGAAGACCTGCGCGACGAGGGCTGGGCCACGGTGCGCGGCGAGAACTGGCGCGTGCGCAGTGCCAGCCCCATGGCGCGCGGCACACCGGTGGTGGTCACCGCACGGCATGGCCTGATCCTTGACGTGATCGCCGCCGGCAACGCGCCGGGCGCTCCGGCTCCACCCCGACCGACCCAACCCCAACCGACCCCAGACAAGGGAGCCTGACCATGGCCTTCGGATTCAGCTTCGGCGGTTTGATCTTCCTGTTGGCGCTGCTCATCATCGCGGCGTTCCGGGTGCTGCGCGAGTACGAGCGCGGCGTGGTCTTCATGCTCGGCCGCTTCTGGAAGGTCAAGGGCCCGGGGCTGGTGCTGGTCATCCCGGCGGTGCAGCAAATGGTGCGGGTGGACCTGCGCACGATCGTCATGGATGTGCCGTCACAGGACGTCATTTCACGCGACAACGTCTCGGTGCAGGTCAATGCCGTGGTGTACTTCCGCGTGGTGGATCCGGAGCGCGCCATCATCCAGGTCGCGAACTTCCTCGACGCCACCAGCCAGCTTGCGCAGACCACGCTGCGCTCGGTCCTGGGCAAGCACGAACTGGATGAAATGCTCGCCGAGCGCGAGAAGCTCAATCTCGACATCCAGCAAGCGCTGGACGCGCAGACGGACGCCTGGGGCATCAAGGTATCGAACGTCGAGATCAAGCATGTCGACCTGAACGAAACCATGGTCCGGGCCATCGCGCGGCAGGCGGAAGCCGAACGCGAGCGGCGCGCCAAGGTGATCCATGCCGAAGGCGAGCTGCAGGCTTCCGAGAAGCTGCTGGAAGCGGCGCAGATGCTGGCGCGGCAGCCGCAGGCGATGCAGCTGCGCTATATGCAGACGCTGACGCAGATCGCCGGGGACAAGAGTTCGACGATTGTGTTTCCGTTGCCGATGGATTTGCTGACGACGCTGCGGAATGCTACGGGGAACGCCGAGAAGTAGAAAATCAGAAGGGGCGCCAGTGGCGCCCCTTCTTCATCGGCTTGCGGTACGGTCAAGCCATCAGACCTTCGCTGCCACCCACTCGCCGACACCCGCCAGTGCCTGCGGCAGCTTGCCCGGCTCGGTGCCGCCAGCCTGCGCCATGTCCGGCCGTCCGCCGCCCTTGCCACCCACCTGCTGGGCAACGAAGTTCACCAGCTCCCCGGCCTTGACCTTGCCGGTCGCATCCGCCGTCACGCCGGCGATCAGGCTGACCTTGCCGTCGGCCACGGCCGCCAGCACAATGGCCGCGCTCTGCAGCTTGTCCTTGAGCTTGTCCATGGTCTCGCGCAGCGTCTTCACGTCGGCGCCGTCGAGCTGGGCCGCCAGCACCTTCAGGCCCTTGATGTCGACGGCCTGGGCAGCCAGCTCATCGCCCTGCGACGCCGCCAGCTTGCTCTTCAGGCGCTCCAGCTCCTTCTCCAGCGCGCGCACCTGGTCCTGCACCTGGCCGATGCGCGGCACCAGCTCGGACGGCTGCGCCTTCAGCACGGCGGCGGCTTCATTCAGCTTCGCATCCAGGCTCTGCAGGTAGTGCAGCGCGTTGTCGCCGGTGATCGCTTCCACGCGGCGGATGCCGGCCGCCACGCCGCCTTCCACCACGATCTTGAACAGGCCGATATCGCCGGTGCGGTGCACGTGGGTGCCGCCGCACAGTTCCTTCGACGTGCCGATCGACAGCACGCGCACGTCGTCGGCATACTTCTCGCCGAACAGCGCCATCGCGCCGCTCTTGACGGCATCGTCGAACGGCATGATCTCGGCGTGCGTATCTTCGTTGCGCAGGATCTCGGCGTTGACGATCTCTTCGACCCGGCGGATCTGGTCTTCGGTCAGCGCCGCATTGTGCGAGAAGTCGAAGCGGGTCTTGTCCGCATCCACCAGCGAGCCCTTCTGCTGCACATGCGTGCCCAGCACTTCGCGCAGGGCCTTGTGCATCAGGTGCGTGGCCGAGTGGTTGCGCACGGTGCGCGCGCGGCGCAGCGCATCGACCTGGGCCGACACGGCGTCGCCCACCTTCAGCGCGCCGCCTGCCAGCGTGCCCTGGTGGCCGAACACGTCGGCCTGGACCTTGGTGGTGTCGGCCACGGCGAAGACCGCACCATTGCCGTCCACGGCCTTGAGTACGCCCTGGTCACCGGCCTGGCCGCCGGACTCGGCGTAGAACGGCGTGTTGTCCAGCACCACCACGCCGGTCTGGCCCGGCTGCATGGTGTCGACCGACGCGCCGTCCACATACAGCGCGGTGATCAACGCCCGCGGCAGCTCCAGCTTTTCGTAGCCATGGAACACGGTCTTGTCGCCCGTGTACTCCAGGCCGGCGGCCATCTTGAACTTGCCCGCGGCACGCGCCTGCTCGCGCTGGCGGCTCATGGCGGCGTCGAAGGCGGCCTCGTCCACGCCGATTTCCTGCTCGCGGCACACGTCCTGCGTCAGGTCCAGCGGGAAGCCGAAGGTGTCGTGCAGCTTGAAGGCCAGTTCGCCATCCAGCGTCTTGCCGCCCTTGAGCTTCAGGTCGGCCAGCGCGGCGTCCAGGATCGACATGCCGTTCTCGATGGTCTCGAAGAAGCGCTCTTCCTCGGCCTTCAGCACTTCGGTCACGCGCGACTGGGCTTCGGCCAGTTCCGGATAGGCCTCGCCCATCTGCGCGACCAGGTCCGGCACCAGCTTGTGGAAGAACGGGGTCTTCTGGCCCAGCTTGTAGCCGTGGCGGATGGCACGGCGCACGATGCGGCGCAGCACGTAGCCGCGGCCCTCGTTGCCGGGGATCACGCCGTCGACGATCAGGAACGAGCACGCGCGGATATGGTCGGCGATGACCTTCAGCGAGTTCTGGTTCAGGTTGTCGATATGGGTCTCGCGCGCGGCGGCCTTGATCAGTGCCTGGAACAGGTCGATCTCATAGTTGCTGTGCACGTGCTGCAGCACCGCGGCGATGCGCTCCAGGCCCATGCCGGTGTCCACGCAGGGCTTGGGCAGCGGCGTCATGTTGCCCTGCTCGTCGCGGTTGAACTGCATGAACACCAGGTTCCAGATCTCGATGTAGCGGTCGCCGTCTTCCTCCGGCGATCCCGGCGGGCCGCCCCACACGTCCGGGCCGTGGTCGTAGAAGATTTCCGAGCACGGGCCGCACGGGCCGGTGTCGGCCATCTGCCAGAAGTTGTCCGAGGCGTAGCGCGCGCCCTTGTTGTCGCCGATGCGCACGATGCGCTCGGTCGGCACGCCCACTTCCCTGGCCCAGATGTCGTAGGCCTCGTCGTCTTCCGCGTAGACCGTCACCCACAGCTTCTCGGCCGGCAGCTGGTAGGTCTTGGTCAGCAGTTCCCATGCGTACTGGATGGCTTCGCGCTTGAAGTAGTCGCCAAACGAGAAGTTGCCCAGCATCTCGAAGAACGTATGGTGGCGGGCGGTGTAGCCCACGTTCTCCAGGTCGTTGTGCTTGCCGCCGGCGCGCACCGAGCGCTGCGACGAGGTCGCGCGGCTGTACGGGCGCTTGTCGGTGCCCAGGAACACGTCCTTGAACTGCACCATGCCGGAATTGGTGAACAGCAGCGTCGGGTCGTTCGCCGGCACCAGGCTGGACGAGCGGACCACGGTATGGCCCTTCGATTCGAAGAACTGCAGGAACTTGCTGCGAATGTCTGAGACTTTCATGGGATGGCGGACGCTCCCGCGGCTGGGCCGGGCGCGACGAGTCAGTTTTGGATTTGCAAACCGTTGATTATACGGGCAAGGCAGCACCAGCAGGGCATGCCCGGCCGGCCGCCCGCCTTGCCATGGGGCCGGCCGGCTATCGCCCAAATCCAGCCGCAAAGAGCGGCCTATGAATCACTCCATGGCACGCCTGCGCGAGCCCCGGTGGTACAGTGCAGGCAACCCGCATCGCCCCGCCCGAGACCGGGCGCCGGCAGCCGGATTTCCGATCCTTCCCCCCTGCCCTACCTCTGCATTCCAATACCGCCATGGGAGCCTTAAGCCATCTCCGCGTCCTCGACCTGACCCGTGTCCTTGCCGGGCCCTGGTGCGCCCAGAACCTTGCCGACTTCGGCGCCGATGTGATCAAGATCGAGCGCCCCGGCGCCGGCGACGACACCCGCACCTGGGGCCCGCCCTGGCTCAAAGACGAAGACGGCCGCGACACCGCCGAGGCCGCCTACTACCTGGCCGCCAACCGCAACAAGCGCTCGGTCACCTGCGACATCAGCACGCCCGAAGGCCAGCAGATCGTGCGCGACCTCGCCGCGCAGAGCGACGTGGTGCTGGAGAACTACAAGGTCGGCCAACTCAAGAAATACGGGCTGGACTACGAGTCGCTCAGGCAGGTCAAGCCCGACCTGATCTACTGCTCGGTCACCGGCTTCGGCCAGACCGGCCCGTACGCCGCGCGCCCCGGCTATGACTTCATCATCCAGGGCATGGGCGGCTTCATGAGCCTGACCGGCGAGCGCGACGACCTGCCCGGCGGCGGCCCGCAGAAGGCCGGCGTGGCGATTTCCGACCTGATGACGGGCCAGTACGCCACCATCGCCGTGCTGGCGGCGCTGGCGCATCGCGAGCGCACCGGCGAAGGCCAGTACATCGACATGGCGCTGCTGGACGTGCAGGTGGCCATGCTGGCCAACATGAACACCAACTACCTGGCCAGCGGCGAGGCGCCGCGCCGCTGGGGCAATGCGCACCCCAACATCGTGCCCTACCAGACCTTCCAGGCCGCCGACGGCTGGATCATCGTCGCGGTGGGCAACGACGGGCAGTTCCGCAAGTTCGTCACCGACGGCGGCATGCCCGAACTGGCCGACGATCCGCGCTTTGCCAAAAACCCGCAGCGCGTGGCCAACCGCGACGTGCTGGTGCCGATCCTGGCCGAGATGGTGCGCCCGCGCACCCGCGCGCAGTGGATCCGCGACCTGGAAGCCGCGGGCGTGCCGTGCGGCCCGATCAACACGCTCGACGATGTGTTCGAGGACGACCAGGTCAAGGCGCGCGGCCTGCGCGTGGACCTGCCGCACCCCAGCGCCGGCGAGGTCAAGCTGGTCGCCAGCCCGATCAAGATGAGCGCGACGCCGCCGCAGGCGCTGCGCCACCCGCCGCTGCTGGGCGAGCACACCGACACGGTGCTGGCCGAGACCCTGGGCTACAGCGCCGGGCAGATCGCGGCACTTCGCGCAAAAGGTGTGCTGTAAGATTCTCCTGCTGCGTGTGGCAGGCCAGTCCTGCCGCAGGTGCTTTCCGGAAGTTCAGTCCCCACTGAAGTACTTTCCCCGGGCCCGCGCTCCCGCGCGGGCCTGCGCAAAGCAAAGGAGAACCCATGCTGACCGACGCCATCCTGGCCTTCCTGCATTTCCTTGCGATCTTTGTCCTGATCACGCTGATGGCCGCCGAGGCTGTGGCGCTGCGCCCGGACCTCACCCCGGCCACCGTGCGGCGCCTGTCGCTGTACGACCTGTTCTATTTCCTGTCGGCGGTCCTGGCGCTGGCGACCGGCCTGCTGCGCCTGTTCTACGGCGCCAAGGGCGTCGACTTCTACCTGCACAACCCGTGGTTCCACGCCAAGATGGGCGTGTTCGTGCTGATCGCGCTGTGCTCGCTGCCGCCGACCCTTGCCATCGCGCGCTGGCGCAAGCAGGCGCGCAGGCTGCCCGATTACGTGCCGCCGCCGTCCGAGATCAAGGCGGCGCGGCGCTGGGTCATGATCGAATCGCACCTGGTGATCCTGCTGCCGCTGTGCGCCGTGATGATGGCGCGCGGCATCGGGGCCCGCTAAGCATCCCGCCAGGAATTTCAATCCCTCTGTCCTCCGCAACATGCTGAAGAAACTGCTTGCCGCCGCGCTGAGCGCGGCGCTGATGCCCGCCGCCGCCATCGCGGCCACCAACACGGCCACCAACGCGACCACCAACGCGGCCACCAACGCCTACCCCACCAAGCCCGTCCGCTTCGTGGTGCCCTATCCCGCCGGCGGCCCGCTCGACACCGTGGCGCGCGCCATCGGCGACAGGCTGCGCGACAGCCTCGGCCAGCCCGTGGTGGTGGAAAACAAGCCGGGCGCCGGCGGCAACCTGGGCGCGGACTACGTCGCCAGGCAGCCGGCCGATGGCTACACCATCGTCATGGGCGCGGTGGCCACGCATGCCATCAACCCGACGCTGTTCAGCAAGATGCCGTATGACCCCGTGAAAGACTTCGCGCCGGTCACGCTGGTCGCCGACGTGCCCAACGTGCTGGTGATGCACCCCGGCAAGGCCGCCGAACTGCACATCAACAACGTGCGCGACCTGGTCGCCTATGCGCGCAAGAACCCGGGCAAGCTGGACTACGCCTCGGGCGGCAACGGCAGCGCCGGGCACCTGTCGGGCGAGCTGTTCAAGAGCATGGCGAAGATCAGCATGGTCCATATCCCCTACAACGGCGCGTCGCCCGCACAGCTGTCGGTGCTGTCGGGCCAGACCGACCTGATCTTCGACAACCTGGCTTCGGCGTCGGCCAATATCAGGGCGGGCAAGCTCAAGGCCTTCGCCGTGACCACCGCCGGCCGCGCGGCCGCGTTCCCCGAGCTGCCGACCATTGCCGAGGCCGGCAAGGGACTGGGGCTGGAAGGCTTCGATATCTCGACCTGGTTCGGCGTGTTCGCGCCGGCCAATACGCCGCGCGAAATCGTGGAGAAGCTGAACCACGAGATCGTTGCGATCCTGAAGACGGACGACATGAAGGCGCGCCTGGCCCGCATCGGCGCCCAGCCGGCGCCGACCACGCCGGAGCAGTTCGGGGCGTTGGTGCAGAAGGAGCTGAAGAAGTATGCGCAGATCGTGAAGGTGTCGGGGGCCAAGGTCGATTAAAGACAAGTCCTCGCAGCACCAACGGTTCCGGGTGCGCCCAAGCCGCCCGAAGTGGCCTGAGCAGGGTGTTCTCCCTTTTCCCTCAGGCCCCTCGGCGCTGCCTCTCCAGGCTGCGCCTTGCATCACATAGGGTTCCTTGCCGGAACCTTTCAAACCTTACAGGGCTTTCAGGCCGGCACCCCCGCGGAAGCTGCCGTACGGATGCGCGTGCTGCCCGGGTGATAGCGCAGCGCTATCTGCCGCCTCGCCCGCCAGCCCGCCTCCAGACTGGCTTTGCAGACCGGCCAGGCGCCTTTTAAGCGCCATCCCACTAGGGGATACCCGAACCATGACCCTGTTTGCAGACATCTGAAAGGTAGCTGAAAGGTCGCCCCCTTAACTTCCACCCTGCCCGCTGGAGGGCCCTTCGTTGCAGACCGCATTGACGCGGCGCAACAAAGGGTCAACCGTAGATTTCAAGCGTCTTATCGAGGAGATTCACTTTGCGCATACGTAGCCAAAAGGACTTCGCCTCCGGCCTGATGTTCATCCTGGTCGGATTCGGCTTTTCCTGGGTCGCACGCGGCTATTCCATGGGAACCGCCGCAAAAATGGGACCGGGATACTTCCCGTTCTGGCTCGGCATCGTGCTCGCCCTGCTGGGCGCGCTGGTGCTGTGGGGCTCGCTGTCTTCCAAGGCGGAAACAGACCAGCTGGCCCGCTGGGATATCAAGACGCTGCTGTGGATTCTCGGCTCGGTGGTGCTGTTCGGCCTGCTGCTCAAGCCGCTCGGCATGGTGCTGTCGGTGCTGGTGCTGGTGCTGGTGTCGTCGATGGCCAGCCACGAGTTCAGCTGGAAGGGTGCGATCCTGAACGCCATCATCCTTGTGCTGATCAGCCTGGGGGCGTTCGTATACGGCATCAACCTGCAGATGCCGGTGTGGCCGGCTTTCCTGGCAAGCTAAGGAGGCCGCCAACATGGAACTACTCACTAACCTGGGCCTGGGCTTCTCCACCGCCCTGACCTTCCAGAACCTGGCGTACGCCTTCCTCGGCTGCGTGCTGGGGACGCTGATCGGCGTGCTGCCGGGCCTGGGGCCGCTGGCCACCATCGCCATGCTGCTGCCGGTGACCTACACGCTGCCACCGGTGGCCGCGCTGATCATGCTGGCCGGCATCTACTACGGCGCCCAGTACGGCGGCTCGACCACCGCCATCCTGGTCAACCTGCCGGGTGAATCGTCGTCGGTGGTGACAACCATCGATGGCTACCAGATGGCAAGACGAGGACGAGCGGGGGTGGCGCTTGCCACCGCCGGCCTGGGCTCGTTCTTTGCCGGCTGCGTGGCCACCATGATCCTGGCCGCGTTTGCCGCACCGCTGTCTGAACTGGCCTTCAAGTTCGGCCCCGCCGAGTACTTCTCGCTGATGGTGCTGGGCCTGATCGGCGCCGTGGTGCTGGCCTCGGGCTCGCTGGTCAAGGCCATCGCCATGATCGTGCTGGGCCTGCTGCTGGGCCTGGTGGGTACCGACGTGAACTCGGGCGCCGCGCGCTTCTCGTTCGACGTGCCGGAACTGACCGACGGCCTCAACTTCGTTTCGGTGGCAATGGGTATCTTCGGCTTCGCTGAAATCATCGCCAACCTGGAACAGAAAGAGCAGCGCGAGACCTTCACCGACCATATCACCAACCTGTTCCCGACCAAGGAAGACTTCAAGCGCATGTTCCCGGCCGTGCTGCGCGGCACCGCACTGGGCTCGGCGCTGGGCATCTTGCCGGGCGGCGGCGCCTCGCTGGCTTCGTTCGCGGCGTATTCGCTGGAGAAGAAGACCTCCAAGTACCCGCAGGAATTCGGCAAGGGCGCGATCGAAGGCGTGGCCGGTCCGGAATCCGCCAACAACGCGGCTTCGCAGACCTCGTTCATTCCGCTGCTGACGCTGGGCATTCCGCCCAACGCGGTGATGGCGCTGATGGTGGGTGCGATGACCATCCACAACATCCAGCCCGGCCCGCAGGTGATGACCAGCAACCCGGCGCTGTTCTGGGGCCTGATCGCCTCGATGTGGATCGGCAACCTGATGCTGATCGTGCTGAACCTGCCGCTGATCGGTATCTGGGTGAAGCTGCTGAAGGTGCCTTACCGCTACCTGTACCCGGCCATCCTGACGTTCTGCTGCATCGGCGTGTACTCGGTCCAGAACACCACCTTCGACGTGTTCCAGACCGCGGCCTTCGGCGTGGTGGGCTACCTGTTCATCAAGCTGCGCTGCGAACCCGCTCCGCTGCTGCTCGGCTTCGTGCTGGGGCCGATGATGGAAGAGAACTTCCGCCGCTCGCTGCTGCTGTCGCGTGGTGATTTCACCGTATTCGTGACGCGTCCGCTGTCGCTGGGCCTGCTGATCGCCGCTGCCGTGCTGGTGATGGTCGTGGCAATGCCGTCGATCAAGGCCAAGCGCGAAGAAGCGTTCCAGGAAGAATAAGCAGGACTTGCCGCCGGCCTGCGGGCCGGCTCGCAATGCAACACTGGGGGGCACCGCGAGGTGCCCTTTTTTTGTTGCCGGGAATTGACACGGTGGCACGCCTCCACCGGGCCCGCAGCGACCTATAGTATTAGCACCCGGACAACTGTCGCGATGAGCGCGTCGGAGGTTTGAGATCATGACCATGGCTAATACGCTGGCGAAATGCCTGAGCACGAGGCACAGCCAGTTCGACACCGTTCGGCACCCCTACAGCCTGAGCAGCATGGCCACTGCACACGCTGCACACATTCCCGGAGACCGCCTGGCCAAGACCGTCCTGCTGGAAGACGACAGCGGCTATGTCGCCGCGGTGATTCCCTCCACGCACCACCTGAAACTGGCGGAGATCCGCGAGCAGACCGGCCGCAACCTGTCGCTGGCGCACGAGGATGGCGTGCGCGAAGTGTTCAGGGACTGCGACCACGGCGCGATCCCGCCGGTCGCCATGGCGTATGGCACGCAGACCTGGCTGGACGACAGCCTGCTGGCGCATGCCGACGTCTATTTCGAAGCGGGCGACCACCAGGAGCTGGTGCACATGAGCACCGACCAGTTCATGGAACTGATGGCCGATGCCAAGCGCGGACACTTCGCGCACAGGATGATGTAGGACGCAAGGCCATATCATCGCGGCCGGCGCATGCCGGCCGTTTTTTTTGCGCCGCCGGTCGGTGACGGCGCACGAACGCGGACCCCGGCACGGCATGGCACCGTGACGGAATCCGCGCTGGCAGCTCAGGCAACAGGCATCAATCCAGCAGGTCGAAGCGGTCGAGGTTCATCACCCTGGCCCAGGCCGCAACGAAATCCCTGACGAACTTTTCCTGCGCATCCGCGCTGGCATAGACCTCGCAAAGCGCGCGCAACTGCGAGTTCGAACCGAACACAAGGTCGACACGCGTGCCGGTCCACTTCTTGTCGCCGGTCTTGCGGTCGCGTCCTTCGAACAGTTCGCGCTCGTCCGACAGCGGCTTCCATTCCAGCCGCATGTCGAGCAGGTTGCGGAAGAAGTCGTTGGTCAGCGTTTCGGGGCGGTCGGTGAGGACGCCATGCGCATCGGGCCCGGTATGCACGTTCAGCACGCGCAGGCCGCCGATCAGCACCGTCATCTCGGGCACGGTCAGCGTCAGCAGCTGCGCCTTGTCGATCAGCAGGTGCTCCGGCGGGATGCTGTACTTCGCCTTGACGAAGTTGCGGAACCCGTCCGCCTTCGGCTCGAGCGCCGCCATCACGTCGACGTCGGTCTGTTCCTGCGACGCATCGGTGCGGCCCGGCGAGAACGGCACGGTGACCTTGTGGCCGGCCTTCTGTGCCGCCTGCTCGATGGCCGCGCCACCGGCCAGCACGATCAGGTCGGCCAGCGAGATCTTCTTGCCGCCGGATTGCGCGCCGTTGAACTCGGCCTGGATGCCTTCAAGCGCCTTGAGCACCTTGCCCAGTTGTTCGGGCTCGTTCGCGGCCCAGTCCTTCTGCGGCGCCAGCCGGATGCGCGCGCCATTGGCGCCGCCCCGCTTGTCCGAACCGCGGAAGCTCGATGCCGAGGCCCAGGCGGTCTGCACCAGCTGCGACAGCGGCAGGCCTGACGCCAGCACCTTCTGCTTGAGCGCGGCGACATCCTGGTCGTTGACCAGCGGATGGTCGACCTTCGGCACCGGGTCCTGCCAGAGCAGCTCTTCCTGCGGGACTTCCGGGCCCAGGTAGCGCGCGAGCGGCCCCATGTCGCGGTGGGTCAGCTTGAACCAGGCGCGGGCGAAGGCATCGGTCAGTTGGTCCGGATGCTCCAGGAAGCGCCGCGAGATCTTCTCGTATTCGGGGTCGAAACGCAGCGACAGGTCCGTGGTCAGCATCGTCGGCCGCAGTTTCTTCGACGGATCGAACGCATGCGGGATGGTCTCGCCGGCGTCCTTGGCAACCCACTGGTTGGCGCCCGCAGGGCTCTTGCTCGGTTCCCAGTCGTGGCCAAACAGGTTTTCCAGGTAGCTGTTGCCCCATTGCGTCGGCGTCTTGCTCCAGGTCACCTCCAGCCCGCTGGTGATGGTATCGGCGCCCCTGCCGGTGCCGAAGCTGCTCGACCAGCCCAGGCCCTGGAGTTCGAGATCCGCGCCTTCCGGTTCGGCCCCGACGTTGTCCGCCGGTCCGGCACCGTGCGTCTTGCCGAAGGCATGCCCGCCGGCGATCAGCGCGACGGTTTCCTCGTCATTCATGGCCATGCGCGCGAAGGTCTCGCGGATATCGTGCGCCGCGGCAAGCGGGTCCGGGTTCCCCTCCGGGCCTTCCGGGTTCACATAGATCAGGCCCATCTGCACGGCGGCCAGCGGGTTCTCCAGGTTGCGGCCATGATCGGTGCGGCTGGCCTCGGCGCCATGCATGTCCTCGTCGGCAACCAGCACGCCGGCGTCGTCGTACTTGCCCGCGGCACCCTTGCCATAGCGCACGTCACCGCCGAGCCAGGTCTTTTCATCGCCCCAGTACACGTCGCCGTCAGGTTCCCAGGTGTCTTCGCGTCCGCCGCCGAAACCGAAGGTCTTGAAGCCCATGGTCTCCAGCGCGACGTTGCCGGTCAGCACCAGCAGGTCGGCCCACGAGATGTTCTGGCCGTACTTCTGCTTGATCGGCCACAGCAGCCGGCGCGCCTTGTCCAGGCTGACGTTGTCCGGCCAGCTGTTGAGCGGCGCGAAACGCTGCTGCCCGCGCCCGGCACCGCCGCGGCCGTCGCCGATACGATAGGTGCCGGCGGCGTGCCACGCCATGCGGATGAACAGCGGGCCGTAGTGGCCAAAGTCCGCCGGCCACCAGTCCTGCGAATCGGTCATCAGCCCCGCCAGGTCCTTCTTCACCGCGGCCAGGTCCAGCTCCTTGAACGCCTTGCGGTAATTGAAGTCCGGGCCCAGCGGGTTGGACTTGGCGGAATGCTGGCTGAGCAGGTCCAGCCGCAGCTGCTTTGGCCACCACTCGCGATTGGTCGTACCGCCGCCGGCGGTATGCGTGAAGGGACACTTTGCTTCGTTAGACATACGTTCTCTCCTTATGGGGACGTACTGCATACGCCTGCCGCGATGGCGTCAGCGGTCGCTCGATTGCGTGTTGTTGCCCGATAGCTTTCTGACTTCTTCGATCCCGCTCCGGCGCTACCCGCCGGACGTTCCTGCAACGCAGTCCGGCTGGTTGCCGCCGGTGCGCAGACGCGCCGGTGTGACGATCCGGGCGCGTGCGGGGGCAAAGCCGCGTTGGTCTGACTTCCGCGGCGGGTGTCCGCAACCAAAATATATGCACAGCTCGGCCCGAGGAGAATGCGATTCTGTCTATCTGGCCGATAGACCGCGCTTATGGCGCCGGCGCGACCTGCATCAGGCGCCAAACAGTTCGCCGCACGCCGCCCGCACTGCCGCCGTCACCTGCCCGCGCCCGTGGTCGCGCCGCTCCAGCATGCCGATGTGGCGCATGACTGGCTCGCCGTTGACCAGCAGCGGCAAGATGCGCAGCGCCTCGTCGTCGTGCCAGCGCGCGCGCCGCAGCAGCGGCACCACCGTCACGCCCACCTCCTGGCGCACCAGCTCGACCAGCGCCTCGATGGCGTTCAGTTCCAGGAACTCATTGACCTTCAGGTGCGCGCGGCGCAGCGCGCGCTCGACCAGCACGCCGGTGCGCTGGCTGCGGTCGAAGCGCAGGTAGGGGTTCTGCGCAAGCGCCTCGCGCGCATCCCGGCCGGGACTGCCGCGTGCCGCGATCGCCACCAGCGGCTCCTGGTATAGCGGCGTCCAGCGCAGCGTGCCGGGGATCCGCGTGGCGCCTTCCACTAGGATCGCCGCGTCGAGCTCGCCGGCCTCGACCTGTGCCGCCAGCTCGATCGACTTGGCGCCGACCAGGCGCACGTCGAGCGCCGGGTAGGTGCGCTTCATGCGGGCCACCGCGTGCGACAGGCCGCCCATCACCGACACCACCGCGCCCACGGCCACGGCACCGGCCATGGCCTGGTCCGATGCCAGCGGCAGCCGCATCTCGTCATACAGCGCGAGCAGGCGCCGCGCCTGCGGCAGCAGCGCGCGGCCATCGGCATTGAGCACCGCGACGCGGCCGTTGCGGTCGAACAGCTCACGCCGCAGCTCGCTTTCCAGCGCGCGCATCTGCAGGCTGACAGCAGCCTGGGTCAGGGCCACCTGCCCGGCCGCTGCGGCGAAGGAGCCCTGTTCGGCTACGGCGACGAAAGTACGGAGGAATCGGATAGTGCTCATCGGTGCCCGTGCGCAAGGCTGGCGAAGCCGCGCGGATACTTAAGTTTTTCTTGTGACATCGGAAAGAAATATTAGCTTTCTTTGTGACCGGCGGCGCGGAATAATTAAGCGGGCTCTTCAATCCCTGCCCGCTTTATACAGGTCCCAAGCCTGACTCCGGAGACACGCATGAAATCCTGGCTGCGCCTCGCCGGCATCGCCGCCGCCTGCGGCATGTGCCTGGCCGCCACGCCCGCACTGGCCGACAACTATCCCGGCAAGCCGATCCGCCTGATCGTGCCCTTCCCGGCCAGCGGCGCGACCGACCTGCTGGCGCGCGCCATTGCCCAGAAGGTGGGCGCCAACATCGGCCAGCAGATCGTGGTGGACAACCGCCCCGGCGCCGGCGGCGCGATCGGTTCCGACATGGCGGCCAAGGCCGCGCCGGACGGCTACACGCTGCTGATCGCGACCACCAGCACGCACTCGATCGGCCCGTACATCAACACCCGCCTGCCGTACAACACCGAGACCGACTTCACCCCGGTCGGCCAGGTGGCGATCGCCACCAACGTGCTGGTGGTGCCGAACACCCTGCCGGTGAAGAATGTGCACGAACTGGTCGACTACGCCAGGAAGCATCCCGGCGAGCTCAACTACGCCTCCAGCGGCAATGGCACCGTGGTGCACCTGACCGCCGAGGCCTTCAAGGCGCAGGCCGGCGTGTTCATCACCCACATCCCCTACCGCGGCACCGCGCTGGCCGTGCCCGACCTGATCTCGGGCAAGGTGCAGGTGCTGTTCGACAGCATCGTCTCGGGCCTGCCGCACGTGAAGGACGGCAAGCTCAAGGCACTGGCGGTGACCAGCGCGAAGCGCTCGCCGCTGGCACCGGAGATCCCCACGGCCAGCGAGTCGGGACTGCCCGGCTTTGAGTCGGATACATGGTTCGGCATCTATGGGCCCAAGGGGATGCCGGCGGACATCGTCAATCGCCTGAATGCCGAGTTCAACAAGGCCATCCAGTCGCCCGAGGTCAAGGAGCGCCTGGGCAAGCTGGGCGCCGAGCCGGTCGGTGGCACGCCGGCGCAGTTTGCCGCCATGGTGAAGAAGGACAGCGCCCGCTGGGGCAAGCTGATCAAGGATCGCAAGATCACGGCAGAATAAGGGCGCAAAGAGCGCCAATGAGGCCGGCGCCGCTCGCCGATCACCGATAAGAGGCCCGGCCGCTTCCTGAAACGACAGACAACGCCATGCAGAACTTCAACTGGACCAACCCCTATCCCTCCGTGCGCATCCCGCTGTTTGCGCGCAACGTGGTGTCGACCTCGCACCCGCTGGCCGCGCAGGCCGGCCTGCGCATGCTGCTCAAGGGCGGCAATGCCGTCGATGCCGCCATCGCCGCGGCGGCCGCGATCACCATCGTCGAGCCGGTCTCGTGCGGCCTGGGCAGCGATGCCTTCGCCATCCTGTGGGACGGCAAGGAACTGCATGGGCTGAACTCGTCGGGCGTGGCCCCGGCCGCCTGGAACCCGGAGTACTTCAGGAACAAGTACGGCACCGACGCCAACGGCCTGGCCAACCGCCCGATCCGCGGCTGGGACTCGGTCACCGTGCCCGGCGTGATCGCCGGCTGGGCGGCGATGCACGAGCGCTTCGGCAAGCTGCCCTTCGCCGACCTGATGGAGCCGGCGATCGAGATCGCCGAGCGCGGCTACGCCGTGCCGCCGGTGGTGGCGCACAAGTGGGCCGCCGCGGTGCCCGAGCTGAAGGACCAGCCGGGCTACGCCGAGACCTTCATGCCCAACGGCCGCGCGCCGCTGGTCGGCGAGAAGTTCACCATGAAGGCCGCCGCCGAGACGCTGCGCAAGATCGGCGAGACGCGCGGGCGCGCCTACTACGAAGGCGAGATCGCCGAGAAGATCGCCGCCTTCAGCCAGCAGTGCGGCGGCGCGATGACGCTGGACGACCTGCGCAACTATCGCCCCGACTGGGTCAAGCCGATCAGCCAGGCCTACCGCGGCTACGAGCTGCACGAGATCCCGCCCAACGGCCAGGGCATCGCCGCGCTGGTGGCGCTGGGCATCCTCGGCCAGTTCGACATGGCCTCGATCCCGGTCGACTCGGTCGATTCACAGCACCTGCAGATCGAAGCGATGAAGCTGGCCTTCGCCGACCTGTACCGCTACGTGGCCGATCCGCGCAGCATGGAGGTCACGCCCGAGCAGATGCTGGACGACGCCTACCTGAAGTCGCGCGCGAAGCTGATCGACATGCAGCGCGCCACGCATTTCAACTTCGGCATGCCCAAGGTGGGCGGCACCATCTACCTGACCGCCGCGGACGAAAACGGCATGATGGTCTCGTTCATCCAGTCAAACTACATGGGCTTCGGCTCGGGCGTGGTGGTGCCGGGCACCGGCATCAGCCTGCAGAACCGCGGCGTGGGCTTCTCGATGGATCCCAAGTCGGCCAACGCCGTGGCCGGCGGCAAGCGCCCGTTCCACACCATCATCCCGGCCTTCCTGACCAGGGACGGCCACCCGGTGATGAGCTTCGGCGTGATGGGCGGCGACATGCAGCCGCAGGGCCATCTGCAGACGGTGGTGCGCATGCTGGACTACAACCAGCAGCCGCAGGCCGCATGCTGCGCACCGCGCTGGAAGGTCAACCGCGATTTCACGCTGGACGTGGAAGGCACCATGGACCCGGCCACGGTCGAAGGCCTGAAGGCGCGCGGGCACCAGTTGAAGTCGGTGGACGATCCGTACATGGACTTCGGCTCCGGCCAATTCATCTGGCGCCTGTCGGACGATCCGGAGCAAGGTTACGTGGCGGCCAGCGACAGCCGGCGCGACGGGCAGGCGGTGGGTTTCTGAGCCCGCCGGCCTGGACTGCCAACGACATGCAAGACGCCCCGAAAGGGGCGTTCTTGCTTTCCGCCCCCCATCCCGCAACTGGCCCGCTCGCGATCGCGGCAACTGTTCATGGCGCGCGCGCCACGGCTCCGTACACTGTTTCCCCGACAAGCCTCCGGAGCCTGCATCATGCCCACCTACGCCTTCCGCCTGCTCAACGTCTTCGCCGAGTCCACCTTCGGCGGCAATCCCCTGTGCGTGTTCGAAGACGCGCGCGGCATGGACGAGGCCACCATGCAGGCGCTGGCGCTGCAGTTCAACCTGTCGGAAACCACCTTCATCCTGCCATCGGACAACGCCAGCGCGCGCGTGCGCATCTTCACGCCCGGCTATGAGATGCGTTTTGCCGGCCACCCCACGCTGGGCACCGCGCACGTGGTGCGCGAACTGGCCGGCACCGGCGACACGCTGACGCTCGAATTCCTCGCCGGCGTGGTCCCGGTGACGGCGCAGGACGATGTCTGGACCTTCACCGCGCCGCACAGCGGCATGCCGAAGACCGCCCCGGCGGGCCTGCCCGATGCCGAACTGGCAAGCCTGCTCGGCCTGCAGGAAAGCGACCTGCTGGTGTCGCCGCTGTGGGTGGACACCGGCGCCGACCAGCTGCTGGTGGCCGTGAACAGCACCGATGCCGTGCGGCGCGCCAATCCCGACAGCGCACGGCTCGACATCTGGCCGCAGAGCAGCCTGGGCCGCAAGACCGCTTACGTGTTCGCCTTCGATCCCGGGCAGCCGGGCCGCGTGCTGTCGCGCTATTTCTTCACCAAGCAGGGCGGCGGCGTGGCCGAGGACCCGGGCACGGGCTCGGCCTGCGCCAACCTGGGTGGCTGGCTGCTCGCCACCGGCCGGGCGCTGCCGGCCGAATACCTCATCGACCAGGGCGAGGCCGTCGGCCGTCCCTGCCGGTTGCGCCTGTCGGTCGGCGCGGGCGGCGCGATCCGCGTGGGCGGCCGCGTGCTGGAGATCGGCCGCGGCACCGTGACGCTCTGAGCGCACGGCGCGTCACGATGCCGCCCCGCCGGCTGCGCTACATTGTCGGCTTGCCCCGCCAATCTTCCCGCCCTCGCCCCGATCCGCCATGACCTCGCACGCCATCACCTCCCTGGCCGAACTGGAAGCGCTCTACGCCCAGCCCGCGGCGCCGTCGCTGTCAAAGGAAGTCGACTACCTGCATCCGCACTACCGCGCCTTTATCGAGGCCGCCCCGTTCTGCCTGCTGTCGACGGTCGCCGACGACTGGGCCGAATGCTCGCCGCGCGGCGACATGCCCGGTTTCGTGCAGGTGCTGGACGAACACACGCTGCTGCTGCCCGACCGGCGCGGCAACAACCGCATCGACAGCCTGCGCAATATCGTGGCCGATCCGCGCGTGGGCCTGCTGTTCGTGATCCCCGGCGTGAACGAGACCATCCGCGTCAACGGCCGCGCGCAGATCAGCGTCGACCCGGCGCTGATCGCGCGCTGCGTGGTCGACGGCAAGGCGCCGACCACGGTGCTGGTGATCACGGTGCAGTCGGTGTTCTTCCAGTGCGCCCGCGCGCTGATCCGCTCGCGCCTGTGGGCCGCGGATGCGCAGGTCGCGCGGCAGTCGCTGCCGAGCAACGGCGAGATCCTGGCCACGCTGAGCGAGAACGCCATCGACGGCGCCGCCTATGACCGCGACCTGCCCGAACGGCAGCGTAATTCTCTGTACTAGCGTGGCAGCCACTCCGGCGCATGCGTGCCGAGCGGCTCGGACGGCAGCGCCCAGCGCGCCGGCGTCCCGGACAGCTGCGCCGCGTGGCGCACCACGGTCAGCATGCCGAAGCCGGACGGCACCGCTTCGAGCAGGTCGGCGACATCGTCGATCTTCTGCTCGGGCGCCTTCAGCCCCTGCGGCACCCGCCCCAGCCCGCGCAGCCACTGCCCCACCTGCGCCAGCGACACGCGCACGTGCCAGCTGCCGCCTTCCAGCGCGCGCCGGTGCAGCGCGGCCATCGCGCCGAATGCCAGCAGGTAGCCCGCGGCATGGTCCAGCACCTGCGCCGGCAATGGCCGCGGGGTGTCGCTGCCGGCCGCTTCGGCCTCGGCGTGGTTGAAACCGGTGGCGGTCTGCACCAGCGAATCGAAACCGCGCTTGTGCGCCCACGGCCCGACGTGGCCGTACGCGCTCAGCGACACATAGACGATGCCCGGCCGCGCCCGCGCCGCGGCTTCCGGGCCCACGCCCAGTTCGGCCAGGCCGCCGGGCCGGTAGCCCTGCACCATCACGTCGGCGCCGTGCAGCAGCTTGTGCAGCGTGCGCTTGTCGTCGGGATCGCGCAGATCGAGCTGGCAGCTGCGCTTGCCGCGGCCGGTGTCGATCACCAGCGGCGCGATCGACGGCAGGTGCGCGGCGGTCACCAGCAGCACGTCCGCGCCATGCGCGGCCAGCGTGCGACCCGCCACCGGGCCGGCGATGATGCGGGTGAAATCGAGCACGCGCACCCCTGACAGCGGCTGCGCATCGGGGGATGCGGGCGCCGCCAGCGGCTGCGGCGGCGCGTCGCCGATGCGCTCCAGCGTCACCGGCGGCAGGCCGCGCAGCGCCGCGGCCTGCGGATGGCGGTCCCATTCGTCGAAGCTGCGCAGCGCAGCGACCACCAGCCCGGCATCGGAGGCGGCGGTTTCGAACGTCTCGGCTTCCCGCTTTTCCAGCGCCGCCTGCACCGCCGCCTTGTCATAGGCGCAGCCCAGCAAGCGCAGCACGCCGTCGCGGTGGTGCGGGAAATTGGTGTGCAGCCGGACCCAGCGGCCGTCGCCGCAGCGGTAGATCCCGGCGATCTTGTCCCACAGCTCGGGCGCGGGGCCACCGTCGACGCGCAGGTAGCGCTCGCTGCGGAACTCGGCGATGGCATGGCGCATGTCGACGCTGACGTCCTGCCAGCGGCCGCTGCGTCCTTGCCACAGCGTGGCGGCGGCCAGCGCCGATGCGGCCAGGCTGGCCTGCGCCGCGGTCCCCACGGCAAAGCTCGAAGGCAGCACCGGCTCGGCGCCGTCCAGGCGCAGGTGGGCCAGCGCCTCGGCGGGCAGGCCGGCATCGCGCCACAGCGCGGCAACGACATCGTGGGGCATGGGCGGCACTTGTGCCGCATCGGGATGGGCGTTCATGGACGTTCCTGCTGCGATGGACGACAGCCGGCCATGGCCGGCACGGGTCTCCATGCTACTCCGGCGCGTCACTTTCGGTGCGGCCAACCCGCGCCGGCAACGGACAAGACCACAAATGAGCCGATGCTCACGGCGTGCGGCGCCGCCGGCACGGTAAAATCCCGGTATTGGCATTCCGCCACGCAATCTGACGACCCGACCGGCCACCGAATCGATCCAACCCATCGATCCATCCGGCCGGCCAACCGGCGCCACCATGAGCCACGACAACAAGCCTACCGACAGCACCCCAGCCGCCTCCAACTTCCTGCGGAGCATCATCGACCAGGACCTCGCCGCCGGCACCTACGCCGGCCGCCAGGACAAGCAAGGCGAGCCGCTGCCGACCGTCATCACCCGCTTCCCGCCGGAGCCCAACGGCTACCTGCATATCGGCCATGCCAAGAGCATCTGCCTGAACTTCGGGCTGGCGCGCGACTACGGCGGCCGCTGCCACCTGCGCTTCGACGACACCAACCCGGTCAAGGAAGACACCGAATACGTCGATTCGATCATCGACGCCGTGCACTGGCTCGGCTTCTCCTGGGACAGCGAAGGCAAGGACGGCCAGAAGCAGCCGCACCTGTACTACGCCAGCGACTACTTCGACCAGCTCTACGCCTTTGCCGAAACCCTGATCGAGCGCGGCGCCGCTTATATCGACAGCCAGTCGGCCGAGCAGATCGCCGCCAGCCGCGGCAACTTCTCGGAGCCGGGCAAGCCCTCGCCCTACCGCGACCGCACCGTCGAGGAAAACCTGCAGCTGTTCCGCGACATGCGCGCCGGCAAGTACGCCGACGGCGAGCACGTGCTGCGCGCGAAGATCGACATGACCGCGCCCAACATCGTGATGCGCGACCCGGTGCTCTACCGCATCCGCCACGCGCATCACCACCGCACGGGCGACAAGTGGTGCATCTACCCGATGTACGACTTCACCCACTGCATCTCGGACGCGCTGGAAAATATCTCGCACTCGCTGTGCACGCTGGAGTTCGAGAACAACCGGCCGCTGTACGACTGGGTGCTGGAGCACCTGCGTGACGCCGGCGTGTTCCGCGACCCGCTGCCGCACCAGTATGAGTTCGCGCGCCTGAACCTGACCTACGCCATCACCAGCAAGCGCAGGCTCAAGCAGCTGGTGGACGAGAACCGTGTCGACGGCTGGGACGACCCGCGCATGCCCACGCTGGTCGGCGTGCGCCGCCGCGGCTATACGCCCGAATCGATCCAGCTGTTCTGCGACCGCGTCGGCGTGGCCAAGGCCGACAGCTGGATCGACATGAGCACGCTCGAAGGCGCGGTGCGCGACGACCTGGACGGCCGGGCCGCGCGCGGCGTGGCCGTGCTGGACCCGCTCAAGCTGGTCATCGACAACTACCCCGAGGGCCAGAGCGAGGAATGCTCGGCCCCGGTCCATCCGAAGAAGCCGGAACTGGGCAAGCGTGTGTTCCCGCTGTCGCGCGAGTTGTGGATCGAGCGCGAGGACTTCAACGAGACCCCGCCCAAGGGCTATTTCCGCCTGTTCCCGGGCAACAAGGTGCGGCTGAAGTACGGCTACGTGATCGAGTGCACCGGCGTGGACAAGGACGCTGACGGCAACGTCGTCGCCGTGCATGCCAGCTACCTGCCCGACACCAAGAGCGGCACGCCGGGCGCCGACAGCGTCAAGGTCAAGGGCGTGATCCACTGGGTCAGCGCGGCGCACGGCTACGAGGCCGAAGTGCGCCTGTACGACCGCCTGTTCAGCGACCCCAACCCGGACGCCGGCGGCAAGAACTTCCTGGACGCGCTCAACCCCGATTCCAAGAAGGTGGTCACCGCCTACCTGGAGCCGGGCCTGCGCGAGGCGCAGCCGGAAGACCGCTTCCAGTTCGAGCGCCACGGCTACTTCGTTGCCGACCGCACTGATTCGCAGCCGGGCAAGCCGGTCTTCAACCGCATCGTCGGGTTGAAGGACAGCTGGGGCAAGTGATGGGCAAGGCAACTCCGGTACAGAGCATCACCTTCCCGCTCGAGGGCGAGTTCATCGCCCTCAACGACCTGCTCAAGCTGGCCGGCGTGTGCGACAGCGGCGGCGCCGGCAAGGCGCTGGTCGCCGCCGGCGAAGTCTCGGTGGACGGCGCGCCCGAATCGCGCAAGACTGCGAAGATTCGCGCCGGCCAGGTGGTTGGCCTGGCGGGCATCGAGATCCGCGTGGTCGCCGCCTGACCGCGCTACCGGCCGCAGCGGCCGCCGGGCCGCTGCGGCGCTGTAACAAGGACCGAAACCATGCCGATCGCGTTCTGGTGCGTCTTGCTGGCCGGCGTGCTGCCGCTTGCCACGGTAGCCATCGCCAAGGCCAGCGGGCCCGGTTTCGACAACCATGACCCGCGCGGCTGGCTCGACAAGCAGTCCGGGCGCGCGCGGCGCGCGGACATGGCGCACCGCAACCATTTCGAGGCTTTTCCCTTCTTTGCCGCGGCGGTGCTCACCGCAAGCTTTCTGCAAGCGCCGCAGGCGCGCATCGACGAGCTGTCGATGGTCTTCATCCTCGCCCGCATCCTCTACACCGTGTGCTACCTGACCGACCGGGCCACGCTGCGCACACTGTGCTGGACCATCGGGTACCTGTCGGTGGTGGGGATTTTCCTGCTGCCGGTGTTCGTGCACTGAGCCATGGCAGCACCCGTTCGTCGGCTGGCCGCCGTGGCGATCGCCATGCTGGGCAACGCCGGCGCCAGCGCCGCGCCGGTGGAATACACGCTCGACCCGGTCCACACCTCCGTCTATTTCGGCGCCAGCCATTTCGAGCGCAGCTCGGTGCGCGGGCGCTTCGGCAAGATCGACGGGCGCATCGTCTACGACGCCGACAGCGGCGCCGGCGCGATCGACGTGACCGTCGACCTGGCCTCGGTCGACACCGGCAACCGCACGCTCGACGGCGTGCTGCGTTCCGCACAATTCTTCGATATCGCGCAGTTTCCCCTGGCGCGGCTGCGCGCCGATCGTTTTATCAGCGACGGCGGCCGGCTTGTGGCGGTGGAAGGCGAGCTGAGCCTGCACGGCGTCACCCGTCCGGTCCGGCTGCAGGCCGAGCGCTTCCGCTGCGGCGAGATCACGCTGTTCGGCGTGTCTCGGCAAGTGTGCGGCGGCGACTTCCGCGCCGAAGTGCCGCGCAGTGCCTTCGGCATGACCCGCTTCCTGCCCGATGCGGGTGACATCGTGACGCTCCATGTGGCGGTCGAGGCATCGCCGGCGAGCAGCCCCGCGCGCTAGCCCAACGCGTCACCTGCCGGAAAGGTTTCTCTTGTAGAATCAGCGCTTTGCCCAATCCCTGCCACGCCCGCCGCGTGTGCGGCAACGCGAGACAGAGACCATGTTCGAGATCCATTCCGGCGACATCGTCGCGGCCGCCCTGGCCGCCGCTGGAGCCTGCCTGCTGTGCAGCATTCCAGGCGATTTCCTGCGCCGCTTCCCGCTGTGGGCGGTGCAGACCTATGGCCGCGGCGCCCTGCTGATGCCGTTCCTGGCCATGATGGTCGGCACGTGGCTGTTCCGCCTCGGCGTGGCCGGCCAGCTCGATACCGACGCCGGCCAGGCGCTGGTGGTGGCTGCCGGCTTCCTGACCACGCTGCTGCTGTCGGCCCTGCTGCGCTTCTACCTGAAGGAATACCGCAAGCGCTGAGGCGCCTCCGGCCTGCATCCCGGCCGGCCATTTGTGCCGGCTGGCCCACCTTGCCCTGCCCGCGCGCGTACGGCTGCGCCGCCGAATCGCGTATGATGCGGCCTTTCGCGCTCCGCGCCGCCGTGCCGGACGCAGCCGCACATCTTTCTCCATGGCGCTCAAGTCCACCATCTTCAAAGCCGAACTGGCCGTCTCCGACATGGACCGGCCCTACTACGGCAGCCACAGCCTCACCATTGCCCAGCATCCGTCCGAGAACGACGCGCGCATGATGGTGCGCGTGCTCGCCTTCGCCTGCGAGGCCACCGAAACGCTGGCATTCACCCGCGGCCTGGACGAGCCGGACGAGCCCGACCTGTGGGACAAGCGCCTGACCGGCGACATCGCCCACTGGGTCGAGCTGGGCCAGCCCGACGAAGCGCGCCTGAAGCGCGCCGCCGCCCGCGCCGAGCGCGTGACCGTCTACACCTACAGCGGCGCCAGCGCGCGCGAGTGGTGGAAGGGCATGGCGGGCAAGGCCGGCAAGCTGCGCAATGTCACCGTCTACAATGTCCCGACGGAAGCGGTCGACGCGCTCGCCGCGCTGGCGCAGCGCGCGATGCGCCTGTCGGTGACGATCCAGGACGGCGATATCTGGGTCGCCGACGACGACCGCAACGTGCAACTGCAACTGGACGTGCTGCAGCGCGCCCAGGATTGAACGAGGCGGCCACCGCCGCGCTCCCGATTCACCTCGACTGGTCCCTGCCAGTTTCTATCGGAAGGAAATCACCATGCAAACCACGCCCTCTGGCCTGCAATACGAAGACACCACCGTCGGCTCCGGCGCCGAAGCCACCGCCGGCAAGCACGTCACCGTGCACTACACCGGCTGGCTGTACGAAAACGGCCAGGCCGGCCGCAAGTTCGATTCGAGCAAGGACCGCAACGATCCGTTCGTGTTCCCGCTGGGCGCCGGCCACGTGATCCGCGGCTGGGACGAAGGCGTGCAGGGGATGAAGGTCGGCGGCGTGCGCCGCCTGGTGATCCCGGCCGACCTCGGCTACGGTGCGCGCGGCGCCGGCGGCGTGATCCCGCCGAACGCGACGCTGCTGTTTGAAGTGGAACTGCTGGCGGTTTAACGGCCGTCGCTCCCGCGCAGGCGGGAGCCCCGTGTCTTTATTCAGCGCATGCGCTGGCTGAAAGACGCTGGGTTCCCGCCTGCGCGGGAACGACAACCGAGCGTTGTATCAGATATCGGGCGCCGTTCCCAAGGCGCCTCAGAACCCGATGGCGGCGTTGCCGACATCGACCCGGACCTTGTCGCGGTCCAGCAGCCGCGCCGCATGGCGCGCATAGTCCTGCGCCCAGGCAGGATCGCCGGAGAAGCGCGACTCCCCGGAAAACTTGGCGACATTCAGGATCTTGTCGATCACCAGCACCTTGCCGACCGGGCTCGACGCCTGGCAATCCAGCTCGGTGTACTCCCGGTCGAACCAGCGCCACGCCGCATCCTCGCCCACCGCGGCCAGCTCGTCCGCGCCGATCGTGAAGTCATACTCCTTGCCGCTACCGAACACCACCGTAAGCGTACGCGCCATCGCAGGTTCCTCCTGGTCGGATTGAGGCTCCCATTGTAAAGACTGCCCGCCACTGCGGGCCAGCAAAACGCCCCCGGCTGACCGCGGACAAGCGTGCGCGGTCACGGCTCGATCCCGATCACGCCGGGTGGCAAGGCCGCCACGCGGCGGCGACCGTTGCCTAACGCCCACACCAATGCCTCCGCCTCAGGCATTTCCGGGAAAAACTGGCACTTATGTCATTTCCCCCACCTGCCCGGGACGTTGCTTTGATTTATGCTTGCAGCATGGCCATTACGCGACAGGACCTCGAATCCGACCGGCTGCGCACCTCGCTGTGCAGTACCCCGGTCGCGTCCTCGCTGTTGCCCGAGCACGTGCTGGAGCAGTCCCTCTGCGACGCGCTGGCATGCAAGCCCGATGATCCCGCGCTCGGCGGCGATGTCTGGGTGTTCGGCTATGGCTCCCTGATCTGGAACCCGATGGTGGTGCACACCGAGCGCCGGCGTGCGACCGTGCATGGCTACCACCGCGGCTTCTACCTCTACTCCCGCATCAACCGCGGCACCTGGGACAACCCGGGGCTGGTGCTGGGCCTGGATCGCGGCGGCTGCTGCCACGGGATGGTGTTCCGGATCCCCAGCCACGTGGTCGAGCAGGAATTCCGCGTGCTGTGGCGGCGCGAGATGCTGACGGGCGCCTACCACCCGCGCTGGCTGCGCATCCGCACCGGCGGCAATGGCCATGGCGATGGCGATTGGGGGCCGGAGCAGCGCGCCCTGGCCTTCGTCATGAACCGCGCGCACGAGTCCTACGCCGGCCGGCTGCCGGACACCAGCGTGGTCGAGCGGCTGCGCCACGCCGCCGGGCTGTACGGCCCGGCGCGCGAATACCTGCAGCAAACCCTGCTGGGGCTGGCCACCAACGGCGTCGACGATCCCTACCTGGGCCGGCTGTGGCGCCAGGTCCAGGCGGACGATGCCGCCGACGCCGAAAGTGCCGCCGCCAGGGCCGGCACCGCCGGCACCGGCATGGACGATACCCCACCCTCGCCGGCCCGGCCTCGCGAAACCGTCTGAGCCCAGGAGCTCCCGCCATGACGCGCCCCGCCGTCCGCAGCCGCAGACAAGCACTCCATGAGATGCTGGGGCTGATGGGCTTGCTGGTTGGGGGCAGCCTGCTGGCGGCGCAGGGCGGCCAGACTTTGCCCGCACGGCCCAGGGCGGGCGCGGCCACCGAGAGCGGCGCCGCGCGGCCGCGCGCCACGGCGCGCGTACCGCTGCGCAGTGAAGGCCTGAGCGCGCTCGACCGCAACCTGATCACCGCCGCCGGCATCGGCGACCAGGACATGGTGGCGCGCCTGCTGGCCGCGGGAGCCACCGCGCGCGCGGCCGACGAACGCGGGCGCAGCGCGCTGCAGGCCGCCGTGCAGAGCCACCACGTCGAAGTCGCGCGGATGCTGATGCTGGCCGGTGCGGACGTGAACCACAAGGACGCCGACGCCAACAGCCCCTTCCTGCTGGCCGCCGCCAGTGGCCAGGCCGAGATCGTCCGGCTGGCGCTGGCGCATGGCGCGGACCTGGGCAGCACCGACCGCTACGACGGCACCGCGCTGATCGTCGCGAGCCAGCAGGGCCATGTGGAAGTGGTGAAGCTGCTGCTGAAAGCCGGCATTGCCGTCGACCACGTCAACAACCTAGGCTGGACGGCGCTGCTTGAGGCGGTGGTGCTGGGCGATGGCAGCACGCGCTACGAGGAAACGGTGCAGCTGCTGCTGGATGCCGGCGCCGACGCCAACCTGGCAGACCGCGAAGGCGTGACGCCGACCCGCCACGCCCGCGAGCGGGGATACAAGACGATGGTGAAGATGCTGATGCGGGTGCGGGGGCATTGAGCCTCGCCCTGGGGCGGTTCGGACGCCAATTGGGTGCTCCCTCTCCCGCGCGCGGGAGAGGGTTGGGGTGAGGGCCGGGCGCTGGCCGGAGCCACCATGCTGGACAAAACCGTTGGCCTTGCTTGTTGTGGTTCCTCGCTAATCCACCCCTCACCCCGGCCCTCTCCCCGTGAGGGGGGAGAACACCTTGCTGAGGCTAGTTCGGGCGGCTTTGGCGCATCCGAAACCGTTGGCTTCGCTATTTGCCCTAGACTGCCGCCCGCGCGTTCTCGCTCTCCTGCAGTTGCCGCCACATCACCTTGCCGGTCCCAGACTTGGGCAGCGCGTCCACGAACTCCACCACCCGCGGGTACTTGTACGCGGCCATGTTCTCCTTGGCCCAGTCGATGATCTCGTCCGGCGTAGTCTTGCCCCTGGCATGGGCGCGCAGCACCACCACCGCCTTGACGGTCTCGCCGCGGTACGGGTCGCGCGTGCCGATGATGCAGGCCTCCTGCACGTCCGGATGCTTGTACAGCAGGTTCTCCACCTCGGCCGGCCAAACCTTGAAGCCCGACGCGTTGATCATGCGCTTGAGGCGGTCGGTGATGAAGTAGTAGCCCTCCTCGTCCATGCGCCCCAGGTCGCCGGTGCGGAAGAAGGTCTTGCTCTCGAACTCGAGGAAGGACTCGCGCGTGGCGTCTTCCTTGCCCCAGTAGCCCTTGAACACCTGCGGGCCGCTGACGATGATCTCGCCGATCTCGTTGGGCGGCAGTTCCTTGAGCGTGACCGGGTCGATCACGCGCGCGTCGGTGTTGAAGGTCGGCACGCCCAGGCACTGCAGCTTGGGCCGGTCCGACGGGTTGCTGTGCGTCGGCGCCATGGTCTCGGACAGCCCGTAGCCTTCCAGGTAGTTCAGCCCGAACTGCTCGCGCAGCCGTTCGGCCACGGCCTGCGGCATGGCCGCGCCGCCACCGCCGATATAGCGCAGGCTCGACAGGTCGAACTGTGCCAGGTTGGGGCTGGCCAGGAAGTCGATCACCATGGTCGGGATATTGGTCCAGTGCGTGACCTGGTAGCGCGAGATCAAACGGCCGGCCACCTCGCGGTCCCAGCGCGGCAGCATCACCACGGTGGCGCCGCTGTAGATCGGGCCGTTCATGCCGTACTGCATGCCGGTGACGTGGAACAGCGGCAGCACCGACAGGATCACCGATTCGGCGCCCGAGCCCGACCAGGTCGCGCCGCCGACGATGTTGTGCATGACCGAGCGGTGCGTATGGATGCAGCCCTTGGGAAAGCCGGTGGTGCCGGACGTGTACGGCATCACGGCCATGTCGTCCGGCCCGGCCGTATGCGGCCCCGGCTGCAGGCCGGCGCCCAGCGCCTCGGCCCATGCGGTCGCGCCGGCGGGCAGCGCGTGCGGCGTTGTCAGCCACGCGGGCGGTGCGTCTTCGGGGTGCTCGTGCGCGGGCGGCAGCGCGTCGGCGTACTGCGTCACCAGCAGGTGCTGCAGGCGCTCGGCCGGCGCCAGTTCCGCCACGGCCTGGTCCACGCCGGCGGCCAGGTCGGCCGTGCAGATCGCCACGCGCGCCTGCGCATCGGTGACGTAGTGCTTGAATTCCTCGGCGCGGTTCATCGGGTTGACCGGCACCACCACAGCATCGGCGCGCAGGATCGCGTAGTAGCTGACGATGAACTGCGGGCAGTTCTGCATGTACAGCAGCACCCGCTCGCCCTTCTTCACGCCCGCCTTCTGCTGCAGCCAGCCGGCCAGCGCGGTGGCCTGCGCTTCCAGTTCGCGGAAGGTGATGGCGTTGCCGAAATAGCGGATCGCCGCCTTGTCCGCATAGCGGAGCGCCGACACTTCCAGGTTGTACCAGAGCGACGTCTCGGGCAGCACGATGGCGGTCGGCAGGCGCTTTGGCCAGAACTGGAAATGCGGACGGACTGGGTTCTGCATGAAACGTCTCCTGTGCGTCGGTCTTCGGACCGGGTCTGTCGGTATGGTCAAGGACTATAACTGAACGATCGTTCTATTTTCAACCGGTGACTTTCCCCAACGCCGGTGTGCGGCTACGGCGGGCGACTACGGGCAGCCGTTGTATTTGGCGCCTTCGCCCTCACAATAGATAGATCTCCGCCTCTTTCAGGACTGTTCATGAGCGACGTCAACCTGCAGAATTTCGAAACCGAAGTGATCGACGCCTCGCACCAGGCGCCGGTGCTGGTCGATTTCTGGGCGCCCTGGTGCGGCCCCTGCCGCACGCTGGGCCCGATGCTGGAACGGCTGGAGGCGGAAGCGGCAGGCAGCTGGAAACTGGTCAAGGTCAATGTCGACGAGAACCAGGAACTGGCCGCGCATTTCGGCGTGCGCAGCATCCCCCATGTGGTGGCGATCGCCGACGGACAGGCCGTGGACCAGTTCACCGGCGTGCTGCCGGAGTCGGGGCTGCGCGAGTTCCTGGGCCGGCTGGCGCCGGGCCAGGCCAGGTCGCCGCTGGCCGAGGCGCAGGAACTGGCCGCCGCCGGCAACCGCGACGGCGCCGAGACCCTGTTCGCCGACGCGATTGCCGCGGACCCGGAATCCGACGCCCCGCGGCTGGCCTATATCGGCTTCCTGCTGGACGGCAATGACGTCGGCCGGGCCAGGGCGGAATTCGCGGCGCTGTCGCCGCGCGCCGGGCAGGAAGATGGCTATGGCGCCCTGCGCACGCGCATCGAAGCCATGGAAAACGCCGCCGGCCTGCCCGATGAGGCCACCCTCACCGGCCGCATCGCCGCCGATCCGCGCGACCTCGCGGCCCGGCTGGACCTGGCGCGGCTGATGATCGCGCACCAGCAGTACGAGCCGGCGCTGGAACAGCTGCTGGCGATCGTGCGCACCGACCGCGGCTTCGAGGACGATATCGGCCGCAGGACCATGCTGTCGGTATTCGAGATGCTGGCCGACCGGCCCGAGGTGGTGTCGCGCTGGCGCCGCCAGTTGAGCACATCGCTGAACTGAGCGGGGAGCCAAGCGCCATGTCCACGCCCCGCCTGGTCGATTTCAGGACCGAACCCGCCCCGACCCACGACCGCCCGCGGCCCGACCGGCTGGTGTCGGGCAACCCCGACCGCACCACCTGGACGCACTACAGCGCCGGACACGGCGATTTCGATTGCGGCATCTGGGCCTGCGAGCCCGGCGCGTGGCGCATCGCCTTCCCGGCGGGCAAGGAAGAGTTCTTCCATGTGATCAGCGGCCGCATCCGCATCAGCGACGAGGCTGGCGAGGCCCGCGAATTCGGCCCGGGCGATTCCTGCGTGATCCCGGCGGGCTTCACCGGCCTGTTCCAGGTGCTGGAGCCGGTGCGCAAGTATTTCGTCGTGATCGACCGCGACGCGGCGCGGCCTGCCTGAGCCCGGCCGGCTTCGGCCGGCTTCAAGCGCCTCAGGCCGCCTCAGCCGGCCCTTCCACCAGCGTGAAGCCGTTCTCGCGCATATGCTCGACCATCATCGCGTCCATCGACTTGACGTGATGGTCGAACCAGCCTGACAGCTCGGACACCAGCCGGCGGCCCAGCCCGAATTCGCCGTCGGACTGGACCTTGTCGCGCACGGCGACGGCCACGGCCAGCACCTGCTTGTGCTCGCCCGCGTGGCAATGGCGCGGACCGAAGCCCATCGCCTCCATCCACTGTTCTTCCTGCGCGAAATGGTGGCGCGTATGGTCGATCCACTCGTCCATCGCGGCCAGGAAGCCGGCATCGTCGGCACTGGCCACCGCGGCCAGCAATTGCACGAACTCGGCGTGGGTGGCATCCGTGACCGGTTCGCCAAGGTGAAGATCTTCGGGCAGGCCGGCGGAGGAGAGCTGGTCTTTGGCGTCCATGGGGAGCGGCGGCAATCGCGGGGAAATCGTGTGGAAAACGGCAAGGATACCGAATCGACGCGGCCCGGACCTGATCTTGCGCAAGCCGGGCGGGTATGCTGTGGGGTATGCGCCCCGCCCGCCACCCCTATCGCCCATGCCACGACTGATCTTTTTCTGCGGCCATGCCGGCACCGGCAAGACCACCCTCGCTCACCGCCTGATCGGCCCGCTGATGCAGGCCACCGGCGAGCCCTTCTGCCTGCTCGACAAGGACACGCTGTACGGCCGCTACAGCGCCGCGGCCATGGCCGCCATTACCGGCGACCCCAACGACCGCGACAGCCCGGCCTACCTGGACCACCTGCGCGACCCCGAATACCAGGGCCTGCTCGATACCGCGCGCGAAAACCTGGCACTGGGCATCAGCGTGCTGGTGATCGGCCCGCTGTCGCGCGAGATTCGCGCCCACCTGCTGAACGATCCGGAATGGCTGCAGGTGCCGCAAGGCACCACCGTCCGCATCGTCTGGGTGCACCTGCCGGAAGACGAGGCGCACGCGCGCATCATCCGGCGCGGCAACCCTAACGACGCCTACAAGCTGCAGCACTGGGACGCGTACCGCACGCGGCGCTTCATGCCGAGCGCGGACGAATATCCCGAACTGATCTTCTTCGACAACCTGGCGCCGGGCGAGGCCGAGGTCGACGGCCTGCTGCGCGCGTTGAGCGCCTGAGCGACGGGCGGCTTCAGCCGCGCGCGATCGCGCCGATCGCCGCCGATGCCGCGACGAAGCCGAACACGGCCGTCACCGCCACCGACGAGCCGAAGCCCGCACAGGCCAGCCCCTGCGGCCCGCTCGCAGCCGCATGGCCGCCGTGCCCGCCGTGCCCATCGTGCGGCGGCGCCTCGTCGATCTCGCAGGCCTGCTGCTCGGGCTCCGGATACTGCAACGGCTCGTCGGAATAGACCGCGGCAATGCCGAACTTCTTCTTGGGATCGCGCGTGAAGCCCCACTGCTTGCGCAGCCCGGCGCGCACCTTGGACAGCAGCGGGTCCTGGATCGTGCGCGCCAGGTCGTCGATGCGCACGCGCGTGGGATCGACCTGGCCGCCGGCGCCGCCGCAGGTGATCACCGGCACGCCCTGGCGCCGCGCCCAGCCGAGCATTTCGGTCTTGACCCGCACGGCGTCGATGGCGTCGATCACGTAGTCAAAGCCGGCGCCGAGCAGCGCGGGCACGTTGTCGGTGGTGACGAAATCGTCGACCTGCGTCACCCGGCAGCGCGGGTTGATGGCAACGATGCGCTCGGCCATGGCCTCGACCTTGGCGCGCCCGTAGGCATCGCCCAGCGCGTGGATCTGCCGGTTGGTGTTGGACAGCGCGATATGGTCGAGGTCGATCAGCGTGATGCGGCCGACCGCGTTGCGCGCCAGCGCCTCGGCGGCCCAGCTGCCCACGCCGCCGATGCCGACCACGCACACATGGGCCGCCTCCAGCCGCGCCAGCCCGGCGGCGCCATACAGCCGCGCGACGCCGCCGAAGCGGCGGTGGTAGTCATCGTCGGCCGGACTTTCGTGGGTCAGCGGCTCGGGCAGGCCAGGCAGATGGCCGGGGAGGTCACCGGGAAGGTCGCCGGGCAAGGGGTGTGCGGCATCGTTCATGCTGAGGGCTCTGGAGCGTGGGGACGAGGCGGCGGCGGCCGGGGCCGCGCCGGCAGAAAAATCCGGCATTCTCCGGCGGCGATGTCAGCCAACCCCCGACAAAGACGGGAAGCGCGCAACTATACAATAGACCTGCAGTGGTCCGTTCGCCGCCCCACGCAAGCCCAGGCAGGCCCAGGCAAGCATCGGGGCCAGCCGGTCCCAGCGGACCCGCCCCGCCATAGAGGAGCCCGCCTCATGCCCGTGCGCCGCAAGGTCGTCCTGTGGAGTGTGCTGACACCGATCGCGCTGATCGCGCTGCTGGTGGTCCTGTTCCTGACCTTCGACTGGAACCGCGTCAAGCCCTGGCTCAACGACAAGGTTTCCGAGGCCATCGGCCGTCCCTTTGCCATCAACGGCGACCTGACCGTGACCTGGCGCCGCGGCGAAGGCGAGACCGGCTGGCATACGCTGGTGCCGTGGCCGCGGTTGTCGGCACGCGACATCACCATCGGCAATACCGACTGGGCGAAACAACCCAACCTCGCCACCGTACGAGAACTGATCTTCGTGCTGCGGCCGATCCCGCTGCTGGCGCACCAGATCGCGGTGCCCACCATTGTGGTCGACAGCCCGGCGGTATGGCTGGAGCGGCTGGCCGATTCCCGCAACAACTGGACGCTCGAGTTCGGCCCCAAGAAAGGTCCGTCGAAATGGGAGCTGGATATCGGCGAGGTGGTGCTGGCGCGCGGCAACCTGGCGCTGTCCGACCAGTTCAAGAAGATCGAGCTGCAGGCACAGCTCGACACCATCGGCGACAACCCGCTCTATGACAAGGCGCGCGACGGCGCGCTGGTCGGCCCGCAGGCGTCCGCCGTGCCGCCCGGACCGCCGGCCAGCGCGGCCGCGGCATCTGCACCATCCGCACCTTCTGCGTCGGCCCCGCCTGCGTCCGGGCCGCCCGCCTCGGCCACCGCCGGCACCGACCGCTACGGCTTGCGCTGGAAAGCCACCGGCCGCTACAACGATGCCACCATCAATGCCAGCGGCAAGGCAGGCACCGTGCTGAGCCTGCGCAATACCGATGTGCCCTTCCCGTTCCTGGCCGATGTGCGCGTGGGCACCACCCGCGCGGTCGTCGAAGGCACCGTGACCAACCCCGCCCACCTGGCCGCGCTCGACGTCCACCTGACGCTGGCCGGCGACAGCATGGCCAGGCTGTACGCGCTCACCGGCGTGGTGCTGCCGTCGACCCCGCCTTATGAAACCCGCGGCCGGCTGATGGCCACGCTGCGCAAGGAAGGCTCGGTCTACGAGTACCAGAAATTCACCGGCCGGGTCGGCGGCAGCGACCTGTCCGGCACGCTGACCTTCACCAAGCGCGAGCCGCGCCCGCTGCTGGCCGGCACCCTGCTGTCGAACCAGCTGCGCTTCGTCGACCTGGCGCCGCTGATCGGCGCCGACGCCAAGCCCGGGCGCCCGGCCAAGGACAGCGCGGTGCGGCAGCCGCCCGACAAGGCATTGCCGGTGGCGCCGTTCCATACCGAACGCTGGGACAAGATCGATGCCGACGTGCACTTTACCGGCAAGCGCATCATCCGCGACGCGGACTTGCCCATCACCAACCTGGTCACGCACCTGAAGATGCAGGATGGCGTGCTGTTGCTCGACCCGCTCAACTTCGGCGTAGCCGGCGGCAACCTGGTGTCGACCGTGCGCCTGGACGGCAAGCGCGAGCCGATGGGCGCGGTGGTCGACATGACCGCCCGCCACATGAAGCTCAAGCAGCTGTTTCCCACCGTCGACCTGATGCGCGCCAGCATCGGTGAACTGAACGGCAGCGCCAGGCTGTCGGCCACCGGCAATTCGGTGGGGGCGCTGCTGGGATCGTCCAATGGCGAGGCCAAGCTGCTGGTAGAGAACGGCACGGTCAGCAAGTTCATCCTGGAAGCGATCGGCCTGAACGTGGGCAGCCTGGTGATCAACAAGCTGTTCGGCGACAAGCCGGTGCAGATCAACTGCGGCGTCAGCGACTTTGCCTTTACCAACGGCATCGCGCGCGCACGCACCTTCGTGCTCGATACCGACGATGCCGTCATCGAGACCACCGGCGGCATCGACCTGCGCAACGAGCGGCTGGCACTGACCATCCACCCGGACTCCAAGGGCCTGCGCATCTTTTCCCTGCGCTCGCCGCTGTACGTGGGCGGAACCATGAAGAAGCCGACCGTCAGCCCCGACATCGGCGTGCTGGCGCTGCGCGCCGGCGGCGCGCTGTCGCTGGCGCTGCTGGCGCCGGTCGCCACCGCGGTGCTGCCGCTGGTGGACCTGTCGCCCGGCGGCGACAGCAACAAATGCGCCGCACTGCTGGCCGACCTGCGCAAGCGCCCGGTCGCGCCGCCTCCCGGCAAGACCTACAAGGATCCAAGGACGGGCGGCACCGCGGGCATGACCGCCGGCAAGCCGATCCCGCCGGAAACGCCCGGCACCGCGGCACAGGCCGAGGCGCAGGCCGGCCGGCCCGCACGCGCTGAGCGCCCCCCGGCCGAGCGCGAAGCACGCAAGCCATTGCGCCCGGACAACGACGCGGCGCTGTACAAGGGCGGTTGAGCCGACGGGCACCACCGTCACTTTGCCGGGGAGTGTCGCCGTGTCGCGACATGTCTGCAGTTGTCTGAAGCGAAACTGCAACACTTCCGCCTGCTGCGGCATCCCGTCGCAGATTGCCGTTGTAACCCGCCCACATGCGGCGCATAATTAAACGGCCATTTACAAGAAGTTTAAGCATGGCAAGCATCGGATGCGAGGCGGGCTCGCCCGTTCGCATCCTTCGGAAGGCGCGGCTACGGCCGCCCTTTGTTTCCGCTTGTTTCCGTTCTTGTTGTCCGCCTCGGCACGGCCGCCGGCCGCCTGCGAGCGCGGAACCTCAACGCCACTCGCCCGCCCCCATGTCGCTGCCGCACGCCGCCGTCCCGCCGATCACCTGGCTGATCGCGCTGACGGTGTGCAACCACGTGGCCTTCAACGCCAGCCGCGTGGTGGTGTCGCTGTTCGCGATTTCCCTGAAGGCTTCCACCGTCACGCTCGGCGTGCTGATGTCGCTGTATGCGCTGCTGCCGATGCTGCTGGCCATCCGCGCCGGCAAGCGCATCGACGAGATCGGCCCGCGCAAGCCCATGACCGCCGGCTCGCTGATGGTGGTTGCCGGCACGCTGCTGCCCGCGGTGTGGCATGAACTGGATGCGCTGTACCTGTCGTGCGCGCTGATCGGCGTGGGCTTCATGCTGGTCCAGGTGGCCATGCAGCTGCTGATCGGCCAGGTCTCGACCAACGACACGCGGCTGCGCAACTACACCTGGCACGCGCTCGGGCTGTCGGTGTCGGGCACGCTGGGGCCGGTGGCGATGGGCTATGTCATCGAGCATGCCGGCTTCCGGCCCGCTTTTGCCTTGCTGGTCGCGGTGGCGCTGGTCGGCCAGGCCGGCCTGCAGTGGGTGCGGCCGCGGCTGCCCGCGCAAGGCGGCAATGCGGGCCGCATCGCCATCGAGGACGGCAGCCGCCGCTCCACGCTCGACCTGCTGCAGTATCCCGAGCTGCGCGCCGTCTTTGTCGCCAGCGCGGTGCTGTCGGCGGCCTGGGACCTGCACGCCTTCCTGATCCCGATCCAGGGCTCGCGCATCGGGCTGTCGCCGTCGTCGATCGGCTGGGTGCTGGGCGCCTTTGCCATGGCGACGCTGCTCATCCGCGTAGCGATGCCGGTGGTGTCGCGCCGCCTGTCGGAGTGGAAGATCATCCGCACCGCGCTGCTGGTAGGCGCGCTGGCCTACCTGGCCTACCCCTTCGTCACGCACTTCTGGCTGATGTGCGGGCTGGCCTTCGTGCTCGGGCTGGCGCTGGGCAGTGCGCAGCCCAATGTCATGAACATCCTGCACACGGTGTCGCCGCACGGACGCGCCGGCGAGGCGCTGGGCCTGCGCTCGGCGGTGCTCAATACCAGCCAGGTGGTGTGGCCGCTGACCTTCGGCGTGGTCGGCACGGCACTCGGCATGCTGCCGATCTTCCTGTCGATGGCCGGCGCAATGGGCGCGGCCGGATACTACTCGCGGCGCCAGGGACGCCGGGCACTGCCACCGGCATGAACGCCGGCGCGCGCCGCCACCCGTGGTGACGCCGCCGGCACGCCTTGCCGGCGCGCAAATGCGGCCCCCGGCGCATTCGCTATACTCGAATCAGCCGGACCTGCGCCCTCGCCCCCGGGCTCGCCGCGTATCCCGACCGATTCTCCGATGATTGCGACATGACTCAACTCGCCGACCTCCGCCGTACCTATGTCCTGGGCTCGCTGTCCGAAACCGACGTAGCCCCCGACCCGATGAGCCAGTTCAAGCGCTGGTTCGACGAGGCGGTCACGGCCAAGCTGCCCGAACCCAACGCCATGACGCTGGCCACCGTCGGCGCCGATGGCCAGCCTTCCGCGCGCATCGTGCTGCTCAAGGGCATCGACGACCGCGGCTTCACCTTCTTCACCAACTACGAGAGCCGCAAGGGCCTGGACCTGGCGGCAAACCCCCGCGCCGCGCTGCTGTTCCACTGGGTGCAGCTGGAGCGCCAGGTGCGCGTGGAAGGCATCGTCGAAAAAGTTGCCGACGACGAGAGCGACGCCTATTTCGCCTCGCGCCCCCTCGGCTCGCGCGTAGGCGCGTGGGCTTCCGAACAAAGCCGCGAAGTACCCGGCCGCGACGTGCTGGAACAGCGCGAACTGGAATACCGCAGCAAGTTCGGCGACAACCCGCCGCGCCCGCCGCACTGGGGCGGCTACCGGCTGGTGCCGACCGCAATGGAATTCTGGCAGGGGCGCCCTTCGCGCCTGCATGACCGCATCGTCTTTCGTGTCCAGCCGGGCGGCGCCTGGCAGATCGTGCGCCTGTCGCCCTGACGCGCTGGCCACGGAGGTCCGAACGGGTCTGTCCCGGGGGCTTCCCGAGGGTGCGCTGCACTGCCTGCGGAATTCGACTAAAGTGAGACTGGCGTCGCTTGGTGCTTCTTGCCCAAGCGCTCGCGACGGACTCGGGTCAAGGCTCGGGGCAGTACCTGCCTTGTCCGGAGGATCGGTCGAGCGTGTGCCGCAACCATCGGGAGGTAATGCGCATGTTTTTCAAGCAAGCCCTGGAAAAGCAACTCGACAACTGGATCGCCGACCTGCGTGACAATGCCAACCTGCCGGTCTGCTTGCGCCTGTGGAATGGCGCCGAGTATGCACTTGGTCATTTCGACAAGCCGCAGGTCACGCTGACCGTGCGCGAGGCCGCAGCACTGCCGCTGCTGCTGACGCCAAGCCTGGACAACCTGGGCGAGGCCTACGTACAGGGCAAGATCGACTTTGACGGCAGGCTGGCCGACATCATCAAGGTCGGCTACGGCCTGTCGTCGGCCGCCACGCGGCGGGCCGGCGGCGCGCTGGCCAAGGTGGCGCAGCATTTCTCGCACACCAGGCAGGCAGACAAGAAGTCGATCCAGTACCACTACGACGTCTCCAACGACTTCTACAAGCTCTGGCTCGATCCCAACATGGTGTATTCGTGCGCCTATTTCGAAAACGGCGACGAGGACCTGGCGACCGCGCAGCTGAAGAAGATCGACCATATCCTGACCAAGATCCGGCTGCAGCCCGGCCAGACGCTGCTGGACATCGGCTGCGGCTGGGGCGCGCTGGTGCTGCGCGCCGCGCAGAAATACGGGGCGCGCTGCGTGGGCATCACGCTATCGCAGAACCAGTTCGACCTGGCCACCGAGCGCGTCAGGGCGGCAGGGCTGTCCGACCGCGTCGAGATCCGGCTGCAGGACTACCGCGACACCACCGGCACCTTCGACCGCATCACCAGCGTCGGCATGTTCGAGCACGTGGGCAAGGACAACCTGCCCGGGTACTTCCGCCGCATGCGCGAACTGCTGGCCGATGACGGCTACGCGATGAACCACGGCATCACCTCGCCCGATCCCGACAACGGCCAGACGCCGATGGACGGCGCCGAGTTCATGGACCGCTACGTGTTCCCGCAAGGAGAGCTGCCGCACATCGGGCTGGTGCTGAAGACGCTGGAGCAAGGCGGCCTGGAAGCGCTCGACGTGGAACTGCTGCGCCGCCACTACGCGCAGACGCTGCGCCACTGGGCCGATAATTTCGAGGCCAAGGGCGAGACCATCCGTGATATGGTCGGCGAGAAGAAATACCGCATCTGGCGCGTGTACCTGGCCGGCTGCTCGCATGCCTTCGAGACCGACAAGATGTCGATCTACCAGGTGGTCTGCCACAAGGCGGGGATGTCGTCGGCCACTGTGCCCTGGTCGCGCCGCTATATCTATGAGCAGCCCATCGGCCGCAACGACTGAACGAACCCGATACCGACCGATTGACCGAAGACCTGTTTGGCGGGCTGCCCGTGCCCGCCCCGCAACAAGCCCCCGCCTCTCCCGCAAAGTCCGTCCGTGCCCAGGGCGTGCAACCCGCGCCGGTGGACGAGGCATTGCGCGCGCTGTCGACGCGCCTGCCCGCCAACCTCTGCTTCGGCACCTCATCTTGGGCGTACCCGGGCTGGAACCAGCTGGTCTACGACGGCGAATACGGCGACAGCATGCTGTCGCGCAAGGGACTGGCCGCGTACTCGCGCCATCCGCTGCTGCGCGCGGCGGGGATCGATCGCGGCTTCTACGGGCCGATCCCGCTGGCGGACTACCTTTCCTACGCGGCGCAAGTGCCGGACGGCTTCCGCTTCGTGGTCAAGGCGCCAGCCAGCGTCTGCGACGCCTGGCTGCGCGGCTCGGACGGCGCCGGCCGGCTCGCCAATGCGGCGTTCCTGGACGTGGAGATCGCCGCGCGCGACTTCATCGCCCCGGCCACCGCCGGCCTCGGCAGCAAATGCGGGCCACTGCTGTTCCAGCTGTCGCCGATGGGCAGCCTGGCGGACAGCGGCGTGTTCCTGGAGCGGCTCGACGCGTTCCTGGGCGCGCTGCCGCCGCTGGACCCGTCCATCACGCCGCATGCCTGCTATGCCGTCGAGCTGCGCGACCCGGCGCTGCTGACGCCGCGCTATATCAAGCTGCTGCGCCGCCATGGCGCGCGCTTCTGCCTGTCCGCGCGCGACCGGCTGCCGGCGGTGCCGCGCCAGGCCGCGGCGCAGGCCGTGATGGATGAAGCCGGCCCAGGGCCGCTGCTGCTGCGCTGGATGCTGCATGCCGGCCGGCCGTACGCGTATGCCGAGAAGCTGTACCAGCCGTTCGACCGCATCGTCGACGACGATCCCGGCACGCGCGACGCCATCGCCGAGGTGGTGGCGCGCACCGTACGCGCCGGCCAGCCCGCCATCGTCATCGTCAGCAACAATGCCGAAGGCTGCGCGCCGCTGAGCATCGTGCGGCTGGCCGAGGCCATCGCCGCACGGCTGTAGGCGTCCGCTACACCCGCAGCTTCGCGGCGAACTGCTTGCGGAACTTGGCCAGCTTGGGCGAGATCACGAAGGCACAGTAGCCCTGGCTCGGGTGGTCCTGGAAGTAGTTCTGGTGGGCCTCTTCCGCGCGCCAGTACGGCTGCTCGGGCTCGACCTGGGTCACGATCGGGGCATCGTAGACCTTGGCCGCGGCCAGCTCGCGCATCACGTACTCGGCCACGGCGCGCTGCGCTTCCGAATGCGTGAAGATCACCGAGCGGTACTGCGGCCCGATGTCGTTGCCCTGCCGGTCCGGCGTGGTCGGATCGTGGATGGCAAAGAAGATCTCGACGATCTCGCGGAAAGTGATCACGGACGGGTCGAAGGTGACGCGCACCACTTCGGCGTGGCCGGTTTGGCCCTCGCACACCTGCTGGTAGGTCGGGTGATCCACATGGCCGCCGGTATAGCCCGACTCCACCGCGACCACCCCCTTGACCTGCTGGTAGACCGCCTCCAGGCACCAGAAGCACCCGCCGCCCAGCGTGGCCGTATCCAATCGTTGTTCCATGTGCGCCGCTCCCTTGGCTGGTCTATGTCTATGGTTGTCCGGTGTTACGGACCTCAAGCATAAGCGCAGACGGGCGCGCGCGCATCGGCCATGCGGCTGGACTGCCGGGTCAGCCGTGTCAGCCATGTCAGTCGCCTTGGCGTTGCGATTCCAGCAGCGCCCGCAGCTGGGGCTTCATCACCTTGCCCAGCGCGCTGCGCGGCAGGTCGTCGAGCAGCACCACGTCCCGCGGCAGCTTGAAGCGGGCGATACGGGCCGCCAGCGCCTCGCGCACCGGCGCCGGGGCCAGCGGCGCGCGGTCGGCGCCCGGCGCCGGCACGATCACCGCCACCGGCACCTCGCCCCAGCGCGCGTCGGCCACCCCCACCACCGCGCACTCCTGCACGCCGGGCAGGCCGAGCAGCACATTCTCGATCTCGGCCGGATAGATGTTCTCGCCGCCGGAAATGATCATGTCCTTGCTGCGGCCGACCACCTCGATGCAGCCGTCGGCATCGCGGTGGGCCAGGTCGCCGGAGCGGAACCAGCCGCCGGGCAGGCCGTCGTCGGGCTGGTTCCAGTATCCGGCCATGACATTGGGGCCCTGCACCCATAATTCGCCGACTTCGCCCTGCGCCACCTCGGCGCCGTCGGGCCCGGCCAGCCGCACGGCCACCTCCGGCACCGGCCAGCCGGCATAGCCGGGCCGCGCCATGGCGTCTTCCAGCTTCAGCGCGACCGACACCGGTCCGGTCTCGGTCGCGCCATAGACCTGGCCGAGTGGCACACCGCGCGCGTGGAACGCGTCGATATACGACCGGGGGATCGTCGCGGAGCCGGCCATCACGCCGCGCAGCGGCGACAGGTCGGCGCCGTCCCAGCCGGGATGCTCCAGCACCGCGCGCAGCGTGGCCGGCACCATCAGCGCCAGGCTCGGGCACGCTTGCGCGACCGACGCCAGCCACGCGCCGGGCGCGAAACGGTCATGCAGCGTCACCTGCGCACCGGCCAGCAGCGCCGGCAGCGTCTGGATGCACAGGCCGCCGACATGGAAGGTCGGCAGCACCGACAGCACGTGGTCGTCCCGCGTCATGCCGTGCGCCCACCAGCTGGCGCGCGCATTGGCCAGCAGCCCGGCCTGCGTATGCACCGCGCCCTTGGGCTTGCCGGTGGTGCCCGAGGTGTAGGCCAGCAGCAGCGGCGCGTTGCCGGCAACGTGCGGATAGCTGGCAACGCGCGGCGCCGGGTGATCGACGATGCGATCCAGATGCGCCAGCCGGCACTGGCCATCGCCGGCTTCCTGCGCCAGCGCGGCATGCGCGTCGTCGTGGCACAGCAGCGCCAGCCGCGCATGGCCGGCGATGGCGTGCAGCTCGGCCGCGGCGAGCCGGTAGTTCAACGGCACGAACATCGCCCCGACCCGCGCGCAGGCGAACAGCAGCACCAGCTGCAATGCATGGTTCAGGCACAGCGTGCCGACCCGGTCGCCGGGGCGGATGCCCCAGGTGGCCACCAGGTGCGCGCTGGCCAGCTCCACACGGCGCCACAGCTCGCCGTAGCTGAACGTGCGACCGAGATAGTGCAGCGCGGGCCGCTGCGGCGCCGCATCGGCGTGCGCCCACAGCAGGGCCGGCAGCGTGCCGGGCCCGGCGTCGCCGCAAAGGGACGGGCCACTGCGGGCGCCGCTCATTCGTCGCGCTCGCCGGATTCGTACAGCGTTTCGCGGCCCATGCGGTCCAGGATCAGTTCGGCGGTCCACGGCAGCATCAGCGCGCCGCAGCGCGAGTCGCGGTACAGGCGCTCCAGCGGCAGGTCCTTGAGCATCGACTGCCCGCCGCAGGTGCGGATCGCCAGCCGCGCGATATCGTTGGCGCCTTCCATCACGGTGTAGTGCGCGGCGTACAGGCGCAGGCGCTCGTCCTTGGAAGGGTTCGGCTTCGCTTCATGGATCACGCGCCAGAAGATCGAGCGCATGTTCTCCAGCTGGATGCGCATCTGCGCCACCGCGATCTGCTTGGTCGGGTACATGCGGCGCTTGACCGGCGGCTGGCCCGGCACCTCGCCGCGCAGGTACTGCACGGTGAAGTCGTAGGCGGCCTGCGCCACGCCGAGGTAGGTCGGCGACAGCGTGAAGAACATGGCCGGCCACGTCTGCGCGGCGCGGTAGTAGACCCCGCGCGGCATCAGCTGCTCCTGGTCGGGCACGAACACGTCCTTGAGCAGCAGCGTGCGCGAGACCGTGCCGCGCATGCCCATCGGGTCCCATGCGCCGGTGACGGTGAGGCCGTCGGCCTTGCCCGGCACGGCGATATAGAGGGTATCGCGCATGTCGGGATGGTGGTCGCCGCGGTCCTCGGTGCAGAGGATGCCGTAGTAATCGGCCGCGCCCGACAGCGACGCGAAGATCTTGCGGCCGTTCAGCACCCAGCCGCCTTCGACCTTGCGCGCGGTGGTGCCGAACGGCGCCTTGCCGGCGGCCGCGGCCGAGCCTTCCGAGAACGGCTGCGCGTAGACCGCGCCGTCGCGCACCACGCGCGCGAAATGCAGCGCGCGGCGGGCCTCGTGCTCGGCGCGCTGTCCGGGCGTCATCTCGATGCCATCGGACAGCGTGCCGGTCCACATGGTCGAGCAGATATGCATGTTGTACGTCAGCGCCGTGGCGCCGCAGAAGCGGCCGATCTCGGCGCCCACCATGCAGTAGGTGGCAAAGTCCGCGCCCTCGCCACCGAAGGCTTCCGGCACGCACAGCGCCAGCAGCCCGGCTTCGCGCAGGTCATCGTAGTTGGCGAAGGGAAAACTGGCCTCGCGGTCCCAGGTGGCGGCGCGCGCGGCGAAGCGTTCGCGGCCCAGGCGGTTGGCCAGCGCCAGCAGGCGCGCCTGGCGCGGGGTGAAATCCGCCGTACCGACGGCGGGAATGAAGTCGAGCTGGCCGGAAGGCATGTCGCGGTCTCCTTGGCGCCGGCCGCTAGGAAGCGGCGCCGTTGTTCTGGTTTTCTGGTGCTGCGGGACCGGCGCGCGTCAGCGCACCGGGAAATGCCGTTGCAGGAAAGCGAGCACGGGCGCGTTGAAGGCCGCGGGCCGCTCCATGCAGGCCAGGTGGCCGACATCGGGCAGGCAGTGGTATTCGGCGCCGGGGATGCGCTGCGCCATGCGCTGCATCACCTCGGGCGAGGCGTTGGTGTCGTGCTGGCCGGCCAGCGCCAGCACCGGCACGGCGATGTGCGGCAGCGCGTCGCGCTGGTTGAAGCGCACCAGCGCGCCCAGCGCGGCGCGGTAGGCGGGCGCGGGCACGGCAGCCATCACGCTCGTGGCGAAGGCCACCGCGGGCGCCTCGGCGTCCGGCGCCACCATCGTGCGCACCAGCCCCGCCGCCATCTCGGCCATGCTCTTGCCGGCGTCCAGCGGCGCGGTGCGCGCGGCGACGAACTCGCGCTGCCACGGCCCGTCGCCCTTGCCGAACGCGGGCGAGGTGCCGGACAGCACCATGCCGTCGACCAGCGCCGGCGTGGCGGCATACGCCTGCTGCGCCACCATGCCGCCCATGCTGTGGCCGAGCAGCACCACGCGCCGGCCGGCCTCGCGCTCGGCCTGCAGCAGCGGCGCCAGCGCGCGGGCCAGGCCGTCGAAGTCATAGGGATCGATCATGGCGCTGTCGCCATAGCCGGGCATGTCCCACGCCAGCGCGCGGTAGCCGGCCTGCGCCAGCGCTTCGCCCTGCGCCGGCCACGCGGCCTTGCCGCCGCCGATGCCGTGCAGCATCACGACCGCGACCGGGCCCTCGCCCCATTCCAGCGTGGCGATACCGTTGCCGTGCTTGCGGAGGACCGGGGCGCTCATGCCGACACCTCCACCAGCTGGCCTGCCTCGACTTCATTGCGGCCATCGAGCGAGACCGTGCAGTTGCGCAGCGGCAGGTCGAAATGGCCCAGCGTATGGCGGCCCGCCACCTCGTTGGCGCCGGTGGAGAACAGGAAGTTGCCGCCGAACGCGCGCAGCTCGGTGCCGTTGCAGTCGCGCTTGTCGTAGAACGTCAGCGCATCCCAGCGCGCCGTCCGGTTCAGGCCCCAGCCGACGTGCGAGACCGCATACGCGTCGCGCGTGCCCTCGCGGTCGGCCCAGGCCTGGTAGTAGCCGCGCATCATGTCGGCGTCGACGCCCTGCCCTTCGACGCCGACGATGTAGTCGTCCTCGATATGGCAGACCACGGTGTCGCGCAGGTAGGTCTTGAAGGTCAGGTTGACGTCGCCCGGCGCCAGCACCAGCGTGCCGTTGACCTGGCGGCTGGCCGGGAACGCCAGGCACAGGCCGCCCGGCCAGTGCGAGACCTGCCCCGGCTTGCTGCAGAAGCCCCAGACGCCGCCCACGCGGGCGTCGGCCAGGCCGATGCGCAGCTCGGTGCCGGCGGCGGAATGCACGCGCATTGCCTGCGCGCCGCGCAGGCGCTTCATCGCGGCGCGCACGGTGCCTTCCAGCGCCGGGTCGGGCTGGCAGCGCTCCAGGATCTCCGGGTGTTCGTTGCTGACCATCAGCATGCGCGGCACCACGCCGTCGGCGCCGCGCAGGATCAGCGGCAGCTCGGGCGCATGCAGCAGGCCTTCGACGGTGCAGTCGAGCACCAGGTGGCAGCGGGACAGCGCGGCCACGACCGGGGCGAGGTGTTGCAGGGCATCGCTGGCGCCGGTCGAGCGTACCGGCGCCGGCGCGCTGAGTGCCGGCGTCGGCACCTGGATCCGCACCGGCGTGGCGCCCAGCGACTGCACCGCCAGTTCGGCCAAGGCCACGTTGACAGGGCGGGATTGCGACTCCGTTACAATTCCAACGACTTCCGCGCCCTGCAGGGCACAGAGTTCCAGGGTGCGCCGGAACGCCGCCAGCCAGCGGTGTTCGATCTGCTCGATGAGCATGTCTTGTCTCCTGCCTGTTATCGTGGCGGCATGCGCCGCACTGTTTTTGCGCCTCGACCGACACCCGCTGCAGGGCGGCGTGTCAGCGGACTTGGTTGAAGTCCCTGGCGCGAATAATATATATGAAATTTCATGAACTCCAGTGGAGCCCCCATGGGCATGCCTGAGGCCCAGCCACGGATCGCCAACGCCGCCGCCGCACCGGACTTCGATGCGCAGCATTTCCGCCGCACGCTGTCGCAGTTCGCGACTGGCGTGACGGTGATCACCACGCGCGCCAGCGCCGAATCGGTCGCGGCCGGCGCGCCGCCGTTCATCGGCATCACCGCCAGCTCGTTCAACTCGGTGTCGCTGGACCCGCCGCTGGTGCTGTGGAGCATGGCCACGCGCGCCAACAGCCTGCCGATGTTCCGCGACGGCACCCACTACATCATCAATGTGCTGTCGTCGTCGCAACTGGACCTGTGCCAGCGCTTCGCCACACTGAAGGGCGACCGTTTCGCAGGCGTCGACTACCGGCTGTCGGCCACCGGCCTGCCGATCCTGGCCAATGCGCTGGCCTGGTTCGAATGCCATAACCGCAGCCGCTACGACGAGGGCGACCATGTGATCTTCGTCGGCGAGGTGGAGCGCTGCGGCGTGCTCGAAGGCCCGGACGGCCCGCTGGTGTTCCAGGGCGGGCAGTTTTCCACCACCAGTCCGCTCGAGCCCTGAGCGCGCGCGGCCCATCATGGCGGACCAGCCTTTCGTCGACGGCTACCTGGCCTACCTGCTGGCCCGGGCCAGCCACCTGATTTCCGGCGAATTCCACCGCGAGGTCGAGGCCCGCGGCCTGTCCGTGCCGGAATGGCGCGTGCTGGCAACGCTGGCCGACCGCGATGACTGCACCATCGGCGCGCTGGCCGAAATCACGCTGACCAAGCAGCCCACGCTGACCAAGCTGGTCGACCGCATGGCCGCCGAGGGGCTGGTCAGGCGCACCGCCGGCACCACCGACCGCCGCCATGCGCTGATCTCGATCACGCCGCACGGGCTGGCGCTGGCCCGGCCGCTGCTGGAACGCGCCGCGCAGCATGAGCGCGCGGTGCTGAACGATTTCGGGCCCGAGCAGGGGGCGCAGCTCAAGGAAACGCTGCGGCAGCTGATCGCGCTGCACACGCAGCGCTAGGCGCCTTCCCCGCCCGCCTTCAGGATCGCCAGCGGCGAGCTGTCGGTCTTGATCCGCTGCAGCACGATGTTCGAGCGGATATCCATCACGCCCTTGGTGCGGTACAGCCGGTTCACGATGAAGTCCGAGTAGTGCTTCAGGTTGCGCGCCTGCACGCGCAAAATGTAGTTGCTGTCGCCGGTGATGATGTATGCCGACAGCACCTCGGGCCACGACTGCACCGCGGCGATAAAGGTGTCGTGCCAGCCCTCCACGTCATGGCGCATCGACACCTGCACAATGGCCTCCAACTCAAGCCCGAGTTGCTCGGCATCGAACCAGGCGCGGTAGCCGCCGATCACCCCCGACTCTTCCAGCAGCCGCACGCGGCGCAGGCATGCCGAAGGCGACAGCGCCACCCGATCGGCCAGGTCCTGGTTGCTGATGCGGCCGTTCTCCTGCAGGCAGGTAAGGATGCGCAAATCGATAGGATCGAGGGTCATTCGAATTTCCTGCGATGTTTTTTTAGATCTTCGAATTTTATGCGAAAGATGGCGTGCATGACCGCTCATTTCGCAAGCCTCTTCCCGGCAAATTTGTCTAATATGCCGACATCGAGGCAGACAACGACGGCACCGCCGCCCCATGACATGACCGCCCCCAGACAAGACCCGCGCCGGCTGTGGGACATCAGCCCGCCGCTATCCCCGGCCACCCCGGTGTGGCCCGGCGACACCCCCTTCCAGCAGGCCCCCGCCTGGCAGATGGACGAACACTGCCCGGTCAATGTCGGCCGCATCACGCTGTCGCCGCACACCGGCGCCCACGCCGACGCGCCGCTGCACTATGCCGCCGATGGCGCGCCGATCGGCGACGTGCCGCTGGCGCCGTACCTCGGCATCTGCCGGGTGATCCACTGCATCGGCGCAGCGCCGGTGGTGGAGCCGCGCCATGTCGAACATGCCCTGCAGGACCTGCCGCCGCGCGTGCTGCTGCGCACCTACCGTCAGGCGCCGCTGGCGCAGTGGGACCCTGCTTTCTGTGCCGTCGCCGCCGACACCATCGCGCTGCTCGCTTCGCATGGCGTGCAACTGGTCGGCATCGACACGCCTTCGCTCGATCCGCAGGCATCCAAGACCATGGACGCGCACAACGCCGTGCGCCGGCATGGGCTGGCGATCCTGGAAGGCATCGTGCTGGATGACGTCGCCGAAGGCGACTATGAGCTGATCGCGCTGCCGCTGCGCTTTGCCGGGCTCGATGCCAGCCCGGTGCGCGCCGTGCTGCGCAGCCTGGACTGAACGCTTCAAAACTTCACACATACCCACCATCAAGACATGACGACCATTGACCGCGAGCACTGTCTGCAGCTCGACCAGCAAGACCCGCTGCGCCCCCTGCGCGAGCAATTCGCCCTGCCCGAGGGCGTGATCTACCTCGATGGCAACTCGCTCGGCGCCCGCCCGCGCGCCGCCGCCGCGCGTGCCGCCCAGGTGGTGGCCGAGGAATGGGGCGATGGCCTGATCCGCAGCTGGAACACCGCCGGCTGGTTCGAACTGCCGCAGCGGCTGGGTAACAAGCTCGCGCCGCTGGTCGGCGCCGGCGAGAATGAAGTGGTGGTGACCGACACCACCTCGATCAACCTGTTCAAGGTGCTGGCCGCCGCGCTGCGCGTGCAGCAGACGCGCGATCCGGCGCGCAAGGTGATCGTGTCCGAGGCCAGCAACTTCCCGACCGACCTCTATATCGCCCAGGGCCTGGCCGACCTGCTGCAGCAGGGCTACTCGCTGCGTCTCGTCAACTCGCCGGCCGAGATCGACGCCGCCGTCGGCGCCGATACCGCGGTGCTGATGCTGACGCACGTCAACTACCAGAGCGGCGAGATGCTCGACATGGCCGCGCTGACCGAACTGGCCCATGCGCGCGGCGCGCTGACCGTGTGGGACCTGTGCCACTCCGCGGGCGCCGTGCCGGTCAACCTGAAGGCGTCCGGCGCCGACTACGCCATCGGCTGCACCTACAAGTACCTGAACGGCGGCCCGGGCTCGCCCGCGTTCGTGTGGGTCGCGCCGGCGCTGCGCGATGCGTTCTGGCAGCCGCTGTCGGGCTGGTGGGGCCACGCCGCACCGTTCGCGATGGAACCGCAGTACCGACCGGTCGAAGGCGTGCGCCGCTTCCTGTGCGGCACGCAGCCGGTCACGTCGCTGGCGATGGTCGAGTGCGGGCTGGACATCTATGCCCAGACCAGCATGCAAGTGCTACGCGCCAAGTCGCTGCTCCTGACCGACCTCTTTATTGAACTGGTGGAAGCGCGCTGCGGCCACCATCCGCTGACGCTGGTCACGCCGCGCGAGCACGCGCGCCGCGGCAGCCAGGTGAGCTGGGAACATCCGGAAGGCTATGCCGTGGTGCAGGCGCTGATCGAGCGCGGCGTCATCGGCGACTACCGCGAGCCGCGCATCGCGCGCTTCGGCTTCACGCCGCTGTACACCAGCTTCACCGAAGTCTGGGATGCGGTGGAAATCCTGCGCGATGTGCTGGACAGCGGCGCGTATCGCGATGCGCGCTTCCAGGTGCGCGGCCAGGTGACCTGATCGGGAGTTGCATCATGAGTGAAATCAAGGGATGCCCCTTCTCGGGCGCGGCGAGCGTATCGCAAACGGCAGCGCAGGGCGATGACTGGCATGGCGCGCAGATGGATTTTGCCAGGGACATGAGCTATGGCGACTATCTCGGCCTGGACCAGATCCTGAGCGCGCAGCACCCGCTGTCGCCGGATCACAACGAAATGCTGTTTATCGTGCAGCACCAGACCACCGAGCTGTGGATGAAGCTGATGCTGCACGAGCTGCGCGCCGCGCGCGAATCGGTCAAGGCCGACAGCCTGCCGCCGGCATTCAAGATGCTGACACGCGTGTCGCGCATCATGGACCAGCTGGTGCAGGCGTGGAACGTGCTGGCGACGATGACGCCGCCGGAGTATTCGGCGATGCGGCCTTACCTGGGGATGTCGTCCGGCTTCCAGTCGTACCAGTATCGGGAAATCGAATTCATCCTCGGCAACAAGAATGCGGCCATGCTGAAGCCGCATGCGCATCGGGCCGAGCATCTGGCGCTGGTGGAGATGGCGTTGAAGACGCCCTCTCTTTATGACGAAGCCATCCGCCTGATGGCGCGGCGCGGGTTTGCGATCGATGCGGAATGCGTCGAGCGCGACTGGACGCAGCCTGCCGGCTACAACGCTTCGGTTGAGGCGGCCTGGCTGGAGGTCTATCGCAATCCTTCCGCCCACTGGGAACTGTATGAACTTGGCGAAAAGTTCGTCGACCTGGAGGATTCGTTCCGGCAATGGCGGTTCCGGCATGTGACGACGGTTGAACGCGTGATCGGGTTCAAGCGTGGCACGGGCGGCACCGAGGGCGTCAGCTATTTGCGGAAGATGCTGGATGTGGTGTTGTTTCCGGAGCTGTGGAGGTTGAGGACGGATCTTTGATCCCTGGTCCTCGCGTTCCGGGGATTGCGGGCCTGTCATCTACCCGATGACAGGCCCTGAGACGCCCGGCAGAAGCCAACTAAACCCCGTCCGACAACCTGCCAGCCAGCGCCACCAGCGCCGGCGCCAGCGTCCGGTGGAACACCTCTTCCTCCACGGCCCCATATGAAGCGCTGCAACTCAGCATATGCAGATCCTTCTCCCCGACGGGCCGAAACGCCACCGCGCAGGCATGAATCGCCGGATGCCAATCCCGGAATGACGACGCATACCCGCGCTGCTGCGCATCGGCCAACGCCACCCGCGTCGGTCCTTCCTGCTGCTTCCACTGCTCGGGAAACGCCTGGCTGAACTCGGCCAGCACCCGATCCCGCCGCGCCGGCGGCAGCGCCGCCAGATATGCCCGTCCCATCGAACTGGACACCAGCGACAGCCGCGAGCCCACCCCCAGCCCCAGCATCACGCCGGCGTCGTTGCGGATCGATTCGAGGTAGATCACCTCCATCCGCTCACGCTTGCCAAGCGACACCGACACGCCGTACGACTGCGCAAACGCCAGCATATGCGGCCGCGCCAGCGCCACCACGTCGGACGCCGACAGATACGCATACCCCAGCGCCAGCACCCCGGCATCGAGCGCGTACTTGCCCAGGCTGTCGTCGTAGCGCAGGTAACCCAACTGCACCAGCGTGCCGGCCAGCCGGCTGACCGTGGCTTTGGGAAACCCGGTGCGGCGCACGAAATCCTGGTTGCCAAGCATCGCCTCGCCGGTACGGAAACAGCGCAGCAGCTCCAGCCCGCGCGCCAGCGCGGTGACGAAATTGGGATCGCTCTCCCGCACCGGCGTGTCTGGCGTCGGTGCGTCGTTCGAAAGTGACGGACTGTTCAAGATGTGCTCCTCTCTGATCGGCGGTTGTCCGCTCATCGCACAAGGCATCGGTGGCTTGGGGTTTTGCCTGTTGCACGGCAAACCCATTGCGATATACTAATTCAACGGAACACAGTTCCGCAATGCGGAACCGAAAAATCCTCCGCAAGATCCACCGAACCCGATACTCCGGAAGCATCCGCGCCAGTCGCCCCGCTTCCACCGCGCCACCGAAGGAGACCTGCATGGCTGCCAACGCCGAATTCCACTGGGCCGATCCCCTGCTGCTCGACCAGCAACTGACCGCCGACGAACGCGCCGTGCGTGATGCCTCCGCGGCGTACTGCCAGGACAAGCTGATGCCGCGCGTGCTGCAGTCGTTCCGCAACGAGAAGACCGACGTCGAGATCTTCCGCGAGATGGGCGAACTGGGCCTGCTCGGCCCGACCATCCCCGAGCAATACGGCGGCCCCGGCCTAAACTACGTCAGCTATGGCCTGATCGCCCGTGAAGTCGAGCGCGTCGATTCGGGCTACCGCTCGATGATGAGCGTGCAGTCGTCGCTGGTGATGGTGCCGATCTATGAATTCGGCACCGAAGCGCAGAAGCAGAAGTACCTGCCCAAGCTGGCCACCGGCGAGTGGATCGGCTGCTTTGGCCTGACCGAGCCGAACCACGGCTCCGACCCGGGCTCGATGGTCACCCGCGCCAAGAAGGTCGACGGCGGCTATGAGCTGACCGGCGCCAAGATGTGGATCACCAACTCGCCGATCGCCGACGTGTTCGTGGTCTGGGCCAAGCTGCAAGGCGAAGACGGCAAGGAAGACATCCGCGGCTTTATCCTGGAAAAGGGCTGGAAGGGCCTGTCGGCACCGGCCATCCACGGCAAGGTCGGCCTGCGCACCTCGATCACCGGCGAGATCGTGCTGGACCAGGTGTTCGTGCCGGAAGAGAACATCATGCCGGGCGTGAAGGGCCTGAAGGGTCCGTTCACCTGCCTGAACTCGGCCCGCTACGGCATCGCCTGGGGCGCGCTGGGCGCCGCCGAATTCTGCTGGCATACCGCACGCCAGTACACGCTGGACCGCAAGCAGTTCGGCCGCCCGCTGGCCCAGACGCAACTGGTGCAGAAGAAGCTGGCCGACATGCAGACCGAGATCACGCTGGGCCTGCAGGGCTGCCTGCGCCTGGGCCGCATGAAGGACGAGGGCACCGCCGCGGTGGAAATCACCTCGATCATGAAGCGCAACTCGTGCGGCAAGTCGCTGGACATCGCCCGCGTGGCGCGCGACATGCTGGGCGGCAATGGCATCTCGGACGAGTTCGGCGTGATCCGCCACGTGGTGAACCTGGAAGTGGTCAACACCTACGAAGGCACGCACGACATCCACGCGCTGATCCTGGGCCGCGCCCAGACCGGCCTCCAGGCATTCTTCTGAAGCCTCCGTAACCAGCGCTTTACGAACAGGACGGAAAAAGGCCCGGCTGCAAAGCCGGGCCAAGCACACTACCAAGGAGACGACGAGGCTGCCCCCGTCGATAAAACACCTGTTCTGGACGCCGGCCCCGCAACATGCGGGGCCGCGTCCGTTTGATCGTCATGCCTTGCCGGGTTGCGGCGTCAGCCGCAGGTATGGCCGCACGGCCGTATAGCCCTTCGGGAATTTTTCGCGGATGACAGCCTCGTCCTTCAGCGAGGGCACGATCACCACGTCGTCGCCATCCTGCCAGTTGCCGGGCGTGGCCACGCTATGGCTGTCGGTCAGCTGCAGCGAGTCGATGACGCGCAGGATCTCGTTGAAGTTGCGCCCCGTGCTGGCCGGGTAGGTGATGATCAGGCGCACCTTCTTCTTCGGGTCGATGATGAACAGCGAGCGCACCGTCAGGGTCTCGCTGGCGTTCGGATGGATCATGTCGTACAGCTGCGAAACCCTGCGGTCGCCGTCGGCAAGGATCGGGAAATTGACCGTGGTCGACTGGGTCTCGTTGATGTCGCGGATCCAGCCGTGGTGCGATTCCACGCCATCGACCGACAGCGCGATCGCCTTGACGCCGCGGCGCGCGAACTCGTCCTTCAGCTTGGCCGTGAGGCCCAGTTCGGTGGTGCACACCGGTGTGTAGTCGGCGGGGTGCGAGAACAGCACGCCCCAGCCGTCGCCGAGCCACTCGTGGAAGCGGATGCGGCCCTCGCTCGAATCCTGCTCGAAGTCCGGGGCGATATCGCCGAGACGCAATGCCATGTTCAGATCTCCTGATTTCGAAGTGGAACCAGAGTATCCCGATTGATATCCAACCCAAACGAATATAAAGTCACTACAAAATCACTCGTCGTCATATAGACATTTTCTGACAGTCTTTTCGCGCGCTTTCGGGCATGCTGGCAATGGCCTCGCCGATACCGGCGCTGAGGCGCGTGGCCTTGAAACCACCGTCGCCCGCCACATATGCTAAGTATCAGACAGACAATGCCGTTAGCCTCGGAGCGTAGAAAATGTCAGAATCCGCACAAACCGAACCAACCGCCCGCAACCAGGAGAAACTGATGAGCGATGTCAAGACCGTACTGTCCGACGCCGAGGAGCTGCTGAAGCAAGCCGCTTCGACCACCGGCGAAAAAGCCGCCGAACTGCGCGAGCGCGGCATGGGTCTGCTCAAGCAAGCCAAAGAAAAAGCCCAGGACCTGCAGGATGCCGTCGTGACCAAGAGCAAGGCAGCCGCTCGCGCCACCGACGACTACGTGCACGACCACCCGTGGCGCGCCGTGGGCGTGGCGGCCGGCGTGGGTCTGCTGGTCGGTCTGCTGCTGAACCGCAAGTAAGCGGCTGAAGTCCCGGTGCGGCGCCAGTTGCCGCACCCGAGCGGCAACCCGGGCGAGGCGCGGGTTGCCAGAGGCCCGGGGGCCCGCACAGCGGCGCCCGGCCCCGTCCGCAGAAAGGCACGCCCGGCCAGGCCGGCGTGCCGCTTTCACGCCGGAGCCGCCGAGCGAATCCATGAGCGAACCCACCCCCTCTCCCAAATTGCTGGAATCCGTGCGCAACCTCCTCAACTCGGTGGTTGCCATGGTCCAGACCCGACTGGAACTTGCCAGCGTCGAATTCGCCGAGGAACGCACGCGCCTGATGAAGGTCGCGCTGCTGGCCTGCTTCGGGCTGGTGTTCTTCGGCATCGCGCTGGTCACCTTTACCGCGCTCGTCGCCATCCTGTTCTGGAACAGCTACGGCTGGCAGGCGCTGGGCGTGCTGGTGCTCATCTACCTGCTGCTGTGCGCCGGCTGCCTGGCGTACGCGCGCAACCTGGTGCGCAACGCCCCGCCGATGTTCGAGGCCACGCTCGCCGAAATCGACAAAGACCGGGAGATCCTGCGCCGATGACCACCCTGGAACCCGACGAAGGCGCCAAGGAGCGCAACCGCCGCGAGCATGCCCGGCCTGTCCGCTTCACGCAGGAAGTCCGTTTGCCACTCGAGGTGCGCAAGGAGCTGCTGCTCACGCGCGCGGCGCTGGAACGCCACGACTGCGTGCAGGCGCTGCACCAGGTACGCGGCGGCGCGCGCCGGCTGGGCAACATCGCCAGCTGGCTGCCGCGCATCGCGCGGCCCGGCTCGTGGATGAAGGTGGCGGGCGTGACCAAGGACTACCCGCTGCTGAGCACCGCGGTGACGCTGGCGCTGCCGCTGCTCCGGCGCACGCCGGTGCTGCGCTGGACCTGGAAGCTGTCCAAGGTCGGCCTGGCGGCTGGCGCGGCATACTGGGTCTACAACACCTGGCGCGATGCCAGACGGCAGGCAATTCCGCCTGCCACCGCGCCGGACACCACGGCTTCCCCGGCACCGGGCGCGGCTCCGGCCGACACCGGCTTCCGCGACCCGCTCGTCCCCTGAGCCTCGGGATAGAGGCTGTTTTCCGAACGGGAGGTAAACGACAAAGGCCTGCGCAATGCGCAGGCCTTTGTGTACTTCGAATGCTGGTGGGTCGTGCGTGACTCGAACACGCGACCAACGGATTAAAAGTCCGCTGCTCTACCGACTGAGCTAACGACCCGAAAAAACAGAACCGCGATTATAGTGACACACTTCTCGGCGTGTCAAGGGTTCGCCGCGTGCGGTGTTCACACCATACGTTCCAGCCGCCACATCTGGTAGCGGAACGCCAGCACCGCGCCCAGCAGGATGCCGGCCAGCGCGATAAACGACCCGATCGCCAGCGTCGAGACGCCCGACAGCCCCTGCCCCACCGTGCAGCCCAGCGCGGTCACGCCGCCCGCGCCCATCAGGATGCCGCCGACCATATGGTTGGCCACGTCCTCGGCATTGCCGAAACCTTCCCAGCGGAACGTGCGCGTGGCCAGCGCATAGACCGCCGCGCCGGCGATCACGCCGAACACGCTGACGATGCCGATGGTCAGCACCTTGCTCTTGTCGCTGAACAGCATCAGCCAGTCGAGCGTATAGGCGTAAGGCGCGACGAAGCTCAGGCTTTCCATGCGGCCGGAGTTGGTCGACACAAACAATTCTTCGAGCGTATTCGGATCCTCGGCAACGTAGCCCAGGTGGCCCGACACGTACCACATCGCCACGATGATCAGCCCGACGCCGATGCCGCCGAGCAGGTTGTCGAACGAGCGGAAGCCGCGGCCCGCCAGTGCCCACACCACCAGCACCCCGCCCAGCAGCAGCCCGAGGCCAAGCTGCAGCGCGCCGCGCGCCACGCCCGAGCCCTGCGCCAGCAGCGACGGCAGGTCCTGCGTGGTCGGCAGCGTGAGCGCCACCGCGTCGACGGTATTGACGCGCACCACGCCGAACAGGCCACGCAGCGTCATGTACGCCGACAGCCCCAGGAACACGAACACCACCAGCGACTTCAGGTTGCCTGCGCCGATGCGCACCAGCGTCTTGCTGCCGCAGCCCGATGCCAGCACCATGCCGAAGCCGAACATCAGCCCGCCCGCCAGCGCCGACAGCCAGCCCAGCTTGCTGGCGGTGTAGATGGTCTTGGTCGGGTCGACCGCGCCGGTCCAGGCCAGCACGCCGGTGCCGATCATGGCCACCCCGATCGCCAGGCCCCACATGCGCGCGCGGGTCCAGTCGCCCATGTTGACCACGTCGGAGACCGCGCCCATGGTGCAGAAGTGCGTGCGCTGCAGGACCGCGCCGAACAGGAAGGTCAGGACGAACGTGCTCAGCAGCACGGTGCGCGAGAGCGCGGCAAGGTCGATTTCAGGCATGTCGTTGGGAGGGGGACGGCTTCTGGCGGCGTTCGGTTCGGTATGTTCAGGCAGCGCCCTGGTAGCGGGTCGGGTCGGGCACGCCGGCGGCCTCGAAGCCGGCGCGGCGGATGCGGCACGAGTCGCACACCCCGCAGGCGCGGCCGTCGTCGTCGGCCTGGTAGCACGACACCGTCAGGCCGTAATCGACGCCCAGGCCGATGCCGGCGCGGATGATCTCGGCCTTGGTCATGTCGATGATGGGCGCGTGCACGCGGAAGCGGTCGCCCTCGACGCCCGCCTTGGTGGCGAGGTTGGCCAGGGTTTCGTAGGCGGCGACGTACTCGGGCCGGCAATCGGGGTAGCCGGAGTAGTCCACCGCATTGGCACCGAAGAACAGGTCGCGCCCGCCCACGGCCTCGGCCCAGCCGAGCGCCAGCGACAGCATGATGGTGTTGCGCGCCGGCACGTAGGTGACGGGGATGCCGCCGGTGGCGCCGTCGGTGGGCACTTCCAGCGCGTCGTCGGTCAGCGCCGAACCGCCGAAGCGGCGCAGGTCGAGGCCGACGATTTCGTGGCGGGTAGCGCCCAGCGCCGCGGCCACGCGCTTGGCGGCCTCCAGTTCGGACGAGTGGCGCTGGCCATAGCGCATCGACAGCGCGTAGGTCTCGAAACCCTGGGCGCGGGCCATGGCAAGTACGGTGGCGGAGTCGAGTCCGCCGGAAAGCAGGACGATGGCGCGTTTGGTCATGGTGCGGGGGGCGCACCGGGGGCGGCGCGCAAGAACATTCAGGCGAATCGCATATTCTAGCGCGACAAACGAAAAAGGCCCGCCGAAGCGAACCTTGGCGGGCCTTGCAGCAGCGGGCGGCGCGCTGGCGCCGACGCTTACTTCAGCGTCTTCAGCCGGTTGCTCGCCGCCTGCGCGCCTTCGGTGCCGGGATACTTGGCCACCACCTGCTCCAGCGTCTTGCGCGCGGCCGCCTTCTGGCCGGACTCGAGCTGGTTGTTGGCAATGGCGATCATCGCGTCCGGCACCTTGGGGTGTGTCGGGTTGGCGTTGACCATGTTCTGCAGCACGAAGGTGGACCCCTTGTAGTCGCGCTGCGCATACAGCGAGTTGCCGAGCCAGTACTGTGCCAGCGGCAGGTACGGGCTCTGCGGGTACTTCTTGACGAACGCCGAGAACGAATTCCCGGCGCTCTTGAAGTCGCCCGCCTGGAACTGCTTGAGCGCGGCATCGTACTCGGGCTTTTCGCCCGGCTGCGCCACGCCTTCGCGGCCTTCGACCGTGACCTGTTGCGGCTCGAATTTCTTCAGGCGCCCATCGAGGTCGGCGTAGTAGTCCTTCTGCTGCTTCTGCAGCGTGTCCACCGTGTTCTGCAGCACTTCGTTCTGGCCGCGCAGCCGCGCCACTTCCTGGCGCAGGCCCTCGAGCTGGTTCTGCATGTCGAGCGTGGTGCGGCTGTTCTGCTCGATGCGCTGCGTGGCGGTCGCCTGGAACGCATTGAACTGGTCGCGCAGGTTGATGACCGCCTTGCGTGCCTCGTCATCGTCGAACACACCGGCCTGCGCCTGCGCGAGCGGGAGCATGCCGCCGCCGGCGACGGCGGCAAGCAACAACAGGGTGGAAACGCGTGCTTTCATGGAGGGTCAGTCCGCAGATCAGTAGTTGATGTCCGCGCGGCGGTTTTCCGCCCACGAGGCTTCATCGTGGCCGGTGGCCTTGGGCTTTTCCTTGCCCAGGCTCACGGCTTCCATCTGGCCGTCGGACACGCCCATCGAGGCCAGCGAACGGCGCACGGCTTCGGCGCGCTTCTGGCCCAGCGCGAGGTTGTACTCGCTGGTGCCGCGCTCGTCGGTATTGCCCTGGATCAGGATCTTGCGGCCCTTGTTGCTGCCCAGGTACTTGGCGTGCTCGGTCAGCATGCCCTGGTAGTCGGACTTGACGGTGTAGCTGTCGAAGTCGAAGTACACGCTGCGCTTGGCCAGCGGGCTGTTCGGGTCGTTCAGCGGATCGGCGGCGGTCACCGGCGTGACGGCGCGCGGGTCCGCACCCGTGCCGGCCTTGCCGGCGCCAGTGGCGGTGTCGTCCAGCTTGACGCCGGAGCTGCAGGCGCCCAGGGCCAGCAGTGCGGCGACGGCAAGGGTTTTGCTCATCAGTTGGGGCATGGTGAATGACTCCTGTTATTGCATGAAAGGACCCCAGGACGGCTCGCGAACATCGCCGGACTGGAGGGACAGAACCTGCCGGGTACGCCCGTCAGTGGACACCGCCGCCAGCACCGCGCGACCGCCCACGCGGGTGGCATAGAGAATGTACTTGCCGTTGGCGGCGAAGCTCGGGGCCTCGTCGTTGGCCGTATCCGTCAGCGACGTCACGTCGCCGTTGCTCAGGTCCTGCAGTTGCAGCTTGAAGCCGCCCGCGCGCGAGATGTACGCCAGGTACTTGCCGTCCGGCGAGACGCGCGGGCTTACGTTGTAGCTGCCCTTGAAGGTGACACGCTGCGCGCCGCCGGCCTCTTCGCCGCCGGCGGGCATGCGATAGACCTGCGGCGCACCGCCGCGGTCGCTGGTGAAGTAGATGCTGCGGCCATCGGGCGAGTACTGCGGCTCGGTGTCGATGGCGCTGCTGCGCGACAGGCGGCGGATGCCCGAACCGTCGGCGTTCACCTGGTAGATCTGGGTATTGCCGTCGCGCGACAGCGCCAGCGCCAGGCGCTGGCCGTCAGGCGACCACGACGGCGCGCTGTTGTTGCCCTTCTGGTTCGACACCAGCGTGCGCTTGCCGCTGGCGAGGTCGTGCACGTACACCACCGGCTTCTTGGCTTCGAACGAGACATAGGCCACGCGGCGGCCATCCGGCGACCACGACGGCGAGATGATCGGCTCGTTGCTGCTCAGCGCCACCTGCGAGTTCTGGCCGTCCGAGTCAGAGATCAGCAGCTGGTACTTGCCGCCCACCTTCGACACGTACGACAGGCGCGTGGCAAACACGCCGCGCTCGCCCAGCAGCTTTTCATAGATGTAGTCGGCGATCTTGTGCGCGGTCACGCGCAGCTGGCCCTGGTTGACGGTGAAGGCCAGTCCGCCCAGGCTCTGGCCCTTGACCGTGTCGTACAGGCGGAAACGCACCTCGTACTGGCCACCGCCGGCCGGGGTCACGCTGCCGGCGACGAAGGCGTCGGCGCCGCGCGACTTCCAGCTGCCCAGGTCGACATTGGCGGATTCCGCCACCGTGGCGCCGCCCGGGTCGACATTGCGCAGGCGGCCGCTGCGCGCCAGGTCGGCGCGAATGATCGCGGTCAGGTTCTGCGGGGCCTGGGCCTCGCCCTGGAAATTGGCGGTAGCAACCGGGATCTGGCTGGAGCCGACCCCGGAGATCTCAACGTTGAGCTGCGCGTGCGCGGCGCCGGCGGCCACGGTCAGTGCCGCGGCCAGCCAAGCCATCAGCGCGCGGCGTCCCGCCCGGTGGGCGGCTCGTTGGTTTGCATGGTGCCGCCTCTCGGACAGCCAGTTGGGGGCCCAAAGCTTTCGCATGCTGCTCCTCAGTCGATTTCAAGATTCGTCGGGCACGGCAGGAATCAGGCAGTCGGCAACACGGGCAGGACCGCGCATGGCGCATCCCCGTTGTGCGTGCGGTCTGCACACTGCCGGCTGCGTCAGGCAACCTGCCATGGTAGCGATGGGACTGGAAGCCGGCGATGAAGGTTGCATTATGTTGCAAATCATGGCGTGCCGGTCACTCAGTCCTTTGGCCGGAAGGTAATGGTAAAGCTGGCTGGCGCCTTGCCGTCCTCGTCGCGCGGCAGCGGGTCGGAACGCTCGACCGCGCGCAGCACGGCGTTGTCCCACGACGAATTGCCGCTGGACTTGGACAGCCGCGCCGACATCAGCGAGCCGTCCGGTGCCAGCCGCACCGATACCACCGCGCTCGGGTTGGCTGCCAGGTCTTCCGTGAACACGATATTCGGCTTCACGCGGCGGCGCACGCGGTCGGCATAGCCCGGCGACGCCTTGCCGCCGCCACCGGCGCCCGCGCCGGTCGTGCTGCCCACGCCACCGCCACCGGCACCGCCGCCGGCCAGCGCCTGCAGGCGCGCCAGCTCGCTCTTGCGCTGTGCATTGGCAGCCGCCTCCGCCTGCGCCCTGGCCTTGGCATCGGCCTGTGCCTTGGCCTTGGCATCGGCCTGTGCCTTGGCCTTGGCATCCGCCTGCGCCCTGGCCTTGGCGTCCGCGGCTTCCTTGCGCTCGCGCTCGGCCTGTTCCTTGCGATCCTGCTCCTGCTGCGCGGCCTTTTTCTTCGCGTCTTCCTTGCGCTGCGCTTCCTTGCGCTCGGCCTCCTTGCGTTCGGCTTCCTTGCGCGCCGCGTCCTTGCGAGCTTCTTCCTTCCGCGCCTCTTCCTTGCGCGATGCCTCCTTGCGCTCGGCCTCCTTGCGGGCCGCTTCCTTGCGCTCGGCTTCCTCGCGCGCGGCGGCCTCGGCCTGGCGCTTCTTCTTCTCGAGCGCGATGTCGGCGTCTTCCTCGACCTTGCTCTTCACCTGCGGCGCCGGCGGGGCGGGCACCGGGCGCGGCTGCACCACCGGCTGGGGCTCGGGCTCGCGTGGCGGCGGCGGCGGTGCGGTGGCAGCGGGAATCTCCTCCCACAGCTCGGCCTCGGCGCCGACCGGCGTGCTGCTCTGCCAGTGCACGCCGTAATACAGCACGATGCCCAGCAGCAGGTGCATGACGAGCGCGAGCAGGAAGGAACGCATGGTTCCCCGCTCTTTCACCGGCTGGTAGGGAGAGGCGGCGACGGTATTCATCAGGCGCAACGGCAATCGCAATGGCTGTCAGTCGGGCGCATCAATGCGGCATTCGATACGGGTTCAACGCGGGTTCAACGCAAGTTCAACGCGTCAGGAAGTCTTGGACTTGACCATCAGGCCCACGCGCTTGACGCCGTCGGCCTTCAGGACCGACATGACATCGAGCACGGCTTCATACTTCACCGAACGGTCGGCGGCGATCACCACCGGCTGGTCCGGGTTCTCGTTCTGGCGCTGGTGCACGAAATCGAGCAGGCCCTGCTTGTCGAGCTTGCGCTCGAAGGCATTGCCGGCGCTGTCCTGGCCACGCGCGGTCAGGTCGCCGTTCTCGTGCACGGTGACGACGATCGGCGGCGCCTTCTGCTGCGGCGTGGCGTTGGCCACGGTGGGCAGGTCCACGGTGGCGGGGCTCACGATCGGCGCTGCCACCATGAAGATGACCAGCAGCACGAGCATGACGTCGATATAGGGCACGACATTGATGTCGGCGCTTGCCCGGCGGCGCGAACCGCCGCGGCGCTGAATGGCTGCCATTGCAGGACTCCTGGAAACGACGGGGGCCGGTTAGCCGTGCCGCCCGTGCTGGATTCGGTTAGCGGGTCTGCCGCTGCAGGATGTTCAGGAATTCTTCCATGAAGCTCTCGAACCGGATCGCGATGCGGTCGATCTCGGTGGCATAGCGGTTGTAGGCAATCACGGCCGGGATGGCCGCGAACAGGCCGATTGCCGTCGCCACCAGCGCCTCGGCAATGCCGGGCGCCACCGCCGCGAGAGTTGCCTGCTGCACATTTGACAGCCCGCGGAACGCGTTCATGATCCCCCACACCGTGCCGAACAGGCCGATATACGGGCTCACCGAGCCGACCGACGCCAGGAACGGCAGGTGCGATTCGAGCACGTCCATCTCGCGCTGGTAGGCGGCGCGCATGGCGCGGCGGGCCGCGTCGAGCAGCGCGCCCGAATCGTTGCTGCGCTCGCGCGCCTTCAGGAACTCGCCCATGCCGGATTCGAAGATCCGCTCCAGCGCGCCGGTGTTGTGGCGGTTGTTGACGGCGCTGTTATATAGCGCCTGCAGGTCGCCGCCGGCCCAGAAGTCGCGCTCGAACCCCTCGGTCTGGGTACGCGCCGAGCGCAGCGCCAGGTGCTTGCGGAAGATATAGGTCCACGAAAACAGGGACATGACGAGCAACAGCGCCATCACGGCCTGTACCAGCAGGCTGGCGTGGAGCACCAGCGTAACGATCGACATGTCTTGCGTGACGGTCACGGGATTCATCGTGCGGTCTTGATAATGGCTAGGACGGGGGCGGGAATCGGGGCGGGACGGAAAGTGCTTCGATCGACACACCCGACGCGGATGGCGCCGGATGCAAGCATCACCTCGCCACGCCAGGCTTCCTGCGCGAACTGGACCGAGGCCGGGCCAACCCGGTCGATGCGCGTGCGGATCTCGAGCTGGTCGTCGAGGCGGGCGGGTGCATTGTAGTCCACCGCCGTACTACGGACGATGAAGACCACGCCGGCTTCGTCGGCCAGCGCCTGCTGCTCGATACCGAGCGAACGCAGCCACTCGGTGCGGGCCCGTTCGAAGAACTTGAGGTAGTTGGCGTAGAACACTACGCCGCCCGCGTCGGTGTCTTCCCAGTACACCCGCAGGGTCCAGACAAAGTTTGTCATGGCCGCGATTGTAACGGAGAGCGAACGCGGTTTCGTGTAAACCCGCAGTACGAGTTTGCAACAGCAAGTTGCTGGCCAGCCCTTGACCAGCCTTGGCTGGCGGGTTGACGGCTTGCAGCGGGCGCACTCTACGCGCTACACTGCGCGCAACCATTCCACCTTGCGCGACTGGCGAAGTCAGTGGGTACTACCACGAGGAAGCGCAAGTTCTCTGGCGTGTTGTTGCACACGCCTGCCGCTCGCCTGGGCAGCGAATGGGAAGCAGGGTGCGCCCTGCGCCGACGGCTGCAAAGTGCCGCCAGCGCCGGTCGCCGCTAGCCTTCCCCGCGCGCCCTGACCGATGCTCCCGATGCTTGAATCGGATTCCCTTTTTTCAGACGAGTCTCGCCATGTTCGAACGCAGCCGTTTCACGATCGACCAGATCGACCCTGAGGTCTTTGCCGCCATCCAGAAGGAAAACCAGCGCCAGGAAGACCACATCGAGCTGATCGCCTCCGAAAACTACACCTCGCCGGCCGTGATGGCCGCGCAGGGTTCGCAACTGACCAACAAGTATGCCGAGGGCTATCCCGGCAAGCGCTACTACGGTGGCTGCGAGTTCGTCGACATGGTCGAGCAGCTCGCCATCGACCGCGTCAAGCAGCTGTTCGGCGCCGAAGCCGCCAACGTGCAGCCCAACTCGGGCTCGCAGGCCAACCAGGGCGTGTACTTCGCCGTGCTCAAGCCGGGCGACACCATCATGGGCATGAGCCTGGCCGAAGGCGGCCACCTGACCCACGGCATGGCGCTGAACATGAGCGGCAAGTGGTTCAACGTGGTCAGCTACGGCCTGAACGCGCAGGAAGACATCGACTACGACGCGCTGGAAAAGCTGGCGCAAGATAAGAAGCCCAAGCTGATCATCGCCGGCGCCTCGGCCTTCGCGCTGCGCATCGACTTCGAGCGCATCGGCAAGGTGGCCAAGTCGATCGGCGCCTACTTCATGGTGGACATGGCCCACTACGCCGGCCTGATCGCCGCGGGCGTCTACCCGAACCCGGTGCCGCACGCCGACTTCGTCACCACCACCACGCACAAGAGCCTGCGCGGCCCGCGCGGCGGCGTGATCCTGATGAAGGCCGAGCATGAGAAGGCCATCAACTCGGCGATCTTCCCCGGCATCCAGGGTGGCCCGCTGATGCACGTGATCGCCGGCAAGGCGGTGGCGTTCAAGGAAGCGCTGACGCCCGAGTTCAAGGAATACCAGCAGCAGGTGGTGAAGAACGCCGCCGTGCTGGCCGAGACCCTGATCGCGCGCGGCCTGCGCATCGTCTCGGGCCGCACCGAAAGCCACGTGATGCTGGTCGACCTGCGCGCCAAGAACATCACCGGCAAGGACGCCGAGCGCATCCTGGGCGAGGCGCACCTGACGGTGAACAAGAACGCGATTCCGAACGACCCGGAAAAGCCCTTCGTCACCTCGGGCATCCGCGTTGGCTCGCCGGCCATGACCACGCGCGGCTTCAAGGAAGAAGAGGCGCGCATCGTCGGCAACCTGATCGCCGACGTGCTGGACAACCCGCACGACGCCGCCAACATCGCCAGCGTGCGCGAGCAGGCCGCTGCCCTGACCAAGCGTTTCCCGGTCTACGGCTGATGCTTCCAGGCCACCCGCGAGGGTGGCCGGCAGCCCCGCATGCCGCGCCCTGCCCCATGACGCGGGCGGTCCGGCTTGCGGGCCTAGCCAACCCGCCTCGCCTGCGCAGGACACCCACGCGGTACAGGCGACGGCATTCAACTGAAGGTGGTCCGGCATGAAATGCCCCTTTTGCGGTCATTCCAATACCCAGGTGCTCGACACGCGCATGTCGGAAGACGGCGATGCCGTGCGCCGGCGCCGCCGCTGCGAGTCCTGCGACCGCCGCTTCACCACCTATGAGCGGATCGAGCTGTTCTTTCCCGCCATCGTCAAGAAAAACGGTTCGCGCGTCGACTACGCGCGTGCCAAGCTGAAGGATTCGATGCGCCTGGCGCTGCGCAAGCGCCCGGTCTCGGCCGAGGCCATCGATGAAGCCATCACCCGCATCGAGGAAAGGCTGCTGTCGCTGGGCGAGAAGGAAATCGCCAGCAGCCAGGTCGGCGAGCTGGTGATGCGCGAGCTGCGCAAGCTCGACAAGATCGCCTATATCCGGTTTGCGTCGGTGTACCGGAGTTTCGAGGACGTTTCCGAATTCTCCGATGTGCTCGCCGAAGTGACCGCGGGCAACAGCAAGCGCTGAGCGCCCTGCCCCACCGTCAACGTTCCCAGCAGTTCTGCAGATAAGCGGCGGGATTCGCCCCGACCGCGTTCAGCCGCGTGCCCGCCTGGTCCAGCAGGTAGGTGCCGCAGGCATCCGCCGCATCGGCCGGCACGGCCTGCAGCACATAGCCGTTCGCCGTCAGCGAATTGGCCACCAGCGAGATGTTGTAGCGCACCCGGTTGCTGTCGCGCGGCGAGGTGCGGAACGCCGCCGGCAAGGCAAACGCCGCCCCGGCGCTGTCCTGGTCATAGCGCCCGTTGACCGAGCGGAAGCGCTCCAGCTGCTGCGCCGCCTCGGTCATCATGCCGCGCGCATCGGTGCGGTAGCCGCGCCGCACATGCTCGGTGTAGTTGGGGATGGCGATGGCGGCGAGGATGCCGAGGATCGATACCGCGACCATCAGCTCGATCAGCGTCATGCCGCCCATGGTCCGCACGCGGCGGCTACGGTACCCGTTCATTGCGAGATCTGCCTCCACGACAGCCGGTTGCGGGCGATATTGCCTTTCTCCACCACGCTGATGACATCGCCCGTGGTGGCGCTGGCGACCTTGAGGTGGTCGCTGCCGCCGCTGCCCCCGGTAAAGATGGTCGAGCCGAAGTTGCCCTGCTGCGCGATGCCCGATACCACCAGCACCTTGTCGTTGACCTTGATGTTGTCGTCGCCGTCGACCTTGCCGTCGCCGTTGACGTCGAGCACCGCGTACGGCAGCGCGGCGCCGGTCAGCGCGGCAAAGTCGAGCAGGTTGGAACTGATGCCGCCGACGCACTCGTCGGTCGACGGCGTCAGCGTGGTGACGACCAGCCGCTCCGCGTCTGTCTTCGGCTTGACCACCACGCGCTCGCCCTGCGTCAGCAGATCGATGTACCAGCCGCGCCGGGTGGTGTAGTCGACCGCATTGCTGCTGAGCGTCAGGACGGGACGCGACACCCCATCCACGATCGTCGAACCCAGCGCCAGCGTCTGCGCGCGCAGGTCGCTGCGCGTCGCCGCGGCAGCATTGTTGTCCCACACGCCGTAGACCGAGTTGTAGCCGGTGGCCGCGGTATCGGCGGCATCATGGAAGCGGCCGGTGCCGAAGGTCAGCAGGAAGCCTTTCTTCGGATCCTTGGGATTGACCAGCGCGGTCGGCGCGGCGGTGATCGGCTGAGCCGTGCCCGCGGCGCTTTGCGCGGTGAACAGCGGCGCGCCCCGCGTGGTGCCCATGCGCGCGCTCCACGCCGCCGGGTTGTCGCCCGAGAGGTCGAATTTCCACAGCCGGCCTTTCAGGTCGCCGGCGTAGACCGCCTGGATGGTCAGGTTGTCGTCGTAGACCACTTCCGGACTGCCCAGTCCGTTGTTGTTGCCGGTGACGGCGGTCTCCTTCGCATCGGCATAGATCTTCTGGATGCCATTGCCGGCAAACGGGTTGGCCAGGTCGACGATATACAGCACCGCCTTGCCCGTGCCGCTCTCGTAGCCGTTGCCGAATATCGCCACCCACTTGCCACTGTTGACGCGGCCGATCACCGGCGTGCCGAAGGTATAGCCCAGGTCATTGTCGTTATCGGCGGCGATCTCCCACATGACCTTCTTCTCGTCGAAGGCCGACGGGTCGGTCACGTCGAGCGCAAACATGCCCTTGCCGCCGGCGCCCATGCCGCCGACCAGCACCGTGCGCCAGCTCGCCGTGCTTTCGCTGCCGCGGCGGATGTAGGCGTCGCCGGCGCTGGGTGTGGCATCGACGAGGAAGCGGTGGATATAGTCCGGCGAGGCCAGCGCCTTGACCGAATTGGCGCCGACGATGGCCTGATTGGGCACGTAGGCAAACTTCTCCTCCCCGGTCAATGCATCAAAGCCATGCAGCATGCCGTCATTGGCGCCGACGTAGATCATCGCGCGCCGGTTGTTGCGGTTGTTGGCGAGGAAGCCGAAGTAGCTGTTGCCGCCGTCGGCATTCAGGTAGTCATAGCCGGCGTCGGCCGCCTTCACGTAGATCGGCGACGAGTTGACGATGTCGCCCAGCACATTGGAGACCGACGTGCCGGCACCGTTGTCGGTGACGCGGTCGCGGTACTTGCCGCCATTGCGCTTTTCCAGCGAGGTGTCGCCGCGCAGGTAAGCCACGATGGTCTTGTCGCCGCCGAGCGCGGCCTTCTGCGCGCTGGAAAGCGAGGTGTCGGAGTCGCTGGACCACCTGAACGGCTTGCCCGCCGGCGCCGTACCCGGCGACCACGTATAGATCTTGCGCGACGCCGCGGCCGGCATCTGCTGGTAGGCGTTCCAGTTCTGGATCGAGAAGGTACGGTCGGCGGCGTTGAAGCTTCGCGACTGCAATTCCCCGGTCCACGCGCCAGAGCGGAAGCGCGTCAGGAACAGCGCGGTATCGGTGTTCAGCGTGGTCGCGTTGGTCGCCGCCGAAGAAGACGAACCGCTGCGCGAGGAGATCTGGGTGAGCGCGTTGTTCAGCGCCGCGGCCAGCCCGGAGGCGTCGCCCGCGCTGTAGTTGTCGGCGCGCGTATTGACCGCCGCGTGCCAGAGATCATCGATCTTGCTCTGATCGCTCGATGGCCTGGGCCACGAGATGGTGCCGGCTTTCAGCTTGGCCAGGATGGCATCGAGCACATCGTCGCGCGACGCATTGGGGTTGCCCGGCTGGTTGTTGGGATCGGACTCCAGAGATCCCTTCACGCCCAGGCCCAGGGTGAACGTGACCAGATGCTGCCAGAACGCTTCGTCGCGGGCGTTGGTCGGCACGCGGTTCTCGGTCGTGCGCAGGTCGTTGACCCAGTACTTCATCGCCACGTCGGCGAGCGTATTGGAGTAGGAATCCTTGTACGGCGTCACCGGTTGGTACTGGTATGCGGTGCCTGACACCGGCGAGATCCTCGGGCCCTTGCTGCTGTCGACATCCCCGACCGAGCTGCTGTCCGTGTAGTAGCCGTCGGTGGACAGGATGTGGTAGCTGGCGCGGCAAGCGCTCTCCTTGGTGCCGCCCGGCTCGGTCCAAGGCTGCGCATTGTTCTGGAAGTACTTGCCTACGGCTTCCATCCCGCCGAGCAGCGGTGTGCCGTTGGCGGCGATATTCAGGCTGTAGAAATCCTGGTAGAACGCCGGCTTGTTGGTGGTGGTGTCGAACGGAACCACAGGGCGGCGGATGCCGGCGTAGGACGAAGTGCCCGACCTGGTTTTGTCGTTGATGGTGGTAAAGCCGACGCGGATGGCCTCGTTCTGGCCGGAGAACGCCTGCCCTACCGCGGCGCGCATGGCCAGAATACGCGAGCGATAGTACTGGAACCAGTTGGCGAAGTTCTGGATTTCCTCGGCATATGTGCAACTGGTCGGCGCGGCGCAGTCTGAGCGCTTGCCGTTGTGGGGAAAGGTCAGGTCGGTCTTGATCTCATAACGCTTGAAGCAGTCCAGGTCCGACGTGGTCTTGTTGCAGTTGCTCAGGGCAGGATCGTATCGATAGTAAAGCGCCGGATAGAACGTTACGGTCTTCCTGGAGAAGCTCCTGCCATCGTTACTGAGCCAGTACGCCTCGACCGTCTTGTCGGCGGTGAGGTCGATCGAGCCTCTGCCCGTCAGCATCGGGTTGTAGTAGGCCTGCTTCGGGTTCGCATTGACCAGCTTGCTGGCCGGGTCGAACCAGGGCCGGTAGGTGACGTCCGGGTTGTAGTAAGAGACGTTCAGTGCCGCGGTACGGTAACGCGCCGCCGCGAGCGAGTTGCTGCTGAAGTTGACCACCGAGGCGTTGGCGCCGGAATAATAATCGTCATCCGAATCGTTTGAGTAGACCCGGCCGCCGGATGGCAACGGGAAGGCATAGATCAGCCAGTTGCCGCCACTTGGGGTCAGGTCCCAGTTCGATTCCGTCCCGTTCGGCGACAGGCTTTCGGGCGTGATCTCGAACATCATCGAGCCGGAGTCATCCAGCGTGAACATCACGTTCGGCGCCACCGACGTACTGAAGATCAGCGGCTGCTGCGACACCGCCGCATGGCCGGCCGACAGCGGCGACAGCGCGACTGCGCATGCCACCATGGCAGCGACACGCTTGCGGAACCTCTTGCCAAATGCCGTCATTGCCGTCATTGCCGTACCTCCGACTGGAGCGTGACTTGCGTCCCGGGGCTGATGCCTGTACCCAGCGCGGTGACGCGGTAGTGGATGTTGATCGCCATCCCGGTCTGCGTATTCCTGACCCGGGACGGTTTGCGGATCTCTTCGATAAAGCAGCGCGGAGCGGCCGCCGCCTCGCGCAGCGTCACGCCGTCGCTGGCAGGGATGACGATGACATTGGTATTGGGCTCGGCATTGACGCTGGTGTCCCAGTTCGAAGGCACCTCCCAGAACTGGCGGCCATTCGCGTCGAGGTAGCCGAGCTTGCGCTCGCCGCTGCTGTCGAGCGGCGGCGCTGCCGGATTCGCGATCGCACTCATATCCTTGCGATACATGCGGTTGAACAGCGCCGCCGGCTGGCCGCTCACCACCACGCCTTCGCAAAAGCGCAGGCCCAGTTCCGCCGCCTGGAATGCCACCTGGTGATCGCGGTTGTTGCCTGCCAGGCGCTCGTCGAACAGGCTGCCGCGCATGCTCCATACGGTCAGCATCGACACCACCACGATGATCACCAGCGCCACCACCAGCACCACGCCACGCGCGCGGCGCCTGCGCAGCGGCGGCCTGCCCCCTTGTCTGTCCATGCGCTGGCTCATCTAGCCCACCCGGTTGCGCAGCGCAAAGCTGCTGGTAAAGCGCCGCCGCAGGCGGCCGTCGGCGATGTTCTGCACGTTGTCTGCACAATCGCGGTAAGTCGTGGCGACATCCGCATTGACCGGGCTGGGATCCGCCACCAGCAGGCATACGCGAACGCTGACCACGCGGCTCCAGTCGGGCGCCGCCAGCGCGCTGGCCGGCTGGTATTGCGTGACGTTGGCGGAGTCGGCGTCCTGCGCCACGCCATAGCTAAGCTGCAGGTCCTGGACGTTGTCGAGGATCGGCTCGGCACGCGACGCAGCCATCGTCGCGCCATCGGAGCCGCGGCACATCAGCGTGTTGCCGGTCACGTAGAAGGCGTTCTCCACCACGCCGCGTGCCACCGGGACGGCGCGGCCGTTGCAGTCGGTGACGCTGGCCAGCGAGCCGTCGATGCGCTGGTAGCGCACAGTGATCGCATCCGCATTGGCGTTCGCGGGTGCCACGCAGGCGCCTGTGCCGACGTCGGCGAGCCCGCCCTCGCAACCCAGCACGGGCGCGCCATCGAAGGTGACCGGGCGCGCGCTCAGCAACGACAGGTCAACGCGGCCAAGCCCGGCCAGGCGCAACTGGTCGCCGAGGACCGACAGGGCCCAGCGCGCGCCGTCATCGGCGCTGCGCAGGCCTTCCTGCGTGCGCGTGCTGCGCTGCGTGGTCAGGTAGAACGCGGTGATCGACCCCAGCAGCAGCAGGCTCAGCACCAGCGCAATCATGATTTCCACCAGCGAGCGTCCGCGGCTCGCGATGCGGCGCCGGATCAGGGCCGGAGCGTGACGGTCGCGCATGTGACTCCCCTGGTGTCAAACCCGGCCAGCGTGGCGAAATAAGCGTTGGCCGCCGCGGAGCAATCCACGGCGGCAATGTTCGATGCGGGATCCTTCCAGTACAGCTCCAGCCGGTAGCTGACAAAGCCGGCCGGCACGGTGCCGGCCGGTGCCGCGACTGCGGGGGAAGTCCATGCCGCCACGCCTGCGCCGGGCAGTTGCGCCGACAGCGCGCGCCACCATTGCGAGACGTCCCACGCGGCATACTCCGCCCCGTCGCACGCGACCCGGCTGCAGTCCCTGGCGGGCGCGGCGGGAGGCTGCACCGCCAGTGCATCCAGGTAGGCGTTGGCACCTTCGGGCACGCCTTCAGCCAGGCCTGACGCATTGGCGCGGATACGCTCGGACAAGTCGGTGGCCGCATCGACGATGGTGTAGCGCGCGCTGGCCCCGGAGCGGTAGCGCAGCGACGCCGCCTGCAGCGACATCATGCCGATCAGCACGATCGCGACCAGCACCATGGTGATCAGCACCTCGATCAGGCTGGCGCCGCGCTGGCGCACTGCGGACCGGTTCAGCTGCATGCCGCCGTCCTCTGGTCGATACGTCCGGCATGCGACACGCAGATATTCAGCACGCGCGCATCCGACCCGGACGACGCCACCCGCAGGGCGAGCGCGCCATCGGCCGACAGGAAGCCACGGGCGCTGACCTGGATCGCCTGCACCGGCGCGGCCAGCAGCAGCGACAAGCCATTGCCGGCATCGCGCATGCGGATGATCTCTTCGCCGGCCGCACGTACCTGGTCGTTGTCGGTGTCCTGGAACACGAGCCAGCGGCCGCCCCAGTCAGCCTGCGCATCCTGCGCGCAGACAGTGCTGGTCGCCGTGGTCGCCCGGCAGATCGTCACCGGCACGTTGCGGCGAATCGCTTCGCTGCGCGCCAGCGAAAACAGCCCCGCGACCTCGGCCGCCGCGGCATCGGCGCGCGCGCGCTCAAGGAAGCGCTGGAACGATGGGATGGCGATCGAAGTCGTGATCGCGATCAGCGCGATCACGACCATCAGTTCGATCAGCGTAAAGCCGGACTTGGCCGGGCGCGCGCGCAGTGGAGCGCGTGCGCCGTCGATGCCCGCGCAATGCGCGCGGGCAAACGGCGAACGCCCTCCACACCCGGCCGCGCGGGTGCGAATCGGGCTGCCCATGTCAGCGCAACCGGCTGACTGGCAAGCCTTGCTGCCAAGCTCGTGAAACGACCCTGCTCATGATGACCCCCGGAAGAAATTCCGTCTGGCGACGGGTGCCTCTCTGCGGAAGCACGCCATTGCCACACCCGACTGCGTTCTTTTGATTTTGTCAGCCTGCCGTGGCGGCAGGCGTGAGCCAGAAGACTGTGGATCAAGTTCCGGCCAAAGCAATACCCCGCCATAGTGGGGAATTCAAAATGCAGTGTCAATACCACTTGGCAAGGACACGATTCTCATTTGTCGCCGGCGGACAACGCTGCGATGCATCGCTGGCGACCGGTTCACCGCGGTCTTACCAAATTTTGCGCATTCACATCTGGCGTCTACAAACCGCAGCGCGGCGGCGGGATACGGTTGAGGTACCGAAACGCCCTGACGCGCGCCATGCACCATCGCTTCGCCCTGCCCTTTCGCCTGCCCTGCCGCCTGCCCAGCCGCCCGCCCCGTTGCCTTCCTCCAGGTGGCACCGTCCACGGCTACATCCTGTTCGAATCGCTCTGCGGACTGGCGATCTTCACCGCCGGCCTGGCATCGCTCGCGATCCTGGGGCCGACGGGGCTCGGCTGGCAGCGCGCGCTGGATCAGGCCAGCCATGACACGCGCAGGACGGCGGAATGGGCCGAGCTGGCGCCATGGCCGGCCGGATCGCCGCTGAACCGCGCCGGCGCGGAACTGCCATGAGAACGCAGCCGATGCGCCGCCATGGCCTGGGCTTCTCGCTGACCGAAGCCATGGTCGGCCTGGCGCTCGGGCTGATCGTCGCCGCCGTCGCCACGGCGGCATGGCAGGTGGCACTCTCCGCCTACCGCAGCGCGGCGGAGCGCGTCCTGCTGGAGGAGCGCGGCCAACGCACGCTCGCCATCCTGGCCGCGCTGCTGCGCCAGGCCGGCTGGCATGCCGGCACGCTCGACGCGTCAGCGCCGCCCGCCGTCAGCGGCGCCGACGACTGCGGGCAGCCAGGCATCGCCGAGGTGCCGACGTGCGCCCGCCACGGTGTCGCGCACAGCGATGTGCTGCTGGTGCGGTTCAGCGGCCAGGGGCAGTCCGGCGACGCGAGCCAGCCTGACGAGACCATGATCGATTGCAGTGGGTATCCGCTGGCCGCACGGGTGGCCGGGGCCGGCAGCGCCACGGATTTTGTCGCGGCAAACATGCTCTATGTAGCCGCCGCCACGGACGGCGAGCCGCAGCTGCTATGCCGCTACCCGTCCCGCCGCAATGGCCAGGTCGACGGGCACGGCTGGACGTCGGGGGCACTGGTCCGTGGCGTCGCCTCGCTGCAGCTGCGCTTCGGCATAGACATGGATGGCGACCGTCAGCCTGACGCGTTCCTGCCTGCGGCACGGGTCCAGGCCATGGGTGCGCACGCATGGCAGCGCGTGCTGGCGGTGCAGGTCGCGCTTGCGCTGCAGGGCGAGCAGCGCGGCATTCCCCGCGACGCCGGCGTGAAGGCGGGCGCTGACGATGCCCTGGCCGACCTGCAGGCAGCGCCAGTCGACACGCACCGCGCCAGCCGGCGCGTGTTCGCCACCACGGTCCGCCTGCGCAACGCCCCGCGCTGCGAGGAGACGCTATGCTGAGGCCGCACGCCATGACGCAGGCCGGCGGCATCACGCTGCTGTTCGCGGCAACAATGCTGCTGCTGGTCGCCGCCACCGCGGCGGCCATGCTGCAAATGCTTCTGGCAGGCCGGCAACTGGCGGCGGCCGGCCGCGATCGCGAGATCGCGTTCCGGGCAGCAGAAGCCGCCCTGCTCGAGGCGGAGGCCGAACTGCTCGCCGCCGCCGGTGGCAGTGACGACCGCTTCGGCCAGTGGCCCGCCGCAGGCGAATGCGGCCGCGGCGCACAGGCAGCGCTGTGCAACACTGCGCATGCGGGCACGCCGGTATGGCAGCCGTGGCTGCATGGCCTGGCTACGGGCCTGGCGCTTGGCGTGCCGGCAAGCGGCGTTGCCGTCGTGCCAGGAGCCACCTTGCCGGACGCCTTTGCTGGTTCGTACACGGCGCCGCGCTACGTTGCCGAGCTGCTCGACGACGGTCCCGTGCTCGACGAAGGCTGGCCGGCCTTGCCGCGGCTGCGCATCACCGCCGTCGGCTTCGGCCGCTCGCCCGCGGTACGGGCCGTCGTGCAGAGCATCGTGCAGCCATGAACTTGCGCACCGCCCTCCTGCTTGCCTGCGTGCTCGCGCTGCTGCCTGGCCTGGCGGTTGCGGCCGGCAACGACAGCGCTGCCGGCCGGCTCCCGCTCGCCTACCAGATCGAACCCGGCGCAAGACCCTGGACTGGCCGGTTGCGTGCAGTCGGCTGGCAACCCTCGCTCGCCGGCACTGGTGATGACCGCCAGCCGCTGTCCGGCCTGTGGGAAGCGGGTGCCTTGCTGGATGCCCGGCAACCCGCATCGCGCAGGATCTACACCTCGCTGCCGGCCGCCATGCTCCGGCCAGAGCGGCTGGTGTCGCTTCAATGGCCCGACCTTGACGATGCCACGCGCGAGCGACTCGACATCCAGCAACTGGCCTGGCTGCGCGGCGACAATGCCAATCCCGCGCTGCGCCCGCGCGAGACGCGGCTGGCGAGCGCACCTGGCGCGCGCGTGCTGGTGGTCGCGCCGCCGGCGTGGCAGCCGGGACAGCCTGGCCATGCTCCCTTTCGCGTGCGCCATGCACAGCGGCCGCACATGGCATGGCTCGGCACCGTCGATGGCCAGGTGCACGGCTTCGATGCCGTCACCGGCGAGGAGCGTGCCGTCTACCTGCCGCGCACGCTGCTGCCGCTTGCCGCCACCATGGCCGAGTCCAAGGCACCGGTCGCGCCCAATCCTTGCCCCCGCCCGGAAAGCGGCGACGCCGTCGTCGAGGGTGCCTGGCGCACGCTGCTGCTGTGCGCGTTCCGCGGCGGGCCGGAAGATATCGCCGGGGTGTTTGCGCTGGACATCACCGAACCGGACGCCGCGCCGCCATTGCGATTGCTGTGGGAACACGCCGCCACGCCGGCCTTGCCGCTTGCCGGCATCGGGCCGGTTCGCGCGGCCGCGCTAAGCGACGGCCAGGCGCAGCGCTGGCATGCCATCGCACTGCTGGCGCCGCCGGCGGAGCCCGGGCTGGCGCTGCTGCCGCTCGACACGCCAGCGGCGCCATGGCGCATGCTGCGCGTGGCCAGGCAAGGCTGCGACGGCAAGCCATCGACGGCCGCGCTGCGCGCCGTGACCGTGGCAACGGCGTTCGATGGCACGGCGCTGGCTGCGTACGCCACCGATGCTGACGGCCAGCTGTGGCGCTTTGCGCTGGGCGATGTCCTGCGGCAGCAGCCAGCACCGCCGGCCACTTGTTTGCACCGCCTGCGCGGCGGGGTCGTCTTTGCCGAACCGGCCCCGCCGGTGGTGCTGGGCACGCCGGCGCAACCACTGGTGGTTTATGCCGCCGGCAACGAACTGGCCGCCGTGGCCGATGGCCCCCATGCCGCCAGCCGGCCCGCCAGCATCGAAGTGCGCGCACAAGGGGCAGGCTTTGTCCTCCAGGCCGCACCGGGCCAGGCGCAAGCGGTGGGCTGGCATCTCGTCCTGCCCGATGCCGGGGAACAGGTCGAGCGCCTCAGCCTGGCCTCGCCGGGTTACCTCGTCGTCGTGACACGCCTGCCGGACGGCAGGCAGCGGACCTACCTGGTGCTGGGTGCCACTGGCGAGTCAGTCGGCCGCAAGGCGGACGGCGCGCCGGTGCTTCCCTTTGTCACCGGGCAGGTCGGCGAAGACCCGCCGGTCCTCACCCGTGAGGCCCTGCCGGGAATGACACCCCAGGCCGGCAGCGCCGGCCGCGAGGTCCACGCGCTGGCGCTATGGGCAGTGGAGAACGGCGTGGCAACGCGCCTTGCTCGCGTGGTGGCAAGCCGTCGCACCGGCCGGCTGGCATGGCGCGAACTGGCGGGTCCGGCCAAGGAGACGGCACCATGAATCCGCGCGGCTTTTCCCTGATCGAGCTGATGGCCGCGGTGGTGATCGCCGCGCTGCTGGCCTCGCTGGCCGTGCCGGCCTGGCACGAGCATCTGCGCCGCGGCTGGCGCGCCCAGGCACGCGCCGAACTGATTTCTGCCTTGCTGGAACTGGAACGGCACGCCGCGGGAGCCATGAGCTTCGCCACGCAGCCCGGAGCCGACACCGCGGCCGGCGACTGGCCGCGCCCGGTGCCCGCGACCGGCCAGGCACGCCATGTCATTTCGGCAACGCCCTGCCCGGCGGCGGGCCTGGATACCTGCGTCGAACTGCGCGCCACGCCGCGCCAGCCCGACCGGCAGTGCGGCGTGCTGATCCTGCGCAGCACTGGTCAGTGGCTGGCTTGGCCCGAGAACGTCGACCGGCCCGGCCCGTTGCCGGCGGAGTGCTGACATGCCACGCGTTGCTCGCTGCGCCGGCATGAGCCTGGCCGAGCTGCTGGCCTGCCTCGCCATCCTGGCGGTGCTGGCCGCCACGGCCTGGCCATCCTTCAGCGCACTGCTGGCACGCCAGGCCGTGGACCAGGCCGCCGACCGGCTCGCCGCGTCGCTGGCGCTGGCGCGCTCCACGGCCATGGCCCGCCGCATCGAAGTGACGCTACAGCCGCTGGACGGGCAACCCGGCCTGGACCGCGGCTGGCAACTGCTGGCCGGATCCGGCCCGGATGCGACGCCGCTGGCGGTAGTCGAGCCCGCCGCGTCCTGCCTGCGCGTGGCGCTGCGGCAGACCGGCCGCGACAGCCATACGATGCGATTCACAGCTGTGGGATACTCTCGGTCTGAACAAGGCGGCTTCCAGGCGGCCACCTTCGCGCTCAGCTGCCGCGGCGCGCAGCGCCAGGTGCGCCTTGGCGCCCAGGGCCGCATCCGGCTCTGCACGCCGGGCCGCGACAGCGATTGCGACGCGGCGGACGGCCCGGAACCGCCGTAACCCTGGAACCCCGGACAGACTCTCCTCCCATCCACCGCAAACCGGCCACGAGCTACAGGCGCCATGTTTTCCGATAAAGACCACGCCGCCATGCAACAGGCCCTCGCGCTCGCCGCGCGGGGCATGTTCACCACCACGCCCAATCCGCGCGTCGGCTGCGTGCTGGTCAAGGACGGCCAGGTCATCGGCCAGGGTTACACCCAGCCGGCCGGACAGGACCATGCCGAAATCCAGGCGATGAAAGACGCGCTGTCGCGCGGGCTGGATCCGGACGGCGCCACCGCCTACGTCACGCTCGAGCCGTGCAGCCACTTCGGCCGCACGCCGCCATGCGCCGATGCGCTGGTGCGCGCCGGCGTGGCGCGGGTGGTGGCGGCCATGGAAGACCCGAACCCCTCGGTATCCGGAAGCGGCCTGCAGCGGCTGCGCGATGCCGGCATCGACGTGCGCTGCGGACTGCTGGAAAAGGAAGCGCGCGATCTCAATATCGGCTTCGTGTCGCGCATGACGCGCGGGCTGCCGTGGGTGCGGGTCAAGGTGGCGGCGTCGATGGACGGCGGCACCGCGCTGCATGACGGCACCAGCCAGTGGATCACCGGCCAGGCGGCGCGCGACGACGGCCATGCCTGGCGCGCGCGTGCCTGCGCGATCCTGACCGGCATCGGCACGGTCCGCGACGACGACCCGGCCCTGACCGTGCGCGCGCTCGCCACGCCACGCCAGCCGCAGCGGATCCTGGTCGATTCGCGGCTGGAAGTGCCGCTCGACGCAAAGATCCTGACGCCGGACGCCGGCGAGTTCGCCAAGCCGGTGCTGGTGTTCTGCGCGGTGGAGGACCGCGAACGCCAGCGGGCGCTGGAAGCGCGCGGCGCCGAAGTGGTAGTGCTGCCCAACCCGCACGGCAAGGTCGAGCTGCCCCGGATGCTGCAGGAACTGGGCCGGCGCGGCATCAACGAATTGCACGTCGAAGCCGGCTTCAAGCTCAATGGCTCGCTGGTGCGCGAACACTGCGCCGACGAGCTGCTGATCTACCTGGCGCCCAAGCTGCTCGGCGACGCGCAGGGCATGTTCAACCTGCCGCCGCTGGGGCGGCTGCAGGATGCCGCGCAGTTCCGCTGGCATGAAATCCGGCAGATCGGCGATGACCTGCGGCTGATCGCGCGCCGCAACGACGCCTGACCTCCTGATCGCCTACCCCCCCAGATTGACCAAGACAGAAGACACCACCATGTTCACAGGCATTGTCGCGGCCGTCGGCCGCATTGAAACCGTAACCCCGCTGGGTGCCGCCGATGCCGGCGTGCGCCTGCATATCGCCGCCGGCGGCCTGGACCTGTCCGATGTGATCATCGGCGACAGCATTGCGATCCAGGGCGCCTGCATGACGGTGATCGCCATGGGCGCGGACAGCTTCGACGTCGAGGTCTCGCGCGAGTCGCTCGACAAGACCGTCGGCCTGGAGCGCGCCGGCCGCGTCAACCTGGAAAAGGCGCTGCGCCTGGCCGACCGCCTCGGCGGCCACCTGGTCTCCGGGCACGTCGACGGGCTGGGCGAAGTGGTGCATTTCGCGCCCGTCGGCGAATCGCATGAGCTGCGCATCCGCGCGCCGCGCGAGCTGGCCCGCTACCTTGCCTACAAGGGCTCGGTGGTGGTCAACGGCGTCTCGCTGACCGTCAACCGCGTAAGCGACGAGGCCGACGAGGCCGACGAGCCCGGCGGCTGCGTGTTCTCGATCAACCTGATCCCGCACACGGTCGAGGTCACCACGCTGCAGGAGTTGCAGCCCGGCGCCCGCGTGAACCTGGAAATCGACCTGATCGCGCGCTACGTGGAGCGGATGCTGTCCACGGCCGACGCCGGCAAGTAAGTCCCGGAGTTCGCCCAGCCCCCCTTCCCCGCACCGCGCCGCACTTTCCCGCGGCGCGGCCGCCCGCGCAGCCTGCCTTGGCGTACAATAGCGGGCTTGACTGGGCACCCTGCCGGGCGTATATGCCAAGGCCGGCGGGCCCGACGCCCCGCCTCAGTCCGGCCGCCTTCCGACGCGGCCACCGTTCCCGTCCGCCTTATTCGCGGCATTTCGCTCGTTTCGCCTCAATTTGCCGTCCTGCACGCCATGACAATCGCCCGTACCGAAGACATCATTGCCGACATCCGTGCCGGCCGCATGGTCATCCTTGTCGACGAGGAAGACCGCGAGAATGAAGGCGACCTGGTGCTGGCTGCCGACTTCGTCACGCCGGAAGCGATCAACTTCATGGCCAAGCATGGCCGCGGCCTGATCTGCCTGACGCTGACCGCCGAGCGCTGCCGCCAGCTGGACCTGCACCCCATGGTCAGCCGCAACGGCACCCAGCACGGCACCAACTTCACGGTGTCGATCGAGGCCGCCGAAGGCGTGACCACCGGCATCTCGGCCGCCGACCGCGCCCGCACCGTGCAGGCCGCGGTGGCCCGCGACGCCAGGCCGGCCGACCTGGTCCAGCCCGGCCACATCTTCCCGCTGACGGCCCAGCCCGGCGGCGTGCTGATCCGCGCCGGCCATACCGAGGCCGGTTGCGACCTGGGCGCGCTGGCCGGCCTGACGCCCGCCGCCGTGATCTGCGAGATCATGAAGGACGACGGCACCATGGCGCGCCTGCCCGACCTGATCGAGTTCGCGCAGGAGCACGACCTGAAGATCGGCACCATTGCCGACCTGATCCACTACCGCAGCCGCACCGAGAGCATCATCGAGCGCGTCGGCGAACGCGACATGCAGACGCCGTACGGCACCTTCCGCAGCATCGCCTACCGCGACAAGCCGACCGGCCAGGCCCACCTGGCACTGGTGCGCGGCACGCCGACGCCGGACCAGGAAACGCTGGTGCGCGTGCACGAGCCCTTCTCGGTGCTGGACCTGCTGGAAGTGAAGTCCACGACGCACTCGTGGAGCATCCCGGCGGCGATGCAGGCCATCGACCAGGCCGACAGCGGCGTGATCGTGCTGCTGAACTGCGGCGACACCGTCGAGCAGCTGTTCACGCAGTTCACCGCACTCGACGCCCCGCAGACCCGCCCCCGCCGCAAGCCGGACCTGCGCACCTACGGCATGGGCGCGCAGATCCTGAAGGATGTCGGCGTCGGCAAGATGCGCGTGCTCGCCGCCAAGCAGCGCATGCCCAGCATGACCGGCTTCGACCTGGAAGTGACCGGCTACCAGCCCATGAACGAGCCGATGAATGGCCAGGCCGACTGAGCCTTCCCGGACTAAGCTTCCCCCAATAGCTTCCCCCAAATACCCCGGCCGCGGCGCCACGCCGCCGCGGCCGCCCCGAAAACTGGAGAACTGAACAATGGATCACGGCTTCTACCCCAGCAACCTCGACGGTGAAGGCCTGCGTATCGGCATCGTGCAGGCGCGCTTCAACGAGCCGGTCTGCGCCGAACTGCTCGAAGCCTGCGTGGCCGAGCTGGAAAAGCTCGGCGTCGAAGGCGAGGACACCCTGGTGGTGACCGTGCCCGGCGCGCTGGAAGTGCCGCTGGCACTGCAGAAGATGGCCGAGAGCGGCCAGTTCGACGCGCTGGTCGCGCTCGGCGCCGTGGTGCGCGGCGAAACCTACCACTTCGAGCTGGTCTCGAACGAATCCGGCGCCGGCATCACCCGCGTCGGCCTGGATTTCAACGTGCCGGTCGCCAACGGCATCCTGACCGTCGATACTGACGAGCAGGCCCATGCCCGCACCCGCGAAAAGGGCCGCGACTGCGCCCGCGCCGCGGTGGAGATGGCCAACCTGGTCGATGCGCTGGACTCGCTGCGCGGCCAGGAAGACGATGAGGACGATGATGAGTGATACGTCCAACGCCCCCGGCAATGCGGGCGGCAATGACGGCGGCAAGCCCGCCGGCAACAAGGCCGCGGCCCGCACCGAAGCCAAGGCACCGCCCAAGAGCGCGCGCCGCCGCTCGCGCGAGCTGGCGCTGCAGGGCCTGTACCAATGGCTGCTGAACCGCAACGACATCGGCGCGATCCAGGCCCACCTGCATGACGCGCAAGGCTTCAACAAGGCCGACCGCGAGCACTTCGACGCGCTGCTCAATGGCGCCGTGCGCGAAGAGGCCCGCCTGACCGCCGCGTTCGAGCCGTTCCTGGACCGCACCGTGGACGAGCTGTCGCCGGTGGAGCGCGCCGCGCTGCTGGTCGGCAGCTACGAGCTGGTGCACTGCATCGACATCCCGTACAAGGTCGTGATCAACGAAGCGGTCGAACTGACCAAGACCTTTGGCGGCGTCGAAGGCTACAAGTACGTCAACGGCGTGCTGGACAAGCTCGCCGCCCAGGTGCGCGCGGCCGAGGTCGCGGCGCGCCGCTGAGCCAGGCACCCGCGCCGGCCGGCACGACAGCCGGCCAGGCCTGACGAAACACCCGCCGCGGCGGGTGTTTTCGTTTATACGTATTCTTTTTACTGAACGGGCCCCGCCCGCCTCTCCCCATCGCCATGGACATGCAACGTCTTGCCACCGCCGCCCGCGTCGCCAACATCAATGCCTTTCACGTGATGGAACTGGCCAAGCAGGCCGCCGAACTCGAGCGCGCCGGCCGCCATATCGTGCACATGGGCATCGGCGAGCCGGACTTCACCGCCGCCGAGCCGGTGGTGCGCGCGGCCGAGGCGGCGATGCGCCGCGGTGTCACGCAATACACCGGCGCGCTGGGCATCCATCCGCTGCGCGAGGCCATTGCCGGCTATTACAGGACGGCCTACGGCCTGGACCTCCCGGCGCGCCGCGTGATCGTCACGGCGGGAGCTTCCGGCGCGCTGCTGCTGGCGTGCGCGGTGCTGGTCGAGATCGGCGCCGAGGTGCTGATGCCCGATCCCAGCTACCCGTGCAACCGCCACTTCGTCGCCGCCTTCGACGGCGCGGCGCGCATGATCCCGAGCGGGCCGGCCGAGCGCTTCCAGCTCACCGCCGCGCAGGTCGAGGCCAACTGGCGCGGGCAGACCCGCGGCGTGCTGCTGGCCACGCCGTCCAACCCGACCGGCACCTCGATCCTGCCCGACGAGCTCGGCCGCATCCTGCAGGCGGTGCGCGCACGCAACGGCTTCGCCATCGTCGACGAGATCTACCAGGGGCTGTCGTACGACGCGGCGCCGGTCTCGGCGCTGAGCCTGGACGACAACGTGGTCACGGTGAACAGCTTCTCCAAGTACTTCAACATGACCGGCTGGCGGCTGGGCTGGCTGGTGGTGCCGGATGCGCTGGTCGAGGCCTTCGAGAAGGTCGCCCAGAACCTCTTTATCTGCGCCTCCGCCGTGGCACAGTACGCGGCGCGCGCCTGCTTCACCCCCGAGGCGCTGGCGATCTACGACGAACGCAAGGCCGAGTTCCGCCGCCGCCGCGACCTGATCGTGCCGGCGCTGGAGGCGCTGGGCCTGCGCGTGCCGGTGCGCCCGGACGGCGCCTTCTACGTCTATGCCGACTGCCGCGGCGTCAACCACCCGGCCGCCGGCGACGCCGACCGGCTGACCCAGGCGATGCTGCACGACGCGGGCGTGGTGATGGTGCCGGGGCAGGATTTCGGGCCGCATACCGCCAGCGACTACATCCGCATCTCGTATGCGACCTCGCGCGCGAACATCGAGGAAGCGATGACCCGGCTGGCCAGGCTGTTCCGCTGAGGCGCCAAGGGGCGCCAGGCAAAGAAAAAGCACCCCGCGGGGTGCTTTTTCTTTTGAGACCCGGACGCCAAGCCTCAGGCGTTGTTCGAGCCGTTGCTGGCTTCCAGCTTCTCGGTCGGTGCGACATGCTCGGCCGGGGCCTTGCCGTTGCCGCCCGCCTTGCCGTTGTCGGCCGGCGCCGCGCGCACGCCGATCAGCTGGCGCAGGCGGGCACGCTCGGCCAGCACCTTGGCGCCGTAGCCGCCATCGGTCGCCGTGGTGGCGCCGACGTAGTACTTCAGGCCGCCCTCGAGCGAGCCGGCGCGGGCGATGCAGTCCTTCAGCACCAGCGCACCGATCTTGATATTGGCGTACGGGTTCAGCGCCGCGGCGACGCCGCCCACGGCCTCGTACTTGTCCTGGTGGACCTTGGTCATGACCTGCATCAGGCCCTGCGCGCCCATGCCGCTCTCGGCGTACGGGTTGAAGCTGGACTCGATCGCGATCACGCCCAGGATCAGCAGTGGGTCGATGCCGACCTCGCGGCCGGTCAGGTAGGCTGCCTTGACCAGTTGCGCGGTGGCCTGCGCCGCCACGCGGTACTTGCGGGCGATGTAGTCGGCCACGGCCGCCTGCTCGCGTGCGGTGCCGAGCGTGGCGGTATTGCGGGCGTCCACCGCCACGCGCGTGACCGGGATCCGCTCGGCCAGGTGCGCGACCGATGGCACCTTGGCGCCAACTGCCGAGCCCCATTCGTCCACGCCGGACACGGTCGGCAGGCCCGTCTTGCCATAGGCCAGCTTGGCCGCGGCGACGTCCGCCGTGCTTGCCGGCACGGCGAGGCGGGCCACGTCCGTGGCGGCCACGGCAGGCTCCGACGGCATGGCGGCATTGACCAGCACCGCGGGCGCCTCATCGCCGGCCAGCAGCGCGGCCGCCATGGTGCGCCATTCCTGGCTTACCGACAGCGACACGGCCGAAGCCACGGACACCACGCCAAGGCTGTTCAGCGCGTACTTCAGCGTTGTGCGGCCACCGCGCAAGGCGCGGCCCGCGACCGGATGCGCGAGACGGACCTGCAATGCCCGTCTCACTCCGGGTACCGGCTGGCGGAGGCGAACCTGCAAGGCGCGTCCGATGCCGGGAAGATGAAGGGTTTTCCAACCGCTCATGCTTACCTCCATCCGTTGCCCGCTTCGCATGCCAGACTGCGGCATACGCCCGATCTCAACGTACTCAAGTAAGGATGCCGCGCCGTCCAGCAGTGACGGCCAAGCATCTGTTGGCAGGCGCTCCCCATGCGCCCAACTGGAAACAGGGTCGACTCTGGGGGAGCCCACCCTGCCACGACTAATCTCGACAACCGTAAAACGCTCCGGCTCCCTGCCGGAGGCAACCGCCTCGGCCCGCCATTGCATCGGGCCGGTACCTCGGTCTGTTGATCTGACTGGAGCGAATCGTGCGATCCCCCGCACTTTTTCTATGTGCACCCCTTGACACAAGGGTGAAATCTATGTTGCGACGCAACACTCCATCAGCAAGACCGGATTGTAGGAACGGTGTTATACCTCGTCAAGAATAAGAATAACGATTCACACTACTTTTGGTTATTTGTAACAAGCCTTATCTTGTCGTGCACGCATCACTCGCGGGCCCGCAAACGTAGTCCTGGCCTAGCCTCGCAGACGTTGACGCCACGCTTGCAACAACAAAAAACTTACAATTTCCCCCACCCCGATTTGCTGATTTTTTTGCCGGGGCGCCGGTGAATGTGTATCGTCACCGACCTGGATGCTGCCTTGGGCGGGCCGGACATGGCCCGCACCACAACCGAATTCACTATGCAATACAAAGACTTGCGCGACTTTATCGGCCAGCTCGAGCAGATGGGCGAACTTCGCCGCGTCTCCCGCCCGGTCTCGCCCATCCTGGAAATGACCGAGGTCTGCGACCGGCTGCTGCGCGCCGGCGGCCCCGCCGTGCTATTCGAGCGGCCCGCCGGCGCGGGGGCCGGTGACGGTATCTATAGCGTCCCGGTACTGGCCAATCTGTTCGGCACGACACACAGGGTCGCACTCGGCATGGGCGCCGAATCGATGGAAGACCTGCGCGACATCGGCCGCGTGCTGTCAGCCCTGAAGGAACCTGAGCCGCCGCGCGGACTGCGCGAAGCCGGCAAGCTGTTTACGCTCGCCAAATCTGTGTGGGATATGGCACCAAAGCGCGTCAGCAGCCCGCCCTGCCAGGAGGTGGTCTGGGAAGGCAACGACGTCGACCTGGCGCGCCTGCCGATCCAGACCTGCTGGCCCGGCGACGCCGCGCCGCTGATCACCTGGGGCCTGGTCGTCACCAAGGGCCCGCACAAGAAGCGCCAGAACCTGGGCATCTACCGCCAGCAGGTGATCGGCCGCAACCAGGTCATCATGCGCTGGCTGGCGCACCGCGGCGGCGCCCTCGACTTCCGCGAGCATGCGCTGGCCAACCCCGGCCAGCCGTTCCCGATCGCGGTGGCGCTGGGCGCCGACCCCGCCACCATCCTGGGCGCGGTGACGCCGGTGCCCGATACGCTGTCGGAGTACCAGTTCGCCGGCCTGCTGCGCGGCAGCCGCACCGCGCTGGCCGGCTGCGTGACGCCGACCCTGTCCGAGCTGAGCGTGCCGGCGTCGGCCGAGATCGTGCTGGAAGGCCATATCCAGCCGGACCCGAACCACCCGTCCGGCTACCAGCATGCGCTGGAAGGCCCGTTCGGCGACCACACCGGCTACTACAACGAGCAGGACTGGTTCCCGGTGTTCACCATCGACCGCATCACCATGCGGCGCGACCCGATCTACCACTCCACCTACACCGGCAAGCCGCCCGACGAGCCCGCCGTGCTGGGCGTGGCCCTGAACGAGGTGTTCGTGCCGCTGCTGCAGAAGCAGTTCCCGGAAATCACCGACTTCTACCTGCCGCCGGAAGGCTGCAGCTACCGCATGGCGCTGGTGCGGATGAAGAAGCAGTACGCCGGCCATGCCAAGCGCGTGATGTTCGGGGTCTGGAGCTTCCTGCGCCAGTTCATGTATACGAAGTTCATCGTGGTGGTCGATGACGATGTCGACGTGCGCGACTGGAAGGAAGTGATCTGGGCCATCACCACGCGCGTCGACCCCAGCCGCGACACGGTGCTGGTCGACAACACGCCGATCGACTACCTGGACTTCGCCTCGCCGGTGTCGGGCCTGGGCTCCAAGATGGGCATCGACGCCACCGACAAGTGGCCCGGCGAGACCACGCGCGAATGGGGAACGCCGATCGCCATGGACGCGACGGTCAAGGCCAGGGTCGACACCATGTGGGAAAGCCTGTTCGACCGCCCCGCGGGCACCTGACCGGCAATCGCCGCCATCCCCGGCTATCATGTCACGCTGATGCCGGGGTGCCGCCACAGGCGCCCGGGATCCCATCGCCCACCATCCAATGCCCGCGACAGACGGGCCCAAGGAGGAGACATGCGCAGCACTGCCCCTTTGACCGAAGGGAACCTGATGTGGACGCCGTCCGAGGCGTTCCGCGACGGCAGCCAGGTCGCCGCCTTCATACGCTGGCTGCGCGCCGAGCGCGGCCTCGCCTTCGATGACTACGACAGCCTGTGGCAGTGGTCGGTCACCGAGCTGGAAGCCTTCTGGGACGCGGTGCGCGCCTATTTTGACGTCCGTTTCGACACGCCGGCGGCGCAGGTGCTGGACCGGCGCGTCATGCCGGGCGCACGCTGGTTCGAGGGCGCCACGCTGAACTACGTGCAGCAGGTGTTCCGCCACGCCGGCACCGGCGCGGCCCGCGAGCGCACCGCCATCCGCTACGCGGGCGAGGCGCAACCCCTGGCGGAAATGAGCTGGGCGGGGCTTGAAGCGCAGGTCGCCTCGCTGGCGCATGCGCTGCGCCGGATGGGCGTGCAGCGTGGCGACCGCGTCGCCGGCTACCTGCCCAATATCCCCGCCACCATCGTCGCCTTCCTGGCCACCGCCAGCCTGGGCGCGGTCTGGTCCGGCTGCGCGCCCGACATGGGCCAGGTGGCGGTGATCGACCGCTTCCGCCAGATCGAGCCCAGGGTGCTGATCGCCGTCGACGGCTACCGCTACGGCGGCAAGGCCTACGAGCGCGGGCCGGTAGTGGCGGACCTGGTAGCCGCCCTGCCCTCGCTGACCGACCTCGTGCTGGTGCCGCAAATCGGCGCCAACGTACCGGCGCTTTCCGGCGTACGCACCCACGCGTGGCCTGACGTGCTCGCGCACGACGTGCCGCTGGCGATCGAACCGGTGCCCTTCGACCATCCGCTGTGGATCGTCTATTCCTCCGGCACCACCGGCATGCCCAAGCCGATCGTGCATGGCCACGGCGGCATCGTCATCGAGCAGCTCAAGCTGATGGCGTTCCACAACAACCTCGGCCCGGACGACGTCTTCCACTGGTACAGCAGCAGCGGCTGGATCATGTGGAACGCGCAGGTCGCCGGCTTGCTGCTCGGCACCACCATCGCGCTCTATGACGGCAACCCGGCCTGGCCCGACGCCGGCGTGCTGTGGCGCTTTGTCGACGATGCGGGCGTGACCATGTTCGGCGCCGGCGCGGCATTCTTCACCAGCTGCATGAAGGCCGGCATCGAGCCCGCGCGCATCGCCGACCTGTCGCGGCTGCGCGCGCTGGGCTCGACCGGCTCGCCGCTGCCGGTCGAGGCCTACGACTGGATCTACCGCCATGTGCGCGAAGACATCTGGCTGGTGCCGATGTCGGGCGGCACCGACTTTGCCGGGTCGTTCGTGGCGGGTTGCCCGCTGCTGCCGGTCTATTCGGGCGAGATGCAGTGCCGCTGCCTCGGCGCCAGGGTGGAAGCGTTCGACGACAACGGCCAGCCGCTGGTCGACCAGGTCGGCGAGCTGGTCTGCACCGAGCCGATGCCGTCGATGCCGCTGTACTTGTGGGGCGATGCCGGCGGCAAGCGCTACCGCGACAGCTATTTCGACACCTATCCCGGCGCCTGGCGGCACGGCGACTGGATCAGGATCACAAAGCGCGGCGGCGCGGTGATCTACGGGCGCTCGGACGCCACCATCAACCGCCACGGCATCCGCATGGGCACCAGCGAGCTGTACCGCGTGGTGGAAGACCTGCCGGAAGTGCTCGACAGCATGGTGGTCGACCTGGAATATCTGGGCCGGGAATCGTACATGCCGCTGTTCGTGGTGCTGCGCGAAGGGCTGGTGCTCGACGACGCCCTGCGCGACACCCTGCGCGCGCGCATCCGCGAGGCGCTGTCGTCGCGCCACGTGCCCAACGAGATCGTGCAGGTGCCGGGCGTGCCGCGCACGCTGTCGGGCAAGAAGATGGAAGTGCCGATCAAGAAGCTGCTGCTCGGCCATGCGCCCGCCGGCATCGCCAACCGCGATGCCATGGCCAACCCGGATACGCTCGACTGGTACTTCGACTACGCAGCGCGATTCCTCAAGGCGCGGCAAGCCGAGTCGGCCACGGCATAGGCGCGGCGGCGGCCGCTAGAACTCGACGTCCAGTTCGCTGATCTCGTCGGGTTCCGCGCGCGCCGCCGCGATCCATTCCTGCAGTTCCGGCATCGCCAGGATCTGCTTGCAGTAGGCGACAGGCTCGGGGTCGAGCATCACGCCGTAGGTGACAAAGCGCGTCACCACCGGCGCGTACATGGCGTCTGCCATGGTGCGCTGGCCAAACAGGTAAGGCCCGCCGTAGCGCGTCAGGCACTCGGTCCAGATAGCGGTGATGCGGTCGATGTCCGCCTGCGCGCGCGACCACACCTTCATCCCCGGGAAATTTCCCTTCAGGTTCATCGGCAGCGCCGAGCGCATCGCCGCAAACCCGGAGTGCATCTCGCCGCAGATGGCGCGGCAATGCGCGCGCGCGGCGCGGTCCTCGGGCAGCAGCCCGGCCTTGGGACGGATCTCGTTCAGGTATTCGGCGATGGCGAGCGTGTCCCACACCGTCACGCCCTGGTGGCGCAGGCAGGGCACCAGGATCGACGGCGACAGCAGCAGGATTTCGGCGCGCGCGGCGGCGTCGTCCGGCGGGATCAGCACTTCCTCGAACTCCAGGCCGGCAAAGCGCGCCAGCAGCCAGCCGCGCAGCGACCACGACGAATAGGTCTTGCTGCTGATGGTGAGTGTGGTCTTGCTCATCACGCCTCCTTAGCGGCGCACCAGGATGGTGCGCTGGTGCGGCACCGTGCGGCACCAGCCTGATGCCTGCGCCCCGGCACACATCATCAGGCGATGCCCCGCCGGTGCGGCGGGCGCAGCCTGCACAACTTTGCGCAGGGATCGCTGCATTGCGCGTGGCACCGCGCAAAGCGCATGCCAGGCGCGCGCCAATGGCATATATATTGCGGCATGGGGACACCAGAACCACGGGGGCCCAGCCATGCTGTACTGCGCGTACCAGACTTACGCGGACATCATACTGCCGGCATGTACGCTGGCGGAACTGGCCGCGGCAACACTGGCCGCCCATCCCAGGGCGGGCGGTTTCGATGCCGTACGCACGCTGCGCGCCGCCTGCGAGATCGTTGCGCTCGGGCGCCTGACGCACCATCGCCCGGCCTTCGGCATCGACAGCGCGATGGTCGCCGGCCAGCCGGTGCCGGTCAACGAGGAAGTGGTGCTGCGCACGCCGTTCTGCTCGCTGCTGCACTTCCGCCGCCACGGCATCGGCGGCCAGCCGCGCGTGCTGCTGGTGGCGCCGATGTCCGGCCACTTTGCCACGCTGCTGCGCGGCACCGCGCAGACCATGCTGGCCGACCACGACGTCTATATCACCGACTGGCACAATCCGCGCGATATCCCGCTGATGGCCGGGCGCTTCGGCTTCGATGAATTCGTGCAGCACCTGATCCACTTCCTGCAGGCGCTCGGCGGCGGCACGCACGTGGTGGCGGTGTGCCAGCCCACCGTGGCCGCACTGGCGGCGGCGGCCATCATGGCCGAGGACGGCGATCCCGCCCAGCCGCCCAGCCTGACGCTGATGGCCGGCCCGATCGACGCGCGCGTCAACCCCACCAAGGTCAACGAACTGGCCACCAGCCAGCCGATCGACTGGTTCGAGCGCACGCTGATCGGCATGGTGCCGCTGCGCTTTGCCGGCGGCATGCGGCGCGTCTACCCTGGCCATGTGCAGTTGCTGGCGTTCATGAGCATGAACCTGGAGCGCCATGAGCAGGCGCTGCGCGAACTCTACGCTCATCGCGAGCGCGGCGAGCACGACAAGGCCGACGCCATCCGCGACTTCTATGTCGAATACTTCGCCACCATGGACCTGACGGCGGAGTTCTACCTGGAAACCGTCAGCCTGGTGTTCCAGCGCTTCCTGCTGGCGCAGGGGCTGCTCGACGTCGCCGGACGCCGCGTGTGCACGCGCGCCATCCGCCGCACCGCGCTGCTCACGGTCGAGGGCGAGCGCGACGACATCTGCGCCATCGGCCAGACCGTGGCCGCGCAGGACCTCTGCCAGAGCCTGCGGCCGTACATGCGCATGCATCACGTGCAAACCGGGGTCGGCCACTACGGCGTATTCAACGGCAAGCGCTGGGAAACGCAGGTGTACCCGCTGGTGCGCAATACCATCTACACGAGCAGCTGAGCCTTCCGAGCCTTCCGAGCCGTCCGCCCGGTCGCGCTCTGGGCATTGCACTGGCTTATCATGGCGGCTGCTCGCGCCGGGTGCGGCGCCCAGGACCACCATGCCATTGCTCCAGACACAAGACTTCCAGGGCCAGACGCTGGTCCGGATCGGCGCTGCCGACAACTTCCTGCTGCTCGCCCCGCAATACGGCGGGCGCCTGGTGCGCTGGGTGCACCAAGGCGAGGACATTCTCTACTGGCCCGACAACGCTGACTGGACCCGCCCGGCCAAGGTCCGCGGCGGTAATCCGCTGCTGTTTCCGTTTATCGGCCGGCACTTCGTGGATGGCGTCGCCGGGCAGTGGCGCGACCGGCAAGGCACCGTGCACACGCTGGCGCAGCATGGCTTTGCGCGCGACCTGCCGTTCGAGGTCAGCACGATCGATTCAGCCCGGTCGATCACCATGACGCTGCGCGACAGCGCGCAGACGCGGCCGGGCTACCCCTATGCCTTCGTGTTCGACGCGGTGTACGCACTGTTGCCCGACGGGCTGGAGGTGACGCTGCGCACCACCAACACCGGGGACCAGCCGCTGCCCTGCTACCCCGGCCACCACTTCTACTTTGCGCTGCCGCACGCGCAGCGTGCCGCGTCGACGCTGGCCTTGCCGCCCGCCGATCGCGTGCGCCAGTTGCCCGACGGCGCGCCCGGTCCGGCCGAAGCGGGCGAGCCTGCCTACCATCTAGACGACCCGCGCCTGCAGGACACCTACCACGTCTTCCACGACGCTGCCGGCGCCATGCTGTCGACGCCGGTGCGCGCCATCGCCTTCGAACTCGACGTTGCCGGCAGCGTGCATTGGCACGCCGTTACCACGTGGTCCGAAAGCGAACAGTCTGATTTCTATTGCGTGGAACCGTGGGTGGGATTGCCCGATGCGATCCACCACGGCCAGGGGTTGCGCCGGCTAGCGCCGGGCCAGTCGGAAAGCGCCGTGTGCCGGCTGCGCGTGACGGCCTGAGCCAAGTCGGGCGGGCGGCGCCTCAGTGCTCGAAGTCCAGCCCGCCGATCAGGATGGCCGGATCCGCCTGCGACAACGAGCCAAAATCGATGCCGCGCGGCTCCTGCCATGCGCGCAGCTTGCCGGGCAGCGCCGCCAGATAGCCGGCGAAACGCGCCTCGCCACCGGCGGCAAACAGGCGCTGCACTTCCAGTCCATCCCACGCCAGCGTGACGTCGAGCGGATGCGCATGGCGCCTTAATTCCGCCGGCCCGTCGCCCGTCATGCGCAGGCGTGGCGGGTGGTTCGGGGCCTCGGCGGGCAAGGCATGCAACTGCACGCGCCGGAGCTGCCTGCCGATGGCATCGGCGATGCGGGGCAGGCATTCCGCTTCAAAGCGGGCGTAGAAGTCCGTGGTCAAGGTGGGGGCGTCCTGACGTTGCGAGTCGAAGGCGCCGGTTGCCCGATATGGCGCGCCGGCGCTGCCAGCCACTATACGCCGCCGCGCGCGCCAGCGGACGACCGGTACACCTGGAAGCCCAGCCCCGGCGACAGTACCCCGGTCTCCCCCTCCTCCAGGTTCACGGCCCGCAGGCTGCCATTCGCCATCGACTCCGCCGCAAACTCGGCGATGTTGCGCAGCCGGGCCGCGGGGATGCCGCCCGCGCTGAGCCGCGTTTCCAGTTCCGCCGCCGTGCTGCCGGCCACGGCCCGCGCAATCGCCTGCTTCAGTGCGGCCGGGTCACGCGAGCGCACGAAGGCAGGCAAGGCGCCGGCATCTAGCGGTGTGTCAAAAAGCGCCGGATCCCGCGCAAGTTCGCCCAGGCCGAGCGCATCCAGCAGCGCCAGCAACTGCCTCGGCGTGTTGGCGCCGATGGCAAGCCAGCCGTCCTGCGTGCGAAAGAAATCCGCAGACGGGCTGCCCGAGTAGCCCTGGTTGCCTTGCCGGACCGGCACCGCACCGGTGGTCATGGCATCGCAGGTCATCGGGTACATCAGCTGCATGCCGGCGGTTGCCATCGACACATCGAGCAGCATGCCGTGCCCGCTGCGCTCGCTCTCGCGCACGCCCGCCAGGATCGCAAAGGCCGCCAGCATGCCGGTGGCCGAATCGATCACGGGGAAGCCCGTCTTCAGCGGCGGATCGCCTTCGCTGCCGCCCATCCACGCCATGCCGGTGGCGGCCTGCACCACGTGGTCGTACGCCGGCCGGCCGTGCCAGTCCGGCGCGCCGCGGCCAAACCCGGAGATGCTGCAATAGACCACGCGTGGATTGCGCGCGCGCACCGCCTCGTAGCCCAGGCCGAAGCGCTCAAGCACGCCCGGCCGCAGGTTGTCGACAAAGACATCGCAGCGGCTGGCCAGCGCCAGCGCGTGCTCGCGCGCGGCCTCTTCCGAAAGATCCAGCGCCAGCGACGACTTGCCGGCATTGAGCGCGACAAAGGCGGCATGGCCTCGTCCCGCGCGGCGCATCACGTCGCCGCCGCCGGCGTGTTCGACCTTGGTGACCTGCGCGCCCAGCTGTGACAGCAGGAACGTGGCGAACGGCCCGGCAATCACGTGCGAGAAGTCGAGCACGCTGATGCCGGACAGCGGCACAAAGGCGGTATGTTGGGTAAGCGTCATGGCGGGCCTTATTCGAGGGTGATGCGGTTCTTGTCGATGACGCGGCGCATGCGCGCGGTCTCGTCGGCGACCACCCGCGAGAACGCCTCGGGCGTCGGCGTCGGCGCGAGCGCCGCGCCCATCTCGGTGTAGAGCCGGCGCAGGCCGGGATCGGCCAGCGCCTTCAGGATCGCCGCGTGCAACTGCGCCACGATCGGCGCCGGCAGGCTGGGCGGCGCCCACACGCCACTCCACGCATCGAGGTCGAGATCCTTGCGCCCGAGCGCCTCGTTCAGCGTCGGCACCTGCGGGAGAACTGCGGCGCGGCTGGCCGACGTCACCGCCAGCGCGCGGACCTTGCCGGCGGCAAGCTGCGGCAGCGCCGTCGTCGCCACGGGGAAGCCGAACTGCGTATCCCCTTTGAGCAGCGACGGCACGATCTCCACCGAGCCTTTGTACGGCACGTGCACCACGTCGATCCCCGCGGCCGCGGCAAACGCCGCGCCCGACACATGCGCCGCCGAACCTATCCCGCCGGAAGCGTAGTTCAGTGCGCCGGGCGCCCGCCGGGCCGCCGCAACGAGGTCGGCCACGGTCCGATACGGCGAGCCGGCGCCGACCACCAGCACCGCCGGGCTGACGCCGACGCGGATGATGTGGGTGAATGCCGAGGGATCGAATTTCGCGCCCGGCTGCAACAGCTTCTGCGTGACGTGGGTGGAAGCGCCGAGCATCAGCGTGTAGCCATCGGCAGGCTGCTGCGCGACGAACTCGGCCGCAAGGATGCCGCCGGCACCGACCTTGTTCTCGACCACGACCGGCTGGCCGAGTTGTTGCGCCAGCACCTCGGCCAGCTTGCGGGTCTGGATGTCGGGACCGCCGCCGGCCGCGTAGGGCACCACCAGCCGTATCGGCCGGCTGGGATACGGCTGCGCCGCGCGGCTCGCCCCGGGCAGGCCCAGCGCGCCGGCGGCCGGCAGGGCCAGCATCGACTTCAGCAGCAGGCGTCGCATGGGGCTGCGCCCGCCGGGATTGGTTTGCATCGCGGTCTCCTCACTGGTTTGACCCGATTGTCCGGCCCGGCATCATTCGAAACAATTATCCAGTTTTGATGGAGTCATCACGATTCGTTATGAGCAAAGCGCCTTCCGCACCCGCGTCGCCAAACCGCATCGACCGGCTGCGCATCCGTCACCTGCGGCTGCTCGACCTCGTCGCCCGCAGCGGCTCGCTGACCGCGGCAGGCGAGGCGCTGCACATCAGCCAGCCCGCCGTCACCAAGATGCTGCAGGAACTGGAGCAGGCCTTCGGCTGCCGGCTGATCGAACGCACCACGCGCGGCGGGCGCCTGACGGCGGCCGGCGAACGCGCACTGGAGCGGCTGCGCGTCGTGCTGGGCGCGATCGATGCCGCCGGCGAGGCGCTGCAGGCCAACCCTGAAGTGCCGCTGGTGCGGCTGGGCATGCTGCCGCTGGTGGGCGTCGAGGTCCTGCCGAAAGTGGTCGCGCTGCTGCGCAACCAGGGCACGCTCCCGCGGCTGGCCGTGCGCGAACAAACCGTGGGCGGCCTGACCGCGCTGCTCGGCAACGGGGAACTGGACTGCGTGATCGGGCGGCTGCAGAAGGAAGAGGTCACCCAGTTCCAGGCGCGGCTGCACATCACGCCGCTGCGGGATGAATACCTGGCCGTCGCCTGCGCACCCGACCACGTGCTGGCCCGGCGCCGCGATACCAAGCTGGCCGACCTGCACGCCGGTCCGTGGATCCTGCCGCCGCGCGGCACCCACACCCGCGACGTGTTCGAGCAACCCTTCCTCAATGCCGGGCAATTGCCGCCGACGCCGCATATCGAATCGGCCTCCTTCCACAGCAACCTGGCCATGACCGCCGCTGGCGGCTTTCTTACGGTGGCGCCGGCAAGCGCGCTGGCGCCCTATGTGGCGATGTCGATGGTGCGGGAAGTGCGGCTGCGCACGCCGTTTGCGTCGGGCCGCCTAGTCTTCATTACCCCGGCGGAGTCTGAGAGTCCGCCCGCCGTGGCCGCGCTGCGGCAGGCGCTGGAGACGGTCGCCGGGATCGAACCCGCACCGCCGGCACGCAAGCCGGTGCAACGTGCCGGCCGCTCACGCCCTGCCCCGCCCAGCGGGGGATGAGTGGCATAAAAGACACCCCCACAATGGCCCAGCATGCCGCCCGGCTTGCACTCCCTTGCCGATCCCGCATAGAATCACGGCTCCGCGGGCGTCGTATAATGGCCATTACCTTAGCTTCCCAAGCCGCAACGGCTTGACCAAACCCACTGTTCATGCGGGTTACACACGCGAGTTTTCGCGGATGTTCATTATCCCCACCGAATCTGCGCGTTTTCGCGCGATGCCAGTTCCGCCCCCACTCAGCATCAGGAAAAGCCATTGATATAGGGGGTGGAATTACGGTGCACATCGACGCGACTGTTAGCGCCGAGCCTTGTATCGAGAAACTGCCTCTTCCGCTTGTGTCTGCGCATTATAGATGCTGAGCGCACAAAGCCCAGAGCCGGTGATCGAGACAGCAAGCAATATGGCATCTGTTACCGAGGGATTTTTCCAATCCCCCGCCCACGCCGCCATGGATATTGATAGAAATATAAAACCCCAAAGCAAGGCAACGTGAAAGCCAAGCCGCAGCCTCCAGTAATCCGGCCATTGCTGAAGTATGCCCTCCTTGTCTTTTTCAGGAAAGAGTAGCTTCCGCCCAGCGGTCAATGACCAAACAAACAACGCTGCCGGAACCGCGATGACCCACTTAAGCTGATCATCAGATATCCGTATCCCACTTATGAGGTGCGAAACTTGGTCCGAAAAGGTAGCCCTCAGTAAAACGCCAATAACCACAACAAGCATTTCCGGGCCCACAAAGAAAAATCTCAAAAATTCGGCCACTCGCTTCATGGATGCCTCATATCTCTTTCCACACTTGTTCTGCGAAAGTGTTTCTCCGCCTCCGCGGCCAAATCATCAGGTACAGGCTCCTTTGAAAACAAGAAGGCCTTTTGCGTATCAGAAGTTCTGATGACAACCTCCTCACCATACTGATCCCCAACCACACGCCCGGATCCGTAACCGTCCGCTGCCATCAGAATGGCCGCATCGCCAATGGCAACTTCCCTGTCGGGCTCATATGTATGATCCTCAAGAATCTTCGATACCAGTTTCGCGATATTGGTAGCAAGACCCTTTACGCCCTCCTGTGACTCTTTGACCGTTACTTCCGAGGCATTCCGTTCTTCTATGTAACGATTCAATGATCCCCACAGTCGCCCAAACAGTGGATTAGGGGGATGGACGCGCGCCGATATTTCCCGAATCCGATCGAGAGATTGTAACTTCACCCCAAAGGCGCGATAATCTGACACAGCCTCTATAGAGCAACCCACAAAGAAATTGTCATACGTCGCCTCGATTACTTCCTTAAAGCGCCTACTGAATGTATCCGCCTCGATGTGATTCCATACGTGCATATAAGCGATGCCGGAATATTCGGGAAGATAAACAAAATTAGCGCTGGCAATAAGAAGATTCGGCGCAATCGCCTCGACCTCTGATCTCGTGGAGGTATCCACGACAGTCACGTGCCCTTCGTCAGAATACTTTGACAACCGACCGAAAACAAATGGCAATCTTTCCGTCCGTCGGTCCACGACACTGGTAATAGTCCACCTTGACTTTCCAACCATTATCGTGCCCGCATTCACTATCGCATTCATTAGGCGAACCTGATCGAGAGTGCCCTGCTTAATTACTCTGCCGAGATAATAACGCCCTCGTCTTTCCATGCTTTCTTTAACCCCAGTTCTCCAAGACCAACAGAGTGCATCATGAGGCAGTTTCGTGCAACCCCCTGTTTGCAAGGCTCTTGCGAATCGGAAAGCAACGCGCGGCAGCGGTCCCTCATGCCCGGAACGACGCGCGCGCAAGTGGCAAATGCGCGACAATACGGAATCACGATTCCACGAGGAGATTCGGGTGACCACATTGGTTTTCTCATACGCGCACGCAGACGAGGGGCTGCGCAATGAATTAGAAAAGCACCTGTCCGGGCTCCAGCGCCTGGGATTGATTCAGACGTGGCATGATCGCCGCATCATAGCGGGCCAGGATTTCGCCGCTGAGATTGATTCTCATTTTGAGGCTGCGGACGTAATCCTCTTGTTAATCAGCCCGGATTTTATCGCGTCCGAGTATTGCTACAACATCGAGATGACGCGTGCGCTCGAACGTCACCAGCGGGGCGAGGCAGTGGTTATTCCAGTGATCCTCCGTCCGTGTCACTGGCACGCACTGCCCTTTGGGAAGTTACTGGCCGCCACTATCGACGGAAAGCCGGTTACGCATTTCCCCAGTTGGGATGACGCGTTTTACCAGGTGGCAGAAGCCATTAAGCGCGCCATTGCAACGATAGCTGAAAGGGCGCCCGCTACTGGTGGTGCACCAGCGGCCCTTACGACAACGGTGATACCCACTGCGACGCAAACGGATATGGCTACTGCTCATGCGCCGCGCTCCAGCAATCTACGAATCCGGCGCCATTTCACAGATCGTGACCGCGACCAGGCGCGAAGGGACGGATATCAGTCCGTCTCGGGCTATTTCGAAACGTCCTTGGCGGAGTTGAAGGAGCGCAACCCTGACATCGATATCCATTTCGAGCGCACAACGACACAGGCGTTTGAGGCCTCGATCTACGTCGAAGGCAAACGCGAGTGCCACTGCGGCGTATGGCTGGGCACCAGCAGCATCATGGGCGGCGATATTGGCTTCAGCTTTGGCGGCGTCACGCCCAACAGCTTCAACGAGACCATCTCCCTTACTGATGACGGTTACACCATGGGATTTCGTCCTCTCGGGATGGCTTTTTACGGCGCTCATTCCGAGGCGTTACTGACGCCAGAGGGTGCGGCCGAATACCTGTGGAGCATCTTTATTCGCCCGCTACAGCCGTAGCAACTGCGCAGGTTCGCAATCGGCAGCGGAGCCACTCCTCCCTGTCACAAGCGGTAAGCGGGTACCGATGAAACGCGACGGAGTCGCACTCGGGTGTTTGATACCTGTGGCGACCCTCACCTGCGAGCCCACTTCAACATGCCGCACTCTCACCACCGGACCCTGCCGATTCAGCGGACTCTTGGTGCCGCTCGCAGCTAGCGCGTCCGTTCAGCAATCGCCCCGGCTGCCCGCAGCATTCGCATGTTCGGGAAGAAAGAGCAGCGGACATCGCCACGATACCTGCAGTTATATCGTCGCCACCTCGATATCGGAACCGCAGGATGCCAAGCTTCGCCTTAATCTGTAAGGCGACCACTTCCGGCATCTGTTGCAACCCTGCTCTGACACGCCACGGTGAAATTCGCTTACCGGAAACACTTACTATCCATCGGGTACGTAGCCTTTCTAACTGCCGCTGGCGGATCCTTCATCGGGCCGCGCCGGCGGCTCGATGAAGCCATACTTACGCAGCAATTCCTCCGGCGTCATCGGCTCCGACCACTCTCCATTGCGCTCCTGTTCCAGAATTTTCTGAGCCAGCTCATGCGACACCCCGAACTCTTCGTTGGCGTCGTCCCCCTTGTCGGTCGTCATCAGAAGTTCTCCGCCCAGCGCTCCCAATAGCCGGGTTCGTCGTGGTGGGCATTTCTCGTAGCCACGCTGAGTTGCAGCGCCCAGAAGCGCATCTTGGGAAGCCGCAGCGTTCCGTCGTCGTGCTCGAGGAAGTTTTGCAGCTTGCGGTAGGCCGGCAACTCCCGATCGAACGGCGTCGCGATGTAGATCGAGCCTCGGTAGCTCGCCATCGCGTTGTCCTTGGCAATCTCGCCGCACGCGCTCCAGGCGTAGCCGTTGGCCATCAGCCAGTCGATGACGGCCTGGCGCGACGGGTTATCCTGCCAGCGCTCCGACACGCGCGCGCCGGCCTGGTCCTCGTAGAACGTCAGGTACAGGACACCGCGCCCCTCCCTGCGGGCGATAGCGTCGATGTGCTCGATTTGCTGGGGCATCGATGCTCTCCTTTCTTGGTGTGACCGAGCGGAAGGGCATCGCGTGATTACGTCGTGAGGCAACCTCGCCGTGGTCACGCGCCTGGTCGGTCGTTGTGCCGACGCTAGGCCATTGAGTCATTTGGCGCTTTTGCGTCGCAGGTCCTCATTTCTTCGGCGGAAACTCCTCCTTTGCTTTGATCAGTTGATAGTACGTGCTCGCCCCCGCCTTCGTCAGCTTCACCTCCTCGATGAACCTCTGAATGATGTCCTTGCGGGTAACGCCCTTTACACCAATCATCCGCTTGTAGATTTCCGTAGCCACCACCATCTTGGTCGGCGCTGCAGATGCCTCCTTCTCCTGCTTGGCAGCAACCATCTGCAGCCACTCCGCGTTCGGGCTGCTGCCCTCCTTCTTGACCTCAAGCTTCTGATCTTCCTGCTTCGGAGTCACGGGGTTCACCGCGTCCGGCTTCGGGGCAATAGCGCCAGCCGTCACAACAGCCGCTGGCGGCTTCTCCTGTCCAACAGTTGCCTTGTCAGCGCTGGCGTCTTTAGCGTTCGGGGTTCCGACTGCCTTGGAATTGGTCATGATCGGGGCTCCTGATGTTTGGAGCCCCCACTGTCCGGCGAACCTTCGGGACAGACAACAGGAGCAGGGTTCAGCACTTTTTCCTGTTCCGGCATAGGGTTCACGGGGCAACAGTGATAGTTTTCACGTCACCGCGACGCATACGCGCTCTAACCTATTGTTTTTAATGGATTTTTAAGCCACACCATTAGCTTAAATAGCCCGGCGACGGGAACAGCCCGGAGCCCATCCTCCGGGCGGCAGATAACTCGCGCGTATATCAATAACAAAAAAATAGTTATCTATTCAACCAGCCATAGATGTGGGCTATCTCAGGCAATCGCTGGTTGCCGTTGAATGGCCGTGGCTCCGTCGGCGTCCTTGACGACCAAATCCCAGTCCCCTGTTTCGGGATTCCACGCGCCAGAGGCCTCCTTGAAGCAGCGACGGTAGTGATCGCTGTATGCCTGGAGCTGTTCGAGGCGATCGAGGTCAAGGCCATACGAGTAGACCTTCTTCTTCCCGTCCACATACCGCACTTTTGGCTTGCTGAACTTCAAGCCAATAAGCCTAAGAAAATCGGATAACTGCGACATGGGTTTCGACCGCAAATCTTCCCGCACGCTGACACCGAGGACGAGACCGATATTCACCACCTCCGCCTCCACAACCCTAATGAACGTCTGCAGGTATTCGGCGTCGAACCGGCCCATCGTGTTGAATGCTCCCGCTTCATCCACCACATCCGCTACGCGGAAGAGTTTTTTCAGCAGATCGCACTTGCGTTGGTATCCGTTCATATCGACGGTCGCTTTGCCCTGTTCAGCGAACCTGACCCACAGGCGCTGCGCGTTCGACGCGGTAAAAAATGAAAACAAGCGCACGCTTTCCCGGTACCGCCCATTGCCGTCGAGCGATACCAGTTCAGGGGGGACGTCCTTGACACCATAGAATTGCGCGATGCGAAAGCGCTGGAGTTGCCTTTGCTCATCGAGCGACGCATCCAGCTTGTCCTTGAGCGCCTTGTACTCTCCAGTCGTGATCCGCTTTGCGTTGGCAACGCCGTCGAACTCCCGCTTCTTGACAATCCCGCGAGCGGTCTTGAGCTGCTCTTCCAACGGCTTCAGATCGGCCCCGGACGGCTCAACCTCGACCACTTTCCAACCCTCGGATTGCTTCAGGGCGGTAAAGTGCTTGCGCGCGTTGTTGATGGAAGCGTTGCGCATCGACATCACCTGAGCATACACGTCAAGCAACTTGCTATCCGTATCATAGTCGGGAACTCCCTCCGGAGTGTAACCCCGAAGCAACTCGGGCAAGACACCATTGGCGAGAAGGCTGCTGCGAATCGCATCAACCTCGTACTCGAAGAACCGAAGTGCTGCCGATACCCACACGTGCTGCTCCTTCATGTTCCGGACGCGGGCAAGCTGCTGATCCATGTCGAAGTGGGTTGTAATCCCTACCCCGAAGAACCCGAAAACATGCGTAAACCTGTTGGCTTCCACATTGACCGAGATATCGATGCCCGTCCCCAGCGCGGGCGAGACAATCAGAACATCACAGTCGGCCACCGCATCACTGATTGATTTGATAAAGCCCTGCACTTCCCGATCACTGGAGTTTTCAGAGGTGATCAATTGAATGCGCCGTTGCACCCCGAACCTCTGATGCAGGGCTTCGGTAATGGTCTTCGCCTCGTCCTTCGAATTGCACGCCACGTACTGCTTACCGCCCGCTGCAACGGCATCGATCACCTTCCCAATCAGCTGTTCGCGGCTGTGATACATGTACAGAGTGTGATCGTCGGACTTGCGGAAGCTGTTCAAGTAGACGTAGCTCGGCCCTTTGCCCGACCTAAGGGTGTCAGTGACATTGACGGTCAGCCACCCCAAGTCCGCATCACTCAGCACCACACGCTTTGCTTGCTGTACGTAGTGGTTCAGCAAGTGAAAACATGCCTCGCGCTTGCCGTTCAGGGTGCTGGACGTGACGTGTGAGTACACCTGCTCGCTCTCATCGATCAGGATGACGTCGAATTTGTGGCGCTGCGGATTGAGCTTCGGTAAGCTATCCAGACATACCGCGTAGTGCCTTTTCACAAGATCGAGGTCTTCGTAATCCCCGATCTTGTCAAGGTAGCAACGCAGGCCAAGACGCTGTGCCAGCGATTGAAGTAAGGCTTGACGGTGACCAATCAGCAGCACTGACAGTCCTTCAGCCTTCAGCTGCGCGACAAGCTGATGAAGCCACTCCGTCTTACCGGTTCCCTTGGGGCTGCGAACGAAGGTAACACCATCACGCGCAATGGGCGAGCCGATATCGCTACCCTCGCGAGGTCCATTTCCTTGCTTGGGAGCCAAATACCGACTATCCCGGCTGTAAATTCCTGCGCCTTCCGTCATTTGGCGATATTCTGGGGGAGCGTCGGCATCCAGCCACTCGAACGGATGTTCTTCGTGTGCCAGTTCATGCAACGACCCTTCAAACCCGCTGAAGTCGAACGAAAGAAGCTCCTCGCGCTTGTTCCCAGGCGGCCAGAAGGTGCGGGCGCAAGCGCTGCAATACACCCCGTTCTGCCTGCGCTTTGATGTAACAACCATCGCGCTTGCGTGTTTGTCGTCGTGCTTCGGACAGAAGACGCGCGTACCGCTCGTCAGATCAGCAAGCGACCGCTGTCCGTGGTGCGCCGTTGTGACGACCTCGTCCCCGGACAATGCGTCTGACGACCGCCAAGTCGTCTGGCGGTCGTCCTTCACCGTCCTGTTTTTCGGCTGATCGTCGTAGGCGTCACCGTCGCCCAACTCGATCAGGTACCGGACCTGCTCCGGCGGCAGTGTCTTGCCTACGAAATGGACATCGCATGCCTCAGCTCCGAAGAACATGCGGCACGCATCGTTGCATGACCTGTCCCCGCCGAACTTGCGAATGATTCCAGTATATGCCGCACGCATATGCTTCTCGTCGGTGATGGGTGCCTCCATCACAAAGACGATGCGGAACCTGTGTGCGTCGGGCCGGTGGCTCACGGTCGTATAGATGAAGGAGCCGAACCGCTGAAAGAATGTCGATTGCAACGCGGCGTCAACAGTCGTTCCAGAGTCGATATCGACCGCCAACACCTGCATGCAGTGGAAATTGCTCGACTTGCGGGAGTTGCGGTGCTGGGCACAGAAGGCGTAGCCAGAGCGAATGCTATCGATCAGTTCAGCCACCGTGAGGTCGCGGCTCTCGAACCGCTTGGTGAGAGCCGCCCATGCGGCCTTATCGTCGTTTGCGGGCTTGTTCTTGACGGTGCGATTGATAGCGATCTTGAAGGTTGCAGAGGCGGCTGGTTGATGTTGGGACGGAGGTTGGTTCATTGCCTATTTCTTTGTAGGATTGGAAGCCAGCCACGCAGTGAGCAGTAGCATGCTGATGCTCACACCGAATGGCTTGGCGGTTGAGGACCCCGAATTCGACTTACGGCTGCATCTGGCAGAGGTCCTCGAGTTCCCGCATGAAATAGGTCAACTCACCCCAATCGTTACGCGCCAAGATCACATCAGCTTTCCGTTGCTCAGCTGGTGCTTCGCTACAGGCGTTCATCACCGGAAAGTGGTCCGGGCCTTTTCCCGTCGGCTGATAGGTAGGCATCTCGTCGGCAAAGTACGAGCGCGCCACAGCCCAGAACGCGCGGTCACATACCGAGCAATAGATGCCGTCCGTTCCACGCTCGGGGGAGGCGAGCGTTACAGCCATTGGCTGCGTATCCTCGTGGTGCGGGCAATACACCAGCTCGTTCTCGTCATGGGCGCAGAGAGGCCAAACGGCCCCGTGCGCACCACGGATCGGCTCTTCCCAGGAAAGCGTGGGCTGGTATTGCGCTTCGCCACCATCCTGCTGACAAAGCGCCTCGACGTCAGAGATGCGACTCAGATTGCCGATCTTCTTGACCAAGCTGGAAAGATCGCGCACGTCATGGCCGCACCGCGAGCACGCAATCGGCCCCACGGACTCAATGAAAACTTCGCAGACCCGCTGAATCACGCCACAGTTGCGACAAAACAAGGTGTGCTTACCTGCAGGCGGCAGCAGTTCCGCGCCTTCACTGTACTTCGCAGCATCAAGCTCACGGCACGGACAAACCCCGGACGAACAATAACTTGCCGCGTGCTCAGGAAGGCCGGGCGTCAGCGAGAAGGGCGTGTTAGCGGAAGGGCGTTGCGAATTCACCATCATGATTTCCTCGAAAAGTAAGGATCGATGGCATCGCACGATGCAGCGCAATGTATGGACGCCATCGATCAGGCACTGCCTTAGCAGTGCGACGGATCGAGGTTTTTCCCATTGCATCCGGATATCCCGGATCGGACAGCTCAAGACGCTGTGTCCGTGGCGATCACACTCACCTTCGCCCGCAGGGTGGGAAATTCGCCGGCGCTCGGCCTGCGAATCCATGTGCTTGCTACCCCGTAAAGCGCAACTGTATTGATACCCCCCTCTCCGGTCAAGCGGCAGCAAGACCATGTAAACATCCCCATCCGGCCAGGCCACTTCGACGTCGCCCCCCCCCACGAATGCCCATCAGACCTGCCAGCCAAGGCCAGCAACGCCTTTTACAATAGGCGGAGCCGTCCGCGCACCCCTCAGGTTTGTAGCTCACTGCAGACCGCTCTATGGGCTCGGAATGGGATCAGATTTTGGGGATACTGGGACGAGGGAAGCTGTTGACCTACCCGCGCGAATGACCGGAAGGTGTCCATATCAAGACTTTTCAAGGACACCGCATGACCCTACTACGACGCAACAACAGCAAGAACTGGTACTACCAGTTCCAGATCAACGGCAAGAAGTTCTTCGGCACCACCGGCACGCCGAACAAGACGAAGGCAGCACAGGTTGAGCGCGAGATGCGCAATCGCGCTCACAGCGAAGCATTCCTCGGGGAGGCCGAGACCATCACCCTCAAGGACGCCTTGGAGAAGTACCTGGAGACCCGCAAGGGCACTGCCTACTACGCCGGTATGTGTTCCGGGGTCCGAAAGGCAATGGGCTACAAGCTCCATCCCAAGACCAAGGCGAAACTTCCCTGCTACGGCCTCGATCCGGACATGTTGCTGCACACGCTCCAGACCCGCGATATCGACCAACTTGTGGCCCGGCGCAAGTCCGAGGGCGACAAGCCTGCCACCATCAAGCACGAGATCGGCCTGATTCGCGCGACCATGAACGAGATGGCAAAGCTGGGCTACAAGGCAAATAAAGACATCGTTTATCCCGCGCTTAAAACCGCGTATAGGCTTCGATATCTCGATTCCAACGAAGAAGCGGCGTTATTGCGCGAGCTCGATCCCAACGCCGTCAGAGCGGGTTTAAAGCCGATTGAGGAGCGAACATCCGAGATGCATAGGAACGTGCAGGACAACTATGACCTGACGGTGTTCTTGCTCGACACGGGATGCCGGTACTCCGAGGTTGCTAACATCCCGTGGTCGGCAATCGACATGGCGGCGGGCACCATCAGCCTGTATCGCAGCAAGGTGCGAAATGAGGATGTCCTGCACATGACCACCCGCCTGCGGGAGATTTTGGAACGGCGATTCAGCCAGCGCCGGCATGACCAGCGCTACGTGTTCGAGGACCGAAACGGTCATGAACGCGGCTACAGCAGTAAGTCAATCAAGAAAGCCATCGACCGCGCCGGCCTGAACGAACCCACCGTGGTAAAGGAACGCGGTGGCCGTGTCACCCTGCACACCTTGCGACATACGTTCGCTAGCAAACTCGTGCGGGCGGGGGTTAGCCTCTATGAGGTGTCTGTTCTTCTGGGGCACAGTGACCCGAAGATGACACAGCGCTATGCTCACCTGAGCCCGAATCAAGCTAGTAAGAAGGCCGCAGGGTTGATTGACTCGATGCTGGCGGCGTAGAGAAATAGGTGCGATTGGATCATTTAGCAAGGTGCGTAATTCCTGAGCATTCCGTCCCTTGCTGTCACGCCCGCACTGCCCCTGCCAGTGCGGTGAGCATATCCAGAGCGCCACCTCGCAGCACGACTCAACGTGCATCGCTGGCCGGCTCATCTTGCGGGTTGATTCGGATCATCCGATGCGCCACCCGCTCGCCAAATCGCCGGACGGTCGGGATGGCTTCGCCAGCACCGATCTCAATGACGAGAATCCCCTCCCGTACCTTGCACCACGCATCAAGCCGATCCCGGTCTTCAATGGTCGGTCCGTAGACCCACGTGTCGTCATCGAACATTAAGATATGTGGGCGTGCTAGTGCCCCACAAGCTGGACACCTCGGCGGGGCATTCCTGAGCAAGCAACGCTCATTGCTCACTACCGGCCAGAAGGCCTCGGCGGGCCACACTTTCCCATTGCAGCCATCCAGGCATTGCAGCATGTGGATTGAACCATGGCATTCGTGCACGCATCCGGCTTCGAAGCCCGCGCGTTGAAAGTGCCCGTCCACGTTGCTAGTAAAGACGCGGTAGCCGTCTCGCATCGACGTTGCCAAGTCCCTCAGGATACCGAATCCGGCGTGGGGGACTGCTCTCCGATAGAGCTTGAGTCGTTGCCCGTAGAAGCCCCATGCTTGTTCTGGTCGAGAACGGAATGCCTCAGGCGTAGCGATGTCGTAGAACCCGATCCGATCATGTTTCAGCGCTGGGTATACGCGCCAGAAGCCATCCGGACCGCGAAAATCCGGCAATCCGGAATCGACCCCCATACCTGCCCCTGCCGTAATGATGATGGAGGTAGCTTCTCGCACCCAGCGAGCAGCGGTCAGCAGTTCAATATTGTCCATAAGTATTACAGCAAATACTGCTGCCTGCTCCCGTTTATGGTGATCAGCAAACTCTCTCGCCAATATGAGACTAACGGAAATGCGACACTCGAGGCATGGCGTCCATCTTGGCTCGAAGTGTCGATTTTTTAGCCTCCCACTCCTCCATCTGCCGGGTTTTCTCATCACTGGAAAGCGAATCCCAATCCGGGGTAACCGACTTGAACGAAGGATTATGCTCTTGGAGATACATCATCTGCTTGGTCGCTTCATGGAAGGGCCTTTCGTACAAATCGTACAGGCTATCGCGACGAGCCTGTTCACGATCAGACGGCACCCACGCGAAATGATTACCACAACGCCCATACATACGGGCGACGCTATAATTCACTGCTGCCAATCCCAAGCAGTATGCCCAGTTGATTTGAACCAACGACAAGTAATCGTGCCCATGGAGAATTGCTTTATCCGCAAACACCGAATGCATCAATCCAAACCAATTGAACGATGCTGCAAGCCAAAACATTCCTTCGCGACTATCTGGGCTGATGATGGCAAAAGCAAAAAACGATAGAAGTAGCGTGATTGCCCAGTACATCAACAGGGCAAAGCAAGCACGATACGACTTCCAGAATTTGACCTCGTCCTCGCACGACGCTGATGGCGACTCTTCTGCGGCTCCCTTCACCTTCAACCAGAAATAGTAGGGCAATGAACAGATGCCAATTACCATCCAGGTCAGCCAGACCGTCCGCAACAAGCTTAGGATAGGATTACATTGAGAATCGCTCATAGTTCACTCCTACAAGTCTTGATCGTCGAGAATTGTCCCCAAAAGCAAGAAAGGTGAGCAGCGGTTGACCACTCACCTCTCAAAAGCCGCAACTACGTGTTATCCGCGTTGTCGCTGATCAGGTTGCCGTTCAGCGGCACGTACCATTCGATCCACGGGGCCATCAATGCAGAATCGGCTCGTCGATGCCATGATGAATTCTGGCGTTGTCGAGCAGCATCCAGTGGCGCTTGCCTGGCTCGCCATTCTGCGCGACCTGTTCCAGCAGCCAGCCTCAGTCTTGTTTGGCGACGCTTACCATGTAGTCAACCGCAGCGATGACGTCGGCGTCCGGCCCGGCATAGCCTCCCTTCGGCGGCATCACACCCTTCCCCTTCAGGGCAAAGCTGCGAACGACATCCGTGCCTTCTCTCAGGCGCGGCGCCCAGGCGGCCTTGTCGCCCAACTTGGGTGCGCCAGCAACACCGGACGCATGGCAGGCGGTGCAGACTTGCTCGTAGACCTTCTTGCCAGTCTCGATCGATGCCGTTGCAGGCGCCGGTGCAAGCGCGGCCACAGGAGCGGTAGCAAGGGTTGCGCTAGATCCGGATGCCGCGGCTACACCACTTGTGGCCGGTACGCAGTTGCCTTTGACTTTCATGCGCAAAGTCCCCTCCATTACACCTTCATACTCCATGTGGCTTGCCTCTGTGCGAGTGAATTTCCCCACAAAACTGGGGCTATTATCACCCACTATCATGGTTGTACCGACTACACGATCTGTGATTTCGAATTTCGCCCCATCAACTTTATATACCGCTTGATAACGAACGGGCCTATTCCCTGGAGAAAAAATGATGTGATTTACCTGTCCCGATTGATGGAACATAAAATCCTCAGTAGCACCAGTTCGATCACCATCAATTTCCAGATCGCACTTCCAATGAACCCCCATGATTACTGATGATTCAATTTTCTCACCACACGCCCCTAAGGTCGCCATCATCGATAGCGCTATCAGCCCTGAAAATGCATACTTGAGCATTTTTTGCTTTCACATTGTTAGATTCTGTCGATCCCAGAGAATTATGAAAACTCTCTCTACATACTCCAGCGAGACCGCACGGATTTTCGAGAAAAATTCTCTTATACTAAACAAACAACAGAAAATACCACCCTTGACATAATCTTTCAGCGCACGTCGATTCCATCATCTGGATACACCAAATCTACCTGCACAGCCACACGCACAGTAGCCCCCACTTTCAGACACGCCGGCAGATCCACATCAAACAGTCTTCCCACATATATAACCTGATGGCGACACTTCCCCCGCTTTGCGGGTTGAGGCGCAGAATAGGGACTACCATTCCAATCGTAGCTTGGCGCTGGCGATGCATCGACCACAACCGCGCTGTCCAAAAACTGATTGTCGGCCCAAGCGATGGCAGGAACAGCGCAAATAAGCACGATTGAGAACGCCATTCCCACGTATTTCGCAGCAAGATTTAGCCACTCACATCGACGCATTCAGCATTTCCCCAATCTAGTATGATAAGTCTCTAGGAGAAGCACGCTGCCGGGATCCTTCTAATGGAATCGTTGATCCGGGCAGTTCTTTCGTATTCAGACATGCCTCCACTGCTCGCCAGACCACGCAGTAATCTAGCTCTAGCTTGGCAATCCGGGGGTTGCTTTTAGAGACTGCGCCACTCGCAAAGCAACGATAAAGGGATCATTACTTTCTGGAGCATTATCTACCTTACTGCAGGCTGCGGCAGCCAGTGCAGTCGCACCCACAAATAAAACGGCGCCATACCGATAATTTCGCATTGAACTCAATCTCACAGTTTCCCTAATGGAATCCCATGATCCTACTTAAAATATTTAAGCAAGGGCACTGTGGGATGTACGCGACCTATTGCGGCAACTACGGTAGTATGCTGCGGCCTTCCTCGAGTTGATGAAATATCGGATGAAGTGCTTTAATACTTGACATCAAGAACGAAGTTCGTACACCTGCCATGCTGTTCCTTCTTAGCTTTATATTTGGCGTCGGCCTATATTTTTACGCGCTGAGGCACAACAGAAGCAAATACTGGGGGCCCGTGGTTATGCTTCTTCAAGCCCTCTTGCGACTCTACGACGAGATGAAAGGTGGATTCTCAGATGTAGAGATCTTTGTCTACTCGATCGCGCTGACCCTAGCTCTATACTGGCTCATCGGGCAGATGAGTGCGGCAATGACGAAATGTCAGCATTGCAAGAAGCTTACCGTTGCTGAGAATGGCAAATGCCAGCATTGCGACCAGCCGGTTGACATGCAGCACCGAGTAGAATAAGGCTAATCGGCCAGTAGTTTCATCCGTACCAACTCGGCGACCGATGCCACCTCTAGTTTTTCGAAACCCGATGCCCGATAGGCTTCCACAGTTCGAAGCGAGAGGCCCAAATCCTCTGCAATTCGCTTGTTTATCAGACCATCAGCAACGCGTTCGCAAACCTCCCGCTCACGAGGCGTCAGTTTGTTGAAACGTGCCTTTGCTTCATCAATCTGATGCCGGGCTGCCTGCCCATCCCGGCAGACACGGACAGCCTTTTGCAGACTGTCGATCAATACCTGCTCGTCAATCGGCTTTGTCAGAAAGTCGACTGCGCCGCTCAGGAATGCGCGGCGGCACTGAGCCACGTCGCCGTGCCCAGTGATCATAATGATGGGCAGCCTGCACCCCGTAGCGACAAGGCGCTCCTGCACTGCAAGGCCGCTGATGGCCGGCATCCGAATATCCAGTACTAGGCAACCAAGTTCATCCCCTCGGAACTGCTCAAAGAACTCGGATGGGTGGGCGAACGCCTTAACGTTCATACCCACTGACCGCAGCAGCAGGGACAAGGAATCGCGGACGGCGTCATCGTCGTCCACCAAGTAGACCACTGGGCTATCGGCCTGCATCACCTGATTTCTCCGTTCTCATTGCCGGCAGGAAGAGAATAAACTCCGCGCCCTGCTCCACTTCACTGCTTTCGATCAACTTGCCGCCATGCATCTCTGCAATGGACTGGCAGATGGTCAGCCCCAGACCCATCCCATTTGCCTTGGTGGTCTGGAATGGGTGGAACAATTTCTCGCGTACTAGCGAAGAAATGCCCGATCCGTTGTCTTTGACACTGAGATATACCATGCTGGCATCGCTCTCGATCACGAGAGTTAGCCTTCGCTCTCCATCGGGCTGATTTTCCATTGCTTCGAGAGCATTGCGGACGAGATTCAGCACGAGCTGCTCAACCTGCACGCTATCGCCATCGACGTACGGAAGCTCCGAAGGTGCCACGACCTCAGGAACAATCGCATGCGTCCGTAGCTCCGATTCGGTCAGCGTCAGTACGTTCTGCACGACTTGTCGCATATCTAGTGGTTGCCTACTGACGGGCCGCTTGCTGACGAAGGCTCGGAGCCGCTTGATGATCTCCCCGGCGCGCTTGGCCTGCTCGGTCGTGGATCGCATTGCGTGCTCGACCATGTCGTAATCCACCTCCGCTTCTCGCAACAGGCGCAAGCATGCCTGGTTATAGCTGAGGATCGCGGTAAGAGGCTGGTTCAATTCATGCGCAATTCCCGATGCCATTTCGCCCATCGAATGCAGACGTCCAACGTGTGCAAGTTCGCTCTGATGGTCCCGCAAACGCTGCTCACTTGCCTGCAATGCTTCCAGCGCACGTGTCCGCACTGGCCCCATATCCCGCAGGACAATAACAGCGCCACTGAGTACCTGCTCCTGGTCAAAGAGCGGAGACGCCGAGCCTTCGACGAGCACCCTCTCCGCATTTTCCCGCACGAGGTAGCTATGATCCGGTAGCTGGACCGCAGTCTGCTGCAACAGACATTCGAGGAATGGGCTCGACTGCATCTGACGGGCAAGGTCATATCCAATCGGCAGAACGTCGTCAATGGAGCTACCGACGATTGCGTTCTGCGATTTCGCCAGCAACACCTCGCAGACCGGGTTCGCATACTCAACCACCCCATTCCTGTCTACCGTAAGAACCGCGTCGGCAATGGACTGAAGGATGACCATGGCTCGCTCCCTCTCACGGAACATGCGTTGCTCCACTTCGAGGGCTTTGGATTTGGCCACCTTCCTCTGCCTCAAGATCACAAGGCTCAGTGCGGTAATGGCGAGCGATGCAACCAGCGTAAGCACAGTCGGCAGCGGTCGTATCACTTCCAGACCTACTTGCCGCCGAGTCTCAAACTCGAAGGGCTGGGATTCGCTGGGCAGGCTTCTCTCAAAAACAAACTCTGGGAAGACTGATCGGATTAGCCGGCTGCGCGGTTCTGGATCGATTCTATCGATGCTGCCGTCCTCGCTGTTGCGGTCATACCCACGGTGATAGAGCCGCATGGAAAACCACTTGGACGGCAGTTCATCGCGACTCAAGAACTTGTTCGTGTGAATGAGCATCGATACTACCCGCGTCGCTTCCGCATACCTTGCGGGCAAGTCAGACGACGGAGAGCGGGAGGAAAAGATTGCCTTGAAAATGAGATATCCTCGCCCGCCTTCGAATAGATCGAAGGGAGCAGATACCGCGGGCCGACCCGTCCTGATTGTCTCGTCAATCGCGGCGTGAAATTTCCTGTCCGCGTAGACATCCAGTCCAAGGACAGATTTGGCACCCTCGATGGCGGGCTCCATGAAGGTGATTGGGTAGTAGAAGGGTCTGGGGGAAGCAGGCCGCCAGTTTCGTTCGCCGCTGAAGCCGAAATCTTTGATGCGGTAGTCCCTGTCAATGTGAGTCCGCGCCCAACGCTCAAACCCCCGGACAGCACCGAACTCGACCCTGGGCTGCAGCTCAATCGTATAGATATGCTGGTAGCGATCCAGCATTTCCTTGGCATAGCTGCGGGTAGCTAGGGGCTTCAGGCCAGGAAACGTACTTAGTAGCGCCTCAATCCCGGCTAGCACCGCCTCGTTCTGATCTAGACGTTGCCGGACGATTTCGTATATGGACTCGGATTCGCGCTGGAACTCAGTCCGCAAGCGTCCTACCTCCGAAACCGCGAGCACACCGATAGTCACGAGCGACACGGCAAGCCATGCCGCTAGCGCGAGCCATATTGTGCGCATGTCGATTCCGGCGATCTGACGTTGTTGGGCGGCCATGTGCGATCTGCTAAACAGGGGCAAATCGCAATTTTATGCATCTCTTGACAATGGACTGCCGCGAGGAACCGGCCTGCTACGGCCTATATCCTCGGGCTGCCGCCCCATCGCGGCCAGTCGCCGTCCAGCAACTTACCTCAGATCGAATACAAATTCGACCATATTCTTTCTAATTCCAATTGGGATGTTCATCAGAGATGGAATGGACACCACTATTGTGTCCTATGCCTACTCGATCAACACTCCCCGGCGAAGACGCTCAGGACGCAGCTATAGCGGCCCGCGTGGGATCAGCCATTGCCGAGCTACGACGTGCTCGCGGCCTGACACAGGCCAAGCTGGCGGAGATGATCAACTTGGAGCAGGAAGCGATCAGTCGCTGGGAGCGAGGCACACGGGTTCCAACGTTATACCGCCTTCAGCAGCTCAGCGACGCATTGGAATGCACGGTGGACGACCTATTGCGGCGCGGCTCGCGGCATATCGACGACCAGACTGCCGTGGTATCACATGCCTTGAAGGGGCTGGGGCCAGATGAGCGAGCGCTCGTGATTAGCTTTGTTCAGCAGTTCACGGAACTGCTGCGATCCAAGCATCCGGCACGCAGCCAGCGTCGCAAGTGAATGCTCACATGGAGTCCCAGGGATTCTGCTGCTAGTGCTTGCTGTGAGAATCGGTCTGGAATTCGTCGTCAATCAATACTCATCAGGCAGAAGCAGTGTGGTAACGCTCCGATCCGCTTCAGTGATGATCCAGACCCGCACGCCGGCGATGTCATACGCGGACAGGATGCACCAGCCGTGCTCGACTGCCAAGTCGTTCGCTTTCACGTCCTCGGCAGGCACCAAGCCCCAATCACCACGGGCGTGCCGTGCGAGATACGGAACCGGGCCGATTGAACACTGAGCCAGGTGGGACATCACACCTCGTGTTGCAACAATCTGCCCGAGGGGAAAAAGCGAACCTCGGCTGCCGCCGGACTTCGGCGAAATCTTCGAGGGTCGATTTTTGGCGGAAGACATACTGTACTCGTCCTTGTGAGAGTGGCCACTCACACGGGTACCTACTGACCTTGCCGGCTGTAGGCAATCCAGATCCGCTGCACCATTTCTCCGGCCAGTTCCCCTGCCTCGAAGCCGGCGATGTCCTCGCACAGCAAATGCAACCGGTCTATGAACTCAGCGCAGGAGAGATTGACCCCGAAGTGTTCGCCCACAATCTCCGCAAGCGCCAATTCTTGGTCTGCGGACAATGCGGGAACGCGGGAAATGGATGAGGTAGCCATCCGGGCACCTTCCTACGACCACACCGGACAGCACAACAACCACAGTGTGTAGCCCCACCGTCGAGGGGAAGTGAACACAGTGCGTAGTACCGCAGAATCACTGCAGAAAAAAGCCCGTTGTCCGGTCCAGGCATTTGCGGCCGGCCCTGCCTGCATGACACGTCAACGTCCGTCCGTCAAACCGTAAAGAAAAAACGATGAGCATCTACTCGATTCCAGGCGGCGAAATCCATGTTGGCTCGCTGCCCAGCGGAGATCTGACTGTCAGGGGATATGGCTGCGATGCTGCGATAAGCCTGGCGCGCAGCGTTGCCGGCCAGCACTTCGGCAAGTGGGAGCCAAGGTATCAGAACTGGATAGTTCCCGCCCGCAATAGCTTTTCTTTGAAGAGGGACCTAGCGTCGAAGACTACGCAAGTTTCGTAACGTCCAACCGACTTATAGCTACTCCAGATTCGGTGCACCATGTCGCCGGGGAGGCTGCCTGCATCTAAGCCGGCGATGTCCTCGCACAGTAGATGTAGCCGGTCGAGAAAGTCGGCATAGGAAAGGCCAGACCCGAAGGATTCGCTCACCATCTCCGCTAGTACTTGCTCTTGGGCCGGAGATAGCGCGGAAGGGCAGCGATCGGGCGGAGTAGTCATCCACCCAGCATCCACGCCGCCCAAGTATTAGGCAACGAGCCGCAACTCGACCAATGCAGCGTGTTCAGCAATCCGCTGCAAAAAAATCCCAGGGAGCCGGATCAGGCGCGAATCGATGGCACTCGCACTGTAAGCAGACCACTTCCGAGTCGCCCCTGGTAGCGTTCGTGATTACTCTCCGAACCTAAACTTGCTAGCCTCCAAGTACTCGTCGACCAGCTCCATTGCGATCCAGCGCCGCTGAAGCTGCTCGGCCACAGATCCTGCCGTGTTCGATCCAGCGAAAGGATCTACCACGACATCCCCCTCATCAGTCAGCAATTTGATGAAGAACTCCGGCAATGCAGCCGGGAACCGCGCCGGGTGAATCTTGATGCCCGCCTCTTTGCATCGCCGGGTATAAACATCGTTTGCGGCATTATTGCCCAACACCAGCATCTCCGATGCGATCTGTTCCTCGACTACATTCGTCGGGATAGAGCCTCCGTTGGCGATTTTATCGAACGAGGCATTGATGTTATGGCCTGAGGGCCGTGTTGTAGTCTTGACCCCTTTCTTGGCAAGTCGAAGCATATCGGCGCTGTAAGGCCGGAGCACCTTCCGATTGTCCGCTTTCGGAAATGGGGTCTTCGAAAACCACCAGACGTACTCGACGGAATCTCGAATACGAACACGCCTGACCGTCACCCACTCCGCCGGAACCGGCATCTTGGCGGGGTTGTACCAAAAGCATTCTTGGGCCAGATGAAAACCGATCTCTTCTACGAGCGCGATCATCAACTTGAAATGGTACAGAGATCGCGTTGGGTATTTCGGGTTGTAGCTTCCACCAATGTTCAGCACAAAGCTACCGTCATCCGCAAGAACTCGAAATATTTCCTTCGCGAACGTGAGGAACCACTCAACGTAATCGGCCTTGCTGACGTTGCCATACTCCTTCTTGAAATGCAAAGCATATGGCGGAGACGTGAACACCAGGTTGACCGACCCATCGGGCATCTTAGCAAGGTGCTCTCGCGAATCGCCTAGGTACGCCGCTCCATACTCGGTCTTGTAGAAAGGCTTGCGACGCGGCAGCAATACCTTCGGATGTTCATAAGCGCTAGCGAACAGTGTGGATTGGGGTAGGTCTACAGCGCTATTCATTTCAGCAAAGTGGTCTGATTCTGGTTATCATGTGCAGCAAGCACATTGTAACAAAAAGTTGACATTGTCAACCAATTCTTCCTCACCTCCAGCCCTGTCCGAATGGATCTCTCAAGCGGAGGCCGCACGTCTGCGCGGCGTTTCCAGACAGGCAATCGCCAAGCTCGTCGCCAACCAGCGGCTCGCCGCCCTCGAGGTCGGCGGGCGAAAGCTCGTTAGGCGCGATGACGTGCTCTCTTTTGAACCAATCCCCGCCGGCAGGCCCAAGGCTTCATGAATGGCTGAATCCACCTTTGCGACCATACAACACCTGCTCGCTGAATGCTCAGAGGATGAACGTCATGCCCTGTTCCAGGCGCTCAGAGCCGACCACCAGATCCATCAGCTCGAGCAGACCTTTGGGGCTCGCGCCGAGGTAATCTTAGAGGCAATCCACCGCGCACCTGAGCTAACACGACGCATGTTACGCGGCGTCATTGCAGATGCAGCCTTCGCTCAATCGGTAGTTCCGGCGCTTGCCCAGCGCGGATGGCGCGATGACACCCCAGACGGGAATCACGCTTTCGACCACAGACTACGCGACACTGTCGGTGCGGTTACGGTGCAAGTCAAGCTGCAGCGGAGCGAACGGGGACAACCTGTTGTGACTAACGGCAGACGGTTTGGGCTAGCTGCCGGAATGTACATGGTAGAACCGCAGCGCACGCGCACAGGGAAATCCCTTGATGGCAACGGCGAGGAAACCAAGACGCGCCCCTACCGCTACGGGGAGTTCGATATTCTAGCAGTTTCGCTACAACCGTCTTGCGGCGACTGGGGGGCGTTCCGATACACCTTGGGAAATTGGCTCCTTCCTGGTGCCGGCCCCAACGAAATCGCAACCTACCAGCCGGTAGCGATGAGGCCAAATGAGGATTGGACTGACGATTTCGACGTAGCCGCGGGCTGGCTCCGAGCTGGGATGGTCAAGCGGATTGGCAACACCAACCAGGTTGAGGACCTACTGTCCCGGCAGTAGTCAAGTTGGCCCAGCTTGGCGCAGGCAATGGCCTGCGCCAGCTTCCGGATCACCAAGGCCCACAAATGCCACCGCCCCGCGCGGCGCTGATCGTCGCTGCCACTCCCCGATCCGAACTACCTTTCGTCAGGCGCGCCTCGATCAACCTCAGTTTCGGGTAAGGCGATCTACAGTCGCTGAAACTGTCCACTCGATGCACGAATACTACGCCAGAGGTTTCTGCACAAGGACTATAGGGTGAGCTCGATCCGCGCCACCACCAGCATATTTTGCTAGCACAACCTTGTCCCCTTCCTTTGGTCGTTCGCCGTAGACACTCGACATATTAAAGAAAATATCCTTCGCACCACATTGTATGAATCCCCACGCCCCGTAGCGAATCTCCCTTACCGTACCAACAAGCCGTTGATCGACCGGATAACACAACAATCCGCACATATCAACCAATTGGTCTGCAGTTGGTCTGGCTCCCGGATCCTTCGTCAAGCATGCCAAAATCAGACGCGTAAGCTCTGCTGACAAAGGCGCAAACTGCGGATTGGAGGACAAGAACTTCGGAAATTGAGGAGGGGCAGCCTCCAGAATCTTTCCAACCGCCCGCAGGCCTGCACCAAATGGCAGATCGCCAGTCAGAAACCGGTACATCATTGCACCAAGTGACCAAATATCAGCTGGGCGACCAGCTGAACGGGGCGTGTCAATAGCTTCAGGAGCCATATATGGCAAAGCGCCGACTGCGGTTGCATTGGTGGATAATGTCGACTCGCCTTTCTCAGCTGCATCCGCCAACTCTTCGTCAGCCATTTTAGCAATACCGAAGTCTGTAATCTTTACTTCTTCTAATTTATATCCTCCTGTTGCCATTGCGTTCGTAGGCTTCAGATCTCTATGCCATACTCCCGCGTGATGCGCGGCCGCCACACCCTTTCCAAGATGGTGAAACAGCCTCGCGGCCAGATATGGGTCGACGTATCCAGTATGCTGGAGAAGCGCGGCCTCAAGATCTTGGCCCTCAATAAATTCCTCTACAAGATACTGCCCCCCATCAGACTCAAGATAATCTAATGTCTTGGCGACATTGGGGTGATTGACCTTTGCCGCGACGACAGCACTGCGCTTGAATCTTTTAAGTGCCGAATTATTCTTTGGAGTTTTCAATGCGACGTCACGACTTAGAGCAAGATCAAACGCCCTATATACGTGCTGCATCCCCCCCTCCCCCACGTGCATCTCAATTCGATAGCGACCGTTGATGATATCGCCACTGCCATGTGGACCAGTCATAGCACTATCTCCGGATGCGAAACATCAAATGTAATGAAGGCTCTTTCATTGGCTCTGCGATGCGCATCTCCTAAGGAGACCACACATGATCCAGGCAGGGTATCGCCAACGTTGGGGCGACGATTATTGATTGCCACCTCGCCTGATGCAGCACTTACAACAAAATCGAGTCCGTTGTAATTTATAGCGATGGCCCCCACGCCCTTCAATTCGAGATTGACCGCCCTATTATTCGCGTTCAAATACCGGGGACTACCCCCATACACAGCTAGTGCTTGATGCTTGTCCCTGAGAAGATAGCGCATTAGGACGTCAGTTACTGCTCCCATTGAAGGGCGGTCATCTGCAGTCGGTGCAAGGCAAGCATCTAGTACGTCGCACAAGTGCTGGTCAATGCCGAGTGGAAGTGCGGAAAAATACGATCGCCCTGCTGAGCGAGGGGGAATTGCGCATAGCTCTTCAGGCAAATCCCCTGTCGCAAGATAAAGAGCTGTAGCGCCAAAGGCGTACACATCTACGGCTTGTGTGAACGTTGCCTGCATCGCATAAAGCTCGGGAGCACCAAATCCCTGAGTTCCCACAAAGCCACGCGTCATGGCCGCCGGCCCACTATCGCGAGCCAAGCCAAAGTCATAAATCTTTAGAATTCCCTCCGAATCCATTTTCATATTATTTGGCTTGATGTCGCGATGTATGACACCTGCCGCATGTATATCCCTGATACCCGCGGAGATTTGCCAAATAACCTGAAGAAATGAGTCGAGAGCAAGCTTTTTGAAACGGTCATCGAACAAATCGACACCAGCAATGAATTCCTGGACAATCCCCAAGGCGTCCCCATCCAGTTTCAGCACGTCGTAGACCTGAACAACATGCTTCGAGCGCATCTTCAAAAGAGCCTGAAGCTCATCGATTATGCGTCGACGCTGTTTCGGGTCCTTGAGCACCTTAATCGCGACAGGCCTCTCTAAATGAGAGTCGTTGCAAAACAAGACTGAGCCCATTCCACCATTTGCGACAACGCCAGTTGAAACATATCTTGCCGGGAGAGTTATCATTTTTTTTCATTATTTTGGAATTCAATGATAAGTTGAGGTTTTTCGGCATCCTCAACCTTTGCGCCAGACTCCTTCTGCTTTGGTGTATCAGTCTGTTTGCTAGCCTTTTGGACTTTTACATTTTTCTCTTTTTTCGGGTTACCAGGGTCGCGCTGTTTTCGTGTGCGCGGCTGCTTTGCCGCAAGGGGCTTCGACAACGAAAGGTCGCTTTCAGCGATATATGTCTCTTTTCTGCCCCCGTCAGAGCCTGGCTTGTGGACAATTTTTACTTGCCCCACTGAGACCATTTGCAGTTCACCGTGTGGATCCCAAAATTCAAGTATGTTTTCGGCCCCATCCCCCAACTCAAGGAGCTTCGTTGCTTCAAATGGGCAGAACACTGCGCCACTTGCGTTGTCGTGCCCACCCCGCCATCGCGCAACGTCCACCAAACGCTTAATACCTATCGCCGGCTCAGGAGAATTAGCAAGAATTTCTGTTATAAAATCCTTATAGACACTATGCAGTCCGTCGGAAGAAAGGAGCATCTGATCCGTATCTCGATATTCCAAACTACCAGTGTGTGCTTCGAGATCCGGCCCCACGCCAATGAACTGAAGCAACTGATTTCTGCCAGCCAAACTGCCCCCATGAGGAAGCTGACCTTCAAGCGTGTCGTCGATGGTCAACTGCTCGAGTTCATTGTGCGTCTTACGGTAAATGCGACTGTCGCCTACATTGACCCAATGCAGCTTTCCCGGTTCGCACAATAGGACGGCTGATAATGTCGCCCCTCCACGTGAACGATAAAGCTCGAAAACTATTCGATTTGCCTCAACTGCCGCGTATCGCAATTGTTCATTCAAAGCAAGGGCAGATCCGCGAATCTCCACAAATGCCGTCATAAAGCCCGCCAAGGCAGTGGCCCCGCATATGGCCCCATCAGCCATCCCCCCCATGCCATCGCACAACGCGATGACAAAGTATCGGCGCCCATTCGGGTCCATACCTTTCAGCACGGCAACCCGATCTTGGTTTTCTTGTCTAACTACCCCAACATCGGTAGTAATCGCGATAGAGGACTCGCCGACACGGCGCACAGCCGCACCAGCTGTCTTTCGAAGCAACCATGCGGTGAGCGAGGTCCTGATTTGCTCCATTTGCATATGTCGTTTTTTGTGTATCCGTGGTGGTTGTGTCGTGAGGTTTGCCTGTCGTATCACGCCCTGTAGCCTTCGGCAGCTAGTTTCTCGAGCCTCTTTAGGGCTGGCTCGGCACAACCCTCTTGTGGATTTTACGCCTCCTACATGAGCTACAGCATGCACGAAGAGTCTCGAATCCGCTATGCCTTGACAGCGTGCTACTCGCCGCTGGATACACTTTCGCATGCAGCGTACACATCACACGCTTGCACAAACCCGGGAATCCCGCATAGAATCACGGCTCCGCGGGCGTCGTATAATGGCTATTACCTTAGCTTCCCAAGCTAAAGACGTGGGTTCGATTCCCATCGCCCGCTCCACCTCAAGTCGAGACAAGCCGCCTTTGCCACCGTTAACACTGTTACGGTGATCTGCCCGGCGGCTTTTTTGTTGCCATGCTTCCCCAAGACCCCAGCACCGGACCGACGCCGGCCGATGACGCCGCGCCGGTGGACAACGCCCAGCAGCCGTCCGCCCCTTCCGCCCCCTCCCCTGCCGATCCTGAAGGCGTTGCGCATCCGCGCCGCATCCGCTCGTTCGTGCGCCGTGCCGGGCGGACCTCGACCGGGCAGCAGCGCGCCATCGACGAAGTCGGTCCGCGCATGCTGGTGCCGTATGCGCCGCACCCGCTGGACTGGGAAGCCACCTTCGGCCGCCACGCGCCGTCGATCCTGGAGATCGGCTTCGGCATGGGCGAGACCACCGCGCACATCGCGGGGCTGCGGCCGCAGGACAATTTCCTGGGTTGCGAGGTGCATGAGCCCGGCGTCGGCGCCCTGCTCAAGCTGATCGCCGAGCGCGGCCTGGAGAACATCCGCATCCTGCAGCACGACGCGGTCGAGGTCATCGCCCATATGCTGACCGACGACAGCCTGGACGGCGTGCATATCTATTTCCCGGATCCGTGGCACAAGAAGCGCCATAACAAGCGCCGGCTGGTGCAGCCGCCGCTGGTGAAGCTGCTGGCGGCGCGGCTGAAGCCGGGTGGCTATATCCACTGCGCGACCGACTGGGAAGAGTATGCGCACCAGATGGTCGAAGTGCTGGCGGGCGAGCCGCTGCTGGAAAACACCTCCAGTACGCCGGACGGCTTTGCCGAACGGCCGGACTACCGGCCGGTGACCAAGTTCGAGCGGCGCGGCGTGCGGCTCGGGCATGGGGTGTGGGACGTGGTGTTCCGCAAGCGGGCCTGAACGCAGGCGCCAGGCGCAAACAAAAAAGCGTGGCATTGGCCACGCTTTTTTGTTTGCCCGGTGCCCCCGCTTATGCGTGCCAGGACACCAGCCCCGAGTAAGCGGTGAACAGCACCACAATGCCAAATGCAATGCGATACCACGCAAATGGCTTGAAATCATGCGTGGCAACAAAGCGCAGCAGCCAGCGCACGCACAGGAACGCGGACAGGAAGGCGAAGATAAAGCCGACGGCGAAGATGCCGAGGTCGTCGCCGTCCAGCAGCGCGCGCGCCTTGTACAGCTCATAGACCGTCGCGCCGAAGATCACCGGGATCGCGAGGAAGAACGAGAACTCCGTCGCCACCTGCCGCGACAGCCCGAACAGCATGCCGCCGATGATGGTGGCCCCCGAGCGCGAGGTGCCCGGCACCAGTGCAAAGCACTGCGCCAGGCCCACCTTGAGCGCATCGCGCCAGTTCAGGTCGTCGACCGATTCGATGCGCGGCGCGCCCGCCTTGGCCGCTTCCAGCAGCGCATTGCCCTGCGGATGCGAGACCGTGCCGCGGCGCGCGTCGCGCCATTCGGCCAGCAGGATCACCACGCCGCCGACGATAAAGGCCAGCGCCACCGAGATCGGGTTGAACAGGTGGGCCTTGATCCATTTGCCGAAGATAAAGGCCAGGATGATCGCCGGCGCGGTCGCGATCACCACGTTGATGGCAAAGCGCTGCGCCTTCGGCTCCGACCCCAGGCCGCGCACCACGCTGCCGATGCGTGCCCGGAATTCCCAGCAGACCGCCAGGATGGCGCCGAACTGGATCACGATCTCGAAGACCTTGCCCTTTTCGTCGTTGAAGTCGAGCAGTTGGCCCGCCAGGATCAGGTGGCCGGTACTCGAGATGGGAAGGAACTCGGTCAGTCCTTCGACAATGCCGAGGATCACGGCTTTCAGGGCAAGTGCGATTTCCATGCGGAACGGAGAAACGTTGTCATCGGCGTTGCCCGGCATGCGCCGGACCGCCTGGTTTGTTGTTCGAGCGCCCGGATAACCCGAGGGCGATCAGGGGCGGTTGACCTTGACGTTGATGCCGTCAGGCAAAACGGTGATTGTACCGGGCTCGACTTGCGCGCCGGCGACGCGCAGCTGGTCTTCCCGGAACGTATAGAGCGGATAGCCCTGCAGCAACTGCTCGGCCAGGATGCCGCCCAGCGCATTGAGCTGGCGCGAGAACTGCGCCGGCATGCCCTGCACGTCGAAACGCTGCACTTCAGGGTCCTGCAGCACCACCGAGCGCGTCGGCGCGTCATAGCGCAGCCCGCTGTCCAGCGCGAAGCGCCCTGTCAGCGCCTGGCGGAAGAACAGCTTGTTGTCGATGACGGCGTCGAATTGCACGTTGACGCGGTTGCGCACCGAATCAAGCGTCAGCTGCGGATTGGTGAGCTGGATATCGAACAGCTCCATATAGCGCTTGTTGAACGGGAACTTGCGCTCCAGCGCCGCCTGCAGCTGGCTTTGCGAGAACGTGTACTCGTTGCGGAACGCGCCGCAGGCGGCGAGGCCGGCGGCCAGCGCGGCCGCGCCAGCGACGGCCAGCCAGCGCCGTCGGGAAGTCCGGATCATGTTGCCTCCGAGTTCAGGAGTGGATGGCGGGCGCGCCGGCACGGTGGCCGATGTCACCCGCGCGAGCCGGGCCGTGCAGGCGCGGCCTGCGGCGCGGTCAGGATTTCGAGTCGGGTCAGCCAGTGCAGCGCGGCTTCGCGCGAGTCGCCGCACATTTCGGCCGAGGGCTTCAGGCCGGCGCAGAACGCCGGCCGGTCGGGGCGGCCGAACACCGCGCAGCGCATGTCGGGCAGCAACTGCGCGCACGGCACGCCCGCGGGCTTGCCCTCGGGCATACCCGGCAGGGCCGAGGCAATCGAGGGGGCAATGCAACAGGCGCCGCAGCCAGCGCGGCAGGAAAGGTGTGACCGGCAACTCATCGCAATGGTTCAGGAAACGCCGCGGCACGCCATGGCAAGCAACGCGGCTGACATCAAGGCGCCATTGTGCCCCAAGGGCCGCCATCCTCCTGTAAGAAAAGGAAAACGCCGCGTGCGCGATCGCACTTGCCCTGCACCGGACACCGCACCGCACGCGCACCTGGCATCACATGTCTCGGATCCGCCTCGGTGTGAACCCTAGCCCGCCCCGACCGCGCTTGACCCTCACAAGGCGCTACCCTACATTACTGACCCACAAGTTATTAACATCCAGCCCAGCCTCAACGTGCCCCGCAGTCCTCGCAAGACACCCGTGAAAACACCCGCCGAACCGCACCAGGAAGCCGATGCGCCGCGCTGGAGCCGGCGCAAGGCCGCGCGCCCGCAGGAGCTGGTGGCGGCGGCGCTCGACCTGTTCGTGGAACGCGGCTACGCGGCCACGCGCCTGGAAGACGTGGCGGCTGCCGCGGGCGTGTCCAAGGGCACTGTCTACCTGTACTTCGCCAACAAGGAAGAGCTGTTCAAGTCCGTGGTGCGCGCAAACCTGGTCCCGGCCCTGTCGCGCGGCACCGAACTGGTCGACCGCTATGAGGGCAGCACGCCGGAACTGCTGCGCGAACTGCTGCGCGGCTGGTGGGGCCTGATCGGCGCCACGCCGGTGGCGGGGCTGACCAAGCTGATCATGGCCGAGTCGGCCAACTTCCCCGACATCGCCCGCTTCTATAACGAAGAGGTGATGGTGCCGGGCGACGAACTGTTCGCCAGGGTGCTGGCGCGCGGCGTGGCGCGCGGCGAGTTCCGCCCGATGCCGGCCAACCCCACCACCACGCTGATCTGCGCCCCGCTGGTGTTCCTGATGCTGTGGCAGCGCGCGCTGCGCGCCACCTCTGAAAAAGACATCGACCCCGAGGTCTTCCTCGACCAGTTGCTCGACACGCTGCTGTTCGGCCTGACCACCGGCGCGGCGCGCGAGCGGCCGCTGCCGCCGCAGCAAGGCCCCTACGTGTGGGAGCGCATCCGCGACGAGATGCTGGCGCAAGATGCCGGGGGGGAGGCCAGCGCGGAATGAACCCGACGGCGCCCGCAAGGTTAAAATAACGGGTTAGACAAGACTGTCCGGCCGTGGGCACCGCGCGGCCGGCGCACAGAACGACAGCGGTTGGCCTTGGTAAGGAATGGCAAGATGGATCTCGAAAAAGCCCGATTCAACATGATCGAACAGCAAATCCGCCCGTGGGACGTGCTGGACCAGGAAATCCTGGACCTGCTGGCGGTGGTCAAGCGGGAGCAGTTCGTCCCGGCCGCGTACGCCTCGCTGGCGTTCGTCGACATGGAGATTCCGCTGCCCGCCGGGCAGAACATGCTGCCGCCGCGGGTAGAGGCCCGCATCCTGCAGGACCTGGCCGTGCGCAAGCATGAAAACGTGCTGGAAATCGGCGCCGGCTCCGGCTACATGGCCGCCCTGCTGGCCAACCGCGCGCGCCACGTGCTGACCGTGGACATCGTGCCCGAGCTGGTCGAGCTGGCCCGCACCAACCTCGCCAACGCCGGCATCACCAACGTCGACGTCGCCGAAGGCAATGCCGCCGACGGCTGGGCCGCCGCGGCGCCGTACGACGTGATCTGCATCTCCGGCTCGCTGCCGGCGCTGCCGCAGTCGATCCTGTCGCAGGTCAAGGTGGGCGGCCGCATCGCCGCCTTCGTGGGCGAACTGCCGGTGATGGAAGCACGCCTCATCACGCGCGTGTCCGAGACCGAGTACCAGGTCGTCAACCTGTTCGAGACCGCGGTCAAGCCCCTGCAGGGCGCGGCCCGTCCGTCGCAGTTCCAGTTCTGAGGACCGTTCCATCATGCAGGTGATCAAGCCGACCGAACTGGCCCAGTGGCTGGCCGATGCCAGCCGCGCCAGGCCGGTCCTTCTCGATGTGCGTGAAGGCTGGGAGGTGCAGACCTGCGCCATGCCCGGCATCACCCATATCCCGATGCGCGACATCCCGGCCCGCGCCGCCGAACTGGATGAGGACGCAGACATCGTCTGCATCTGCCACCACGGCATGCGCAGCATGCAGGTGGCCGCGTTCCTGGAGCGCCAGGGCTACGCCAGGGTCTACAACCTGACCGGCGGCGTCGACGCCTGGGCCAGCGAGGTGGACCCGGCCATGCCGAAGTACTGAAGCGAGGCGCGGCCTGGCCACGCGGGCCGGCCGCTTTCGCTCGCACTGCAAGCAGCATTCCGAAGAAGAAACGACCGTAGGCCGCGGCCAGCGCCCGGCAACCTGGAGGTGTCATGACGTTTGCGCCCAACGCCCTGCCCGGAGCGATCCGGACACGCCTGGCGATCGCGGCTACCCTGCTCGCCCCGCTGCTTGCCCTGCTGCCCGCGGCACCGGCAGGCGCGGCCGACCTGCTGCAGGTCTATCGCGATGCGCAATCCAATGACGCGCAGTTCGCCAGCGCCCGCTCGCAGCTGCTCGCCACGCGTGAGCGGCTGCCGCAGGGCCGCGCCGGGCTGCTGCCGCAGGTGATCGGCACCGCGGGCGCCAACCGCACCAAGCTCGACCAGACCGCCTCGCTGCCGATCAATGGCTCGCCCGGCGCTTCGGGCACGCGTTTCTTCAACAACAACAACTGGCAGTTGCAGCTGAGCCAGCCGCTGTTCCGCTGGGACCGCTGGGAAACCTACAAGCAGGGCGAGCTGGCCGCGCTGGCGGGCGAAGTCACCTTCCACCAGGCCGAGCTCGACCTGATCACGCGCGCCGCGCAGGCCTATTTCGACGTGCTCGCCGCGCAGGACAACCTGTACCTGGCGCGCGCGCAGAAGAAGGCGATCGGCGAGCAGCTGGAACAGGCCAAGCGCAACTTCGAGGTCGGCACCGCGACCATCGTCGATGCCAACGACGCCCAGGCGCGCTTCGACCTGGCCACCTCGACCGAGATCGCCGCGCAGAGCGACCTGGAGATCCGGCGCGCCACGCTGCAGCAGATCACCGGCAAGCCGGTCGACGAACTGATGGGCCTGCGCTCCGAGGCGCCCATCCCCGGCCCGCAGCCGCCCGACGTCAACGCCTGGGCCGCGCAGGCCGAGACCAGCAACCCGCAGGTCAACCTGGCCGGCTACAACCTGGAAACCGCGCAGCGCGAGACCAACAAGGCCAAGGCCGGGCACCTGCCGTCGGTCGACCTGGTGGCGTCGTACGGCTTCAACAACCAGACCGGCAGCGCCACGCAGGCGATCTCGACGCACTACAACGCGTCGCAGATCGGCGTGCAGCTGACCATGCCGATTTTCTCCGGCGGCCAGATCCAGTCGCGCGTGCGCGAGACCATCGCCCTGGCGGACAAGGCCGCGAGCGACCTGGAATTCGCGCGCCGCACGGCCGCGCAGACGGCGCGGCAGACCTATTCCGGCGTATCCAACGGCCTGGCGCAGGTCAAGGCGCTGGAAGCCGCCGAGCGCTCGGCGCAGAGCGCGGTGGAATCGAACCAGCTGGGTTATGAGGTCGGCGTGCGCATCAATATCGATGTGCTGAACGCCGAGGCGCAGCTGTTCTCCACGCGGCGCGACCTGGCCAGGGCGCGCTATGACACGATCATGAACGGCTTGCGGCTGAAGGCTTCCACCGGGGTGCTGCAGGAAGCGGATGTGGTCCAGATCAATACGCTGCTGACTTCGGTGCCGGGGTCGATGTACACGCTGCCGGTGCCGGCGCAGGCCGGCGGCAAGGCGCCGGCAAAGGCGGCCACCGCGGATCGCCGCGGTGTGCGGCGCGATGGCGGAACGCCGCGCTCCTGATCCCACTGACATGATGCAAACGGGCCGCAACTGCGGCCCGCTAGATTGCTGACAAAGGGGAAATGCCAGGCTGTTCGCTCCCCTCTCCCGCTTGCTTGCGGGAGAGGGGCTGGGGGAGAGGGCAGGCGCATGGCAAGCACCGTGACGTCTCACTTCGTGGCAACGCCTGCCCTCTCCCCCGCCCCTCTCCCATAAATGGGAGAGGGAAGACAACATTCGCCGCCTTTGACGTTGTCAGCAGCCTCACGGGCCGCAACTGCGGCCCGCTTTCTTTCTGTGGTGAGGCGGGCCACGTCGGCCATCTTTTCCATCCCCTCCCGCCTGCGCCCCAACCACCATCGACAACTCGTCCGCCAGCGACGCCCGGTATGACGCTGGCGCCCTGGCGGCGCGCGCCTTCCTGCAACAGACGCCGGCAAGAGGTTGCCACGGCGTGGCGGGAGATCTCCGCACACCGGCATTCGTTCGTCTCCGCGTTATAGCGCAGGTGCCATACGTTAATTCAGATTTTCTTAAATCTAAATTAGATAAATAACAGGTATTTTCGGATTGATCCTATATCCGGCTGGACGCCGCCCGCATAAGACTTTGCGCCGTATTGATGTGACTTGGTGCGGGCGTAATGAGCGCCCCGCAGAATAGCCAATCCCTGGCTGTCGGTGGCAGCCACCAATCCATTTTCCGGGAGCGCGTTTGCATGGGTAGCCGATCGCCGTTTTCGTATCGTACCGTCACCGTTTCCGGTGAGGGACTCCCGGAATTGCTGGACCAGCCGCTGCTGGTATTTTCCCGGCTGTCCGGCACCGAGGGCCTCAATGCTCTGTTCGAATACGAACTGGAACTGAAGACGCCCGATGAACGCAATGTTCTGTATGGCCCTGCGGGCAATCTGGACCTGGAAGCCATGCAGGGCAAGGAACTGACCGTCACCATCGAACTGGACGGCGCCGGCAGCGGCCTGGCGGGTGGCATCGGCAAGGGGAAGCGTGAAATAACCGGCCTGGTAACGGAGGTACGGGGCCCCTTCCATGAGAACGAACGCATCCTGTATCGCCTGACGCTGCGCCCGTGGCTTTGGCTCGCCACGCTCACCAGTACCTTCAAGCGGTTCCAGAACATGAACGTGCTGGAAATCGTGGAGGCGGTGCTGAGCAACTACACCTTCCCGGTCGAGCGCCGTCTGCTGGATATCCAGTACCCCAAGCGGGAATATCAGCTACAGCCTGGCGAGACGGACTACCAGTTCGTGCGCCGCCTGCTCGCGGAGTGGGGAATTTCGTTCTTCTTTGAACACTCGAACGGCCATCACCGCATGGTGCTGACCGACGGGAACGGCGCCTTCAAGGCCATTCCCAGTCCCGCCTATCACACCATCAGTTGGTATCCGTCATCGGACCGGGTGGATGAGGAACACCTCTATCAGTTCGAGACGCACGACCGGCTGACCACCGGCAAATGGGCGCACGGCGATCACGACTTCAAGCAGCCGCGCGCTGATATGAACGTGTCCGCCGAAGATCCGCGCGACACCAGCCACGCCACCCACGAACGGTACGCCTGGCCGGGTGACCATGCCGAGCCCATGGCCGGCAGCGATGCCCGCCAGGAAGGCGACATGCTCGCGCGCATCCGCATGGAAGCCATCCGGCAGCACGGCCACCGCGTGCGCGGCAAGGGGAATGTGCGCGCCATGGCGCCCGGCCACACTTTCAAACTAGCGCGCTTCCTCCGCAAGAAGTCCAACTGCGAGTACCTGATTCTGGACGCGCGCCTGCTGATCGAGGACGTGGGCGAGTTTGCCGGCAGCCGCCAGCAATGGCGCTGCGAGGTCGAATTCGAGGCGCAGCCCACCCGTGAAATCTTCCGGCCCGAATGGGTCAAGAAGCCCCATATCGGCGGCTATCACATCGCCAGGGTTACCGGTCCGGCCAATCAGGAAATCTGGTGCGACAAGTTCGGGCGGGTCCGCTGCGAGTTTGCCTGGGATCGCTACGGCAATGACGACGAGAACAGTTCCTGCTGGATTCGCGTGTCCAACTTCGCCTCGGGCGACCGCTTCGGCAACACGCACCTGCCGCGCATCGGGCAGGAGGTTATCGTGGCCTACCTGGGTGGCGACCCGGACCGGCCCATCATCGTCGGGGTGGTCAACAACCAGTTGAACCTGCCGCCATGGGACCTGCCGAACCAGCTTGCCCTGTCCGGCTACCAGAGCAAGGAACTGTTCGGCGAGGGCCGCAACCACACGCTCTACGACGACACGCAGGGCCAGCAGCAGGTGCAGGTCGCATCGGACCACCGGAGCAGCTTGCTGGCGCTCGGCCACAACGTCCGGGTGAACGACTGGGAGGGCCGCAAGGACAAGCGGGGCGAGGGGTTCGAATTGCGCACCGATGCGCATGGCGCCGTGCGCGCCGCACTTGGCATGCTCGTCACGACCTTCTCGCGCCTGAACGCCGAGGGCAACGCCATAAACGTGCGCGATGTCGTGCAGTTGCTGGAAAAGGCGCAGGATATCGCCACGACCATGGGCGCGAAGGCCACCGAAGCCGAAGCGCAGGATGGCGAGCAGCCAGCGGTTGCCAAAAAGCTTGAGACGCAAGCCGAACAAATCAGGGGCGGCGGCGCGTTGAAGGAATTCACCGCACCCCACCTGGTGTCGGCGAGCCCCGCCGGCATCGTCTCCACCGCCGCCGGCTCGACCCATATCGCCAGCGGCGACGACACCGCATTGACCACCGGGGAACACCTGTCGGTCACCACTGGCGGTGGCTTCTTTGCCAGCGTGCGCAAAGCGCTGCGCCTGTTCGTCTATGAGGCCGGCATGAAGCTGGTCGCCAACATGGGCGACATCGACCTGCAAGCGCTGAAGAACAACATCAACCTGCTGGCAAAGCTCAAGGTCACGCTGACCGCCGACGAGATCACCATCCAGGCCAGGCAGAAATTATTGCTGGCAGGCGGCGGCAGCTACCTGCGCCTGGACGGCAACATCGAGCATGGCACCAACGGCAAGTTCACCGTCCACGCCGCCAGCAAACAGCTGACCGGGCCGAACAGCATCCCCACCGAACCGAGCCCCAGGCAGGTCTGCCTGGAATGCCTGCTCAAGGCGGCCAAACGCAATACCGCCCTGCTGCTGCGCTGACAGGGATCGCTGATGGCTGCCGAACGAAACCCTGTCTGCATCTATGCGCTCGCTGACGGCGCCCAGCATCCGTTGCTGATCGGCGACCTGATGCGCGAGGCCAGCGAGCACCGCAACGTGTACGCCGGAATGCCCGAGGAAGACGCCGGCGACGCCTCGCTGTTCCTGGCGCTGATTGCCAATGCCGATGAGCGCTGGCTTGCCAAGCTCGATGAACTCGACGTGCAGGCGCCCTGCATGAGCCTGATCTGGAGCCGCGTCGGCATTGACGCGCTTGCTACACACCTGCGCCAGTTTCTGATTGCCGACCTTGGCGATGGCCTGAACGCGATGGTGCGCTACTTCGACCCGCGCAACCTGCGCACGGCCATGCGCCTGTGGGGCGAGGACACCACGCGCAAGCTGATGGCTCCCATCCTGCAATGGAAGTATCGCGGCCATGAACCCGAATGGAAGCGCATCGATGGTCCGCTGCATGGCCAGCAGGTCCAGACGGAGCCGGTTGCCATCACGCTTGACCAGCAGCAGGTTGATCATCTTGCCGCGCATTCCGAGCCCGACGAAATGCTGGCGGGACTGGTTGAAGACGGCACCGTGCCTGGCGACGGCCCCTATCTGCCGCGCTTTCTGGATTTCATCGAGCGCTACAAGCGTGTGGCGGCCTGGCAGCTCGCCAAGCCCGCCGATCGCGTTGGGTACTGCCAATACTCTTACCGGTATGGCGCCGGCTTCGATCAGGACCCCGAGGTGCGCCGCGCGTTGGAACAGCGCATACGCCAGGGCGAGACCTTCGCAGTCTGCATGGAACGTGTTCCCGATTACGTGTGGAACCGTGTGATTGCCAGGCAGGCCAATCAGCAAACGGAGAACGACAATGACAACGACTAGCTTGCGTGGGAAGCGCATGCAGCCATGGCTCGCCGTGCTGGTGTTGCTGGGCGCGCTTGGAGCCCTTTCGGCATGCTCGGGAGAATCGCGCGGTGACTTGGCGGCTAGAACCAGCGTTGGAGATAAGACGGAGCAAATCAATCCCGGCGGCGTTCGCGGCCTGAACTACTCGCCCGATGCTATCTATAGCTATTACGTCACCGGTCCCAGAGGAATGAATGGAGGCGGTCCGAATATCAGTCCAGCGGGCAAAAACAGGCCATCCGGTGGAGGCGCGGAGAGGTGCTGTATCGGCATTCCCCAGCCATGGAAGCCAGACACGCAACTGCACATTGAGTGGGAGCGCGACCGCAAGCCCTTTGACTACAAGGACAGAAGCGGCCTGGCGGTGCTGACCGCAACCGTGACCGTGCCCGAATATGGCCCGGATACCTATGGCTTCTGGGCAATTTTCCTGCCGGGAGACCGTGTCAAGGTGATGGTCATGGACGGCAACGCGAATGGCCACAACTCTGTCAGAACGAAGCCCGCTGATGACGACCCTTTCATTGTCCAGGGGGTACGTGACGAAGCCCTGACCCAGCAAGCACTGAAGAGGTTTCAACAATGAGCGTATTCCGCCTGCCCAATGCCATGCCGGAAACGGATAAGGGTCGCCTTCCTGAGGGAAAGCGGGCCTACGAGAACGGCAAGGCCACCGTGAACGATCCCCTTGGTTCTCGTGGCTTGAGCCGAAAGTGCATGCAGCCATGGCTCGCCGGGCTGGTGTTGCTGGTCGCGCTTGGAGTCCTTTCGGCATGCTCGGGAGACTCACGCACTGATCTGACGGCAAAAACCACCGCTGGAGTGGAACAGGAGCACATCAGTCCCGGCGGTGTTCGCGGCCTGAACTATTCCCGTAACTACATCCATCACTTCAGCGTCACTGGGCCGCGAGGCATGAACGGGGGTGGTCCGAACATCAGTCCGGCCAGCAAGAGCGGACCATCCGGTGGAGGCGCAGAGAGGTGCTGTATCGGGATTCCCCAGCCCTGGCAGCCCAATACAAAGCTAAGAATCGAGTGGGAACGCGACGGCAAGCCCTATGACTACAAGGATAGGAGTGAATTCGAAGTTCTAACTGCCACGGTTACCGTTCCCGAATATGGACGGGATACCTACGGGTTTTGGGCCATCTTCCTGCCGGGAGATAGGGTCAAGGTCATGGTCATGGACGGCAATGCGAACGGCCACAACTCTGTCAGAACGAAGCCCGCCGAAGATGACCCATTCGTCGTCCAAGGCGTACGGGATGACGCCCAAACCAAGGAGCTACAGGAGAGGTACCGATGAGCGTCTTCCGATTACCCAATGCCATGCCGGAAACGGATGAGGGTCGCCTTCCCGAAGGGAAGCGCGCCTACGATTTTGGCAAGACGACGGTGAACGATGTGCTTGGGGCCTGTGAACAGACCATCCACATCAACCTGTTCTTCGATGGCACCAACAACAACGATGATGCGAAGACTCCTGCCCGCTGGCGGGATTCGACCCACAACACGCACACGAACGTGGCGCGGCTGTTCAATGTCTGCAAAGACCAGCCTGAGAGCGGCATATACAAATTCTACCTTGCCGGGGTCGGCACGCTCTTCCCCGAACTGGGCGAAGACACCTATAGCAGTATCGGCAAGGCCTTTGCCAGCGGCTTTGCCAAGCGTTGCGCCTGGGGTTACACGCGCGTGCTGAATGCGTTGCACCAAGCAATGGTTCCGGGAGACGACAAGGGTCTCATCAAGGATGACGAAGCAAGAAGAATATGTGAAAAACTCGACTGGAACTTGGGCTCCTCCCTGCTCACCACCAAAGAAAAGCATCTTGGCAGCCTGCACGAGTCCCTTGTCCAACAGTGCAAGCGCAATCGCCTCATCAAGAAGGCCTACATCAACGTGTTCGGATTTTCGCGCGGCGCGGCGGGTGCGCGGGTGTTCGTCAGCAAGCTGATCAATGGCTGGGCCAAGGGCGGGAAGCTTGTTGGCAAAATCGACTATGAAGTCAACTTCATGGGCCTCTTCGATACTGTGGCCTCGGTCGGGCCGCCTGAGTCGTTCCAATCTGCCGTGAATCTTGAATTCTTCGACGGACACTTCTGGGCAGCAAGTGGAAGTGCCCTGAACATACCGCCCCAGGTTCGGCGGTGCGTGCATTTCTTTTCCATGCATGAACAACGCATGAGCTTTCCGCTGGACTCCATCCGGAAGGGGCAGAGCTACCCGGCGAGCGACAGCAGGTTGCTAGAAGCTCCCTATCCGGGCGTGCATTCGGACGTAGGCGGCAGCTACGCGCCGGGCGATCAGGGCAAGTCGGTCAAGGGCGAGGGACACAGGCTGGGCAAGATTCCCCTGCACGATATGTATATCGAAGCCCTCAAGGCAGGGGTTCCCCTGCGGCGGACAGACGCCAAGAACGATGAAGACAGGATGGATGCAAACAACCTTCAGGATTTCATCATCGACCCCGCCGTCGCCAAGGCCTTCAACGACTGGCGCTCTGCACTGCCAGCCATCGACAGCCTAGAAAAAGCTCTGGAATTCGGCCTGCGCCAAAGCCTGCAATGGCGCACCCTGCGCGCGCGCTGGCATACCGGCACCTACATCACCAGCCAAGGGTTCTATCGCCATTGCGCCGACCCGGCCAACAAGCGCGAGGACAGCAAGACGACCCAGCAATTACGCACGGAAGCTGACAAGGCGAAGGAGAACGATTCTGTCATTCGGAAGCTTCAGCAGGACAACATCCTGCTGAAGCTTCAGGTCCAGCGACTCAGGGACCGAGCGATGTTTCGCCAAACGACTTCGCAGGGCATGGCCGATCTGGCCGAGCGCCGAGCATTGGAGGCCAGGATCGCCGCAAACGATACCGCCATCGCTGCGCGCGAGAAAGAGCTGATGGCGAAGGCGGCGGGAAAAAGCCCGGCCGACTGCCGCCCTGGAGAAGGTGCCAACGAGCTGGTTACCAATGACCGCACCGACCTGCTTGAATCCGCGGAGGAATTCCAGTTGCTGCTGGGATGTCTGCACCCCGAACTCCAGCCAGGCCTGAATGTACGCAAGGAGATTCTGGCGCGTCTGGTGCTTACGCCAGGCGGGGCAGCGGCGTTGGCCACCAAGGGATTCAAGCAGCTGGCGATCCCCCGCGCGGAGCGGCCACACACCGATTCCAGGCTGCTCGTGATGGTCGATGGCGACATGCTGACTAAAATTGCTGCGATCATGGATTACGCGCCCATTGATGACGTGTTGGTGGAGCCTGCGCCGGAGATGATCCCGTACCTGAAATCCACGACCTCGGCCAAGGCCGTGGACGACTTTGCCCTGCGCGAGAAGGCAGCCATCGAGTTGTTCGACAACTACATCCACGACAGCCGCGCCTGGTTCCGCGTGCCTCACTTCCACGAGTACGCACCGGGCGGCTACGGATGGGCGCGGACGTTCTTTGTTGGCGACAGCAATGCCATCCGACACCTCGGCATGAAAGCAAAGGGGGTGTTGGACTATCGGCAAGATACCGCCCGGGCCGTCGAGCGCGAAGTCGATGCCGCCAGGGACAGGGCGATTCGGGTAGCGGGCGACGCGACAGGACGGACCCTGTCTAACCAAGATGACTTGATGTTGCAGAAATGACGATGCGGAACTGGAAAGAAATCATTGGCTACGGCCTTGCTGGAGTGCTGTTCGGCGCTGCGCTAGCGCTTGGCTTGGAAGCTACTTTCTACCTGGAAGACTTCGAAGCAGGCATCTCGCTAAATCGCGTGTAAGCACGAGGTAAGACATGACAGCGCCCTGGCACCGACCTTCCATCACAACCGCCAGGGCGGCACCAAGGTGTTCCAAATCCTGGGGCGTGCTACTGCGCCCGCGTCCGCGACTCCACCTTCAGCAACTCCCACCGTATCGCCGACGCATCCGCTGGCGGGTTCGGCACCTGGTATTCGCGCACGCGCAGCTTGTACGAAACCCCCTGCTCGAAATCCAGCCCCTCGATCGGCCCGTACCAGAGCTGCCACGGCGAATCCGGCGACTCGCGCCAGCGGTAGCACATCATCTTGCCGACGCCCGAACACTCCACGCGCTGCGAATCGATATAGACGATCTTCTCCACGCCGCCCGCGGCAGCGCTCGCGCCGCGCCTGCCCACGCCCTCGCGCTCGGCAAACTGCAGCAGGTCGCCGCTGGCGGTCTTCCACACCACCTGCCGTCCGCTGCTGACCGCCGAGGACGGCTGCGTGCCGACGGTGGTAAATGACCCCTCCATCGCCTTGAGCAACGCCGACTCCAGTTCCATGCGCGGCGGCGGGCAGGCCATACGCGTGCCGGCGACACGATCGAAGCGCACGCCGGTGTCGGTCTTGCCGTAGCTGCCGGTAAAGCGGTTGCAGCCGCTGGTGCCGCTGACCGTGCCCTGCGCGGCATCGATGCCATCGCTGAACTCGAAGATGATGGGCTGGCCGTTGTCGCCATGCGGGATGTCGCGCAGCGTGCCGTCGGCCTGCTGCCAGCGCACCAGTTCCCAACGGCTGGGACCGGATGGCTGCGTCTGGTTGAGGTTGGCGCCGGCGCTGGGCAGATTCGGGGCCGGCGCGGTGGCGCAGGCGGCAAGTGTGGCGGCGGCAGTGGCAAGCGCAACGGCCGCGCTGCGCAGGCCGATGTTCCTGCATTTACCGCGAAGGAATGTCTGCATATCGGTGAGCTCCTGTAACTTGGGCGGGAACGCCGCTGTGCAAGCGATTGACGCTCGCACGGCAGCGTCCGCGCTTCATGCTGGCTTAGAGCCTGGCGGATTCATGCAAGTTTCAGCATTGCCGGCTGCACAATGCTGCCGTCTAGTGTAACGTGCGCCCCATGTCTCGCCGCGGCCGGATGCCGGCCGCGGCCTTTCGTGTCCCGGAGTGCCCCCAGAACACCTCGGATCGCCCAGATCGCCTTGCCCACCACCACGCATCCCTCGCCTTCCGGCCGCAATATCTGCTTCCTGACCGGCACGCTGAACGCCATGGCCGGCGCGGAACGCATGACGGCAACGCTCGCCAATGCGCTGGCCGCGCTCGGCCATAACGTGACCATTCTGAGCCTGTGGGACCAGGCCAGCCAGTTCGCGCTGGATCCGCGCATCCGGCATGAAGCGCTGTTTGCGCAACGGCCTTCGTTCAAGCGGGCTTACCTGGCCACCGTGGCCGGCATCCGCCGCCATTGCCGCGCGCACCGGACCGAGGTGCTGGTGCAGGTCGACACCATGCTCGCGCTGTTCGTGCTGCCCGCCACCGTTGGCCTGGGCCTGCACCATATCGCGTGGGAGCATTGCCACTTCGACCAGGATCTCGGCAAGCCGGCGCGCAAGCTGGCGCGGCGGCTCGCGGCACGCTTCTGCCGGCAGGTCGTGGTGTTGACGGAACGGGACCGCCAGCGCTGGCGCGAAGCGCTGCGGCCGCGCAGCGATATCGTCTGCCTGCCAAACCCGCTGCCGTTCCCGATGCCGCCCGAACCGGCGCCGCGCACGCAGAAGACGGTGCTCGCCATGGGCCGGCTGGTTGCGGCCAAGGGGTTCGATGTGTTGCTGCATGCCTGGCAGCAGGTCGCCGCGCAGGCACCGGGATGGCAATTGCTGATCCACGGCGAGGGCGAGGAGCGCCCTGCACTGACCGCGCTGATCAATGAACTGGGCTTGCAGGACCGCGCCAGCCTGCCGGGCATCTGCCACGATCCGCAGCAAGCTTATGGGCGCGCGTCGGTGTTCTGCCTGAGTTCGCGATACGAGGGCTTCGGGCTGGTGCTGATCGAAGCCATGGCGTTTGGCCTGCCCATCGTCTCGACCGATTGCGAAACCGGCCCGCGCGAACTGCTCACCCCCGGACAAGACGCGCTGGTCGTCCCGACCGGCAACGCCAAGGCGCTGGCCGAAGCCCTGCTGAGCGTGATCCGCGACCCGGACGGCGCCAACCGCCTGGCTGATGCCGGCCGCCGCAAGGCAAGTACGTTCGCACTGGAACGCATCGCCCTGCAGTGGGATGCGCTGGTCAAGGCGCAGCCGTAGCTCAGTTTTCCAGCACGGGCGCCAGCGCCGCCAGCGTGCGCACGGTAGCGCCGCGATGCAGCCCCGCAAAGGTCTGCGCATGCGCCCGCATATCCGCCAGCCGCGCGCGGTCCGCCAGCACGCTGCCGGCGGTGCGCACCAGCTCATCGGCATTGTCCACGCGCAGGCACGCGCCCGCGGCAATGGCGTCTTCGGTCGCCTGCGCAAAGTTGAAGGTATGCGGGCCGATCAGCACCGGCGTGCCGACCGCGCACGCCTCGATCAGGTTCTGTCCGCCCAGCGGCAACAGGCTGCCGCCGATAAAGGCGAGGTGCGATGCGGCGAAGTACATCGCCATCTCGCCCATCGAGTCGCCCAGCAGGATATCCGCGTCCACGGGCACCGTCTCGCCATCGAGATCCAGCGCACTGCGCCGCGCCACCGAGAACCCCGCGCGCGCCGCCATCGCCGCCACTTCATCGAAGCGCTGCGGATGGCGCGGGATCAGCAGCAACGCCGGGCGCGGCACGTCGCCGGCCAGCGCCTGCCAGCGCGCGAAGGCGTCGAGCAGCAGCGGCTCCTCGCCCTCGCGGGTACTGGCGGCAGCCAGCACCAGGCGGCCACCAGTACCCGCGAGGACCTTGCGCAGCCGCTCGCCCAGCGCCATGCCCGCCGGCGCCGGCTGCATGTCGAACTTGAGGTTGCCGGTGATCTGCACCCCCGGCACGCCCAGCGCGCGAAAGCGATCGGCATCGCCAGCGGTCTGCGCCAGCACACCCGCAAAGTCGCGGTACATCGCCGCAGCCGCGCGCCCGAAGCGCGCCGTGCGCCGGAAGCTGCGCGGCGACAGGCGCGCATTGACCAGGTACAACGGCACGCCCGCCTTGCGCGCGCCGTGCACAACATTGGGCCACACCTCGGTCTCCATCAGCATCCCCGCCTCGGGCCGGAAATACCGCAAGAACCGCCGCACCAGCCATGGCAGGTCATATGGCAGGTAGCACTGCAGAATGCGCGGCTCGTTGCCGAACAGCTGCGCGCCGGTCTGGCGCCCGGTCGGCGTCATGTGCGTCAGCAGCAGGCGGTGGCTCGGATAGGCGCGGAGCAAGGACTCGATCAGCGGCTGCGCGGCACGGGTCTCGCCCACGGACACGGCGTGGACCCACAGCCATGGCCCCTGGTTCGGCAAGCTGCCATACACGCCCAGCCGCTCGCCGACATGATGCAGGTAGCCGGGCTCCTTGCGCGCGCGCCATGCCAGCCGCAACAGCGCCAGCGGCAGCGCCGCCACCCACAGCAGGCTATAGATCAGGCGCAGCATCAGGCAGCCACCCCGCGCACGCGGCAGGCGGCCTCATGGACATCATCGACCGATGGCACCACGCCGTCGTCGCCGACGTTGGCGATGCGGCCGGACCAATACCCTTCCGTCTTCCAGCGCCACGTCGCGGTGTAGATTTCCACCGTCGGCCGGCACAGCGCCGCGGCGATATGGACCAGGCCCGTATCGACTCCGATCACCACTTCGGCCCGGTTGATCAGGCCAAAGCCCTGCATCACCGAGAACTTCGGCAGCACGCGGGCCTGCGGCACGCCCGCGGCGATCTCTTCGGCGGCCTGGCGCTCCTTGTCGTTGCCCCACGGCAGCAGCATCGCCAACCCTTCTGCGGCCAGGCGGTTGCCCAGCGCATGCCAGTTCTGTACCGCCCACTTCTTGCGCGCCCCCGCGGTCGCGTGGAAGCAGACGGCATAGCGCGCCGGCAGGTCTGCCCACAACGGATCGTCGACATGCAGCGACTGCGCCGCCGGCCCGAAGAACTGCGGCGGCTCCGCCGGCGCGATCCCGGTCAGCGCCGCACCCAGCAGGCGCGAGCGCTGCACCGAATGGGTCTGCCGCGGCACGCGCACCGCATCGGTGTACAACAGGCGCGCCGCCGGCTCATAGCCCGAGCCCTGCGTCGCATTGCCCAGCCCGATGATCGGCGCACCCGGCGCACGCGCCGCCACGCGCGCCACCACCGCGGTCTTGAGCAGGCCCTGGCTTTCGATCACGGCGTCGTAGCGCTCGTGGCGCAAGGCGTCGCGCACGGCGCCGATTTCCTGCCAGGTCGCGCCCTGCAGGATGCGCTTGCGCCAGCGCCGCAGCGCGAACGGGATCACCCGCCGCACCTCCGGCAACAGGCGCACCAGCTCCACGTAGCCCTCTTCCACCACCCAGTCGATCTCGGCACCGGGCCAGCGCGCGCGCAGGTCGTGCACCAGCGGCATGTTGTGCACCACGTCGCCGAGCGACGACACCTTGACCAGCAGGATGCGCGGCTTGTCCGGCAGCGTAAGCGGCAGCGCGAACGGCACCGCGGCCGGCATGGGCTGCGCCACGCCGGCCGCGCCGACTGCATCCGGCGAAGGTGGCGATGCCGGCGATGTCCGCGGCACCGCCGTGCGCTCAGAACGGGAGTTGAGCATCCGGTTTCTCGGCCAGGATCACACGCTTGAACTCGGCCTGGATGCGCGCCAGCGCGGCGTCGTTGTCCGCCTCGAAGCGCATCACCACCACCGGCGTGGTGTTCGACGGACGCGCCAGCCCGAAGCCATCGGCGTATTCCACGCGCACGCCATCGATCTTGTTCACCTCGCGCGCGCCTTCGAACTTCGCGTTCGCCTTGATCTTGTCGAGCAGCGTGAAGGGCTCGCCTTCCGCGCACCTGAGCTGCAGCTCCGGCGTATTGTTGGCGTTCGGCAGCGCGTTCAGCACCGCGCTCGGATCGGCGTGGCGCGACAGGATCTCCAGCAGGCGGGCGCCGGTGTACAGGCCGTCGTCAAAACCATACCAGCGGTCCTTGAAGAACACGTGGCCGCTCATCTCGCCGGCGATCGGCGCGCCGGTCTCCTTCAGCTTGGCCTTGACCAGCGAATGGCCCGTCTTCCACATCAGCGGCTCGCCGCCGTGCTCGCGGATCCACGGGGCCAGCTTGCCGGTGCACTTCACGTCGTAGATCACCTGCGCACCCGGATTGCGCGACAGGATCTCCTCGGCAAACAGCATCAGCTGGCGGTCCGGGAAGATCACCTGCCCGTCCTTGGTCACCACGCCCAGGCGGTCGCCATCGCCGTCGAAGGCCAGGCCGAGCTCGCAATCGGTCTCGCGCAGGGTCTTCATCAGGTCCTGCAGGTTCTCGACATGCGCCGGATCGGGGTGGTGATTGGGGAAGTTGCCGTCGACGTCGCAGAACAGCTCGGTCACTTCGCAGCCCAGGCCGCGGAACAGGTCGCCAACGAAGGCGCCGGCCACGCCGTTGCCGGCATCGAGCGCGATCTTCATCGGGCGGGCGAGCTTGACGTCGCTGGTGATGCGGTCGAGGTACTTCTGGCGCACATCGACCTTCTGGTAGGTGCCTGCGCCGCTGGTAAAGTCGCCCGCCTCGATACGCTGGCGCAGGCCCTGGATCTGCTCGCCGTAGATGGCCTGGCCGGCGAGGACCATCTTGAAGCCGTTGTAGTCGGGCGGGTTGTGGCTGCCGGTGACCATGATGCCCGAGGTGGCACGGACGCCATCGAGCTCGACGTTGGTGCCGAAGTAGACCATCGGCGTGGCGACCATGCCCAGGTCGATCACGTCCAGGCCGGCTGCGCGCAGGCCCTCGACCAGGCCACCGATCAGGTCAGGCCCCGAAAGCCGCCCGTCGCGGCCGACCACGATGGACTTCTCACCCAGCTCCACAGCCGCAGAGCCGAACGACAGTCCGATCTGGCGTGCGACCTCGCGCGTGAGCGTTTTGCCCACGATGCCGCGGATGTCATAGGCTTTGAAGATAGAGGGATCGATTTGCATGTGGCTTCCTGTCAGTCTTGTCGGGCACGCCGCACACCGCGAGGGCGCGCCGACGATACCGGAGAGGGCTCTTGGAAAGAACCAAAGGGGGGTATTTTGCCGGATTGCGCGACTGGCGGGCGGTATAATCGCGGCAATATACCCGACAAGCGCAATTTTCAGCGTCTGTCCTACACCTGAGGCTACACATTGCCGCCCGCCCGGCCGCGTCTTGCGCCGTCCGGACATATCGGCCACGTAAGCGATCGCCCGACCACCCTGAGCCTGCCATCAGTCACCGGCATCTTCAGGTCCTGTGGCGGTTACAGCCCGGCAAATTTCGTAAGCAAACTTGACCACCGCCGCACAGCCCTCGCCGCGCCTGCGCATCGCCTATCTGATCACCAATTCGGAGATCGGCGGGGCGCAGTCGCATGTTGCAGACCTGGTGCAGGCGGCACCGGCCGATGCCGACATCGTCCTGCTGGCCGGCGGCGACGGACCGCTGCTGGACCTCGCCAGGGGCGCCGGCGCGCAAGTCATCCGGCTGGCGCGGCTGGACAACGCGCTCTCGCCCCTGCGCGCGGTGAGTGCATTGCGGGAACTGCTGCAAGCCCTGAAACAGGCGCGGCCCGACCTGATCCATGCGCACAGCGCCAAGGCCGGCGCGCTGGGGCGGATCGCGGGGGCGCTCCTTGGCATTCCGGTGGCCTACACCGTGCACGGTTTTGCCTTCAAGCCACAGGCCCCCACGCGCCAGCGACTGGCAGCACGCGTTGCGGAATGGCTGCTCGCACCGCTGACCAGCCGGCTGATCTGCGTGGCCAAAGCCGAACAGCGGCTGGCGCAGGCACTCCCGATCCCTGCCCGCCGTATCGCCGTCATTCCCAACGGGATCGCCGACACCGCTGTCCGCGCCGCGCCTGCCGACCCGATGCGCCGCATCGTCATGGTCGCCCGCTTCGCGGCGCCCAAGCGGCCCGACATCCTGATCCGCGCCTTCGCCCACGCGAACCTCCCCGACTGCGAGCTGGTGCTGGCCGGGGACGGACCGCAACGCGCCGCCATGGAGGCGCTCGCCGCGCAACTGGCGCCGGGACGCGTGACCTTTCCGGGCAATGTCGCCGACATCGCGGGCTTGCTGGCCTCGGCACAGGTGTTCGTGCTGGCTTCGGACCACGAAGGCTTCCCGTTGTCGGTGCTCGAAGCGATGCGGGCCGGGCTGCCGGTGATCGCGTCGGACCTGCCCGGCATCCGGGAACAGATCCAGGACCCACGGCATGGCCTGCTGGTCGCCGGCAATGACGCCAACGCGTTTTCCGCTGCGCTGGCGCGCCTTGCGGGCGATGGCGCATTGCGGGCCGAACTCGGCACCGCCGCGCGCCGCCGGTGGGAACAGTGCTATGGGTTGGACCGCATGACCGAGGCAACGTGGCAAGTCTATCGCGATGCCCTGGCCAGACTCCCCGCCACCGCGCGGGTGCCGACATGATGAACGCCAAGACCGACAACCTGCGCCGCCACGCCTTGCGTGGCCGCATCGGCGGCTCCGAAACCATGCGCCGGGTCAGCCGGATGCTCGCCTGGGCAGTGCTCGGGCTATCGCTATTCGCGCTCAGCGCGGTCTTTGCCGAAGCCGCGCACCGCGCCGGCCTGGTCACCTACGTCTTCACGCGCACGCTGCTGTGGTCGGTGGCGCCCTACCTGGCGGCGTTCATGCTGCTCCACCGCTCGCTGCACCTGCCGGCGATGGAAGGCAACAGCCTGGTCGGGCTGGCCGTGACACTGCCCTTTGCCGGCTTGCTGTTTGGCTTCGCGGCCTTCCATATTGAGTATTCGCGTGGGGCCTTGCTGCTGTCGTATCTCATTACGCTGGGCTGGATCTGGGCGGGTTATCGCCGCTACGTGCATAACTACGTGCCGTTGTTCGGATACACCGACCCGCATACCCTGGCCCAGCTCGAAGGCATTCTCGCCATGCCCGGCGCGGCACCGGCGGCGCGCATGCGGTTTGAACCGGTCGGGTCGCTGGAGGATGCGGGGCATTTTGACGGGCTGATGGTGGATCGCAGCGTGACTGGCGATCCGGAACGCACCCGGCTGCTTGCGCATTACAAGATGAGCCATGTGCGGATGTATTCGGTCGAGCGGGTTGGGGAAATGCTGACCGGGCGGGTTGGGCTGGCGCATATTGATGAAAACTTCCTGGATGACTACGCCGCCCACTATCTGTATGGGTATCTGAAACGTGTGGTCGATATCGTGGCAGTGCTGTGCCTGGCACCGATTGCCGTGCCCCTGGGTCTTGCCGTGGCACTCGCCATCCGCATGGAAACGCCCGGCGGCGCCATCTTCCGGCAGGAACGCGTCGGCCTCTTCGGCAAGCCGTTTATCATGCTCAAGTTCCGCAGCATGGGCGTCGACGCCAGCGCGCCGGCCCAGTTCGCCGTGCGGCGAGATCCGCGCGTCACGCGTGTCGGGCGCATTATCCGCAAGTACCGCCTCGATGAAATCCCGCAACTGTGGAATGTGCTGGCCGGCCACATGAGCCTGATCGGCCCGCGGCCAGAGCAGGCGCCAATGGTCGACCGGTTCTCGGCATCGATCCCCTACTACCCTTACCGGCACTTGGTGCGGCCCGGGCTGTCCGGGTGGGCGCAGGTACAGCAAGGCTATGCCGGCAGCCATGCAGAGACCGTGACCAAGCTCAGCTATGACCTGTATTACGTCAAGCATTGCTCGGTGGCGCTGGATCTGCTGATTGGGGTGAAGACGTTGCGGACGTTGGTAACGGGGTATGGGGCAAGGTGACGAGTTCAGCCATCCCGCGAATGCGCATTCTCCTTCTCTGCACCGGACTGAAAACTGGCGGCGCCGAACAGCAGGTGGCCGGGTTGGCACAGGCGTTCGTGCGGGATGGGCATGACGTGGCAATCGTGAGCCTCACCCCCGGCTGCGAAGTAACGCTGCCTGCGAGCGCCACGGTCGTGCACCTCAACATGCGCAAGACCGTCACATCGATGGTGCGCGCACTGCGGCAGCTGAACCGGTTTGTCAAACAATGGCAGCCGCAAGTCATCCATGCCCACATGGTGCATGCCAACCTGCTGGCACGCATGCTCGCGGCGGTAACAGCGGCGCCGCCGGTCATCTGCACGGCGCACAGCGCGCGCGAAGGCGGCCGGCTGCGCATGTTGGCCTACCGCCTGACCGACAACCGGGCGGCGTTGACCACACACGTCAGCGAGGCAGGACGGCAGGCCATGATTTCAGCCGGCGCCGTGGCGCCAGAGCGCATTCGCGTTATGCCCAACGGCATCGACACCGCTCTCTTCCGTCCGGATCCGGCACAACGGCAGGCTAGGCGTTCAGCGCTGGGCGTGAACGCAAACACACGGGTCGTCATCAACGTTGGCCGACTGGTGCCCGAGAAGGCCCAGCATGTTTTGCTCGAAGCCATTGCGCGATTGGTGCGCAAAGCAGACTCCGCTAAGTCATCGGCAGACTTGCGCTTGTTCATCGTCGGCGAAGGTCCCGTGCGAAGCGCCCTTGAAGCGTCCATCGGCCGCCTCGGGCTTCAGGGCGTTGTCACCTTACTGGGCATGCGCCAAGACGTACCTGCGTTGCTGAATGCCGCCGACGTGTTTGCGTTGTCGTCGGATATCGAAGGCATGCCGCTGGTCATTGGCGAAGCGCTGTCCAGCGGGTGTGCAGTGGTGGCGACAGACGCGGCCGGTGTAGCGGAACTGCTCGGCAATGCCGGCAAAATCGTACCGCGCGGTAATGCAGAAGCATTGGCTGACGCGCTGGACCGAGCCATGGCGTCCGGCGTCGGCACATACGAGGAGCAGACGGCCCGACGACAGCGCATTGTGGAGAAGTTCAGCCTCGAAGCAGTCGCCCGGCAATGGGTCGATTGCTACGCCGGACTGGCCGGCGTAACAGGCAACAGCATACCGAAGCCTCCCCGATGAGACGACAGGTTGCGAGCAATCTCGCATGGATGCTGACGGAGCGCGGCATGCAGGTCGCGGGCGGCATCGGCATCGTTGCCATGCTGGCACGAGGGCTGGGGCCGGAGGGTTTTGCGCATTTTCAATATGCGCAGGCCGTGGTGTATATAGCGGCGTCGGTAGCGCTGATCTGCGGCGGTGAGGTGGTGATTCCGCGGCTGGTGGCGAACACGGATCCGGTGGCGCAGCATCGGTTGGTGGTGCATGCATTTGGGTTGAGGTTTGGGGCGGGGGTGTTGGCGTATTTGATGATTGGCGCCTTCATGCTTGCAACCAGGCAAGGGCCGGAGACATGGATACCAGCCTTGATACTCGGAATCACCGTCATGCTGCGCGAGCCGTCCGGCATCGTGACGGCATGGATGCAGTCCCATACGCACACACGGCCAAACGCTGTCATCAATATTTCTTCACTGATCGTCAAGGCCGCTGCTGTCGGGTTGTTATTCTGGCTCGGCAACCAGAGTGTGCCCGTCTACGCGGCAGCCATTTCGGTCGAACCCATTCTTGCAGCATTGCTTCTGGCGCAGTTCTACCTGTCCCGCGCACCCACGGCGCACGTCAGCGCGGATGCCGCCCTGGCAAGGGAGCTCTTCAGTAACGGCACGCTGTTCTGGGTCAGCTTCATGCTGATGATGGGCTCACGCCGCGTGGACCAGCTGCTGCTCAAGCCCTTTGTATCGCTGTCCGAATTCGGCGCCTATGCGGCAACCATGCAGATACTGGACAACTTCGTGATGGTCGCCAGCATCTTGGCCGCAGGCATCGCGCCGATGTACGTGTATGCGCAGCCGACATTGGCTCAGGCTCGTCGGAATATCGGGCGAATTGCGTGTGGCATGGTAGTGGTTGGCATCACCGGCTGCGCCATGATCGCCCTATCTGCGCACTGGATTATCCAACTGCTGTACGGCTCAGCGTTCGCATCTGCCGCTGAGCTGTTGCAGCTTGCGGCAATGGTTTCCGCGCTCGTGTTCGCGGACGTTGCTCTCACGCTGCTACCCGTCTATATGCGCCGGCCGCAGTTGGTAGCCCTCAAATGGGGCGTTGTGTTTGCCACCACTATCGTTGTGGACAGCATCGCAATCCCGCACCTCGGGGCGCGCGGAGCCATTCTCGGATATGCGGTGGCCAATCTGCTCGCCATTGCGTTCGGCATCACAATCTGGCTGCGTCAGGCACAAGGGACACCCGCTCAGCACAGGGCAAAGGTATGAACCAACGTAGCCATGGCTGCTTTCTGACTGGGACGCTGAATGCTATGGCGGGGCCGAAGCGGATGACTGAGGTTATCGCTAATGCGCTGGCCGAAAGCGGGCATACCAGCAGCATTCTGAGCCCGTGAGACAGGGAGTTGCTTTCCGCTGCATCCTGCTGTGCGGCATGAGGCGCTGTTCGCCGAACAGCCGTCGTGCAGCCACCGATCGGAGACCACGATGATGCGTCTGAGGGGAACCGGCCTATCTTGGCTGTGCCGACGTAAGTGAAACCAAGTCACACCATGCGTTGGCCCGCTTAGAGACGATCAGTTCGTATGTTGCAGCGGGATCGGCTGTCGGCAGATTTACAACCCCCCTCGGCGCCACCTCGAAGTGCGCAACCTTCCCGCCTCCTGCGTTGAGCTGAACATCTACGCCGTCAGAGCCCGGGCATGGCGCCGCGACTGACAAGGCCAACTCGCTTGATACTCCAGAGAAGAACGCGCGCGTGGGCTTCTTTTCCCCCGGATGAATTTCGATTCTGCCGCCAGGCTCGTATTCGAACTTTCCCCACTGATCGCCAAGTTCAAGCTCTGAAGTCATTGCAAGCTTGAACATCAAATTGCCGTAGGTCTGCCGCCAGTCCGGGTGGCGCTTATAAAAATCATCAAGAAGAATTTCGACTTCGGATAATGTGTAGGGCCGAGTTTTTTCATAGATGTAAGCCGTCACGTCGTCCGTAATTGCGTACTTCCCTTCCAAACGCTTATACGCGGCGCCTATGCCTCGTCCTGACAGAATGGCCTGCGCCGGGATCGTGATAACCGTCTGCATTCCTTCTGGGAGATGTGTCGGAATTGGATCCGCCACAACTGCATAGCGCGCCATGAAGGGCGCGACGCTGAGGCCCTGAACCAGATCGACGTGTGAAGTGTCTACGTCCTTTCCAGCGAGTTGCTCTTTAGAAGCACTCAACAACACATCGCGGTTGAGGGTCATGCTAGATGCAAACACGGTAAACGTTTCGCCGGGCTTCATTATTTCGTTGAGCTCATATACGAGCTGCTTGTAGACTTTCTCGTATCCGATTTGATTGTTGTAAGCTGGCCTCGGGAGGCCCGCCCATTTGGTTCGCGAGTCGATTCGATAAACAGATGCAACAAACACAAATACAGCAGGAAGAGCAACACAGACAATGGCGCCACGCATCGCCTTTGGATTACTCGAAAGAATCTGCCACACGCCGCAACAAATCAAGAGATATACCCAGAACGCTAGCGGAAGGTAATGATGCGGTCCAAATCCTTGGGTTCGGGTAAAAAGAGAAAAAAGCAAAAATATATTTGCATTGATGAAAATCACCTCGGCACGCTTCAATGCGCTCTTGAAGATGAAAAGCTGACCCATTAAGGCGAGTGCAAGATAGAGCACGCCAAAGTGAGCCCCGAAATCATGAAGATGTTCGAAAGGAGGTCTCTGATATGCAATGTAGATAGAGGAATAGCTTGTCTTCAATATGGATTGAACTAGGCCGCCCTGTGCAATCAACAGGCACGTCAGCGCGAACATCCCCGCGACCGCAAAGTTGGCCGCAGTCCTAAGGAACGCTTTCCCCCAAGCTTCTTCGCTCTCGATTCGGGCCAACACCATGCAGTAAATTGGGGCCGTTAAGATGAAAGCAATGATCGAGAACGCGTACCACCGACGCATGAGAAACGGCATCCAGAGCAAAAGCCCAAATAAGATTGCCATGCCTGGCCTGACCCGCTTGCCGAAGCCCGCAGTTCTCACAATAACGAACGCAAGGACAAAAGGAATCAACCCGGCTATGTCGACCCAACCCATGAGCGTCGGCGCCCAGTAGGGAACATAGCAGGCAGCGATGATGGCGGCCAAAACGAAGGCCAGAGTAGGTTTTTCATCATCACGCAAAATTAGGCTTGCCGCTTTCGCTGAAAGCAACACGACCGGCAAGAGGTACGTCAGCGTCGCACCCAAAATATAGCCATACCGATCGTAGCCAAAGACTAAGCTAAATGGCAGAAGCAATGCGGCGGGAAGAGAATTGTAGTCGCTTGCCCAAATTTCCCCCCGCAACTGTCGAGCCCAGTCGCCGATGTTCTGGGTAAACTGCATAGACGACTTCCAGTAGGCGATCCAGTAATTTCGAAAGTCGTTAACGTAAAGATGATGCTCACCATGCAAGTAGAGGGCAACATGAACCGTCGCCATCGCCGCAAATAAAAGTGCAAACAAAACTACTGCAGGGCGATTAATTTTTAGTACTGGCGACATCAATAGTTTTCCTTAACAGGCTGCTGAAGTACTTATCGCGCAAGCGATGAAGCTTCCCCCGTAAGGTCGGGGATGTTATTTTCTCAAAATTCCGGAACTGGGCGTCATCGCATCGAGTTTTTCCGCGTTTTGTCACCCATTTCCGATCTCATTACCGCGATTACTGCAACTACCGATTGTCCCACTGAGCGCATACGCACGAGGTTGTAGGCGCATGCTAAGCACAAGCATTTGGTCGACCTTCTTTAATCCGAACACCATTACCTAGCGCACGCGCCCCACGGTCTTCGCCCATCCAAAGCATTGCTCGATCAGCTCGCGTTTCTGCTGCGAGATGGCATAGCCAGCGCCGCAAGCATTGGCATCGGGAACGGCCGAGCACCGCCTCGGGGTGTTTTGCATCACGTGAGGCGCCACTTTCATCTCAAGGCAAGCCCCAATGGACTCATGCGCGTCATAGCCCGTGTCCGCACCCACGGTGACTTCCCCATCCAGGTTTTCCGCCCCCTGCCTGGCATCGGAGCTTGGCATCGAGGCAACGGACTCGAGCCGGAGCGCCAAGCGGTATATGCGACGCGCGGTGGGCAGCGAACATGTGAGAGCCCTTCGCTTATTAGCGACGAGGGCTGTCAGTCTATCAAGTCATGCGCGCGGGGTGTCGTCTTTGCGGCCGTTGAAGGCGGGAAGTTGGCGGCGGGTTCGATCTGGCTCACGGACTCGACCGTCTCTCGCGTGCCGAAAGACCCAAACCAAAACGGATCCAGATTGTAAAATGCCGGCATCACTGTGGTCAACGCGAGTGACGGACGGCCCCCACCGAGAGCAGCTGAAGGCGAAACCCGGTGGATCTGGTTTAATTAAGAGCGTTATCGTTTCCGAGTCCGCGTATAATAATACCCCCTTCACTCCCCTACTCTTTTCGATGAGCCGAATTGGCAGGCACACCTTTCTCCGCTTCGTTCTCGTTGGGGCCAGCGCCACCGCACTGCATTACGCAGTCATGGCCGGGCTGATATATGCAGCCCAGATCAACCCAAGCAACGCATCGGCCACCGGGTATCTGTTGAGCACCTTCTACAACTACTGTGCCAATGCATATTACACCTTTGAGGGTGGTCACAATCACGCCCGCAGCCTTCCACGCTTTCTGGCCACCGCTGCGGTTGGTCTGGGCATCAACCAAATCGTGCTGCTGGGCCTGATTTCGCTCTCCATACCGGTTATCATCGCGCAATTCGTAGCCACCGCCGCGGTGCTGCTATGGAACTACTTCATCAACGCGATCTGGGCCTTTGCCCGAAGAGATTCCTTATGACGCTCCCTGTTCTCGGCCTCGTCATCCCGTGCTACAACGAAGAGGAAGTACTGCACGAAACGACGGCCCGTCTGATTCCGCTGCTCGGAAAAATGCGTGAAGATGGCCTAATCAGCGACCGCAGCGCGATCTTCTATGTGGATGACGGGAGCCGCGACCGCACTTGGTCGCTCATTGAGAAGTTATCCGGGGTACATCCGGAGGTGTGCGGCATCAAGCTGTCATGTAACCGCGGACATCAGAATGCGCTATTGTGTGGTCTAATGACTGCACCCGGCGACGTCCTTATCAGCATAGACGCTGACCTTCAGGACGATCTGGACGCGATCCCACAGATGGTACGTCACTATCGAAATGGCTGCGATATTGTCTATGGAGTCAGAAGGCGACGCGATACCGATACTTTTTTCAAGCGCTTCACTGCTGAAGGCTATTACAAGCTCATGGCCGCAATGAAGGTCGATATTATTTTTAACCATGCAGATTACCGTCTATTGAGCCGCCGTGCCGTTGAATCACTCTCCGAGTACCGCGAGGTGAATCTTTTCTTGCGTGGACTCGTGCGTCTGCTGGGATACCCCAGCGCCATCGTCGAATACGATCGAGCCGAGCGCTTTGCCGGGGAATCTAAATATCCATTGCGCAAAATGGCATCGTTCGCCTGGCAGGGGATCACCTCATTCTCAATCGCTCCGCTACGGCTTATCACCATGATGGGTTTTGTCGTTTCGATCGGTAGCTTAGCACTTGCTAGTTGGGCACTGATTGTCAAGTTGCTCGTTCACGGCGCCTTCCCGGGTTGGGCATCGACCGTTGTCCCGCTATATTTTCTTGGCGGCGTACAACTCCTGAGTCTAGGCACGATCGGTGAGTACATTGGCAAGATCTACATGGAAAGTAAAGGGCGTCCGAGATTTCATGTTTCACAGCGTTTAGGCCAAGCACTCCAGCAAGATCACTAAAATATCTTCAATTTCTCTGGAAGAGAGCACCTCGAATGCATTTCACCATTTTTCCCTTGACGCATTGGTTATTGGATCGCGCATCAGATACATCCATCCAAGATTGGAGTCAATGCCGTGGAGTTTGGCGGGACCGATAGCTGGCAGATGAGCAGTTCAATACACGACTGAAAGGCTGCTATGAATCAATTCGCCATCCTCTAGGTGGAACGCTTCGCCCATCCCCATAACGGAAAAAATGCTGGGTGGCGAGCCTCTAACTTCCGGCAAAAAATGTGGGTCTATTCAGATTGGATAGATGATGTTGCGATAGCAACATCCTCAACATTAGTTATCAACTATTCCCCACCTTACTAGCGCGCGCAAGAATTCTCCGACCAATTCGGATGAAGCGCCAAGCATTCCGCATAATCAATAGATGTGTAGCAGTCACACCAAGAAACATGAGAAAAAGAATTTGCTCAGATATGCCATTTTTCCAACCCATCACTCCGATGAGCCCGAGGAGCGCATTAACAGCGAGAATGAGAAGGACAATGATATCCTGCCCGATACCTAATCGCAGCAGGACGTGATGAAGGTGCGTCCGGTCGGCTGCCAGTGGATTCCGTCGCTTAACCGCGCGACGAATAACAACAACCAACAGATCGATAAGCACAACACCTAGAATCCACAACATTACCACCGGCGGGACCACTGCAGCATTGGGATTATATCGCTTCTGCGATAATTCCACAGAAAACCAGACGATGGCAAATCCAAGCATCAAGCTTCCGGCATCACCCAGAAATACCTTCATACGGCCTCGAAAGGGATTTCTAAGATTGAAGATAAGAAATCCGGCAACCGCGCCGCAGAAAACTATGCAGACACGCTGAGCAGGAGCATTTCCAATCTCACCCGCAAGGTACGCCAACCAGCCAAATATAATCAGTGCTAAGCCGCCCGCCAAGCCATCAAGGCCGTCGCACATATTCATAGCATTGATGACGGCGACTACGGCGAATAGGGTCATCGGAATACCCCAGTTCGCCAACTCTATCTCCCGCCGGCCGAATAAATCACCTAGTGACTCGAGATATACATTCCCCCATGACGTCATCAAAATCGCGGCAAATAGTTGAGCTCCGAGCTTGGTAACAGGGTTCATCCCATAAAGGTCATCCACAAGCCCAACGACCGCCAGCACAGCCACTCCACCCAACAAGGCAATATAGTATCCTTGTGTACGCAAGAATAGTTGACACCCCACAAGGACCGCGATGGTGATCGCAATACCCCCCACCAAGGGGATAACGCCCTCGTGACGTTTACGCGCATCGGGCCGATCAAGCAACCCACCCATCGTCGCTAGCGGTCGAAGCAATAGTACCGCCAAGGCTGACACCAGAAAGGTAAACGCCGGGACCCAAAAATAATCAAACATAATGGTCAACGAGTAGTTGCAGCATGTGGCATTCTACGCAGCCGAAAACGCCAATAGGTTGCAGACAGAAACATCCGAGCGAGGCTTCGTACATGCCATGCCAGATATCCGAATCGGCGATGGCTGTCTCGGCGAGCATCGTGTCGGACCACGATACGGCCTAGTCGGACTACTCGAAAACCAAGGCACCATGTACGCAGGCAAACGTCAACGTCCTCGCAGTACATGTGAAATCGCTCATCAAATCCATGCAGTTGACGAAATACCTCACTCTTAAATCCCATAAACATACCCGCGACCCAGTCGACGTCGACGTCCACGCCGATGGGATAGTCCGACTTCTGCGCGTCTCCCCGCATACGACAAATCATCCGATCGAGTAATCGCCCAGTCGTGGGTACCCTGCGGGCGCTGTCCTCAATCGTACCCGATGGAGAGGCAATACTCGGAGCAACGATTCCCGTGCGTTCGCCTGACAAGAATGCCAATACTGGGGTAAAAGGATCACCGTCCAAAATCAAGTCAGGATTGAGGACAAAAAAATATGGTGTCCGGCATTGGCAAAAAGCAGCATTGTGATTAGCGCCAAACCCTTTTGGTTTTGTATTTTCAATGAATTCAAAACCATAGTCGTCGACATCATCCAGCTTAATGGCACCACGTGTACCAGGCAGATTTTCGGTGACTATGACGTTCATAGGAATCACCGCACTGACTTCATCCAACTGAGCCAACAGCGGCGTCAGGATACTCGCTTGCCCGTGACTAACAATGGAAACCGTTATCAAACAATCGATCACAGTGAACCCAGCTCCGATCAATGCTTCATTTGATGTTCAATGTGGAACCCGAAACTCGAATTCTCGGGGATCAAAATATTCCCCCACACGTATCCCATCAACGCAACCCAACAACTAATATCCTTGTAGGTGACACTCTCGAAATAAGAATTGAATTCTCGCAAGAAATTAAGCACCGAAGGTGAGCAATTCCTTTCCAAAACCACTCGACATTTCCGCCCCTCAATCCATAATTTTTTCAATTCACGCAATGTCGGCAGCGCCCCGTCTTCAAATAGGATATCTTCCGCATTTAGGCGTCCTTGCCGCCCACCCGAGTTCAACCACTTTAGCTGATATTGCCGCCGCAGAATATTTGTCTTTTCGAACTGTCGCCCAGAGTCGGCACGAGAAACGGACTGGGCGTGAATTCTATGATGATAGAGCGGTTTATTCACATAGCGAAACCGACCGAAGTCAGCAATGCGTAATGCCAACTCCCAGTCCTGAATACCGGAAAACTGATCAGATGTGCCACCAACTTTCAAATATACTGACTTACGGATTACTTTGAGATGAGAGGCAACCATGCCGTCCAACAAATCCGATCGAAGATCATTTTTATCGGAGTAAACGATATTCTCATAGCCACCATATAGCGCGTGCCTGAGAATTTCACCGTTTGAGTCAATATCAATTCTGTCGGAAAAGAAGTAGTCCACCGCAGGATAATCACGGATCTGCATCGTCATTTCCGATAGCGCTTGGGATGGTAGCACATCATCGCAATCCAAAAACGCCAGGTACTCGCCCCTTGCATGCGCCACTGCCTCATTTTGATTTGCCGAGATTCCGCAGTTTTGCTCACGCCGCAATACTCTCAGACGTGTGGAGGTTTTCTCGACAAGAGCGAGGAGCTGTGCAACACGAGGATCGGTAGACGCATCGTCGATACACACCACCTCAAACGAAGCTGCATCCTGTGAGGCAACCGAACTGAGGCACTCGATCAAATACTGATAGTGATTGTAGATCGGGATAATCACTGAAATCAGCGGAGCGCCGGCCAACGCGGGAAGTGCGGCGAATTTGGCCGCAAGTTCGGCTAGCTTTGCAGAGGGTTCATCGTCCACAATCTGTGGGACACCGGCACCTGAACCAGTACTACTGGCATTTGCGGTGCCAAGCACCGTCGCCGACGACAGCTCCTCCATATAGCTAGGATGCTTTCGGTAGCACTCCGCATGCCATGCAATTGCAGTATCCATGAACGATGGATACAGGCCTGGCGGCATAAGTGCTCGAATCTTGCCGGCGGCACACAGCCAGCTATCACCCATTCGGAGATATGATCGCCGCATGCTTTGCGCATGCTGCCGGTAGACCGCACCACGAAGTGGGAAATAAGCCATTTTTGATCCGCGCAGCTTAAGCATGCTCCAGAAAACCCAGTCTTCTTTCGCCCGTAAGGTTTCGTCAAAGCGCAGATGGTTCAGCGCCTCACGCCTGAACAGTCCGCAGTGGATAGGGATTGAAAGCCCTCTCTCCCAACGGAAAAGAAAGTCTGATAACTCGAATGCGGATGTCGAAATAGCACTCTCGACATTGCTACACGATATACGCGTATCATCGCACAGCATGTAGTCAGAGACAGAGACATCCAACCCTGGAGCAATGGCGAAGTGATCGAGTTGGCGGTCGATTTTGTTTGGCACCAATAGATCGTCGGCATCCAGGAACTGGACATAGCTGCCAGTGGCATGTTGAAGGCCGGTGTTTCTTGCGCTTGAGAGCCCTCCATTTTCCTTGCGCACGACTCTCAGGATCGAACGTTCCGAACGTAAGTTCTCCAACTCCCTCTTTGTTCTCGCGTCGGTGCTGCCATCATCGACAACGATAAGTTCGAGCGGCCCGCTATATGCGCCCTCAATCGAGTAAAGCGCATCACGCAGATACACACCTTGGTTGTAGCACGGAATGATTACCGTTACTAACGGCAACACCGGACCGAGACTTTCTATATTCGCTGTCGTCATGAATTGGCTATAGATAGTTCGGAACTTCTGTTAGTCTGCGGCAGAACGCCGTCCATGTATGACGCTCATCAATCAATTTCAGCAACCCGGCAGCTCGTCCTACCGCCAGCTCACGGCTAGACCCAATAGTGCGCAACGCATGGACATACTCCTCGGGTGCCGCTTGCGCCGACACCAGAAAGCCCGTTGTCTCGTCAATCAACTCGCCCACGCCACCAACGTCCGGTGCGATGATAGGAATACCAAGCGCTCCGACTTCAAGAAGCATGTTGGGCATGCCCTCCCAACGTGACGTGAATAGGAATGCGTCATAGACACGCTCGTCGACCAATTCGGTGGGGTCCCCGAAGGGCCCGTGGTATTTCAGGTTGGCCAAGTCAGGCATCGGGTGCTTGCTGCCCACCACGCTCTCACCATAGACGTGAAACTGAATATCAGGGCACTGCATGGCCGTCGCGTATAGAAGATCCACACGCTTTTCCTCGTCCAATCGACCAGCCCAAAGCACATTCATTGTTCCATTGGTGGCAGCAGCGGCACGCACGCGTGACAACTGCATCTGTGCCCGTGATTTCCACTCGCTCTCAGCAATACGGCATGCGTTATACACTGGGATAAATTTCTGACGGAAATTTTCCAACCCATAGATATCAATAGCATCAACCTGAAATCGAGAGTTATCGCTTAACAAACCATCGAGAACATCAATGCTTTGCCTGAGATAGTATTCTGCATAGCCAATACGCTTCGCCAGATCCGGGGTGAACTGAAACGCGAACATACTGCCGTACAAGCGCATCACGCCCCGAAGTCGATGTCCTTCTTGGCAAATGAGCTTCCAGCCGAGGTCGCTATTGATGACATGGAAGACGTCGGGCCTCAGCGTCATCAGGCAGTCTCGCAGGAATGCCAAACGCAATTCCTCTCCTGCCTCAGTAGGCAGGTATTGCCAAAGATTGACCACGTGGACATGTGGTGGCACCGCCAAATCCGGCGTTACCATATCTCTGTCCGTGATCCATATGCTGACACTGCGTCCGCCCTTTGCTTGCGCAATGGCTCGCGCAAACTGTAGCGCTGTACGCTCCGCGCCTCCTTTACCCAGAAAGGGCAACGCGATGATGTGCGTCAATGGCCCATACGTACGACAGTGGATTGCAAGATTGGCATAGAGCCGCAGCGCGATGCGCTGAACCGCCTCCTGATCAACCGCATCCTTCGACAGATACGGATTGAACGAATGCTTAACAGGCTGCTGAAATACCTCCAGCGGAAGTCAGCGCGACAGCCGGGTGAAGCGTTGATTTGAGGATCCCATCCAACCTCACATTTATGCGCGGCGCAGACACCTTCTCCGAAAGCCTGTTCACCATGCGGAGGCTGGATGATTTCGTGCCAAAGTCCCACCCGCTGCGCTCGATCCGCACTATGGCCAACCTGGCGCTGGTGAAGATGAACCGGTTGTTCGCGCAGATGTACGAGGCCGACATTAAGGGCGGCCGGCCCAGCATCGCGCCGGAGAAGTTGCTGCGGGCCATGCTGCTGCAGGTGCTCTACAGCATTCGCTCCGAACGCCAGCTCATGGAGCAGACGCAATACAACCTGCTGTTTCGCTGGTTCATCGGGCTGTCGATGGACGATACAGTTTGGGTGCCCACGGTCTTTACCAAGAACCGCGAACGGCTGATCAAGCATGATGCGGTGATCGAGTTCTTCAACGAAGTGCTGGCCATCGCGCAGAAGAAGGACTGGCTGTCGGGCGAGCACTTCAGCGTCGACGGCACGCTGATTCAAGCGTGGGCGGGCCACAAGAGCTTCGTGCGCAAGGATGGCGGCGACGAAGACGACAACGACGGCGCCAACTTCAAGGGTCGCAAGCGCGGCAACGACACGCACGAGTCCAAGACCGATCCCGATGCCAGGCTCTACCGCAAGGGCAAGACCGCCAGTGCACTGCGCTACATGGGTCATACCCTGAGCGACAACCGCCACGGCCTGGTGGTGAGCGCGATGGTCACCAATGCGGACGGACATGCCGAGCGCGAGGCCGCCAAAGTCATGCTAAATGATGCCAGGCAGGTGGCTGAGGACCTGGATGTGGAAGTCACCGTGGGCGCGGATAAGGGCTACGACGCCGAAGAATTCATTCAGGCATGCCTGGAGATGAAGGTGACGCCCCACGTGGCACAGAACACCTCGGGGCGGCGCTCGGCCGTTCCGGACGAGATCGCCAACAGCACCGGTTATGCGATCTCGCAGCAGAAGCGCAAGTTGATCGAACAAGGCTTTGGCTGGGCCAAGACCGTGGGGCGCATGCGCCATGTGATGGTGCGCGGCCTGAAGAAGGTTGACCAGATGTTTGTGCTGAGCATGGCCGCCTACAACCTCGTGCGCATGCGCTCGCTGGGACAAATCCGTCCGCAGTTGCCGTAATCGCGGTAATGAGGCCGGAATCAGGTACCAAATCGCTGATAAAGTCGATGCAGTGACGTTCGGCTTCCGGATTGTGAAAAATCACAAACCAATCAGCCTTGCAGGGGAAGCTTCGCCGCTTGCGCGGCGAGTACTTCAGCAGCCTGTTAAGATGATGCAACAGGTTCCCGTCGAGTTCTGCCTTTCGCAGAGCGAGCAGGATTGGGCCGAACTTCTCCCTCATGCGCCATTTGGCAGCTTGCGAGAGTGGAGCACGATGATACAAGTATCGTGCAAGGCGAAGCGTACGATTTGACAGTGTCATAGCATAGCGTTTTCTGCTCGAACCGGTTGTTAGCGCGGTGCTTCTCGGTCACCACGCCTCTCGGGCACTAGTTCGACGGCCGGTCTAATTCACCGGTACTCAAGTTTGCTGGGACTTTGCCTCACGTCCGCGTGACGCTAGAATCGCCAACGTCAGCCATCAGAGATATCCCGGGACCTTGGTGATGACGGAACGGAAATGCTCCATTGCATGTCGACCGTTCAGCAATTTCACCGCATTTTCCCAAAGTGCACGACCGCATTCGGGACCATCAATCACTGAGCGAATCCCGCTTACGTAGTCCTCTGCATTATCAGGACAGGACACCGGGACGCCTGTCTTCTCCGTTATGAACTCCCCCACGCCCCCTACACTCGAAGCGACGATGGGAAGGCCCGCTGCAGTAGCATCCAAAAGAACAATCGGTAGGCCATCCCATGCCGACGTATAAAGGAAAGCCGAATATTTTCCATCTTCAACCAGCTGATCAAGAGATTCAAACGGGCCGTTCACCGTGACATTTCCGAGCCTGGCTAAGCGCTTCGCCAGTTCCTGTTCTTCCGGACTACTACCACAGCCATGCACGTCGAAGCGGACGTCCGGCATTAGCGAAGCAATTCTCTCGAGTAAATCCACACGCTTCTGCCTGCTGAAGCGTGCCGCCCACAGAATCGATCGCCCACTGCCAGCGCGATACCGTGGCCGAGCGCTCAGAGCATGCGGAAAGTACAAGGTATGGAGCTTACTGACATCTGCACCGAAACGCCGTGCCAGCTCTCTCGGATAGGCCTGCGTATCACAGAAGATACCCTCGATGTATGGCAGACAACCCGGTAGATAGACATCGGCATAGCTCCATCTCACGCCGTCGCTGTCATAATCGTCACAAAATACACTGGCAAATATCGACTTTCCAATCGCGCGCAAGGATTTGCCGTGGCTGCGTACTAGCTCCCAGCCCAACGGGGCATTGATTAGATGGATCGTCCGCGCCGAGGACTGTAGCAGAATTCTGGCCAACACCATCAGCCGCTCCACGGCGGATAGATTGCGTGACATTTGACCGAACGGAAGGAAACCGACGCCCTCCGGTAATCGATTCGACCAAGGTGACTCTGCATCCAGGGTGGTGATCACCAGCACTGATTTTCCCGCCGCGACAGCCGCTTCCGCGTGATAAATAATCCCTTGATCAGCGCCACCATGCTTCAGCCACGGCGCGAGGATGATCAAATCCGGGCGAAGTTGACGCACTGCGGGGTAGCACTCAGCATACAGTTCACCTGCTGCGGGCTGTAGCGGCAGGTGATATCGCTGAAATTGCGTGAGTAATTCGTGCCTCGGATGCAGCGAGGGTTCAATATGAGCAAGCTCGCGCATTTCCTCGATAGCCCAGTCCGGCAAAATTCCGGATCTCCCCTCCTGAACGGCTTCAGATGTCTCGCGGTTCGCCTCTATTCCCGGATTCGACGCGTGGACAACTACACGCTGCGCTGCCGAATGCACCTCGGTTTGCCGAAATCGTATGCTGTGCCCCTGCACCAATGTCAACTTGGTGTAGTGCAGCAACGTCTCAATCCGATTGCTTGTGGACGGTGGCAGTAACCGGATGACCGGCTTGACGATGGATCGCCAGGTTACACGGACAGCCTTCTTCATCAAGGGCTTCATCGCATAACTCCGCTTCCGCCATAAGCTGCCTCTTTCCAGCGCTCAGGCTCATCAAAAAAACGGCTAGGTCTGACGATGGCGCCACCTTGCGCCATCTCGGTTACCATCGACGAGGCCTTGCGTCGATAGAACAGCGCCGTCTTGGGTGCAGTCACGTGACGGATGCCATCGGCCACTGTCTCAAGATTCCAATGCCAGTCTTCAAAGCCAAAGCCGGTCTCGCGAAGCCGCGTCGGTTGATAAGGATGCTGTTTGTAAATGTCCCGCAATCCAAATGAGCATGAAATCCATGGATGCACCATCATGCAACTTGCCATCGGATAGTTCCCTCGATCCATATCGAACGTCTCCGCAACGCAATGTACGGCACCAAACGAGACCGTCAGCTCGGGATGAACAATCACACGCCCGGCCGCTGCCTCCGCCGTGCGCAACGCCTCCGTAAGCCAATTTTTTGAGTAGTAATCGTCCCCATCGAGGATGGCAATGTAGAGAGCATGTGCCGACGCTATGCCATCATTACGCGACGCAGCTAGATCACCGTTTTGCACCCGAAGAATTTGGTCGTCATGCCTGATTGCGGGATGACTGGTAACGATGCGAGTAGTCTCTTCATCCGCCGAATCAAGCACCGCTACCAGTTCGACCGCGATGCCAGCAGCCTCCGCCGCTGTGCGCACACGCAAAAAACCCAGCAACGCAAAATTGGCCAAGACCTGTTCCCGGTGAAAGGTCATGACCACACTAATAGCTGGAATTGCAGCTCGGTCGGAATTGCTATGAAGCGATTGCATCTTGAGTTCCTAACGCTGTTTTCTCGAGACGAAGGCAAACCGGCGTTTTTCGCCTTGTGCAGCATTTGAACGCAACGTTTCATTCTCAAGTCTGAGGGCGGCAGCTTTCGCTTCCTGCTCGTCAATCGCAGCCTTGAGTTCATCAACATAGGCTAACGTGCGCGTCCGGTTGTCCTCAAGCCACTGTTTGCCTTCGAGTACAGCATCAAGATAGGTGCGTAGGTTTTTCAGGTCCTCCCCGAGACGTTCACGCTCACGTGCCATCGCATCTGAACACATTTCTGCGGCAAGCCCGCCGAAATCTACCGCCGCCTGATACACCGACGGACGTGACTTCGCTAGGCCCACGTTCTTTGCACATGCAAGAAGCCGGCTGATTCGGTCGACAATGAAACCCACCTCCCTAGGCTCAAAGGAGGGGGGATCATAGTCAGCTTCAATCGAGCTCAGGTGCCCGCCTACTCTCCTCATGACACTGACGGCTGTCGTTTGCCATGTGGTGCGAGCCGTCTCATGTTCGCCATCCGCTACAAACATGGAACCAAGCAGCCATGCGGCATCCACGGTCTTGGTTAGCAGCGTGATGCTGTAAGCGGCAGCGTCAGCCTGCAGTACACTCTGCAGCATTGCGCGTGCATCATCACGCCGTCCAGCGTCCAGATAGACCAGAGCCATTACATAGCGCAGCGAAATGCCCCAGCGATGAGCATTGGGATTTCCAGGGGGAGTTGCTATATAGTCCTCAATCTGCGTGGAGATTTGTTCGAAGTTACCCTCGAATTGCTGGTCCAGCAGACGATATGCAAGTATTGTCAATGCGGCGCCACGATCGGCACTGCCACGAGTGCTTGCCTCCGACACATGGTGAGCCCATTTCACCTGAAGCGTTGATGACTCCGTGCGCAAACCCATCGCCACGAGGGATCTGACCAGCCATGGATTCTCATAGTCGCGACCAAAGGCCAGCGCATTGCCAGCCGTCTCACGCTCCGTCACGGAGAAACTCCGTTCGACGTACGGCACATGTGTGCCGACAAGAGGACTTTTCATGGCGACGCAGAGCCACCATTCGGCCTCGGCTGGGTCAACATCGACCCCGGGGAGCTCCGTGATGGAACGGGGACGGCTAATCCATTCACACTGGGCATCCAGCCTTTTGACTCGATCTGCCGTCTGGCTGAAGATTGTCTCGATGTCAAACTGCATGCGCAGCTGCCGACGGAACTTATCTAGTGTGTAAACATGAAGATGGAATGGATTCGGATCCTCACCCGTTTCATCACTCCAGTCGTTGGGCACGCTACCAATGAAGCGCCCGCCTGGCGCGAGCACTCGGTTGAATTCTGCTAGAAGGCCTTCCGGATCCTGCACGTGCTCTAGAGTCTCGAAGCTAATAACGAGATCCACGCTATTGTCAGCAACGGAACTCAGGCACTGAGGCAGAAACCCCTCCCGAAACTCCAACATCGCCTCCGGAGACACATAGTTGCGTGCTGCGTACTCTGCCGCATATTCACTACCATCAATGCCGATAACCTTGCTGGCCTTCGTACCGGTCCAAATCAAGTAGCTGCCATACCCCAGACCGCAGGCAGCGTCGAGCACCACATCTCCCGGTCGCACAAACTGCGCCGCGAGTTGATAGCGAAACACATGTGCGTCGGAGCGGCTACCGCTCTCCCGCAGCATATCCATGTGCAAATCACGCTCATCCTTCAGCTTATCAAGCGGATACAAGTCCCACGCCGTTTCGGGAATCTTTTCGAGTGGAATCACGATCCAAGGGCCATCGTGCTGCAAGGCTGCGTAGTCTGCTGCCTGGTAGTAGCACGGATGCTTACGCCACCCTGCTGCAAAGCATGCGGCTTCCCACCATGCGCGGTTGCCGACGCTTCGGAACGCTATGCTAACCTCACCATCCTGTAAGGTCGGTACACGCAAAAGCATGTTGCGCCGGCATATCCGGCGCAAATTCTTCAGGGCAGTGTCCAGGTTTGCCGGCTCCAGGTATTCAAGGCAATCAGTCACCACAACCGTGTCAAAATCCGATGATCCGAACGGGAGAATCGGAAGTGCGCCACGCCCGCTGCCTTCATCCTCCTCATTAGGGACAAAGGCATTACCATCAAAACCAAAACGTCGCAGTGCACGCAACACGGCGCCGGCAGATCGCCCGACGTCTAGAACCTTGCCTAGTCCGAAGAACGCGCGCACCTGCTTCGCGACGAAAGAAGTGTCTTTTGCTTTCACTACTAGATCCTATTTTTTCTGCCGCGCCCCGGAATAGCAGCACGCAACTCCATATGTCCAGCTCAAAACGTGGCGCACATACCCAAGTCCACAATGCCGCCAAAAAAATTCTCGTCCCGCTTGACTAGCACCTGAAAAAAAGCCGCCTCATCTACCCAGTGCAACTGGCGCTGCGACAGATAGTCCGGTGTATCTTCGTACGTTACCGTGCTCTGCACCTCATACAGATTTGATCCCAAGGCACAGGGGAAATCCAACTCCACGGTAACACGCTCATTGGCACCAAACTTCCGAAGCCAGAATACCTCACCCTCCTGATGGCCTTGCATAATACGCATATCCTGATTCAGAGTACCCCAGGAGTAGATTTTTATTCCCTCCTTATTCCGAATGCGTAAGCCAACGTTGAGTTTTTCGAGAGGACGGCTTGTTTCAAAATTAATCCGGATACGGATAGTCTCACCAGGATGAAATACGGAACTGGGTTGATTGTTTCCATCCAGGACTTCAGTACTGACGATCGAAGCACCACCATCGCCAAATTCGAGGCGCCCCACCCGTCCGTCATTGCCCTCAAGAATGGCAGCTTCCTCGGCAGTTTTGCCATTCGTATGCAACGTAACTGTCTCAGTGGACGACTCAGCCATCGGTATCGGCCGCGGAAGAGTCGACGGCTTCTTCATCTCATTGGCTATCCTGCTGTAGTACTCGGACTCACGTGCATGTAAAAGCTTGCGATACTCAAGGACAACTTCTGAAGAAGTACCAATGGCCGCCATTCGTCCGGCGTTCAGCAGAACCGAGCGATTGGTCAGCGTCCGCACTGTCTCCTGATCATGAGAGACAAACAGGAGTGTCACGCCGTCATTCAGCAGTCGTTCAATCTGCTGATAGCAGCGCTTCTGAAAGAGCGCGTCGCCAACTGCCAAAGCCTCATCAACAATGAGAATATCCGGAGAAAGTTGAACCTGAACCGCAAATGCCAAACGGACCAACATGCCGCTGGAGTACGTCCGCACCGGTTGATCGATGTGCTCGCCAATATCCGCGAACGACGCAATTGCATCGAAGCGGCGGAGAATTTCATCTGTTGAAAATCCCAGAACAGCACCATTGAGCATTACATTCTCTCGACCGGTGAAGTCCGGATTGAAGCCGGAGCCCAACTCCAACAGCGCAGCGATTCGTCCCTTGGTATGTACCTCGCCCACTGTCGGTGTCAAGGTACCAGTGATGATCTGCAGCAACGTGCTCTTGCCACTCCCGTTGCTGCCGATAATACCAACGGCCTCCCCCTTTTTTACTTCAAACGAAATGTCCCGTAGCGCCCAGAACTCTCGAAAATACGGGCCCGCCGCCCCTCCCATCAGGGATGCAATGCGAGGCACAACAAACTGCTTCAGGCGGTCACGTGGCGTATCGTACAGTTCGTAACGCTTGCTAACTTCTGCCACGGAGATTGCGAGTTCATTAGAGGACATCAGCAAACCCCCGACGAGTCTTCTGGAACCACCAATAGCCAGCCCATGCGACTACCAGACCGCCAAGAATATGGAGACTCAGGGCCGGTAGATTCGGCCATTTTCCAAAAATAACCGTCGCTCGTGCCTGCTCAATGATAAAAGTCAGAGGATTCAACATAAGTATCTTTCTGTATCCCTCAGGCAGCGCATTGACCGAGTAAAATACCGGGGAGAGAAACATGATAACTGTCGTGGCAATACCTACGGTCTGCGCCACATCGCGAACGTAGACGCCCAATGATGAGAGAATCCAGCCCAGTCCCAAGGAGAGCAGCAGCAGCGGCACCATCACGAGCGGTAACGCCAGTGCGGTGGCAGGAATGCTGCCGGTCATAAGTACTAACGCAATCAACAACACAGCCACGCCGATCAACGTATGAAACAGTGCGGCGCCAATCGCAACGACCGGCAGAACCTCAAGCGGAAAAATCACCTTCTTTACGTAGTTCGCGTTGGCTGTGACCAGGGTAGGAGCACGGTTCAAGGTTTCGGCAAACAAGCCAAAGATATTCATTCCCACAAATAGAATGATGGCAAATTGTGTCTTCGTCTCTTCCCCGCCTGTACCCCAGCGCGCCTTGAATACAACGCTGAAGACAAACGTATATACGGCCAGCATCAGGATGGGGTTGAAGAATGACCAGGTCAGACCCATGATCGACCCTCGATACCGGCCAAGTATCTCTCGGCGAACCATCTGATTTATCAAGCCACGATTGCGTGCCATGGACGCCACTGCGGAGGCAGGAGATACTGGAAAAGGCTTATGTGGATTCATGCGCAGGGGTTGGCTTAATGACGGTTATGCTGGATTTAGCTCGCATTCGGCGCGCTCTAGCACGCCGAGATGCTTGGATTTGCCTCCACACGGATACTGTGGCCGGCTCTCATCTATCATTCCACGCCCGCATAATTCTTCTGTATCCAGCTCCACGTATCTGCGATCCCATCTTCGAGTCGCATCTGTGCGACGAATCCACACTCTCTGGACAATTTTGTCGTATCCAAAACGTTATAGCCGACGTCAACGCCACGAGATTCCACGTAGCGCAGTTCTATATCGAGACCCTGCGCCGACATCACGGGACGAATAAAGTCATTGACCAAGGCATTAATTGAGACCCCCCTGCCCGTACCTATGTTGTAGGCCTCGCCGTTGCTGCCACATTGAATGGCAGCAACAATGCCCTGGGCTATATCGTCTACGTGAACGTAGTCTCGAACTGCGGTACCGTCACCATAAATCGTGACAGGTTTGCCTTGAAGCGCCGATGCCATGACTGTAGGAATCAGTCCTTGGCCCTTGAATGGAAGCTGTCCGGGCCCATAGGCATTCCCAGGTCGCACGACCATCGCCTGCAGGCCTCGTTGGGCTACATACAGCCCGAGTACCTTCTCGATCATGCTCTTCGAAGTTCCGTATACCGATATAGGCCGGAGAGCCGCCTGCTCTGCAATTGGCGATTTCTCGTCGGGATCGCCATAGACCGTTCCGCCCGATGATACGAACAGCAAACGCGCCCGAGGGTGATCAAGACATCGATCGAACAGGCGGATCGCGGGCTCTACATTTCGCTCAATCTCAGGCAACATGCTGGAATTCAAGCCCAGTAACATTGCACGATGCACAAGATGGACGACGATGTCGACGCCATCAAGCATCCGATCAAGATCGGCATTGTCGTTGAAATCGCCAACGACATACTCGATACCATCGGCTAACACCTGCTCGCCGGATGGTACCTGTATGTCAGCCACGCGAACAGAAAATCCCGCCGACTTACACCGCAGTGCCAGTCGAGCACCGATAAACCCACCACCACCGATCAACAATACCTTGGTCATCACCACTGTCCTTGCCGCACAAAAGGCCTATAGGGTCTTCGTGAAACTTATATATGCGGCCACCTGAGCCGGACCACAGGAAGGTAAGCCGGCAAGAATACGCGAAGCAACTGATACGGAGACACCTTGCGATGATCACCGTGACCGCCACGACTTTCAGTCAAAATAATCTGCCTGCGAAAAGGCGTTAGCTTCTCTATCCTTTGCAGCCAGCATCGGGGCCCCCTCGATTGGCCACAAAATACCAAGGTCGGGGTCGTCCCATCGAATGCTACGCTCGTGCTCCGGCGCGTAGTAGTCGGTCGTTTTGTAGAGAAAATCGGCATACTCGGAAAGCACAAGGAACCCATGCGCGAATCCTTGTGGGATCCAAAGTTGGCGCTTATTGGCTGCCGAGAGGTTTACGCCGACCCATTTGCCAAAGGTAGGCGAGCTCTTGCGTAGATCAACCGCGACATCGAATACTTCGCCAACCACCACCCGTACTAGCTTGCCTTGCGGATGGCTAATCTGGTAATGAAGTCCGCGCAGGACATTCTTCTCCGATCGCGAATGGTTGTCTTGCACGAACACATCCTTCAAACCGGTCGCCTGCTGAAAGTTCTGGGCATTGAAACTCTCGAGAAAAAATCCCCGGTCGTCCCCAAATATTCGCGGCTCAAGAATCAGAACATCCGGGATGGATGTCGGGATAACGGTTAGGTTCATAGCTATGGAGTCCGCACTTATTTCTTACTTGATCGTCTCGGTCACGATACGCTGCAGATACTTGCCATAGCCATTCTTGGCCAACGGCCTAGCCAAAGCCGCTACCTGCTCCGCACCAATCCATTTGCTCCGATAGGCAATCTCCTCCGGACAAGCCACCATCAGTCCTTGCCGGTTCTGCAGCGTCGCAATAAAGCTGGCCGCCTCCAGCAGCGAATCATGCGTACCAGTGTCCAACCATGCGTAACCGCGCCCCATGATCTCCACATCGAGCTGGGACATCTCGAGATAGCGCTTGTTGACGTCGGTAATTTCTAGCTCGCCACGGCCTGACGGTTTGATATCCGCTGCAATATCGCAAACCTGATTGTCGTAAAAATAAAGCCCCGTCACGGCATAGTTTGAACGTGGCTTGACCGGCTTCTCTTCCAGAGATAGCACACGGAAGCTCTCATCGAACTCCACCACCCCATACCGCTCGGGGTCGTGCACGTGGTAGGCAAACACGGTTGCCCCTTCTGTCTGCTTGGCAGCACGAGTAAGCTGGCTGACCAAGTCGTGACCATGGAAGATGTTGTCGCCAAGAATCAGCGTGGACGGATCGTTGCCGATAAAGTCCCGCCCGATGATAAAGGCCTGCGCCAACCCATCCGGCGACGGCTGCACCGCATACTGCAGGTTGATCCCCCACTTGCTGCCGTCACCGAGCATGTCAACAAAACGCGGCGTATCTTCCGGCGTGGAAATAATCAGAATGTCCCGAATCCCCGCCAGCATCAGCGTGGACAGCGGATAGTAGATCATCGGCTTGTCATACACCGGCAGCAATTGCTTGGAGACCGATCGCGTGATCGGATAGAGCCGGGTGCCGGAGCCTCCGGCCAGGATGATGCCCTTGCGCATAGCGACTCGCTCAGGAAAAGATCTGGTCCAGCAGGTGGTGCACACCTTGCTGCCAATCTGGAAGATGGATGCCGAAGGTCTGGCGCAGCTTGCCAGTGTCCAGGCGCGAATTGGCCGGGCGCGGGGCAGGCAGTGGATACGCCGTGGCAGGAATGGCTTCGATGCGGGATGGGTCTGCCTTCAGCTCGATGCCTTGGGCCGCGGCGTAGCGCAGAACTTCGGTAGCGTAGGCGTGCCAGGTTGTCTCGCCGGCGGCAGCAAGATGGTAGACGCCTGAGGCGAAGGTGCTGCGGTCACCGTGGAGCCAGTACCGCGCCACGATCTGCGCGGTCACGTCGGCGATCAGCGACGCCGCGGTGGGGGCCCCGAACTGGTCGGCGATCACGCGCAAGCTATCGCGCTCACGGCCGAGCCTGAGCATGGTCTTGGCAAAATTGCCACCGTGAGCCCCCGCCACCCAGCACGTCCGCAGGACCAGTGCTGGACCACCGGCCGCGGCAATAGCCTGCTCGCCGGCAAGCTTGCTCTTGCCGTACACCGATTGCGGATTGACAGGATCGGTTTCGACGTAGGCGCCGTCCTTGTTGCCGTCGAAGACATAGTCGGTCGAGTAGTGAACCAACAGGCTGCCGAGCGCCTTCGCTTCTTCGGCCAGGACGCCGGCGGCGGTGCCATTGATGGCGAAGGCCAGTTCAGTCTCGGTCTCGGCCTTGTCCACTGCGGTGTAGGCCGCCGGATTGATGATCACGTCGGGGCGGTATTCGCGCACCACCCGGCGAATCTCATCCGGGCGCGACAGGTCGCAGCCGGCGCGATCCAGTGCCACCACCCGCCCAAGCGGTGCCAGGCTACGGCGCAACTCGAAGCCGACTTGGCCGTTGCTACCGGTTACGAGGAGAGTGGGAACGCCTGCACTATGCGGCATATTGCTTTTCCACCCAGTTCCGATACTCCCCGGACATCACGTCCTGCACCCATGCCTGGTTGTCGAGGTACCACTGAACCGTCTTGCGCAGGCCGGACTCAAACGTCTCCGCCGGCTTCCAGCCCAACTCGCGCTCCAGCTTGCGCGCATCGATGGCGTAGCGGCGGTCGTGACCCGGACGATCTTTTACAAAGGTGATCTGATCGCGATAGGAGCCCACCGCCTTCGGGCGCAATTCGTCAAGCAGGTCGCAAAGGGTGTGCACAACGTCGAGGTTGGTCTTCTCGTTCCAGCCACCAACGTTGTAGGTCTCGCCGAGCTGGCCCCGCGCCAACACTTCCCTGATGGCTGAGCAATGGTCACGCACGTATAGCCAGTCACGCACGTTCTGTCCGTCGCCATAGATCGGCAGCGGTTTGCCGGCCAGCGCGTTGGCAATAACCAGCGGGATCAGCTTCTCAGGGAAATGATACGGGCCGTAGTTGTTCGAGCAGTTCGTCGTCAGTACCGGCAGGCCATAGGTATGGTGATACGCCCGGACCAGATGGTCGGATGCTGCTTTCGACGCAGAATACGGACTGTTTGGCGCATAGGGGGTGGTCTCGGAGAACTGTGGATCGGTCTCGCTGAGCGAGCCGAACACTTCATCCGTGGACACGTGCAGGAAGCGGAAAGCGGCTTTGGCAGGTTCTTCGAGCTCGCCCCAATAGGCACGCGCCGCTTCCAGCAGCGTAAAGGTACCTACGATATTCGTCTGAATGAATTCAGCCGGTCCATGGATGGATCGATCCACGTGGCTTTCGGCGGCAAAATGTACAACTGCGCGCGGCTTGTGGGTAGCAAAGAGCTTGTCCAGCGCGGCACGGTCACAAATATCCGTCTGCGAAAACACGTGCCGAGGGTCGTTCTCGACCGACGCCAGCGTCTTCCGATTGCCCGCATAGGTGAGCTTGTCGACGTTGATGACCCCATCCGCCGATTTGTCGCCCAGCCATGCCAGAACGAAATTGGCGCCAATGAACCCGGCGCCCCCAGTGACCAGAATATGGGACAAAACTTGCTCCTTGCCTCGATATGTTTCGATGACCCGACAAAAGCCGAGCGCCCACCTTGTCCTCTTCCTGGACGGCGGGGCGTTAAGTGCCTGCAGAAGTGGCGGTATTCTATCTGACTGAATGCACCAACTTACATGCTGCCTTCCTCTTTTTGTAGCCTCATGTAACCGAGCCACGGTATATCGGTCACAAAACTACAAATAGAAGCGAAATAGTTGCTCAGATTCTCAATGACAAAGTCCAACGTAACCGTTACGCCACATTTCGCCGTCGGCGACCTTCAAGGCTGCTCGCCGTCCCTCTCTACCCTGCTCGCCCAGTTCGGCGAGCAACCTACCCTCCGCTTCGTCGGCGATCTCGTCAACCGCGGTCCCGCGTCCCTCCAGACCCTACGCACCATCCATGCCATGGCTCCCCGGGCCGAAACCGTCCTCGGCAACCACGACATCCACCTCCTTGCAGTAGCCAGCGGCGTCCGCAAAAAGGGCAAGTCCGACACCCTCGACGACATCCTCGCCGCGCCCGATTGTGAGGACTTGCTCACCTGGCTGCGCCACCGCCCGTTGGCCTTGCTGGAAGACAACTTCCTGCTGGTCCACGCCGGCGTCCTCCCCCAATGGACGGCCACACAGGTCATCCACCTCGCCCAGGAAGTCGAAGCGCAGCTCCAGGGCGCCAACTGGCAAGGCTTCCTGGCCGACATCTTCGGCAACACCCCCGACCGCTGGCACGACGGCCTGCGCGGCATCGAACGGCATCGCGTGGTGGTCAATGCCCTTACCCGACTGCGCTATTGCACCGTCGATGGCGTGATGGACTTCAAGACCAAGGAGGGGCTCGGCAAGGCGCCGGACGGCTTCATGCCGTGGTTCGATGTGCCGGGGCGGCGCACCGGGGATGTGACCGTGGTGTGCGGGCACTGGTCGACGCTGGGCCTGGTGATGCGGCCGGACCTGATGGCGCTGGATACGGGCTGCGTCTGGGGCGGCAAGCTGACGGCGGCGCGCATGGCGGCGGATCCGGGCGAGCGGACCGTGGTCCAGGTCGATTGCCCGCAATATTGTGATCCGCTGGCCTGAAAGCGCAATCCCGCGTTGGCGGGGTAATGCCGTTCAGTTAAGGGATCAATCACTACTGTCATTCCAGCGCAGGCGGGACAATGCGCACAGCGCATTGGACGTCCAAAGGACGGCCCGAAGGGCGAGCGTAGCGAGCAATCCAGCGTCTTAAAGCCCCCCGATAGGGGTAATGCTGTTCAGTTAACCACTGTCGTTCCCGCGAAGGCGGGAATGACGGTGGGGCTTGATACCTTAACTGAACGGCATTACCCCGATGGGGGACAAAAGTCACTGGGTTCCCGCCTGCGCGGGAACGACAGTGGTTAACCAAACGGCATTAGCGTTGGCGGGGAGGACAACCGCGCTAGCTGATGGCAGCGGGGGCTGGCGCGGGTTGTGCTGAGACAGGCTGGGCCGGCTGGTTCATCCGCTGGACCGTTGCCACGGCCTCGTCACCGGCGCCCTGCGCGAGATGCTGCACGACCTCGCGGGCGGCGCTTGCCAGTTCGCGGCGGTCGGCGGACACCGGCACCAGCGGCGGCCCGATGACCACCCGTGCCTTGATGCGCGGGGCGCGCAGGACGGCGTTCAGCGACTGCAGCAGCGTGGTGTCGTCGATGTAGGCGGCCGCCAGCGTCGGCTGGCCGGTGGCCGCGTCCAGGTAGTTCAGTCCGACCGGCTGCACCGGCAGGCCGCCGGAAATCGGGGCCTGCATCAGGTTGGCGTGAAACGGCAGCACGCCGGTGCCGTCGGTGGTGGTCCCTTCGGGAAACACGCCGACGAGGTCGCCCTGCAGCATGACGTCGGTGATGTCGTGCAGGACCCGGTGGGCGTCGCGCTTGCGTGCGCGTTCGATGAAGATGGTGCCGGTCTTGTCGCACAGCCAGCCGATCAGCGGCCAGCCGCGGATCTCGGACTTGGCGACGAACCGTACCGGCTGCCAGCTATGGATCACATAGATGTCCAGCCACGAGATATGGTTGGACACGACCAGCGCGCCCTGGCGCGCGGCACCGTGCGGGGCCGCGCCGCGGACATCGACGACTTCGACCTCCACCCCGCAGATGCGCAGCAGGCGCCGCGACCAGCGCCGGATGTGCCAGGCGCGCGAACGTACGCCCAGCCACGGGAACAGCACCGCGCAGGTCAGCAGCCCGCGCAGCAGGTGCAGCACCAGCGCGGTCTTGCGCAGCCAGATCATGCGCTGGCGTGGTTGCCGTTGCCGTTACCGCCGTTACCGTTGCCGCTGCCGCTGCCGTTGCCATAGACGATCTGGCCGCCGACCAGCGTCATGCGCACCTTGCCTTCCATCTCGTAGCCGAGCCACGGCGTGTTCTTGCCCTGGCTCTTGAGCGAGCGGCGATCGACCTTCCACACCTGCTTCGGATCGAACACGCAGACATCGGCGGGGGCACCGGCGGCCAGCGTGCCGGCCTTCAGGCTGCTCACGCGCGCGGGCTCGGAGGTGATGCGGGCCAGCGCCTGCGCCAGCGGCACCTTGTGCTCGGCGGCCCAGCGCAGGGTCAGCGGCAGCAGCAGTTCCAGGCCGGTGGCGCCGGGGGTGGCTTCGGCGAAGGGCAGCAGCTTTTCGTCGTCGTCCACCGGGGTGTGGTCGGAGCACAGCGCGTCGATGGTGCCGTCGGCCAGCGCGGCGACGATGGCGTCGCGGTCGCGGGTGCTGCGCAGCGGCGGCGAGAAACGCATCTGCGAGTTGAAGTAGCCGATATCCATGTCGGTCAGCGAGACGTGGTGGATATTGACGTCGCAGCTGACCGGCAGGCCTTCGCGCTTGGCCTGGCGCACCAGCTCCAGCCCGGCGGCGGAGGACAGGCGGCACAGGTGCACGCGGGCGCCGGTGCTGCGCATCAGTTCGAAGATGGTGTGCAGGCGCACGGTCTCGGCGATCACGGAGACGCCGGACAGGCCGAGGCGCGACGCCACGGCGCCGCTGGCGGCGACGCCGCCGCCCAGGAACGGGTCTTCCGGGCGCAGCCAGACGGTGAAGCCGAAGGTCTGCGCATATTGCAGCGCGCGCAGCAGCACCTGGGTGTTGCGCACCGGCTGCTCGGCCTGGCTGAAGCCGACGCAGCCGGCTTCGGTCAGCTGGCCCATCTCGGTCAGCACCTCGCCCTTGAGGCCGACGGTGAGCGCGCCCAGCGGGTAGACGTGGGTCTGGTTGAGCGTGCGCGCGCGGAACTTGAGCATCTCGACCAGGCCGGGCTCGTCCAGCACCGGGTCGGTGTCGGGCGGGCAGACCAGGCTGGTGACGCCGCCGGCGGCGGCCGCGGCGACTTCGGATTCGAGGGTGGCCTTGTACTCGTAGCCGGGCTCGCGCAGGCGCGCGGACAGGTCGACCAGGCCGGGGCAGACGATCAGCCCCTTGGCGTCGACGACCTTGTTGGCGGTGAAGTCCGCCGGGGCGCTGCCGACGCCGACGATCTTGCCGGCGGCAAGGTAGAGGTCCTGCACGGCATCGGTGTTGCTGGCCGGGTCGATCAGGCGGCCGCCCTGGATGTGAATCTTCATATGTGTCGCTTGGCTATGGCGTTTTTATTGCATGACAACCCGACAAACACCACCGTCATTCCCGCGCAGGCGGGAATCCAGCGTCTTAAAGCCACTGGGTCCCCGCCTGCGCGGGGACGACGGGAATCGGGCCGCGTCGCATCATTCAGTTACGTTGCACTTCCGTGATCAGTCGTTGTTCCCTGCCACGATGCCCATCACCGCCATGCGCACGGCGATGCCGAAGGTCACCTGGTTCAGGATCACCGATTGCGGGCCGTCGGCCACGGCGGAGTCGATCTCCACGCCGCGGTTCATCGGGCCCGGGTGCATCACGATGGCGTCGCGGTTGGCCAGCGCCAGGCGCTCAGGCGTGAGGCCGTAGGCCTTGAAATATTCCTGCGCCGACGGCAGCAGCGCCCCGCTCATGCGCTCGTTCTGCAGGCGCAGCATGATGACCACGTCCACACCCTTCAGGCCTTCTTCCATGTTGTGAAAGACGCGTACGCCCATCTGCTCCAGGCCGGACGGCAGCAGCGTGCGCGGGCCGATGGCGCGCACTTCGGGCACGCCGAGCGTGGTCAGCGCGTGGATGTCGGAGCGCGCCACGCGCGAGTGCAGGATGTCGCCGACGATGGCTACCGTCAGGTTGGTGAAGTCCTTCTTGAAGTGCCGGATCGTGTACATGTCCAGCAGGCCCTGCGTCGGGTGCGCATGGCGGCCGTCGCCGGCGTTGATCACGTGCACGTGCGGCGCGACATGCTCGGCGATCAGGTAGGGCGCGCCGGAGCTGGCATGGCGCACGACGAACATGTCGGCGGACATGGCCGACAGGTTGTTGATGGTGTCGAGCAGCGACTCGCCCTTGCTGGTCGACGACGCATTGATGTTCAGGTTGAGCACGTCCGCCGACAGCCGCTTGGCCGCGATCTCGAAGGTGGTGCGGGTGCGGGTGGAGTTCTCGAAGAACAGGTTGAACACGCTCTTGCCGCGCAGCAGCGGCACCTTCTTGACATCGCGGTCTGAGTCGGACAGCGATACGAACTGGCTGGCGGTGTCGAGGATGTGCGTGATCATGTCACGCGACAACCCCTCGATCGACAGCAGATGCTTCAGTTCGCCGTTCTTGGTGAGCTGCGGGTTGCGGAACGTCTTGGTCATGGCAGGTCGGGCGCGGGCAAAAAACGGGGTGGTCTGGTCTCGTGGCAGGCACCAGGCGCGCGTTGTGGCGCATTGCGACGCATGGCGGCGCCTGGCAGGCAACGCCGGCTCAGCCGGCGGTGGTATCGGCAGTTTCGGTGGCGAAGGCGAAGCGCGCGTCGGCGCCCTCGCCCTGGCGCGACAGCACAAGCGTCGTGCCGCGCGGCAGTTCGATCTCGGCGGCGACGAGGTCGGCGGCGATCGGCAGCTGGCGTCCGCCGCGGTCGGCCAGCACGCCCAGCGCCACGCGCGCCGGGCGGCCGTAGTCGAACAGTTCGTTGACGGCGGCGCGGATGGTGCGGCCGGTGGCCAGCACGTCGTCGATCAGCAGGATGTTGCGGTCTTCCACGGCAAACGGCAGCGTGGTCGACTGGGCCTGGCTGTGCAGGCCCTTCTTGGCGTAGTCGTCGCGATGGAAGGCGACGTTGATCACGCCATGATCGGGCAGGTTCAGGTCATTGGCCAGGCGCGCGGCGATCCACGCGCCGCCGGAATGGATGCCCGCCACCGACCAGCGTTCACGCTCGGCGTCGGGGATCAGGGCGCGGGCCTGGTCGAGCAGCTTGCGGTACAGCGACTCGGCGTCGGGTGCGGAAATCTGCGTCATAGCGGAAATTGGTCGAAATACTGTTGCAGGATGATGCGTGCGGCTTCGGCGTCGAGTTCGCCGCGGCGCGCGCCGGCCATCGAGGCGGCACGCGAGGAATAGCGCTCGTCCACCCATTCCACCGGCAGGTTGAAACGGCCGTTGAGCTGGTTGCCGAAGCGCCGCGCCAGCCGCATCATCGGCTGCTCTTCGCCTTCCGGGTTGACTGGCATGCCGACGATCAGCTGCACCGGATTCCACTCGTGGATCAGTGCGCCGACTGCCTCGAAGCGGCCTTCAACGGTGATATTGGGAAGGATGGTCAGCGCGCGCGCCTCGCGCGTGATGAAATTGCCCAGCGCGACGCCGATCTTTTTCTCGCCGTAGTCGAATGCCAGGACCGTGCCGTCGCGGGGCAGTTCGCGCCCCACGGCGTCAGGCATGCCCGGCCTCGCCCGACAGCATGTTGACGTCGACGCCCAGCAGGCCGATGGCCGCGGCAAAGCGCCCTTCGGGCGGCACGCTGAAGATGATCTCGGGATCGGCCAGCACGGTCAGCCAGCCGTTGCGGCTGAGTTCTTCTTCCAGCTGGCCGGCACCCCAGCCGGAATAACCCAGCGTCAGCAGGAAGCGATGCGGGCCGCTGCCGTTGGCCACGGCTTCCAGCACGTCCTTGGAGGTGGTCATTTCCAGCCCGCCCGGCACCGCCAGCGACGAGACATAGACGCCGACCGGATCGTGCAGCACGAACCCGCGCTCGGTCTGCACCGGGCCGCCGAAGTAGACGGGCTGGTGCGCCACCGGCTGGATCTCGAGCTTGAGGTCGATCTTGTCGAACAGCGTGGCCATGTCGATGTCGATGGGCCGGTTGATCACCAGCCCGAGCGCGCCACGCTCGTTGTGTTCGCAGATATAGACGACGGAACCCGAAAAGGTCGGATCGGCCATGCCAGGCATGGCAATCAGGAACTGATTGGTCAGATTGATGGGTGCTTCGGGCTTCGCCATGCCTTGCATTTTATCAAATCGCCGGGGGTCTTCCGGAAAAGATTGGCGGGCGTTGCAGTGCAGCAATGGGCGCCCGCGCGGGCCGCTTGCCGGAAGCTACAGACCGATGATACGGCCCTTTGGTCACGCCTTGTCATGCCTTGTCATGCCTTGCGGGTCAGCGCTGCGAGTTCGTCGGCCGTCAGCCAGCGCCACTCCCCTTCGGCCAGCTCCGGGTCAAGCTGCATGGTGCCGAGCGCGCTGCGGTGCAAGGCGCTGACATGGTTGCCAGCCGCGGCCACCATGCGCTTGACCTGATGGTACTTGCCCTGCAGCAGGGTCAGCCGCAGGTTGCGTTCGCCAGTGATCTCGCAGGCTTCTGCGGCGATCGGCGCCGGTTCGTCCAGCAGCTGCACGCCATTGACCAGTGCCTGCGCCTGTTCGGGCGTGACCGGCTCCGCAGTCGTCACTTCATAGACCTTGGGCACCTTGCGCTTGGGCGAGGTCTGAGCGTGGATGAACTGGCCGTCATCGGTCAGCAGCAGCAGCCCGGTGGTGTCGTGGTCGAGCCGGCCCACGGCCTGGACGTCGCGCTGGCGCAGCGGCACCGGCAGCAGGTTGTACACGCTGGGATGGTGGCGCGGGCGCTGCGAGCATTCATAGCCGGCGGGCTTGTTCAGCATCAGGTAGGCCTTGGTGCAGGCGATCCATGCCTCGCCGTCGACGGTCAGGCGCAGGCCGTCCACCTCGAACTGGGCGCGCGGGTCTTCGCACAGCTCGCCGTTGACTTCGACCAGCCCGGCGGCGACCAGGTCGCCGCAGTAGCGGCGCGTGCCGAAGCCCTGGGATTGGAGGATGCGGTCGAGTGTCATGTGCTTTGTTGCGGTATTCGTTGTTGGGGTGGCGGATCGGTGCCGAACCGCTATGTTAGGGTATTGGCGCGACGCGCCCCGCGACAACCCCATTTGCCGGCCTCATTGCGCGCATTTTCCTTCGACTCCGTCAGGCAGCGAGCATGCAGCCAGCAGACCCTTCGGCATCGGGCCGCAAACCTTACCGGATCGGCCAGGACTTCGAGCGCGGGCTGGTCTGGTTCCGGCGCGACCTGCGCGCCAGCGACCACGCGGCGCTGCATTATGCCCTCAGGCATTGTGCCCGGGTGTGGTGTGTCTTCGTATTCGACCGCGACATCCTCGACCCGCTGCTGGCGCGCGGCCTGCAGGCCGACCGGCGCGTCGAATTCATCCTCGAGTCATTGCGGGAGCTGGCCCACACGCTGACCGCGGCTGGCGGCGGGCTGATCGTGCTGGACAATCGCGCCGTCGACGCCGTTCCCGCGCTGGCGCAGGCACTGGACGTCCAGGCGGTCTTTGCCAACCACGACTACGAGCCTGCCGCCGTTGCACGCGATGACACCGTGCGCCAGGCGCTGGCGGCACAGGCGCGCTTGCTGTTCACGTTCAAGGACCAGGCCATCTTCGAGCGCGACGAGATCCTGAACGGCCAGCGCAAGCCGTTCTCGGTGTTCACGCCGTACAAGAATGCCTGGCTGCGCACGATACGGCCGTTCGACCTGCGCCCGTATCCGATCGACCCGTACCTGCACGCGCTGGCGCCGGTGCCGGCAGCATATCGCAAGCCACTGCCGACGCTCGAACAGCTCGGCTTTAGCACCAGCAACCTCGCCGAGATCGCCATGCCGGCCGGCGCCACCGGTGCGCAAGCCCTGTTCGAGGAATTCACCGGGCGCATCGGCGACTACGGCCGCCGCCGCGACTACCCTGCCCTGCGCGGCCCCAGCTACCTGTCGGTGCACCTGCGCTTCGGCACCCTCTCGATCCGCACGCTGGCGCGCACGGCGCACGAGGCGGTGCTGCGCGGCGGGGCCGACAGCGCGGGCGCGGCGGTGTGGCTGTCCGAGCTGATCTGGCGCGATTTTTATTTCATGATCCTGCACCACCATCCGCGCGTGGCGGACGGCGCGGCCTTCCACCCGGCCTACGACAAGATCCGCTGGCAGGACAGCGAGACCGGCGAGCGCTATTTCCGCGCCTGGTGCGATGCGGCCACCGGCTATCCGCTGGTCGATGCCGCCATGCTGCAGATCCGGCAGAGCGGCTATATGCACAACCGGCTGCGCATGGTCACGGCCAGCTTCCTGGTCAAGGACCTGGGCGTGGACTGGCGCCGCGGCGAGCAGTACTTTGCCGACCAGCTCAATGATTTCGACTTTTCCGCCAACAACGGGGGCTGGCAATGGGCAGCATCAACCGGCTGCGATGCGCAGCCGTGGTTCCGCATCTTCAACCCGGTGACCCAGTCGGAGAGGTTTGACCCGCAGGGGCGCTTTATCCGCAAGTACCTGCCACAACTGGCGGCGTTGCCGGACAAGTACCTGCATGCGCCATGGACCGCCCCCGACCATGTGCTGGCGGACGCCGGCGTCCGGCTGGGCGAGGACTACCCGCGTCCGCTGGTGCAGCACGACGTGGCACGCAAGGAAACGCTGGCGCGGTATGGGGTGGTGAAAGAGCTTGGAAAGGGCCGTGAAAAGAAGGCTGACGTGGAGGACGACGCCTTCTGACGCCGCTCAGGCCGCCAGCATCGCGCTTTCGCGATAGTGCCGCTGCGCCTCTTCGAATCGCTCAGTTTCCTCGAACAGCCGCGCCAGGGCCAGGTGCGTACGCACGCGCAGCCGGCGCTGCTGGTCGATATCGGCATACTTCAGCGCGCGCTCGAAGCTGGACTGGGCCTTGCCCCACAGCTTCTCGCCCAGGCAAAGCACGCCCAGTGTGTAATAGAGGTCGGCGTCGGCGGGATGCCCGGCCAGCCATTTCTCGGCCTGCTGGATCTGCGGCAGCGCGTGGCCGGGCACCGCGCAGTCGGCGTAGCGCAGCACCAGGCGGCTGTCCCAGTTGAACTTGAGCGCGTCCTCGATGATGCGGCGGGCTTCGTTCTGACGGCCCAGCGCGGCAAAGTAGCGCGCGGCGGGTTCGGCGATGCGCGTGGCGCGGCGCTCGTCGGCGGACAGCGAGCGCCAGAATTCGCCCAGCGCGTCGGCATCGTGGCGGCGCTCGTCGAGCATGGCCTCGACCGCCATCTGCTTGAGCCGCAGCGCCAGCACCGGATGCAGCGCGTTGCGCTTCTCCAGCGAGCGCGCCAGGCGCAGTACCTCTGACCAGTTTTTCAGGTGCTGGTGTGCGCGCAGCGCGATGCGCTGCACATGGATCTGACGCGCACCCTGCGCCTGCAGCTGGGCGATGGTTTCCAGCGCGCCGTCGGCGTCGCGGGCGTCGACCAGTAGCTCGGCCATCGACACCAGCCGGGCCTGCTCGCGCTCGGGATCGGTGACCTGCGACATCCAGGCATCGCGCCGTTCGGTCTCCTGCATCCGGTGCGCGGCGCGCGCGCCGATCAGCGCGGCGGTCTGGGCCTGGTCTTCCCATGACTGGGCCTCGCGCGCGCAGCGCTCGGCGCGGGCGAAGCGGCCGGCGAACAGGTTCTCGATCGATTCGCGCAGCGCCGCCTGCGCCTTGTTCATGCGGCTGCGCTCGCGGTAAGCGGCGGCGCGGCGGGGCATGTCGCCCAGATGGCGGATGGTGGACATCACCGTCCAGACCACGAAGAACAGCAGCAGCAGCAAGGCCAGCGCCAGGTTCAGCGACAGTTCGACGCGGTACGGCGGATAGAACAGCACCACATTGCTGTGGTTGAACTGCGTGAATAGCGCCAGCCCGACGGCGCCGCCGAACAGGACCGCAACCCAGAATAGAAGGCGCATGGGCTTACTGTTCCATAATATCTGCTCAAAATTGAGCATTGGATTTATCCGCACTTCGTTGACGCGGCTTGCGCCGCCCAACTGAAGCCACCTGACGCTCAGTTGCGCCGGAGGAGCGCGCGAGCAGAATCTGCTTCACCTGGAGGTGAGGCATATACCGGGTGATTTCCCGGTCGCGAATCCTGTCCCGCACGTTCCGCGCAGCATTGGTATCCGCCTGAAGAACGTCCCCGTTGACACGGTAAAACTTGTCACCCACGCGCTTGCCTTCCAGCAAGCCCGTGAACGAGTCCATTTGCGACGTATAGGCGGCGTTCACGACGACATGCGTCGCTCCGCGCTGCGTACAAACTTCATCGATCGCTTGTGCCAGTACACCCTTGGCCCATGCGCTCATGCGACGGTTGTAGGACCGCCACTGACTCTTCCCCTTGATCGGGGACGTTAGGTCTTCCGAACCGACCACCGCCGCTTTATCCACAATGGTATGAGCCGACTGATAGGCAATCGTGCGCAACCGCTGCTTCGCGCGGTCCCGGCGTGCCTGCAGCTTCACGCGTCCGAGGTTGCACTTCCTGATGCGCTCGGCCTTGGCGATGCGACCGGCTTTGCGATGGGCCTTTTCAAGGGCATGCAGCCGGTTTCGTGCTTTGCCGGTCTTCGAAACCTGGTTGCTGTAAGCGCTCAGCACAGCGCCGAATGTCTGCCCATGATGCTCGCCATCTGAGTCGGCGAAGGCCTCCGTGTAACCTTTATCGACGCCAATTTCCCCTGTGCCGCAGGGGCGCCCTTTGGCCTTCGCGGTAGCGAAGTGGATTTCGACCGCCTCACCCTTTACGATCACACGCAGGTTGCATCCCGTGAGGTCCACATTCTTTCCGTTGCTGTTCGTCGTGAGCTCAATCGGAGGGCCGTATTGCCTGGCGATGTGTATGGTGATGACAAGGTGCCCGTCTCTGACGCAGCTCTCGTGCTTGTCCGAACGGACGATGAACTGATTGTCGCAACTCGAAACGCCGTGCCGAAAGTACCTGCGCATCATCCGGTGTAGGTACCTGTCTTCGAGCCACTTGTCACGTTTGAGCAGGGTATAGAGCCGCTTTCGCTCTGCCTCGTCGGAGGCCCGCTTCGCGATGGCCTGTCGCACCTTCGCGCATGCGGCCGCCTTGTAGGTCAAGATGTCGTTGACGGCGTCCTTCGTGGTCTCGGCTCGAATTGTGCCGTCCACCGCGAGCGAGGCATACCAGCCGCCAGCAGTCACTTCCTTGCGGATATCAGCCGCACTCTTGCCGACGTTCCCCAGCGCGCCGTAGCGACGCCAGAGGTCCGCTCGGACGAACGCCGTCGCCCTGCACACCGCGCGAAGCGATGGAACGCACGAAGGCGTCGCATAGAGAGTGCGGGTGACGGTTGTCATTCCAGAATTTCCTTCGGTTTCTTGCTATCCGGATAGTCTTTCCTTGATCTGCTTCTAGTACCTTCTCATGCCGTACAGGCAGCATGAGAGGTATCGACGATGGCAGGCAGATCCTTAACCATTTCCTGCTCTGGCGACAGCGATTCCTGATTAACCATGATGATCTCACACCCGTTCTCGTGCGCAAGATGGTCAAGCAGGTCGAATCCGAAGCGAACGAACCTATCTTTGTGGGCAATGAGAACTCGCTCAATCTCACCCCGCTGGATGCGCTCAATCAGCACGAGGAAACGCTTGCGCTTGAAGTTCATGCCACCGCCGACTTCCTGAACCCACTCATCAGCAGCAATCGCGCCAGCCCGCCAGTATTCCTCCATCGCCGCGCCCTGAGATTGCAAGTCGTCGCGCTCCCAGCGGCGCACTGTACTCGGAGCCCGTCCAATGCGCTTTGCGAATTCGTTGATCCGATAAACCTTGCTCATGACGAGCGATTATTGATAGCTTTGAGCAGGATTTGCAGAAATTATCAGTTGCTCACTCCTTCTTCAGGGCGCGCAGCGCGCCCAGGCTCTCGGACATGGTCGGCAGTTGCACCGTGACCGCACCCGCCTGTGCCTGCCTGAGCAGGGTCAGCACGCCCTGCACGCGGCGCGACTTGCTGTCGAAGTAGCGCCCGATCATCGCCTGCGCGGCGGCCAGGTCGTTGCGGAACACCGGCTCGTTGCGCGACAGCAGCGCGAGCCGCGCATTGAGCAGGCGCAGCTTGACGTTCTCGCGCAGGAACCAGCCCTGGTCGCCGGACAGCAGCAGCGCTTCGGCATCGTCGACCTTGCGGATGCGGACCACCTGGGCCATTTCCTCGCGCAGGTAGGTCCACAGGCGGGAGAACCAGCCGTTGGCGGCAGCGGCCGCCGCCGGGACGCTGGCCGCGTCCTTGCCGGCCGCGCCATCCTTGCGGGCATCGGCTTCGGTGCGTTCGAGCATGCGTTCGCTGGACAGCAGCGGCAGCGCGTCGACCTGGTTGATGGCCTCGTCCAGCTTGATCGCGGCGCCGGTCAGGTCGGTGTCGGGCACGGCCTTCATGCGCGCGATGTCCCGGGCGATGGCGCGGCGCAGCAGGTTGTACTGCGGCTTGTCGGTGCGTGCCAGGCGCGCGTCGGCGCTCTGCAGCGCGGCCAGCGCGACCTGCACGTTGCCGGTCAGCTGCAGCTGCTGGCCGGCGTTGGTCAGCAGTTGCTGGATCTCGGCGATTTCCCAGTCGTCGCGGTTGCGCATCAGGTCCTGGTAGACCTGCTCCAGCGCCACCTGCTTGTCGCGGGTCTCGCCGACCTGGTTTTCGAGCACGCCGACCTTGGCCTGCAGCTCCTTGACGGTGTCCTGCGCATTGCGCGTCAGCACGCGCGACTCCTGCACCAGCGCATCGTTGCTTTGCTGGCGCCGGGCCAGTTCGCCGGTCAGGTGGTCGACGCGCTGCTGCAGCCACCAGAAGCCGCCGGCGGTGGCGACCACCAGCACGGCCACCAGGGCCCACAGCGCCGCGGGCTTGCGCGCGGCGGCAGCATGGCCGGCAGCGGCAGCGGAAGTGCCAGGGCCCGGAGCGGGCGTGGAGGCCGCAGCGGGCGGCGGCGTAGCGGAGGAGGACGTGGTTTCTTGCGTCACGCGTTCGACCTTCGTTGACGTTGCGGGGACTGCGACAGCCGGCGCCGGCGCCTCGGCGCGCGCGGAGCTGGTGTCTGTTATCGCGCTGGCGCGGCCGGATGCACCGGACGCACCGGCAGCGTCCGGCACAGCGGCCACCGGCGCCGGCGCCGGACCGGCGTGGGCATCGGCCCATTGCAGGCACGCCGCAAGCAGGCCGGCATCGCCCGGCGCGGCGCGCAGGATGTGGCTGAAACCCAGTGCCAGCGCTTGTTCGGCGATTCTCGCATGCGGCGCGATGCACTGCACCTGCCGCAGGCCGGCATTTTCCTGCGGCGAAAGGTGTTGACGCGCGAGCGTGTCGAGGTTACGCACGGCCTCGGAGCTGGTCAGCAGCCATGCATAGGGCGGCGCGCCGGCCTGCAGGCTGTCGCGCACGGCCTGCCATTGCATCGCGCCGGGCTCGGGCAGCGTGCGCCGGTAGGCCTCGACAGCCTCGACCTGGGCACCGGCCTCGCGCAGGCGGTCGCCGAGCCAGTCGCGGCCGCCGTTGCCGCGGACGATCAGGACTGGCTTGCCGGCGAGCGCGGCGGGATCGAGCTGGGCCCACAACGCCTCGGAATCGAAGCGCGGGCCGTCGTGGTCGTGGTTCGTATCGTGGCTCGGGTCGTGGTTGTGATTGCCGCTTTCGCCGGCGTCATCGGCGCCCTGCCCGTTCATAGCGGCACCGGCCGGCGCGATCACGCGGCAGGTGGGCGGCGCGATGCCACGCTCGGCCAGTGCCGCCACGCTGGCCGGGCCAACCACGGCGGCCGGCACCTGCGCGGGCCATTGCGCCGTGGCAGCACCCTGCACGCCGGCCAGCGCATCCAGCGCATGGGCAATGGCGTTGGGACTGACAAAGACCACCAGCGCAAACTGATCGAGCCGCGCCAGGGCCGCGCGCAGCGGCGCGTCGTCGGCGGCCGGGCCGATGGCCAGCAGCGGAAAGCTGAGCACGTCGAGACCCGCGGCCTGCAGCGCCTCGGTCAGTTGCCGGGACTGCCCGGCGGGTCGTGTGACAACGACGGTCGGGCGGGGCATCGGGCAGCCTCAGGCGGGAGGTTGCGTGCCGGGCGTGCCGGGCGAGGCGGCGGCGGGATCGGCCAGCGCGGCGAGAATCGCGTCGGCCCCTTGCGCCAGCAGCTCGCGCGCGCAGGCCTGGCCGAGCGCGTCGGCGGCGGCCAGATCGGCGGCCGGGCCCGCGGCGGCGGCGCGCAGGCCGCGCGTGCCGTCGGGCATCCCGACAAAGGCGTCGAGCCTGAGCTGGTCGCCATCCCACCAGGCGTGGGCGGCCAGCGGCACCTGGCATGAACCGCCCAGCATGCGCGCCACGGCACGTTCCGCCGTCACGGCCAGCAGCGTCGGCTGGTGGTTGAGCGGCGCCAGCCATGCGGCCAGCTCGGGGCGGCTGGCAGGGATCTCGATGCCAAGCGCGCCCTGCCCGGCGGCAGGCAGCGACGCTTCAACGGGGATCAGCGCGCGAATGCGGTCATTCAGGCCCAGGCGCTTGAGCCCCGCGGCGGCCAGGATGATGGCGCCGTATTCGCCCCGGTCGAGCTTGCCCAGGCGCGTGTCGAGGTTGCCGCGCAGCGGCTTGACCGCCAGGTGCGGATAGCGGGTCCGCAGCAGCGCCTCGCGGCGCAGGCTGGAGGTGCCGACCACGGTGCCGGGCGGCATCTCGTCGAGCGAGGCGAAGCTGTTCGAAACCAGCGCGTCGCGCGGGTCCTCGCGCTCCATCACCGCGGTCAGCGCGAAGCCGGGGGGCAGCTCCATCGGCACATCCTTGAGCGAATGCACCGCCAGGTCCGCGCGGCCTTCGTCCATCGCGAACTCCAGTTCTTTGACAAACAGACCCTTGCCGCCGACTTTCGACAGCGTACGGTCTAGAATCTGGTCTCCGCGCGTGGTCATGCCAAGAATGGACACGTCGCACGCGGGATAGTATTGTTGCAACGCAGCACGCACATGTTCAGCCTGCCACATGGCCAGACGGCTCTCGCGGGAGGCAATGACGAGCGTTTGCGGAAGGTTGCTGGACACGACAGCGGTAGAGGAAGACGGAGTGGCGGGTGCTTGCATCCGTAAATGGTAGCACGCGACCCAATAGCCGCTCCGCCCCATATCAGATAAGCAGACGAGGAGATTGCATGACGCAGCACGCTGCGCGCCCCACTGGCCGCAAGTCCGCCGCTTCGGGCGCTTCGGGCACTTCGGGCACATCCGCCGGCGCTTCGGCCACGAAGGATCCGTCCGCCGGCCAAGGTGAAGCAAACGGCGCATCCGCCGCCAAACCGACCCGCGCGGCCCGCCGCAGCGGCACCAGCGCCACCAACGGCGCCACCTCGCCGCGCGCCAGGCGCGTCACCAAGCCCCAGCTTGCCATCGTGTCGAGCAACGGCACCACCATCGCGGCCGCCCCCGGCCGCCGCACCGCCGACAAGGACCTGCCGCTGCGCGAGGACATCCGCTTCCTGGGCCGCCTGCTCGGCGATTGCCTGCGCGAGCAGGAAGGCGACGCCGCCTTCGAGGTGGTCGAGACCATCCGCCAGACCGCGGTGCGCTTTCGCCGCGAGAACGACCGTGCCGCGGGCGCCGAGCTGGACCGGCTGCTCAAGCGCCTGTCGCGCGACCAGACCAACCAGGTGGTGCGTGCGTTCAGCTATTTCTCGCACCTGGCCAATATCGCCGAGGACCAGCACCACAACCGCCGCCGCCGCGTGCACGCGCTGGCCGGATCGCCGCCGCAGGCCGGCAGCCTGCAGCACGCGCTGGAAAAGATCGACGCGGCCGGCGTCACCGGCAAGCAGCTGCGCAAGTTCCTGGACGAGGCGCTGATCGTGCCGGTGCTGACCGCGCACCCGACCGAAGTCCAGCGCAAGAGCATCCTGGACGCCGAGCGCGAGATCGCCCGCCTGCTGGCCGAGCGCGACCTGCCGACGACCGCGCGCGAGCGCGAGCACAACACCGCCCAGCTGCGCGCCAAGGTCACCACGCTGTGGCAGACGCGCATGCTGCGCGACTCGCGCCTGACGGTGGGCGACGAGATCGACAACGCGCTGTCTTACTACCGCACCTGCTTCCTGCGCGGCATCCCGCAGCTGATGACGGAGCTGGAAGAAGACATCGCCGCGGTGTTCCCGACCACGCGCAAGCGCAAGGGCACCCCGGGCGCGCAGCCCGCACCGCTGGCGCCGTTCCTGCAGATGGGCTCGTGGATCGGTGGCGACCGCGACGGCAATCCCAACGTGACCGCCGAGACCCTGGAGCATGCCTCCAGCCAGCAGGCCCAGATGATCCTGGACTGGTACCTGGATGAAGTCCATGCGCTGGGCGCCGAGCTGTCGATGTCGACGCTGATGGTCGATGCCAGCCCCGAACTGCTGGCGCTGGCCGAGCGCTCGCCCGATGTTTCCGAACACCGCGCCGATGAACCGTATCGCCGCGCGCTGATCGGCATCTACGCGCGCCTGGCCGCCACCTGCAAGACGCTGACCGGCCACGCGGCGCCGCGCCGCCCGGTGGCGCCGGCCGAGCCCTATGACAGCGCAGAAAGCTTCGCCGCCGACGTGCAGGTGGTGATCGACTCGCTGCGCGAAAACCATGGCCAGGCACTGGCCGGCGCCCGCATCGACGCGCTGGCGCGTGCCATCGGCGTGTTCGGCTTCCACCTGGCGTCGGTCGACATGCGCCAGGTGTCGGACGTGCATGAGGCGGTCATCGCCGAGCTGTTCGCCGCCGCCGGCATCGCCCCGGACTACGCCGCCCTGCCCGAGCAGCGCAAGCTGGAACTGCTGCTGGCCGAGCTGCGCCAGCCGCGCCTGCTGACGCTGCCGTGGCACGAGTACTCCGGGCAGACCCGCAAGGAGCTGGCGATCTTTGCCGCCGCGCGCGAGCTGCGCAAGCGCTACGGCAAGCGCATCGCGCGCAACTACATCATCTCGCACACCGAGACGCTGTCGGACCTGGTCGAGGTCATGCTGCTGCAGAAGGAGTCCGGCATGCTGCAGGGCACGCTGGGCAGCAAGACCGACCCGGCGCGCATGGAACTGATGGTGATCCCGCTGTTCGAGACCATCGAGGACTTGCGCAACGCCGCCGGCATCATGCAGTCGCTACTGGACCTGCCGGGCTTCGATTCGGTGATCGCGCACCATGGCGTCGAGCAGGAAGTGATGCTCGGCTACTCGGACTCCAACAAGGACGGCGGCTTCCTGACCTCCACCTGGGAGCTGTACAAGGCCGAGCTGGCGCTGGTGCAGCTCTTTGAAGAGCGCAAGGTCAAGCTGCGCCTGTTCCACGGCCGCGGCGGCACCGTCGGCCGCGGCGGCGGCCCGACCTACGACGCGATCCTGTCGCAGCCGCCGGGCACGGTGAACGGCCAGATCCGCCTGACCGAGCAGGGCGAGATCATCAACAGCAAGTTCGCCAACGCCGAGATCGGCCGGCGCAATCTGGAGACGGTGGTCGCGGCCACGCTGGAGGCGTCGCTGCTGCCGCAGCAGAACGCGCCCAGGGACCTCGACATGTTCGAGGCGGTGATGCAGCAGCTGTCCGACCGCGCCTTCTCGGCCTACCGCGACCTGGTCTACGAGACCCCGGGCTTCAAGGACTACTTCTTCGCCACCACGCCGATCACCGAGATCGCCGACCTGAACCTGGGCTCGCGCCCGGCCTCGCGCAAGCTGATGGACAAGAAGCACCGCCGCATCGAAGACCTGCGGGCGATCCCGTGGGGCTTCTCGTGGGGCCAGTGCCGGCTGCTGCTGCCGGGCTGGTACGGCTTTGGCAGCGCGGTGAAGACGCTGCTGGACCGCGCGCCGGACGAGAAGGCCCGCAAGTCCGCCGTCACCACGCTGCGGCGCATGGTCAAGACCTGGCCGTTCTTCTCCACGCTGCTGTCCAACATGGACATGGTGCTGGCCAAGACCGACCTGGCGGTGGCTTCGCGCTATGCGCAGCTGTGCGACGACGCGGCGCTGCGCCGCAATGTGTTCAACCGCATCAGCAAGGAATGGCACCTGACCAGCGAGATGCTGGCGCTGATCACCGGGCACCAGGAGCGGCTGGCGGATAACCCGCTGCTGGCGCGGTCGATCAAGAACCGGTTTGCCTACCTGGATCCGCTGAACCATTTGCAGGTGGAACTGCTGAAGCGCTACCGGGCGGGCAAGGACGGGGATGATATCCGCGTACGGCGAGGGATCCACCTGACCATCAATGGGGTGGCGGCGGGGTTGCGCAATACGGGCTGACCGCTCGTACAAGACTAAAGCGGGCTGCCGGTTTGCTCCCCTCTCCCGCGCAAGTGGGAGAGGGGCCGGGGGTGAGGGCTGGCGCCTGCAACGGGTGGCGGCCTCCCCGGTGCCAGACCCTGATCTGCCGGCAAATCGACCCCCTGCAGTCCTGCCACCGCCTGCCCTCACCCCCTGCCCCTCTCCCGCGAGCGGGAGAGGGGAGCAAACAATCGGCGAGCGTTGCGCTTCAGCCCACAAACGCCCCCGGCACCGGATCCTCGCCCAGCGCATGCAGCAGGATGGCCCAGTGCATGGCCTCGTCCCCGAGGATGCTGCCGGCGGCCCGGGTCAGCTCGCGGTTGTGGAAGTTCGGCAGCACGCCCAGGTAGGCGGCGGTCGCGCCCTTCTCCAGCCCCGCGGCAAAGCGCAGCACATCGGCCTGGTTCTTCAGGCTCTCGGTCGGGAACTTGTATTCCGACGCTTTCTTCGCCACCACCGGCGTGCCACCCAGCTTCGACACCGTCCCGGCCAGCACCTGCGCATGGGCCTTGTGGTGGTCCTGGAACTTCACCGCGGTGGCCAGCACCGGCTTCTGCAGCAGCCCGCTTTCGGCGCCGACCTGATAGGCGGCAATCGCCTGGTACTCCAGCCCCAGCGCGGTATTGAGGATATTGATGTCGTCCCTGGTGCTGCCCGACTGCGTCTGCGCCCACGCCGGCATCGACTCGCCGAGCGTGATGACGGCCAGCGAGCCGAGCGCGAACAGACCGGGCGCCTTGAGCAAGCCCCGCCGGCGCGCATCCGGCAGCGTGACGATGGTCCCGGCCTCGCGCGCGGGTTTCTGTGACATGCGGTCCATGGTGTTCTCCTGTGAGGGATGACAACGTCGCGCCCCGTTGCTGGCCGGGGTGCCTGGCTTGCGCCTGTCACTTCTACGCACGCGCCGCGCGTTTGGATGCGGCGCTACCTATAATCCGGCAAAGCTCCCTTGCAAGGACCCGTCCCGGTGCCGTCCTCCCCCCAGCCGTCCTATGCCGCGCCTGCCAGTCCCGACCGGCTGGAGGCGCTGCTGCAGGCCGTGGCCGTGGGCGACCGCCAGGCACTGCGCGGCCTCTATGACCTCACCGCAACGAAACTGTTTGGCCTCGCGCTGCGTATCACTGGCAGGCGCGATTGGGCGGAGGATGTCGTGCAGGAAAGCTTTGTCAGCATCTGGCACCACGCCGGCGACTACCGGCCGCATCTGGCCGCGCCGATGACCTGGATGACCGCGATCGTGCGCAACCGGGCGCTGGACTGCCTGCGCCGCGCCGCCGCCGCGCGCGTTGCGCAGACCGTCGAGCTGGAAGAAGACCTGGGCGAGTGGCTGGCCGACGACGCCGCCGGCCCCGCCGAACTGGCCGATGCCAGCCAGCAGGCGCGCGCGCTGAACCGCTGCCTGCAGCGGCTGGAGCAGGCACAGCGGCAGGCCATCGTGCTGGCGTACCTGCACGACCTGAGCCATGCCGAGCTGGCGGCGCGGCTGCGCGTGCCGCTGGGCACGGTCAAGTCCTGGGTGCGCCGCGGCCTGGAACGGCTGCGCCACTGCATGGAGGCGGCGACATGAAGCTGGCCGCCCATCCCGAGCTGCTCGACCGCCTCGCCGCCCAGTATGCGCTGGGTGTGCTGCGCGGCGGTGCGCGCCGCCGCATGGAACACCTCGCGCGCGAAGAGCCGGCGGTGCACGCCGCCATCCTGCGCTGGCAGGACCGGCTGGCCGGCGTGTCCGAGCTGCAGGCGACGGCGGAACCGGTCGACAAGGTCTGGTGCGGCATCGAAACCCGGCTGGGGTGGAAGCCGCCCGTTGCGCGTCCGGCTGCGGCGGCGGTCGAAGCGGCGCTGGCACCAGTGGCCGAACCCGCGGCCGAACCGGCGGCTGGCTGGTGGCAGCGGCTGTGGTCGGCCCCGATGTTCTGGCGCGGCGCGGCGGCGGCAATGGCCGTGGTGGCGGTGCTGTCGATCGGAATCGGCATGCAGCGGACGCAGCAGCGCGAGCCCGCGCCGGCCGCGGTCATCGCCGTGCTCAACGACGACCAGGCCCAGCCGGCGATGCTGGTGTCCTGGGACGGCAACGCGCGCAGCCTGATCGTGCGGCGCCTTGATCACATGGCGCTCAGCGAGCAGCAGGTACTGCAACTCTGGGCCCTGCCGGCCGACGGCAAGCCGCGCTCGCTCGGCGTGATCGGCCGGGTGCCGCAGGCCCGCCTGGCGATGGCCGAGCCCCCCACCGCAGCGCCGGCCCTGGCGGTCAGCATCGAGCCGACCGGCGGCTCGCCCAATGCCGACGGGCCGAGCGGCCCGGTGGTGTTCAAGGGGCCTGTGCTCCACAACCCGCCGTAACCGGCGCCCGGCCGGCGCCGCCATGCCCCCGGCGGACGATATAATCGCCCTTTTCGCAAATTCTCCAATTCGCTTGCGCCCGCCGACGCTCACGCGCCGGCCGCCCGCAGCGAGCCACTGCAGCCGACGTCCATGTCCACCTCCCAACTTGCCAAGAAAGGCGAAGCCTGGTCCGCCCGCTTCTCCGAACCGATGTCCGACCTGGTGAAGCGCTACACCGCCTCGGTGTTCTTCGACAAGCGCCTGGCCCTGTTCGACATCCAGGGTTCGCTGGCCCACGCGGCCATGCTGGCGAAGCAGGGCATCATCGCCGAGGCCGACCGCGCCGAGATCGAGCGCGGCATGGCCCAGATCCGGGGCGAGATCGAGGCCGGCAGCTTCGAATGGAAGCTGGACCTGGAAGACGTCCACCTGAATATCGAGGCGCGCCTGACCGCGCTGGTCGGCGACGCCGGCAAGCGCCTGCACACCGGCCGCTCGCGCAATGACCAGGTCGCGACCGACATCCGCCTGTGGCTGCGCAGCGAGATCGACGGCATCGTCGCCCTGCTCGGCGCGCTGCGCACTTCGCTGCTGGACCTGGCCGACCAGAACGCCGACACCATCCTGCCGGGCTTCACCCACCTGCAGGTGGCGCAGCCGGTCACCTTCGGCCACCACCTGCTGGCCTACGTGGAAATGTTCACCCGCGATGCCGAGCGCATGGCCGACTGCCGCAAGCGCGTCAACCGCCTGCCGCTGGGCGCCGCCGCGCTGGCCGGCACCAGCTACCCGATCGACCGCGAGTTCGTGGCGCAGCAGTTGGGCTTTGATGGCGTCTGCCGCAATTCGCTGGACGCCGTCTCCGACCGCGACTTCGCCATCGAATTCTGTGCCGCCGCCGCGCTGGTGATGACCCACGTGTCGCGCTTCTCGGAAGAACTGGTGCTGTGGATGAGCCCGCGCGTCGGCTTTATCGACATCGCCGACCGCTTCTGCACCGGCAGTTCGATCATGCCGCAGAAGAAGAACCCCGACGTGCCCGAGCTGGCGCGCGGCAAGACCGGCCGCGTCAACGGCCACCTGATCGGCCTGCTGACCCTGATGAAGGGCCAGCCGCTGGCGTACAACAAGGACAACCAGGAAGACAAGGAGCCGCTGTTCGACACGGTCGATACCGTCGTCGACACGCTGCGCATCTTCGCCGACATGGTGCCGGGCATCACCGTCAAGCCGGAAGCGATGCGCGCCGCCGCGCTGCAGGGCTACGCCACCGCCACCGACCTGGCCGACTACCTGGTCAAGAAGGGCCTGCCCTTCCGCGACGCGCACGAGGCCGTGGCCCACGCCGTGCGTGCCTGCGACAGCCGCCAGTGCGACCTGGCCGACCTGACCGTGGCCGAGTTGCGCGACGTGTCCGGCCTGGGCGACAAGGCCGCGCTGATCGGCGATGACGTGCACGCGGTGCTGACGCTGGAAGGCTCGGTCGCCGCGCGCAACCATATCGGCGGCACCGCGCCGGACCAGGTGCGCGCTGCCATTGCCGAAGCACGCAAGGCAGTGAACGGCTGACCCACGCCAGGAGGGCGCCCACGCCCACGCCCACGCCGGTCATGACAAACGGGAGCGCGCGCTCCCGTTTGTCGTTTATGTACGCCTTCGCACCGACACTGTTGTTATTTCCACGAAGCGGTTAGCCCACCCTGGAGGGAATGCCGCCAGAAAAATACGGAATTCGCCGCAATTCCGCGTGTATTAGAGCCTGTTCACTGCAAGCGCGGCCGCAAATGTGATGCACTGGGGATTCACCCTAAAGATGCAGGACAAGTGACGCCGTAGACTAACGCGCCACCCCTGTATCCCCCAATCCCTAGGACGATCACATGTCTCTCCTTATGAGGATTTCGCGGCTTATCGACGCCGTGAATGAATTTATCGGGCAATGGGCGAAATGGCTGATCCTGCTGGCCGTATTGGTCTGCGCAGGCAACGCCATCGTTCGCTACACCTTCAGCATCAGTTCCAATGCCTGGCTCGAGCTGCAATGGTATATGTTCGCCGGCGTGTTCCTGCTCGGCGCCCCCTACACGCTGATGCGTGACGAACATGTGCGCATCGACGTCATCGCCGGCCGCTTCTCCGAACGCACCCAGGTCTGGATCGACATCTTCGGCATCCTGCTGTTCATGCTGCCGATCTCGCTGATCATCCTGTGGCTGTCGATCCCCTACTTCTGGCTGTCGTATGCCGGCCATGAGATGTCCGGCAACGCCGGCGGGCTGATCCGCTGGCCGGCCAAGTTCCTCATCGTCGCGGGCTTCTTCCTGCTGATCCTGCAGGGACTGTCCGAGCTGATCAAGCGCTTTGCCTACCTGAAGGGCGAACTGCCGTTCTCCGCCTTCCGCAAGCACGCGGTCGACCCGGCACTGGAGATCGCCGCGATCGCGCAGGCCAACCAGACCGGCCCGTCCGAAAAACAATAAGGGGCGCGCACGATGACGCAATTCCTGATCGCGAACATGGCCCCGATCATGTTCGCTTCGCTGGTCGTATTCCTGCTGTCGGGCTTCCCGATCGCATTCGCGCTGGCCGCCAACGGCCTGCTGTTCGCCTTCATCGGCATCGAACTGGGCATGCTGCCGCCGGAACTGCTGCAGGCACTGCCCAGCCGGCTGTTCGGCATCATCGAGAACGACACGCTGCTGGCGATCCCGTTCTTTACCTTCATGGGCCTCATCCTGGAACGCTCAGGCATGGCCGAGGACCTGCTCGACACCATCGGCCAGCTGTTCGGCCCGATCCGCGGCGGCCTGGCCTACGCGGTGATCTTCGTCGGCGCGCTGCTGGCGGCGACCACCGGCGTGGTGGCGGCCTCGGTGATCTCGATGGGCCTGATCTCGCTGCCGCTGATGCTGAAGTACAAGTACGACAAGCGGCTGGCATCGGGCGTGATCGCGGCGTCAGGCACGCTGGCGCAGATCATCCCGCCGTCGCTGGTGCTGATCGTGCTAGCCGACCAGCTTGGCCGCTCGGTGGGTGATATGTACAAGGGCGCGTTCGTGCCGGGCCTGGTGCTGACCGGCCTGTACATGGGCTACGTGCTGCTGGTCACGCTGATCAAGCCGTCCGCGGCGCCGGCGCTGCCGATCGAGGCACGCACCTTCCGCGAGCCCAGCGGCAAGAGCGGCGCGGCGTCGGTGCTGGTGCTGACCGCGCTGTCGGTCGCGGTAGGCGTGGCGGTAGACCTTCTGTACAAGCCGGAAGCACCGCTGGACGAACGGCTGGTGGTATCGGTGGGCGCCGCCATCCTGTTCGCCTTCGTGGTCGCGGTCATCAACAAGGCGCTCAAGCTGAACCTGCTGTCGCAGATGGCGGAGAAGGTCACCTTCGTGCTGATCCCGCCGCTGGCGCTGATCTTCCTGGTGCTCGGCACCATCTTCATCGGCGTGGCCACGCCGACCGAAGGCGGCGGCATGGGCGCGCTGGGCGCGCTGGTGCTGGCCCTGATCAAGCGCCGCCTGGACCTGAAGCTGACCCAGCAGGCCATGGAAGCGACGCTCAAGCTGTCGGCCTTCGTGATCTTCATCCTGATCGGCGCACGGGTGTTCTCGCTGACGTTCTACGGCGTGGACGGCCATATCTGGGTGGAGCACCTGCTGACCTCCCTGCCCGGCGGCCAGACTGGCTTCCTGGTCGCGGTCAACGTGCTGTTCTTCCTGCTGGCGTTCTTCCTCGACTTCTTCGAACTGGCCTTTATCCTGGTGCCGCTGGTGGGCCCGGTGGCGGACAAGCTCGGCATCGACCTGATCTGGTTCGGCGTGCTGCTGGCGGTGAACATGCAGACTTCGTTCATGCACCCGCCGTTCGGCTTCTCGCTGTTCTACCTGCGCTCGGTGGCGCCGCGCGAGGTGAAGACGTCGGACATCTACTGGGGCGCGGTGCCGTTTGTGGTCATACAGCTGATCATGGTGACGCTGATCATCGTCTTCCCGGGGCTGGTCAGCACCGGCGGCCACAAGCCCCAGGACCGCAGCATCACGCGCGACCTGAGCATCGACCTGGAACAAAGCGCACCCAGGCCGGCAGCGCCGACGCTGTCGGTGCCGGCACCGGGCGCCGAGCCCGGCGGCAGCGGCACGCTGGAGCTGCCTGGCGCCCCCGCGGACAGCGAACCGTCCGTGCCGCAGTTCGAGTTCGAGAAGAAGAACTGACGGCCTGCCCGGCAAGTCCCGAAGCCCCGCTCCGACGCGGGGCTTTTTTCATGGTAACGAGAATTGCGAATCGGCTTATCGATCGCCCTGCGGGCATGGCGCAGACTGCCTTCACCTTCATCACATCTGCCCGGGAGCCATCCCCATGGACACCATCGCCTCTCCACACCCCCGCCGCCAGCCGGCCACGCCGTCAATCGTTACCGATCGAGCGGCACGACGCTATCAATGCTAGCATCGGCGCATCCGGTGATGAGGAGCGCAAGATGGCAACCCTGCTTGTTCGTGGCATCGATGAATCCCTGGTCCAGCGCCTGCGCGAGCAGGCCGCCGCCAATGGCCGCAGCGCCGAGGCCGAGCACAGGGCCATCCTGGCTTTGGCACTGGGCGGCACGCGACGGCGCAGTTTTGCCGAAGTGCTGTCCAGCATGCCAGACGTCGGCGAGGATGCCGATTTCCGACGTGGTCAGGATTCTGTTGAGGCGCCGCGTGTATTTGATTGATACCAATGTCATCAGCGAGGCGCGCAAGCGAGAACGCGCCAATCCGGGCGTGCGCGCGTTCTTCCGGCAGGCGGCGCGGGAGGGCTCGACGCTCTACCTGTCCGCGCTGACCGTGGGTGAGCTGCGGCGCGGCATCGCGCTGATCCGCCATCGCGGCGACTCGGCGCAGGCCCAGGCGCTGGAGCAATGGCTGACGGCCGTACTGCAGGATTTCGGCCGGCATGTGTTGCCGGTCGATGCCGATGTTGCCCAGATATGGGGGCGGCTACGCGTGCCGCGCCCGGAGCAAGCGCTGGACAAGTTCATTGCCGCGACGGCGCTGATCCATGACCTGACGATTGTCACGCGGAATGTGGGGGACTTCAACGGGACGGGGGTGGAGTTGCTGAATCCGTTTGGCTGAGCCGGGCCGAGTCACCGAGTCACACAGGACCGAGTGGGTGCTCCCTCTCCCGCGAGCGGGAGAGGGGAGCAAACCCGCTGTATTGCGGAGGGCGTCGGCAGGAAAAAGGCTCCGCAAAGCGAAGCCCCCTGCCATTTCCAACGCAATCCACCCACTCACGCACCCTGCTTCACGCAGTCGACGAAGTAAGCCTTCTTGCCGTCCACCTCGTCCTCCACCAGCCCGTGGATATCGGTCTCGAATCCCGGGAACAGCTTGTTGAACTCCCGCGCGAACTTCAGGTACTGCACGATGGTGCGGTTGAAGCGCTCGCCCGGGATCAGCAGCGGGATGCCCGGCGGGTACGGCGTCAGCAAGATCGCGGTGACGCGGCCTTCGAGGTCGTCGACCGGCACGCGCTCGATCTCGCGGTGCGCCATCATCGCCCACGCATCCGACGGCTTCATCGCCGGTTCCATGTCCGACAGGTACATCTCGGTGGTCACGCGCGCCACGTCGTTGGCCTTGTACACGCTGTGGATCGCATCGCACAGGTCACGCAGGCCCATGCGCTCGTACTGCGGATACTTGCCGACGAACTCCGGCAGCACGCGCCACAGCGGCTGGTTCTGGTCGTAGTCGTCCTTGAACTGCTGCAGCTCGGTCACCAGCGAGTTCCAGCGGCCCTTGGTGATGCCGATGGTGAACATGATGAAGAACGAGTACAGGCCCGTCTTCTCGATGATGATGCCGTGCTCGGCCAGGTACTTGGTGACGATCGCCGCCGGGATGCCGCGCTCGCTGAATTCGCCATCCACGTCCAGGCCCGGGGTGATGAGGGTGGCCTTGATCGGGTCGAGCAGGTTGAAGCCGTCGGCCAGGTCGCCGAAGCCGTGCCAGCGCTCGTTGGCCTTGAGCATCCACGCCTCGCGATCGCCGATGCCATCTTCGATCAGCGCGTCCGGGCCCCACACCTTGAACCACCAGTCGCCGTTATGGCCGGCGTCGTACTCGCCCTCGACCTTGCGCATGGCGCGGCGGAAGTCCATCGCCTCCTGGATGCTCTCTTCCACCAGCGCGGTGCCGCCCGGGGCTTCCATCATCGCCGCCGCCACATCGCACGAGGCGATGATCGAGTACTGCGGGCTGGTCGAGGTGTGCATCAGGTACGCCTCGTTGAAGCGGTAGCGGTCCAGCTTGCGCGTCTCGGAGTCTTGCACGAGGATCTGCGAGGCCTGCGACAGGCCGGCCAGCAGCTTGTGCGTGGACTGCGTGGCGAACACCAGCGCGTCCTTGCTGCGCGGGCGATCCTTGCCGATCGCGTGCATGTTGCGGTAGAAGTCGTGGAACGCCGCGTGCGGCAGCCAGGCTTCGTCGAAATGCAGCGTGTCGATCTCCGCGGCCAGCATTTCCTTGATCTGCTCGGCGTTGTACAGCACGCCGTCGTAGGTGCCCTGCGTGATCGTCAGGATGCGCGGCTTCTGGTTCCTGGCCTTGCTGGCGAACGGGTGCGCGGCGATCTTGCGCCTGATCGTTTCCGGATCGAACTCGCTCTTGGGGATCGGACCGATGATGCCGTAGTGGTTGCGCGTCGGCATCAGGAACACGGGAATTGCGCCCGTCATCATGATCGCGTGCAGGATCGACTTGTGGCAGTTGCGGTCCACCACCACGATATCGCCCGGCGCCACGTTGGCGTGCCACACCATCTTGTTCGACGTCGAGGTGCCGTTGGTGACGAAGAACATGTGGTCCGAGTTGAAGATGCGCGCGGCATTGCGCTCGGACGCGGCCACCGGGCCGGTGTGGTCCAGCAGCTGGCCCAGCTCGTCCACCGCGTTGCAGACGTCGGCGCGCAGCATGTTCTCGCCGAAGAACTGGTGGAACACCTGGCCCACCGGGCTCTTCAGGAATGCCACGCCGCCCGAGTGGCCCGGGCAGTGCCACGAATACGAGCTGTCCTGCGCATAGTGGATCAGCGCCTTGAAGAACGGCGGCGCCAGCGTGTCCAGATAGGCCTTGGCTTCGCGGATGATGTGGCGCGCCACGAATTCCGGCGTGTCCTCGAACATGTGGATGAAGCCGTGCAGCTCGCGCAGGATATCGTTGGGGATATGGCGCGAAGTGCGGGTCTCGCCGTACAGGAAGATCGGCAGGTCGGAGTTGCGGCGGCGCACCTCGGTCACGAAGGCGCGCAGCTTCTCGATGGCGGCGGCTTCCACCTGGTCGTCGCCGCGCACGAACTCGTCGTCGTCGATCGAGACGATGAAGGTCGATGCCCGGCTGGCCTGCTGGGCGAACGAGGTCAGGTCGCCATAGCTGGTCAGGCCCATGACCTCCATGCCTTCTTTCTCGATCGCCTCTGCCAGCGCGCGGATACCCGAGCCGGAGATGTTCTCGGAGCGGAAGTCTTCGTCAATGATGATGACGGGGAAGCGGAATTTCATCGGGCATCCTTATGGAAAGCAGCAGGACATAAAGGACTTGAGCCACATGGCGCGCAGGGGTTCCCTGCGACGGCGGCATGTGGCTCTCACGTCAGGTCTTGGCGCTGCGCGCGGTCATCGCGCAGCGGCCGTTCCGGCAAACGCCGGCATTGTAATGCGCTCAGGTCTTCGGCAGTGTGACACCGTGCTGGCCCTGGTACTTGCCGCCCCGGTCGGCATACGAGGTCTCGCAGACTTCGTCGCTCTCGAAGAACAGCACCTGGGCACAGCCCTCGCCGGCGTAGATCTTGGCGGGCAGCGGCGTGGTGTTGGAAAACTCCAGCGTCACATAGCCTTCCCATTCCGGCTCGAACGGGGTCACGTTGACGATGATGCCGCAGCGCGCATAGGTGCTCTTGCCCAGGCAGATGGTCAGCACGCTGCGCGGGATGCGGAAATACTCGACCGTCCGCGCCAACGCGAAGGAGTTGGGCGGAATGATGCAGACATCACCCTTGAAGTCCACGAAGGACTTTTCGTCGAAGTTCTTCGGGTCGACGATGGTGCTGTTGATATTGGTGAAGATCTTGAATTCGTTGGCGCAGCGGATGTCGTAGCCGTAGCTCGAGGTGCCGTACGACACGATCTTGCGCCCGTCGGCCTCCCGGACCTGGCCTGGCTCGAACGGCTGGATCATGCCGTGCTGCTCCGCCATGCGGCGGATCCATTTGTCGGATTTGATGCTCATAGTTGGGAGGTAGACACACTGGCTCGGAGTGCGCCGCATTGTACAACCATTCCGCCCGCGTTCCGTTGAGACAACGCCGCATCCGTCGCCGTGCCAGGAGGTGCCGCCTGCGCCACAATCAAGCGACCGCGTCTTCGGGAATCCGGTGACGGAACCGTTCGCGCCCCGTGTAGAGCAGGAAATGCTTGCCGGTGCAGCGCGCGAACAGCGTCAGGTTGACCCGCCTGGCCATCTGGTACCCCATCTGCGTCACGCCCGAGCGCGACAGCAGGAACGGGATGCCCATCTGCGCGCCCTTGATGACCATTTCGGAGGTCAGGCGGCCGGTGGTGTAGAAGATCTTGTCGGCGCCGGTCATGTCTTCCAGCCACATGCGCCCGGCGATGGCATCGACCGCGTTGTGGCGGCCGACGTCCTCGACGAACATCAGCAGCTCGGTCCCCTTGAACAGCGCGCAGCCATGGACCGAGCCGGCCTGCTTGTAGACCGACTGCTGCAGCCGGATGGTGTCGATGATGCCGTACAGGGTATCCTGGTCGAGCATCGTATCGACCGGCAGGCGGATGCTGTCGACCTCATCCAGCAGCGAGCCGAACACCGTGCCTTGCCCGCATCCGGTGGTCACCACGCGGCGCGCGGTGCGTTCCTCGATGCGGTCGACGCCGGTGCGGGTGGTGACGGCGGCGGATTCGGTTTCCCAGTCGACCTGCACCGCGGCGATGTCCTCGATCGACTCGACCAGCCGCTGGTTGCGCAGGTAGCCCAGCACGAGGTGCTCGGGCGCCCCGCCCAGCGTCATCAGCGTGACCAGCTCGCGCTTGTCCAGGTAGACCGTCAGCGGGCGCTCGCCCGGCAGGTAGGCCGCGCGCACGCGGCCCTGCTCGTCAACGACTTCGACCTCTTCGATCAGCGGAACGGCTGCCTGGGTAAGCTCGGGACGCAGGGTCATGACAGGAAGGCTCAGGGCTGCTGGAAGGGGCCCCGTGCCGTCCAGGCGTGCATCGGGGCCGCGGTTACGGTGCCTTTGCGGGCGATTGTACTCCGCTGGCCGCGTCCGGGCCGGTCGAACGCTGCGCGGGGATCTTGCCGGACTGGATGTCGTCGTACCAGAGCTCGTGGTGCTCCTTCGCCCACGCTTCGTCGACCCAGCCGTCGCGCATGGCGCGGTAGGCGCCTTCCATGCCGACCGTGCCCATGTAGATATGGCCGCACGCCATCGCGATCATCAGCACGGCGGCAATGCCATGGATCACGTTGGCGATCTGCATGGTCGCGCGGTAGTAGTCCATGCCCGGCACGATCATGTCGAGCACCCAGCCCGAGGCCGACAGCACGATGCCGAAGATAAACACGCCGACCCAGAACCACATCTTCTCGCCGGCATTGAAGCGCCCGCTGGGCACATGCTTGCCGGACGCCAGCCCGCCCAGGCGGGTGACCCAGCGCACGTCGTCGCGGTTGGGCAGGTTATCGCGCACGAACACCACGAAGGCGACGATCACCGACAGTGTGAAGATCGGCCCGATCACGTTGTGGAGGTTCTTCAGGATATAGCTCAGCCAGCCGAACAGCATGTGCCCCATCACCGGCAACAGGAAATGCTTGCCGAGCAGCATGACGATGCCCGACACCGCCAGCACCACGAACGAGATCGCCATGGTCCAGTGGACGATGCGCTCCAGCGGCGTAAAGCGTTCGATCATGCGGCCGGTGCGCGGCTCGCGCAGCGGGATGGTGCCGCGCCACAGGTAGAAGCCGAGGATGGCCAGCGGCACCACCAGCAGCAGCCAGCCGCCCCAGACGGTGATGACGCCGTTGCGGAACAAGCGCCAGCTCTGGCCGGTGCGCTGGATCAGCACGCCGGCTTCCTTGTCCGGCAGGCTGCTGTAGTGGCGCTGGTCGGAATTGACCTCGCGCCATACCGGCGCGTTGTTGCCCGGCTGCGTGACGGTGCGCTCCTGCTGCGAGCGCGCCTCGGCGGCGATGTCGCGGGCCGGCACGTCGAAGATGTTTTGCGATGCGATGCCGGCCAGCGGCTGGGCCGGGTGCGTGGCCGGGTTGTTGGCATCGGCGCTGCCCGACGCGGTGGCCGGGCCGGTCGACGGCCCCGCTGCGGGAGCCTGGGCGGCGGCGCTTCCGGCCACGGCCATCAGTGCCAGCGCGCCGGCCGCCAGCCAGTGGCGCCATCCGGCGCCCGGCCCGCTGCGGCATGCATTGTGCGACGGCGTCATACGCCCTCCTTCAGGTCATCGGGAGCCTGCGCGCGGATGGCGGCGCCTGCCCACCGCGGCGCATTCATTGCACGCGGTTGTACTCGTTCTGGTACTGGTTGCGCTGGCGGATCTGGTTATCCCAGCTGGTCTTGTCGCCCGCGGTCCAGCCCTTGGCGACGAAGGGGTCGTCGGGCGCGCCCTGGTAGGCCTGGGCGTCGGCCTTGCGGTGCGACTGGTTGATGGTCTGCGGCTTTTCGCCGCACGCGGCCAGCAGCGCGCCGCACAGTGTCAGCAGGGTGATGGCGCAGGCGCGGCTCATGATGTCTGGCCTCCGGGCATGGCGGATGTGGCCGGTGCGGCCGGTGCCGCCGGTGCAGTGCCTGCGCCAGGGGCGTCCGGCGCAGCGGGCCCCGCCGGCGCGGCGGGTGCGCCCGGCGCCGCCTTGGGCACGCCATAGGCCGTGCCCCAGCCGAACACGTCGCCGCCGGTACCGCGCTTGATCACGCGGTTGCGCAGGATATCGGCGATCACATCGCCGTCACCGCCCAGCAGCGCCTTGGTCGAGCACATCTCCGCGCACAACGGCAGCTTGCCTTCGGCCAGCCGGTTGCGCCCGTACTTCTCGAACTCGGCCTCGCTGCCGTTTTTCTCCGGTCCGCCGGCGCAGAAGGTGCACTTGTCCATCTTGCCGCGCACGCCGAAGGTGCCGGTCGACGGGAACTGCGGCGCGCCGAACGGGCAGGCGTACGAGCAGTAGCCGCAGCCGATGCAGACGTCTTTGTCGTGCAGCACCACGCCGTCGTCGGTGCGGTAGAAGCAGTCGACCGGGCACACCGCCATGCACGGCGCGTCGGAGCAATGCATGCAGGCCACCGAGATCGACTTCTCGGCGCCGACCATGCCGTCGTTGACAGTGACCACGCGGCGCCGGTTCACACCCCAGGGCACCTCGTGCTCGTTCTTGCAGGCCGTGACGCAGCTGTTGCACTCGATGCAGCGCTCGGCGTCACAGATGAATTTCATGCGTGCCATGATGTTCCTCTGCTCTGTCCTGTGGCTTATGCAAACCGCTCGATCTGGCAAACGGTGGTCTTGGTCTCCTGCATCATCGTCACCGAGTCATAGCCATACGTGGTGGCGGTGTTGACGGCCTCGCCCCGCACCACCGGCATCGCTCCCTGAGGGTAGTAGTCCTTCAGGTCCTTGCCCTGCCACCAGCCCGAGAAGTGGAACGGGACGAAGGCGGTATCCGGCCCGACCCGCTCGGTCACCAGCGCGCGCACCTTCAGCGCGGCGCCGGTCGGCGTCCTGACCCAGCAGAAGTCGCCGTTGCGGATGCCGCGATCGGAGGCCGCACGCGGGTTGATCTCGACAAAGTTCTCCTGCTGCAGCTCGGCCAGCCACGGGTTGGAGCGGGTTTCCTCGCCGCCGCCCTCGTACTCGACCAGCCGCCCGGAGGTCAGGATGATCGGGAACTTCTCGTAGACCTTGTTCTCGATATTGCGCTGCTGCACCGACTTGTACAGCGTCGGCAGCCGCCAGAACGCCATCTTGTCGTCGTGGGTCGGGTACTTGGCGACCATGTCGGCGCGCGTGGAATACAGCGGCTCGCGGTGTTGCGGGATCGGGTCCGGGAAGTTCCACACCACCGCGCGCGCCTTGGCGTTGCCGAACGGATGGCAGCCATGGTTCTTCAGCACCACGCGCTGGATGCCGCCGGACAGGTCGGTCTTCCAGTTCTTGCCTTCGGCCTTGGCCTTCTCGGCGTCGGTCAGGTCGTCCCACCAGCCCAGCTTCTTCAGCAGCACGTGGTCGAATTCCGGATACCCGGTGGTGATTTCCGCGCCCGCCGAATACGAGCCGTCCTCGGCCAGCAGGTTGACGCCGTCGCGTTCCACGCCGAAGTTGGCGCGGAAGTTGCCGCCGCCGTCCATCACGTGCTTGCTGGTGTCATACAGGTTGGGCGAGCCCGGGTGCTTCAGCTCCGGCGTGCCGTAGCACGGCCACGGCAGGCCAAAGTAGTCGCCGGTCAGGTCGTAGCCCGTGATGGGATCCTTGCCTTGCTTGCAGCGCAGGGTCTTGACGTCGAACATCTGCATATTGCGCATATGCGACTTCAGGCGCTCGGGCGACTGGCCGGTGTAGCCGATGGTCCAGTTGCTGGCGTTGATCTCGCGCAGGATCGACTCCGGCTCCGGCTCCATCCAGGTGCGGCCGGCGCGCTTGACCTCGATCATCTTGTAGTTCTTCGACAGCTCCTTGCCAAAGCCCAGCTTGTCGGCGAACGCCTGCATCAGCGTATGGTCGGGCATCGATTCGAACAGCGGCTCGATCACCTTCTCGCGCCATTGCAGCGAGCGGTTCGATGCCGTGCAGGAACCCGAGGTCTCGAACTGCGTGCATGCCGGCAGCAGGTACACGGCGCGGTTCGGGTTGACCTTGTCGCCCTCCGCCGGCGGCATGTTGGCCATGGCCGCGGTCGCCGACGGATACGGATCGACCACCACCAGCAGGTCGAGCTTGTCCAGCGCCTTCTTCATCTCCAGCCCGCGCGTCTGCGAGTTCGGCGCATGGCCCCAGAAGAACACGGCGCGCACGTTGTTGTCCTGGTCGATCAGCTCGTTCTTCTCGGTGACGATATCGATCCAGCGCGACACCGTGGTGCCGGACTTCTCCATCATCGTCTGCGAGGCGAACTGCTTCTTGATCCATTCGTAGTCCACGCCCCACACCGCCGCGTAGTGCTTCCACGCGCCGGTGGCCAGGCCGTAGTAGCCGGGCAGCGAGTCGGGGTTGGGCCCGACATCGGTGGCGCCCTGCACGTTGTCATGGCCGCGGAAGATATTGGCGCCGCCGCCCGACACGCCGATATTGCCCAGCGCCAGCTGCACGATGCACGACGCGCGCACGATCGCGTTGCCGATGGTGTGCTGGGTCTGGCCCATGCACCACACCAGCGTGCTGGGGCGGTTCTTGGCCATGATCTCGGCGACCAGGTAGACCTGCGCCTCGGGCACGCCGGTCACTTCCTCGACCTTGTCCGGCGTCCACTTGGCCAGCACCTCTTCCTTGACCTTGTCCATGCCGTAGACGCGGTCGTTCAGGTACTTCTGGTCTTCCCAGCCGTTCTTGAAGATGTGGTACAGCATGCCGAACAGGAAGGCGATGTCGGTGCCCGAGCGGATGCGCACATAGTGATGCGCCTTGGCCGCGGTGCGGGTGAAGCGCGGATCGACCACGATCATCTTGCAGCCATTTTCCTTGGCATGCAGCATGTGCAGCATCGATACCGGGTGCGCCTCGGCCGCGTTCGAACCGATGTACAACGCAGCCTTCGAGTTCTGCATGTCGTTGTACGAGTTCGTCATCGCACCGTAGCCCCAGGTGTTGGCCACGCCCGCGACGGTGGTCGAGTGGCAGATGCGCGCCTGGTGGTCGGTGTTGTTGGTGCCGAAGAACGAAACCCATTTGCGCAGCAGGTAGGACTGTTCATTGCTGTGCTTGGACGAGCCGACGAAGAACAGCGAGTCAGGACCGGTCTGCTGGCGGATCTCCTTCATCTTCGCGGTGATCTCGTCCAGCGCCTGGTCCCAGCCGATGCGCTGGTACTTGCCGTTGACCAGCTTCATCGGGTACTTCAGCCGGTATTCGCCGTGGCCGTGCTCGCGCAGCGCGGCGCCCTTGGCGCAGTGCGCGCCCAGGTTGAGGGGCGAGTCGAACACCGGTTCCTGGCGGATCCACACGCCGTTCTGCACCACCGCGTCGACCGCGCAGCCGACCGAGCAGTGGCCGCACACGGTGCGGCGCACGACGATGCCGCTCTTGCCATCGGCGGCGCCCTTCTTGTCGTCGGCGGCATCGGCCTTGCGCAGCAGCGTCAGCTGCGACGCCGCCAGGCCGGCACCGACGCCGATGCCCGAGCGTTTGAGGAAGCTGCGGCGGTCCATGGTCGGCATGGCGCCGGCCAGGCTTGCGGCGAGCCGCTGTGAGAGGCGTCCGGTTCCGGCTTGCGGGCCGGCAGGGTCGTGCCGGTTGGCGAGGCCGTCAGCGAGGCGGGCGGATGCGCCCTGCGCCGCGCGCTTGCGGGTCAAGATCATGTCTCACCTCAGATGCGGACGAGAGCCGTCCGGTTGCAGGCGGCGCGGCGAACCACGCCGCCCTGGCATTTACACCAGTGTGGTCCGGTAGTACTTGCGAATGTGTTCCGAGACCCGGTAGCCCTTGCTGTCCGACGGGGTGTCGGCGGGTTCCGGCAGAGCGGCGGCCTGGTCCGGCAGCGCCGGTCCACGTGCTGTCAGCGCTGCCGCACCCGTTGCGGCAGCCACCACTCCAGCGCCCGCGAGAAACGAGCGGCGCGCGACCCGGGTTGGCTTCTCTCTCATGTGGGGGCTCCTCGGCTGTCAAAGCCCGATGGTTTTCGCCGTTATGCGTTCTTATGCATATTCTAGGAACATCTTGCAGGAAAGACCATGATATGCAAGGGTTTTTCCTGACTTCCAGCGGCCCTCGCTTCCCTCAGTGCATCTCCAGCGCCAGCGCCTCGACATTGGCAAAGGCGGCCAGCAATCCGGCGACACTGCGATAGAAGCGCGCCTGCGGGTGCGCGGTCACTGCATCGCACAATGTCCCGACCCACGGCTGCAGGTGCCGCGCGTAGAAGCGCTGCTGCTCGCCGAGGTTGGACACCGACAGGTCATCGCCGGCCACCAGGAAGCGCATCACCTCGCACAGCGTGGCGATGTGGTCTTCGGTCTCGCTCACTTCCTCATGGGGCGCCAGGCCATAGCGGGCAAGGTCTTCGCGCAGCGCCACCAGCGGGCGCTCGTTGAGGAAGCCGGTCAGGTAGAACGAGCCATACAGGAACACGTCCTGCCTGCCCACGCCGACGAACAGTTGCCGGTATTCCTCCTCAGCCTCGGCCGCCGTGGTCTCCGATGCTGCGTCGCACAACGCATTCCACGCCTTGCCCAGTACCGTATCGGCATCTTCGCCGACAGCGCGGTTGGCCGCGATGTGGTGCAGCAGCGCGGCATCGGGGGCGCGATAGAACAGCGTGGCCAGCAGGCCGTACAGGTCGGCGCGGGCGGTGTCCTCGGCATCGTCGGCGGGTGGTGCGGCGGTGAGCTGGATCGGCTGGAAATCTGTCATGTCGTGATGAATTGTGTCGATGGAGGCTCAGCGCAGCGTGGTGCCGCTCACAGTGCCGCTCACAGTGCCGCTCATGGTGCCGCTCATGGGGCCGCTCTCGTGCTCCATCATGTCGACCACGCGGCAATCCGGGCACATCTTCAGCCGTTCGGCGGCGGCGCCGGAAAATGCCGGGTGGCCGGCCAGCCGGACCAGCATCGATTCCACCATCTGCGCCGTGCCGAACGGCCTGGCGCAGCGCACGCAATGGAACGGCTGGGACTCGTTGAGCGTGACCGGGCGGCGCGCGGCATCGCCCGCCAGCAGGCGCGGCACCAGCGTGATCGCATCTTCCGGGCAGGTCTTCTCGCACAGGCCGCACTGCACGCAGTTGCGCTCGATCAGGCTGAGCACCGGGCGCTCGGGGTTGTCGCGCAGGGCCTGCGACGGGCAGGCGCCGACGCACGCCATGCACAAGGTGCACTTGCCGGTATCGACGGCAATCGCGCCGATCGGCGCGGCCGCGGGCAGCGGCACGATATCGGCGGGCACCGGCGCGTGGCGCACCAGGTGATCGAGCACGAAGTCCAGCATCTCGCGCTTGGGCGCAACGGCGCCGAACGCCGCCGGCGGCAGCGCGTTGCGGCCCGGGCGCAGCGCGGACAGGCCGGCATCCAGTGCCGGTGTATCGGTCGCCTCGACCAGCGACAGCACTTCGGCGTCATAACCCAGCCCCGCCAGCAATGCGCGGCCGACTTCCATCTGCTCGCGCAGCGCGGTGCGGTATTGCGGCGCCTCGTCGCCGGTCAGCAGCACCGCCACGCGGCTGGCGCCCCAGCACAGCGCGGCCAGCCACAGCTCCAGCCCGGCCGCGGCCGGGTGGAACAGCGACAGCGGCATCACATTGGCAGGCACGCCGGCGGCACGGCCCGCGCGCGCGGCGCGGCCCAGCGCCAGCAAGGCGGGCGTGCCATATTCCTCGCCGTGCAGCAGCACGAGCGGGTCGCGCGCACCGCCCTGCCGGTAGGCCGCCAGCAGCGTGCGCAGCCGCGTGCCGGTCGTCTCCGGGCCGGGATAGCCGTAGCTGATGGCGCCGCTGGGGCACACCGTGGTGCAGGCCCCGCAGCCCATGCAGAGGTTGGGCGTGACCTCGATGCGGCCCTTGCCGTCGTGCCAGCGCGACTGGATCGCCCGGGTCGAGCAAATGTCGATACAAGCCGTGCAGCCGGTGGTCTGGTTGCGGCCATGCGCGCACAGGCTGTCCTTGTAGCGGAAGAATTTCGGCTTCTCGAACTCGCCTACCAGGCCCGCCAGCGTCAGCGCCAGCGCTTGCTGCCGCGCCGGGTCGGCGCCGGCGTGCAGGTAGCCTTGCGGCGGCTGGTGCATGGTGAAGGCGGGCTGGTCGCACAGGTCGAAGACCAGGTCGAAGCGGCCCTGCATGGTGCCCTGCGGCCGGTCGAAGTCGATGGCCGCGGCCGCACCGCAGGCGCGCACGCAGTCGCGGTGCGAGCGGCAGCGCGACAGGTCCACCTGGTAGCTGAAATCGATCGCATTTTCGGGACAGGCATCGATGCAGGCGTTGCAGCGGGTGCACAGGTCCAGGTCGATCGGGTTGCTGCGCCCCGCGCCGGTTTCCCAGCTGGCCTCGAAGGCGCCGAGCCAGCCGCTGAGCGCAGCCAGCCGGCCGCTGTGGACTGGCCAGGCGCGCTCGGCCGGCTGCGCGGCAGCGCCCTCGCCCGGTGCGCTGCCCGTCAGCAGTACCGTGACCTCGAACTGCATGGCAGCGAGACGCTCGGCCCAGGGCAGCGCGCGCTGCGCTGGGCCCAGCACCAGCACCGTGCCGTCGGAGCGGTAGTCGACCACGGGCACCGGATCGGGCTCGGGCAAGGCGGCCACCGCCAGCAGCGCGGCGATCTTGGCGTTGGCGGTCCGCGGATCGCGCCGCGCCCCCTGCGACCAGCCGCCGGTCTCGCGGATATTGACGAAGCGGACCGGCGCGGTCACCACCGGGCGGCCATCCTGGCCCTGGGCGGTCTGCGCGGCGACTTCGGTAAACAGCGCGCGCTCCTGCGTGCAGGCCACGATGACATCGTCGGTGCCGTCCAGCGCGGCGGTGAAGGCGCCGATCTCGCGCCGGCACAGCAGGCGATGGACCTTGAGGGGGCCTTGTTGCGGACCTTGTTGCGGGTCCTGGGCTCCCGACAGCGCCGCCCCGTCAAGCGGCATGGTGTCGTTGCAATTGCAGATCAGCGTCGGCATGGCGAATGCGGGCTGACCGGTCCGGACGTCCTTCTTGCGAGGATCTGCGGCCCGGCGGATTGTGGGGATGCCTATTCTAGGCTGCGCTGCCCGGTCGGGCTATGCGCACTTATGCGGGTCTTGCGGGCCCTGCTCTGCGTTTTGACTGGCCACCGCCGGCGGCGTTTCGGCGGCTGCGGGTATGTCCGTAGCATCGGCCGGCTCGCCTGCCACGGCGGGCGCCGCCGGCTGTACATCGCCAGCTTGTGCGTCGGCTTGTGCGTCGGCTTGTGCGTCGGCTTGTGCGTCGGCTTGTGCGTCCGGTTGCGCGGCGGCCTGGGCTGCCGCGCGCTCCTCGTCGGTCGGCTCGAACAGCCCCAGCGACCTGGCCTGGCGCAACTGGCGCAGGATCTCGGGCGGGATCGGGGCGGGCTTGCTGTAGTCGTCGATGTAGGTATCGAGGCCATCCATCACATTGAAGTGCGGATCGGCAAACAAGGTCTTGAGCGCGGCGCGCTTGACCGATTCATCGACGCCGCGCGCGACGAAGCGGGCGATGTTGTCGCCGGGGCGCAGCGCGGCCACGTCCGCGAGAGTCGGCGGCGGGACTTCCGGCTCGGCCTCGGTCACGGCGGCCGCGGCCTCCGGTGGCACGGGCAACGGTGGCGCCTCGGCCGGCTGCAGCGGCTCCGCGGGCACGGCCACGCCCTCCCGCACCGCGGCCTTGCGGCGCGACCAGCGTGACAGGAAGGACGAATCGCTCATCGGCGTGTTCGAACAGTGGGATCAGTAGCGCGCGCGGTCCTGCGGCGCCTTGAAGGATTCGGGCCGGCGCCGCTGCTTGGGCTCGGGCCGGTAATGCTCGCTGACGTAGGCCTGCAGCCAGTCGCGCTGCTCCGGCGCCAGCGGCACGTTCTCGACGGTTTCGCCGGCGTCGAGCCAGCGGCCGGCTTCGTTATACGACAGCGTGACCGTCATCGGCACCGGGTGGGCGTCTTCACCGGTGCCGCCGCCGTCCTCGTCCTCGGGCATGCGCCACAGCACGAACCAGCATGGCGTGGTCGAGGTCAGGTTCAGGTAGTAGCCCTCGCCCTGGTCGCGGAACAGCTCGACCTCGAAGCCGGGATACAGCCAGCGCGCGCCGTGTTCATCGTGTTCCAGGCAGGCCGGGTGCGTGCCGAACTCGCCCAGGTCCGGCAGCACCGCGTCGAGTTGCCATTTCCATGGCTGCCAGCGGCTGGCCAGCGCGACCTTGCGCATCACCACGGCCATGGTGACGGCGGGACGGGCGCCGGGTGGCGGCGGCTGCGGCACGGGCGTAATTTCGGCTTCCATGGCTCACTGGCGCGGCAAGCCGCGCGCTCAGGTGTTCTGCACGACGATGCTCGGGAACTTGCTGGTCATGTCGCGCGCCTTGTCGGCGACCTTGATCGCCACCTTGCGCGCGATGCCTCGGTACAGCTCGGCCACGGGGCTGTCCGGCTCGGCCACCACGGTGGGGCGGCCCGAATCGGCCTGCTCGCGGATCTGCAGGTTCAGCGGCAGGCTGCCCAGCAGCTCCACGCCATAGTCGGCACACATCTTCTCGCCGCCGCCCTGGCCGAAGATATGCTCGACGTGGCCGCAGTTCGGGCAGCAGTACACCGCCATGTTCTCGACGATGCCGAGGATGGGGATGCCCACCTTCTCGAACATCTTCAGGCCCTTCTTGGCGTCGAGCAGCGCGATGTCCTGCGGCGTGGTCACGATCACCGCGCCGGTGACCGGCACCTTCTGCGACAGCGTCAGCTGGACATCGCCGGTGCCGGGGGGCATGTCGACGATCAGGTAGTCGAGGTCGTGCCAGTTGGTCTGACGCAGCAGCTGCTCCAGCGCCGAGGTGACCATCGGCCCGCGCCACACCATCGGGTTGTCCTGCTCGATCAGGAAGCCGATCGAGTTGGCCTGCACGCCGTGGCCCTCCAGCGGCTCCATGGTCTGGCCGTCGGCGGATTCGGGGCGGCCGTCGATGCCGAGCATCATCGGCAGGCTGGGGCCGTAGATATCGGCATCGAGCATGCCCACGCGCGCGCCCTCGGCGGCCAGCGCCAGCGCGAGGTTGACGGCGGTGGTCGACTTGCCGACGCCGCCCTTGCCCGAGGCGACGGCAATCACGTTCTTCACGCCCGGCAGCAGCTTGACGCCCCGCTGCACCGCGTGGGCGACGATCTTCATGGTCACGGCCACGCTGACATTGGTGACGCCCGGCACTTGCCGCACCGCAGCAACCACCAGCTTGCGGATCGGGTCCAGCTGGCTCCTGGCCGGATAGCCGAGTTCGATTTCCAGCGAAACCTCGCCACCGTCGACCCGGATGTTCCGGGCCGAGCGCGTGGACACCAGGTCCTTGCCCGTGTTGGGGTCGATGACGGTGCGCAGGGCTTCGGTGACCTGCTCAGTGCTGACGCTCAAGACAAACTCCGCTTGGTTTTCTCAATGTGGGGATGGCCCGGGGGGCCGGCGCAGGATGAACCCGGCACCTAATGTATCAAAGTATGAAGCTCCGGCCATCGACTCCGGCCATCGACTCCGGCCATAGATTGCCGGCAATTGCCGGTAACGCGCGGCAAGGCCTTGTCCGAGGTGTGGGATTACAGACATTTACAAATCTCACAACCTTGCACTTGTGCGCGCGCCGCCATATCCATATTGTAGTGCGGTTGGGCGCAGGGCACCCGGCACCGGCCACCGCGCCTGCCGCGCTGCCGCCCACGCGTACAAAGGGTTATCTGCGGTATCGCCATGGGGTTACCATCCGCATGCGGTACCACGAACATTTACGGGATCATCAGAAGGAGAAAGCATGAAGATCAAGCTCGTCACTGCCTCGCTCGCCGCCGCCACCCTGCTGGCCGCGGGTTGCGCCACCGAACAGCAGACCCATACGGCGGTCGGTACCGGCGTAGGCGCCGCAGTGGGCGCGGGGCTTGGCAACCTGATCGGCGGCAATACCACCGGCACGCTGGTCGGCGCGGCCGTGGGCGGTGCCGTCGGCGGTGCGACCGGCTACAACTGGAATGCCATCCGCGGCAAGCTGAACAAGGACACCGCCGGCACCGGCACCCAGATCACCGAGCAGCCGGACGGCTCGCTGAAGGTGAACATCCCCAGCCAGGTGACCTTCGATACCGACAGCGCCAGCATCAAGCCGTCGTTCCGCTCGGTGCTCGACCAGGTCGCCCAGACGCTGGGCCAGCACCAGGAAGTCAGCGCCAATGTCGTGGGCCATACCGACAGCACCGGCAATCCCAACTACAACATGCAGCTGTCGCAACGCCGCGCCCAGAGCGTGGCGAGCTACCTGGGTGACCGCGGCGTCTCCCGGAACCGCCTGACGGCCGAGGGCCGGGGCCAGTCCCAGCCCGTGGCGGACAACGCCACAGAGGCCGGCCGGCAACAAAATCGCCGCGTCGAAATTTTTTTGAAACCAATTCAGGGATGACCTAGTCATAGAAACAGGTACCGCTTGCCACCGTTGCTGGCTCGCGATGGGTGGCTGACCTCCCGGGCGGTGCCTGATTTCTCCTCCTTTTCCGTTGTGGAAAGCTGCGCCGGCACTGACCGGCGCTTTTTTTTGGCCGCTTGCAGCGAATCGCCCCGCGCCGTTTCAGAGAATTCCGCCATGCGGAACCGGCGCACCCACGGCACTACGTTGCTAAAATAGCCCCTCCCCGGCACGCGCCCGCCCCGCGCGCAGCGCCGTCGCCACTGATATCCCCCGCTCCTGACCGGCTCTTCGTCTATGACCGCACGTCGCATCCTCGTCACATCCGCCCTGCCTTACGCCAACGGCCAGATCCATATCGGCCACCTGGTGGAATACATCCAGACCGATATCTGGGTGCGTTTCCAGCGCATGATGGGCAACGAGGTCTACTACGTCGGCGCCGACGACACGCACGGCACCCCGGTGATGCTGCGCGCCGAGAAGGAAGGCATCACCCCGAAGCAGCTGATCGACCGCGTCTGGACCGAGCACAAGCGCGATTTCGACAGCTTCCTGGTATCGTTCGACAACTACTACAGCACCGACGCGGAAGAAAACCGCGAGCTGTGCGAGAAGATCTACCTGGCCCTCAAGGCCGAGGACCTGATCGCCGAGCGCGATGTCGAGCAGTTCTTCGACCCGGTCAAGAACATGTTCCTGCCGGACCGCTTCATCAAGGGCGAATGCCCGAAGTGCGGCGCCAAGGACCAGTACGGCGACTCGTGTGAAGTCTGCGGCACTACGTACGTGCCGACCGACCTGAAGAACCCGTACTCGGTGGTGTCGGGCGCCACGCCGGTGCGCAAGTCGTCGACGCACTTCTTCTTCAAGCTGTCCGACCCGCGCTGCGAGACCTTCCTGCGCGAATGGGTGGCCGACCTGGCGCAGCCCGAGGCCGCCAACAAGATGCAGGAATGGCTGGGCGGCGAGGGCGAGGCCTCGACGCTGTCCGACTGGGACATCTCGCGCGATGCGCCCTACTTCGGCTTCGAGATCCCCGGCGCGCCTGGCAAGTATTTCTATGTGTGGCTGGACGCCCCGATCGGCTACTACGCCAGCTTCAGGAACCTGGCGCAGCAGCGCGGCATCGACTTCGACGCCTGGGTCGGCCCGCACTCGACCGCCGAGCAGTACCACTTCATCGGCAAGGACATCCTCTACTTCCACACGCTGTTCTGGCCGGCGATGCTGCGCTTCTCGGGCTACCGCACCCCGACCAACGTGTTCGCGCACGGCTTCCTGACCGTGGACGGCGCCAAGATGAGCAAGTCGCGCGGCACCTTCATCACCGCGCAGAGCTACATCGACACCGGCATGAACCCCGAATGGCTGCGCTACTACTTCGCCGCCAAGCTCAACGCGAGCATGGAAGACCTGGACCTGAACCTGGACGACTTCATCGCCCGCGTCAACAGCGACCTGATCGGCAAGTACGTCAATATCGCCAGCCGCGCGGCGGGCTTCCTGGTCAAGCGCTTCGAAGGCAAGGTCGACGAGGCCGCGCTGGCGCACCCGCTGCTGGAACAGCTGCGCCAGGCCGCGCCGCAGATCGCGCAGCTGTATGAAGCGCGCGAGTACAGCAAGGCGCTGCGCCAGGTGATGGAGCTGACCGACACGGTCAACGCCTTCGTCGACACCGAGAAGCCGTGGGAACTGGCCAAGGACGAAAGCAAGCGCGCCGCGCTGCATGCCGCCTGCTCGGTGTCGCTGGAAGCCTTCCGCCTGCTGACGGTGTACCTGAAGCCGGTGGTGCCGAACGTGGCCGCCGGCGTCGAGCGCTTCCTGAACGTCGAGCCGCTCGACTGGCGCGCGATCGACAAGCAGCTGTCCGCGGCCAGCCCGGTGCAGGCCTACCAGCACCTGATGACGCGCGTCGATGCCAGGCAGGTCGATGCGCTGCTGGCGGCCAACCGCGAGTCGCTGCAGGCGACGGCGGCGCCCGCCGCCGCGGCACCGTCGATCGAGCCGGTGGCCGAGACCATCTCCATCGACGATTTCGCCAAGGTAGACCTGCGCGTGGCAAGGATTGTGGAATGCCAGAAGGTCGAAGGCTCCAACAAGCTGCTGCAGCTGACGCTGGACCTGGGCGAAGGCAAGACCCGCAATGTGTTCTCGGGCATCCAGTCGGCCTACACGCCGGAGCAGCTGGTCGGCAAGCTGACCGTGGTGGTGGCCAACCTGGCACCGCGCAAGATGAAGTTCGGCATGTCCGAGGGCATGGTGCTGGCGGCATCGGCGGCTGACGAAAAGGCCGCGCCGGGCCTGTACATCCTGGAGCCGCACAGCGGCGCCGTGCCGGGCATGCGCATCCGCTAAGCGCAGTACCTGCGCGCCGCGCTCCCGCCCACGGGAGCGCGGCTTCGCGTCCCCCTCCGGTCGCTACCATCCGGCAGCGACAAAAATCCCCCTCGCAAAACCACTCCCTCCGCGCTAATGCCGTTCAGTTAACCGCCGTCGTTCCCGCGCAGGCGGGAACCCAGTGGCTTTTTGTCCCCCATCGGGGGCTTTAAGACGCTGGATTCCCGCCTGCGCGGGAATGACAGTAGTGATTGATCCCTTAACTGAACGGCATTACTCCCTTCGCGCCTTCCATGCGCGCGGCCCGGTCATGCACGCGCGGCATGTCATACATGGTTCCGGCGCATCGCGCTTGAAGCACTTGGGCCCGCCGCGTAGATTTTGCTGCGCAGAATCACAAACCAACAGACAGAAGCGCGCCGCGCAACACTGGCTGCGTGAAGCCGCTTCGCACGGAAGGGGACACCTGTGAAGAAGCTCCTGATCGCCAACCGCGGCGAGATCGCGTTGCGCGTGCAGCGCGCCGCCCGGGACCTTGGCATCGCCACCGTGGCCGTCTATGCGGCCGACGATCACGCCAGCCGGCATCGGCTGCTCGCCGACGAAGCCGTCGCGCTGCCGGGCCAGGGCGCCGCCGCCTACCTCGACATTCCCGCCATCCTCGCCGCCGCGCGCGACACCGGCTGCGACGCCATCCACCCCGGCTACGGCTTTCTCAGCGAACGCGCGGACTTTGCCAGCGCCTGCGCTGCGGCGGAAATCATCTTCGTCGGGCCGCAGCCCGAGCAGCTCGCGCTGTTCGGCGACAAAGGCCGCGCGCTGGCGCTGGCTGCGCGCTGTGGCGTGCCGGTGATGCCCGCCACCACGGGCGGCGCCAGCCTGGAAGCGGTCACCGCCTTCTTCGACGAGCAGGACGGCGCCGGCATCGTGCTCAAGGCCGTGGGCGGCGGCGGCGGGCGTGGCATGCGCGTGGTGCGCGAGCGCGAGGCGCTGCCCGAAGCCTATGCGCGCTGCCGCTCCGAGGCGCGCTCGGCGTTCGGCGTCGATGCGATCTATGCCGAACGGCTGGTCGCACGCGCGCGCCATATCGAAGTGCAGATCGCCGGCGACGGCCACAGCGTGATCGCGCTGGGCGAGCGCGACTGCACGCTGCAGCGCCGCTTCCAGAAGGTGGTCGAGATCGCGCCCAGCCCGGCACTGGACCCGGCGCTGCGCCGGCGCATCGTCGAGGCTGCCTGCAAGCTGGCGCGCGAGGCGCGCTACCGCAGCCTGGGCACGTTCGAGTTCCTGGTCGAAGAGCCCGAGCATGGCACCCGCCAAGACGGCGCCGCGCTGCCCTTTGTCTTTATCGAAGCCAATCCGCGCCTGCAGGTCGAGCACACCGTGACCGAACAGGTGACCGGTGTCGACCTGGTCGCCGTGCAACTGGGACTGGCACAAGGCCACAGCCTGGCCGAGACCGGCCTCGATCCGCAGCAGCCGCCACGCGTGCGCGGCTATGCCATCCAGGTACGGGTCAATGCAGAATCCACCGACGCGCAAGGGCTGGCACGGCCGGCGCAGGGGCGGTTGGAACGATTCGATCCGCCCTGCGGCCCCGACGTGCGCGTCGACACGCACGGCTATACCGGCTATGCGCCTTCGCCGCACTACGACACGCTGCTGGCCAAGCTGATCGTGACCTCGGCCAGCGACCGGTTCGGCGACGCGGTGCGGCGGCTGCAGCGCGCGCTGGCGGAATTCAATATCGCCGGCATCGATACCAACCTGGACCTGCTGCGCGCACTCGCGGAACGCGAAGACTTCGCCAGCCAGCAGCTGCACACCCGCTACCTGGAAGCGGCGCTGCCGGCGTTGCTGGAGCGTGCGGCGCAGATTGCCGCGCAGGACGCGGCCCGGCAAGCGCTGTCGGGCGGCGCTCCCGCCACCGTGGCGGCCGCGGCCAGCACGGCCAGCTTCGATGAACAGCTGGGCGAAGGCCTGTGCGCGGTGCGCGCGCCGATGGCCGGGCGCGTGATCGAACTGGCGGCGGAGAACGCACTGGTCAAGGCCGGCCAGACCGTCGCCGTGCTCGACGCGATGAAGATGGAGCACGCCATCGTGGCCGAGCGCGCCGGCCGCGTGATCGACCTGCGCACCGATGCGGGCGCGCAGGTGGCCGAGGGCCAGGTCATGCTGGTGCTGGAACCGGCCGATGCCGGGGCCCATGCCGAAGGCGAGGCCGAACGCACCGATCCGTCGGCCATCCGCGCCGACCTGCAGCGCGTGCTCGACCGCCACGCCTTCCTCTATGACGCCGCCCGCCCCGACGCGGTGGCACGACGCCGCGCACGCGGGCAGCGCACCGCGCGCGAGAACATCGACGACCTGTGCGATGCCGGCAGCTTCCGCGAATACGGCGGCCTGGCGGTGGCGGCACAGGCCAGCCGCCGCAGCGAAGCCGACCTGATCGCCAACACCCCCGCCGACGGCCTCATCACCGGCACCGGCGCGGTCAATGGCAGCCTGTTCGCGCCCGAGCGCGCGCGCTGCGCGGTGCTGGCCTATGACGCCACCGTGCTGGCCGGCACGCAGGGCAAGCGCAACCATACGAAGACCGACCGCATCCTGGAGGTGGCGCTGCAGAACCGCCTGCCGACGGTGATCTTTGCCGAAGGCGGCGGTGGCCGTCCGGGCGATGTCGACTTCCCCACCGTGGCCGGCCTGTACCAGCCCTCGTTTGCCGCCTTCGCGCAGCTGAGCGGCGAGGTGCCGGTGGTCGGCATCGCCTCCGGGCGCTGCTTTGCCGGCAATGCCGCGCTGCTGGGCTGCTG